>NZ_JBEPTC010000001.1:0-721425 GCF_040549275.1 Thalassospira sp. MBR-102
GATCAATGTCAAATGCCAATGTCTGCTGGCCGCCGCCGCCCAAAATATCAAGAAAATAGCCCTGGCTTTGGGCCCCAAGGGGCCAATCGCCGAGGGATAATCCCCTCGGCACACTCAAGCCAGCTTTCAAACACCTCTAAAAGAAAAACCCCGCCAAAATATGACGGGGTTTGTCAGCGGTCTGAGCCGCCTGCTTCTGCAAGGCGGCTTTTATTTTGGTGTTCTCGTAAATGCTGGCTACCCGCCGAAACTTTCGACCAGTGACCCCGATATCAGATACCATCCATCGACCATCACAAAGAATATCAGCTTGAAGGGTAACGAGATGATGACCGGCGGCAGCATCATCATACCCATCGACATCAGGATACTGGCAACCACCATGTCGATGATCAGGAACGGGATAAACAGCAGGAAGCCGATTTCAAACGCACGGCGCAGTTCACTGATCATGAAGGCCGGGATCAGAGCCCGCAGCGGAATGGTTTCTGGTCCGGTGACTTCGACATTTGCAAGATTGACGAACAGTTCAAGGTCGCGGTCGCGGACCTGCGTCATCATGAAGTCATGAACCGGTCGCACCGATCTTTCCATGCCTTCAAATTCGTCGATATCGCCGTTGATCATCGGTTGCAGGCCTTCGTCCCAGACCCGCTCCATCGTTGGCATCATGATGAATAACGTCAGAAACAGCGCCAGACTCACCATGACCTGATTGGGCGGCGATTGCTGAATGCCAAGGGCAGTACGCAGCAGGCTGAGAACCACCACGATCCGGGTAAAGGATGTCACCATCATCAGGATAGCGGGTGCAAGGCTAAGCACCGTGAGCAGACCGATAAGCTGGATCATCCGGCCAGACGACGTTACGCCCGGACCATCCCCAAGGTCGAAATTGAATGTCTGCGCGTGAACGGTATCACCACCAAATCCGATGGCAATCAATGGCACCAGCGACCAGATCGCGATCAGAACCAGCCAGCGCGGCACGTAACCGTTACGCGCTTGATGCTTCTGTTTGGTTTGATCCTGCCGGGAATGCGAAATGAGCGCGATGGTCATGCGGGTTGTTTCCCGTTGGTCTTTGTCGGCGGGGTATCGATTGGTGATGCATCCGGCAGGCCGTCGTCACTGTGAATGCGGATATCGTCGCTGAGAACTTCGGAAAAATGGGTGCCGATATTGCGTTCGATCACGCAATCGCCGGACGGCCCCAGCAGTACCAGATGTTCCGTGTCGTCGCGTTTAAAAAGAACCAGACGTCTTTTTGTATCAACAGGAACGACTTCCACGATGGAAAGTCGGCGTTCCTTGCTGCGGCGGTTTATGTTGCGCGCACCGGGGATAAAACGCCGTGCCACCAGCGCCAAAACCCCGATCATGCCCAGCACAAAAACCAGAGCAGCCACAAATCGGAAATAAGCGCTAAATTCCATCAGGTTACCTTCCCCGCGACGAACCTGTTGCATAGCCCGATTCAGTCAACCGGAACCTGTTCTGTTTACCGTGCACGGCCCCGGCAGGCAAGTCACCATGCAGTTCCGCGATCAGATGGCAAGTCACGGAACGGCGGAACTTGTGTTGCTTAGCGGGTGGTGCGGGCAGCATTGGCATAGGCATTGGTTGCCTGTGCGTTATTGCTAAGGCCGCGCAACTGGCGTTGCAGTTCGGAATATTCCTTGTGCATCGTGGTTTCGAGACGTGCCAGATCGTCGGTCAGAGCCGCCAGAAGTGGTGCGACCTCGCGGCGCTGTTCACCATTCATTGCACGTGCCTGCACACACAGATCGGAAATTTTGGTTTCCAGTGTGTTCAGCTCGACCACTTTGCCGTCATCGACAAATCGCTGACTGGCCGTGATCAGGGATAAAACACGCTTGAGATCTTTTTTGAACTGATCGGGTTTGAATTGTTCAGGGCTCATTTGGATCTTCCCGGTTGCGATCTGCAAAACTGTTTGCCGACACTTGGTCGATATTCGACGTTGTCGGTCGTTTCTTCGCCGGATCACCGTAAATCCGGTTGATACGGTATATATAGTTCAGAATCTCGGCGACGGCAGCGAACGCTTCGAGCGGTATCTCACTATCGACGTCCACAGCCATCAGAATTTCTGCAAGATCGCTGTCTTTGCGGACTTTGATCCCGTTGGCAAAAGCGAGTTGCAATATCTGTTCCGCAACACTGCCTTCGCCCTTCGCGCTTAATATCGGCGCGTTATCCCGGCCATGGGCATAGCTTAACGCCACGGCTTTTTGGTCGTTCGAACCGGGCGCGGCAAGATTTTCCGTGCGGATTTCGCGCGGATCGGTGATGTCGACCTTGGGTCGGTTACCGGTCATTCTTGCCCATCTCGTCAAGTTCCCGCGTTTTGTGCGGCTCTATTGCCCTTCACAAGCCTCGACCATAGCCACAAGATGGTCAACAAATCGTTGCCGTCACCTGCAACCGGTCAGAATGTTGATGATGCTGTAACGGAGCAGGTAGGGGCCGGCACATGCAAATCCGACAGATGGGGTCAATATCCCGGCTACCTGCCAGGAGGATGACGAGATTACCTGTCGTATGTCGGTGGTCTTGCATCCCCGGCCCATGCCGGTGATTGCGCGACCGAAAAATCAGTCTTTACCGTCGTCTTTGTCGGCGTCAGGACTGTTTTTCATATTGTCGGCAACCGCATTGGCCACCTGCCCCAACTGACGCACAAGATCCGCACTGGCCGCAGCCGAACGGTTTTCTTCCTGAATGCGATCATAAAGTTCGCGCCGCAGGACCTGCACATCTTCGGGAAAGGTGAAGCCCAGCTTCACGGTTTTGCCGCGAACCTCAACGACGGTAACTTCGATGTTGTCGTCAATAACAACGGAGTCGCCAACTTTTCGTGTGAGATAGAGCATGAAATGTCCCGGTTTCGATAGATGGCGAAAGAAATTCGCCAGACGCGACACAATATGCCCGCTTTGTCCGTCGCGGTCCAGTGCCACCGATAGTAACCCGGCCTGGCATTGTAATTTAACGCTTTTCCGGCTTTTGGCACGCCTCATGCACTGTAGTTTTCAGGATCGAGCCGGGCGGCAAAAATCACCTTTCGCAAGATCCGGGGCCCGATCCGGGCACGGCGTTAACTTCGACTTTACCGGCCCGCCTAATACTGGGGTCGCGATAACAGGAGCAGGCAATGGATATCGGCAAACTTGGCATGTTCGCCAATCTGAAAGAAAAGATGGACTGGCTGACGCAGCGTCAGGAAGTCATCGCGCAGAATATTGCCAACTCCGATACGCCGAATTACCGCGCCAACGACCTTAAAGAATTCGACCCGAAGACCATCGGTCGCGACCGCCAGTTCATTCTGGCGATGCAGGCGACCGCGCCGGGTCACAGCCAGGGCCTGCACAAACCGCAGAACTTCAAGGACGAGGAAGTGCGCAAGAACTATGAGGTCGCGCCCGGCAAAAACGCAGTCATCCTTGAAGAGCAGATGGTCAAGATGAACGAAAACCAGGTCGATTATCAGACCATGACCCGACTTTATGCCAAGCATAAGTCAATGATGATTTCGGCTTTGGGCCGCGCATAAGCAGCGTTGAAGGAATAAGCGATCATGGAACTTTACAAAGCTTTTAAAATTTCCGCTGCCGGCATGCGCGCACAGGGTACCCGACTTCGTATCGCGGCTGAAAACGTTGCCAACGCAGACAGCCTTCCGACCGCACAGGGGCAGGACCCGTATCGCCGCAAGCTGCTGACTTTCAAGAATGTGATGGATCGCGAAATCGGCGTCGAGCTGGTCAAGGTTAATAAAGTCATGACGGACAAGTCCGATTTTGGTATGAAATACGAACCGAGCCATCCGGCCGCCAATGATCAGGGTTATGTTCAAACCCCGAATGTTGAAACGCTGGTCGAAATGATGGATTTGCGTGAAGCACAGAGAAGTTATGAAGCCAACCTCAATGTGATACAGTCTTCGCGCAGCATGCTGCTCAAGACCCTTGATATTCTGCAGTAAGTCACAAAATATCAGGTCTGCGAACGCCGCTTTAAGGATACGAACCGATGGTTGCCAGTTTCAACGATGCCATTTCTGCCTACCGTAACGCTGCAAGCGGTAAAACCGCGAGCGTGGCCGAGCGTGTTGGCGGTAACGGTCAGACCGTCAACCCGGGGGAAAGTTTTGCCGACATGGTGAAGGGGGCGGCAATTGATGCCCGTGCAACCATGGTGAACAGCGAACAGATGACCCAGAAGGCCATCGTTGGTGACGCGGAACTGCATGAAGTGGTGACCGCTGTTTCGGCTGCCGAAGTCACGCTGCGTACCGTGGTCAGTGTCCGTGACAAGGCAGTCGAAGCTTATCAAAGCGTATTGAGCATGCCGATCTGACGGTGATTGAATTGTCGGATGGATGCCTGGGACAAGCCGCACGATTTTCGTGCGGTTTTTTGTTTTCGGGGCGATCAAATTGAAATTGCAGGAAATCATGGCCCATCACCGGCCTTATCCTGTATGAATGGTGTAACGTGACGGAAGACGAGGCAGGAAGACCCTATGGATCAAGCGGAAATCATGGACGTGGCCTATGATGCCGTATGGACTCTTCTAAAGGTCAGTACGCCCTTGATGCTGATAGCATTAGGGGTGGGTTTGGTTATTGCGCTGTTTCAGGCTTTGACCCAAATCCAGGAAATGACTCTGACTTTTGTACCTAAAATCCTCGTGATTTTTATAGCTCTTCTGGTTCTTTTGCCTTTCATGATGACGGAAATGAACGAGTTCATGGGACGAATGGTCGATCATTTTATCGGCCTGCCGAACTAGTAAAGCGAACCAATAACGGGACATCCTGAAAGAAGATGAATCTCGAAGATCTTCTGACGCTTAATGTCTATGTGGTCCTGATGAGCTTCGCCAGGGTCGGGGCGGCGTTCGCCTTTATGCCGGGCATCGGGGCGCGAGTTGTACCGGCGCGTGCGCGCTTGGTTTTTGCCTTTTGGGTCGCCGTGGTGATTTCGCCGCTGGCCGGGCCACTTATCCCCGAACAACCGGCCGACGCGCCGACGCTTTTTTTGCATTTGGCGTATGAGATAACCGTTGGGGCGTTTTTTGGCCTGTTTGGGCAGGTCATGATGGCCGGCCTGCAGACGGCAGGATCGATCATTGCCTATAGTTCGTCGATGGCGAACGCGTTTAGCGGTGATGCATTGTCTGGTGCACAAAGTGCCGTCACGGGCAATTTCATCACGCAGATTGGCATGGTACTGATTTTTGCGACCGGTCTTGATCACCTGATGATACAGGCTGTGTTTGAAAGCTATTCCCTGTTTCCGCCAGGCGGGGTGTTGCCGGTCGGAGATATGAGCGAGTTTTTCGCACAAGCGATAAATGAAAGCTTTATCATCGCTATGAAAATCTCCGCCCCGTTCCTGATCGTTGCTATCGTGCTTCAGGTGGCGTTGGGTATTTTGAACAAGTTGATGCCCCAGTTACCGGTGTTCTTTGTGGCGATGCCAATCCAGATCGGATTGGCTTTTGTTCTGCTGGCACTGGCATTGCCGACGATGATGATGGTATTTTTGGAATATTATGAAAACGGGTTGGAAAGTTTCGTCAACCCCTAGGGATAGCCAACCTTCCGGCATAATGCCGGGCAGCCCGGAATGGTATGGGAATGGCCGAAGAAGACGACAGCCAAAAGACAGAAGACCCAACAAGTAAAAAGCTTGAAGATGCCCGAAAGAAGGGACAAGTGCCGGTTTCCAAGGAAGTCGGTAGCTTCATGCTGCTGTTTGGTGGCGGTCTGGTGATGGTCATGATGGCGCCCGATATGGCGCGATCTGTTCGCGACCTGTCCTTAGGATTTATTGAACATCCGCATATGTATGATGTCAGTCAGGCAGGCTTGCCGGTACTGATGAAGGATGTGCTGTTGGGAATGCTTTACGTGCTGGGCATCCCCTTCGTTCTTTTAGTGTTTTTTGCTGCCGCCGGGCATTTACTGCAAAACGGTCTTGTAATCGCGGCTGAACGCATTTCTCCCAAACCGGATAAACTTAACCCTCTGAATGGGGCAAAGAACCTATTCTCGATGAAGAACATGGTCGAATTCGTCAAGAACGTTTTCAAAATCGTTTTGGTCGGGGCCGTGCTGGGGTTTGTTATCGTTCCTGAATTGATGGATGTCGAACTTTATCCTCAGATCCCGGTCGAACTGATGCTGGAACGGCTTTACGACATGATCGTCATTCTGATGATCGCGGCCATTTCATTGACAGCGGTGATTGCCGGGCTGGATTTTGCCTATCAGCGGTATGAATTCAATAAACAGATGAAGATGTCCAAGCAGGAGATCAAGGACGAATACAAACAGACTGAGGGCAGCCCGGAAATCAAGGCCAAGGTCCGCCAGATCAGGATGCAGCGCGCCCAGCAACGCATGATGCAGAACGTTCCGACCGCCGACGTCGTGATCACCAACCCGACCCACTATGCCGTGGCGCTTAAATACGACATCAATGCGATGGAAGCTCCGATGTGTGTGGCCAAAGGTCAGGACAATATCGCGCTTAAAATCCGTGAAGTAGCCGAAGAAAACAACGTGACCATTATGGAAAACCCGCCAGTTGCACGCGCCCTGTTTGCAACAGTGGAAGTCGATCAGGAAATCCCGCCGGAACATTACAAGGCGGTGGCCGAAATCATCTCGTTCGTTTTCCGCCAGCGTGGCAAGAAGCTGGGCTGACTGCGCGACCTCCTGCCAATCGCAAATTCGGCCTTTCGACATTATTGCGCCAAAATTCAGCCGTTAATCCCGGTGACAAGCAGCCTGCTTCGCTATCTGTTTGTTTCTGTTTCCGGGAAGTCGACAAAACATGCCTGCCTTTAAAAGTGCCGTTCTGGCAACTGCTGCCATTCTATTTTTTATGGTTCCGTTTGGGATATCAATGGCTGCATCGGCCAATGATCGACTGTTGGATGCCATTCACACGGTTGAAACCCGGCTTGATGCGCGGGTTGGTGTCAGTATTCTGAATGTTGAAAACGGACGGGAATGGCAATATCGCGCCGATGAACGTTTTCCGTTAACCAGTACCTTCAAGCTGCTTGCCTGTGCGGCGGTGCTGAATAAGGTAGACCGTGAAAGCGAAACGCTTGATCGCCGGATTACTTACCGCTCAGATGATCTGGTCACTTATTCCCCGATTACCGAAAAGCATGTTGATAGCGGGATGACGATTGGGGAGCTGTGCGAAGCCGCATTGCATCTGAGCGATAATACAGCGGCGAACCTTGTTCTGGATGTGCTGGGCGGGCCTGATGTGCTGACGGCTTATTTGCGTGATATCGGTGACGATGTGACGCGCCTTGATCGAATCGAACCTGATTTGAATGCTGCAACACCCGGCGATGCGCGCGATACGACTACACCGAACGCCATGCGTGCCACGCTTACCTATTTGTTGTTTGGTGATGCACTGTCTCTGGAATCCAGACAACTTTTGGAAGATTGGTTGACGGAAAATCAGGTTGGTGGTCCGTTGCTAAGGGCCGGTTTACCCGATGATTGGAAAATTGCGGACCGCACTGGTGCGGGGGGCTTTGGATCGCGTGCGATTGTTGCGGTGATCTGGCCGCCGGAACGAAAACCAGTGATTGTTGCGATCTATATCACGCAGACTTCGGCCTCAATGGAGGAGCGGAACGCTGCGATTGCCGATCTGGGGCAGGAAATTGCCGCTGCGATCATGCGCTAGGGCGGGATCCCACGCAGGGTGCATGATGCGTTCCAGCTAATGTAAAACTTGCCGGTAGCCAGTCAGGCCAATAGCAGCTAAAAGTATAGAGCAATATTGTAAGTTATTGGCGTTAAAGGCGGTCGCGTGCTGTTTCGGGGAATTATCCTTGCTGTAAGTGTCGCATTTGTCGCTTTTGTTTATGTACTGTTACAGGTCATGGCAAAGGCTGGTCTTGATGCGCGTATCATGTGGATCATCGGGTCCATGGTAACTGGGGTGGCGATCGTCGCGGTGGCCGCTCTATCCCTGTCTGCGCGCTGGCGATCATCAGCTGATCGTGATCTCGCCCCGCTGTTAAGTGGCCTGTCGCATTCCGATATCGGTGTTGCCCTGATTGATGCCTATGGCCGCACGCTTTATGCCAACCCCGCGTTCCCCCGCAAGCTTGGTATTGAGCCGGGCGAAGACATGCTTGCCGCCCTTGAGGCACGTTTAAGTTATCTGGACGTCGGCAGTTCCGAGCTGGCCGATTTGCGGACACGTGCAATGCGGGGGGAAGCGGGCGAGATTTATGTCGATTTTTCGCAAGCCAAAAAGCGTGAACAGCTTGCGCTTGCTGCACCTTCCGACACCGCAGCAGATGATGCCGAAAGAAACAATGATACCGCGATCGACGATGCTTCGGCAGAAAACATTGTTGAAGAGGCCTATGATGCGGGGACGGCCTGCCTTCGGATTTCGGTAACAGCAGCAAATGCGCGCGCCGGTCAGATGCTCTGGACCGTTGACGGTATCGATCCATCCGCCATGCCCGAAGCAGGACGTTCGCTTGTCGTTGCCGAACAGTCTGCTGCCTTTGGCGCGTTTGTGACGGGTTCCGATGATGAGATGACCGTCGGCGGGGTGGCTTCGCGGATGGCAAATGGTGCCGGAAGCGAGCAGGCTGATCAGATGATTGAGCGCCTGCCTGTGGGGGTTTGCGGTCTTGATGAAGAAGGTCGTATTCTTTACCTGAACCGGCGTCTGGCAAACTGGTTGGGCGGTGAACCGCAAGATTTTGCCAGTGGTACGCTGGAACTGGCGGACCTTATTGTCGGCGATGGCATGAATGGCGAAGTCAAGCTTAAGGTCAAAGGTGGCGAGCCGATCAAATGCTTTGTCACTCATTCGATCAATGCGCCCGGCACCGGTCCGATTCGAAGCCAGGCTGTCGTATTCCCCGATCCGATGCCAGCCCATGAATGGGAACATGCCCTTGCCGAAACCGAACGTCGGGTGCGCTGGTTCTTTGATGACAGTCCGCTTTCGATTGTTCTGGCTGATATGTCGGGCACGGTTACCGACGCCAACCGTGCCTTTATCGAAACGGCGGGTCAACGTCATGAACGGGTGATTGGTCGTTCCATTCTTGAACTGATCCTGCCGGAAGACCGCGACGAGGTCGCGCGCTATCTGTCCAAGGCGGTCATGGGCATGGGTAAGGGGGGGCAGATCGAGGCTCGTTTGCAGGGTTCACGCGGCGTTGCCGCGCAGATTTACCTGCAACGTGTGGCCGGACGATCGGGTGAAGCCGGTGCGCTTCTGCTGAACTTCCTTGATACGACCGAACAAAAGAACCTTGAGGAACAATTTGCCCAGTCGCAGAAAATGCAGGCGGTCGGGCAGCTTGCGGGTGGGGTTGCGCATGATTTCAATAACCTGCTGACCGCGATGATCGGCTTCTGCGATCTGCTGTTGTCGCGCCATGGGCCGGGTGACCCAAGCTTCGCCGATATCATGCAGATCAAACAGAATGCCAATCGTGCGGCCAATCTTGTCCGGCAGCTTCTGGCGTTTTCGCGACGTCAGACATTGCAGCCCAAAATCATCAATATCACCGATGCGCTGGCGGAAATGTCGAACCTGCTGCGTCGTCTGATCGGTGAAAAGATCGATCTGAAGGTCAGCCATGGTCGCGATATTGGTCTGGTGAAGGTTGATCCGGGCCAGCTCGATCAGGTGATCATCAATCTGGTTGTCAATGCGCGCGATGCCATGGCGGCCAATGGCGGGACCCTGACGGTTCAGACCGGCACCGAGATTGTTGACGAAGCCCGCAACACAGGCACCGAACTGATCCCGCCGGGGGATTATATTCGGATCGAGGTTTCCGATACCGGTATCGGCATTCCCAAGGATAACCTGACGCGTATTTTCGAACCCTTCTTCTCGACCAAGCAGCGGGGCGAGGGCACAGGCCTTGGTCTGTCGACCGTTTACGGGATCGTCAAACAGACCGGTGGTTTCGTGGCCGTCCAGTCCGAGCCCGGTGTCGGCACGACCTTTACGATCTATCTTCCGCATTACGAGGCGACCGAAGAAGAACTGGCCGAAACCCGTGCGGTGGCCGAAGAAGCCCCCTCACGCGATCTGACCGGTACCGGCGCGATTCTTCTGGTCGAAGACGAGGACGCGGTGCGGACATTCGGTGCGCGTGCGCTTCGCGGCAAAGGCTATGACGTGCTTGAAGCTAATAATGGCGATAACGCGCTTGAGGTTCTGGCCAAAACCGACAAGACCATTGATCTGGTCATTTCCGATGTGGTGATGCCGGGGATCGATGGCCCGACATTGATCCGGATGCTGCGCGAAAAGCGTCCGGATTTGCGGGTCATCTTTATTTCGGGCTATGCCGAAGATACCTATCGTGACGAACTTGACGAAGAAAACGGTGTTCACTTCCTACCCAAACCCTTTTCGCTCAAGGATCTTGCGACCAAGGTCAAGGAAGTCCTGTAATCGATATTCCGTTGGCTTGTTTACACAGTCTTTTGGTCTCAGAAGTGAACAGCTGAGTATTCCTCGGCGACCATATCGGTGAACAGGCGTACTTTTGATGAAAGGTGCCGGGTAGGGGGATAGATGACCTGCAGGCAAAGCTTCGGCAGTTCGTAATCCTCAAGCAGCTTGACCAATCTTTTGTATTTGAAAGCCTCGCGAAGGGCATATTCCGGAAGCACGGATATGCCCAGACCGTTTTCGACCCAGACCATCAATGCTTCCATATTGTTGGTCTTCATCGCAGATTCTGCTTTGATTTCGACCCGGCCATTGGCTGTCTGATAGACCCAGTTCCGCATGCGATTGCGGTTTGCGTAGACAATCAGCTTGTGATTGCGCAGATCGGCTGGCGTTTGTGGCATTCCGTATTTTCGAACATACATCGGCGCCGCACAGGTGACATATTTCAGCGTCGCAATGCGGTGATCAACAAGATTGGTTTCTTCATCCGGGCGGGCGATTCGCACGATCAGGTCATAGCCTTCCGATACCGGGTCGACCAGTCGGGTTTCCAAATCCATTGAAACCGTCATATCCGGATAGACTTTTACAAAATTCGCCACGGTTTGGGCGAAGTTGATACCCTGAAAGGGCAGGGGCGCACTAATGCGCAAATGTCCTGACGGTGTCGAAGACGTTGTCGTAACGGCAAGGTCAATCTCGTCAAGATCATCAAGTACCTGCCGGGCACGTTCATAATAAACCTGCCCCGTACTGGTGGTTGCAACGCTTCGCGTCGATCGCTGAAGAAGCTGTGTATTCAACCTTTCTTCAAGACCCATGACCAATCGGCTTACCGTAGACCGGGGCAGGCGTGATGCCCGTGCCGCTGCGGTAAAGCCGGAATTCTCAACCACTGCGACAAAAGCGCGCAGTTCAGCAAAACGATCCATCGTTAATTTGTCTCAAATTTGGGATAATTTGTCTCAAAATAGCAGAATTGTTCCATTTTTGAAAGATGTCATTATCTCCTCATCACCCGAGCACAGATGAAAACGGGTGGGGATCAACAGACAAGACTTACGTCATTCACAGGAGAATTATCATGTCGCAGCTCGAACTTCTTACCCCGAAAAATTCGCAGATCATCTTCATCGATCATCAGCCGCAAATGGCATTCGGCGTTCAGTCGATTGACCGCCAGGTTCTGAAAAACAACACCGTTGGTCTGGCGAAGGCTGCCAAGATTTTCAACATCCCGACCACGATCACGACCGTCGAAACAGAGAGCTTTTCGGGCCATACCTATCCGGAACTTCTGGCAGTATTTCCTGAAAATCCGCTTCTTGAACGTACCTCAATGAATTCCTGGGACGATCAGAAAGTACGCGATGCACTGGCTGCAAACGGCCGCAAAAAAGTGATCGTTTCCGGCCTGTGGACCGAAGTCTGTAACAACTCCTTCGCGTTCTGTGCAATGCTTGAAGGCGGTTATGAAATCTATATGGTCGCCGATGCATCCGGCGGTACGTCGGTCGATGCGCATAATTATGCGATGGATCGTATGGTGCAGGCCGGTGTCGTACCGGTCACCTGGCAGCAGGTTCTGCTGGAATGGCAGCGCGACTGGGCACACCGTGAAACCTACAACGATGTAATGGCACTCGTGAAAGAACATTCCGGCGCATATGGCATGGGCGTCGATTATGCCTACACCATGGTTCACAAGGCACCGGAACGTGTCGAACACGGTCCGCGCCTCGCACCGCAGGCTGCTTCCTGATGTGAGGGCACGACGGAAAGGGGATCTCCGTCGTGCCTCTTCTTTTTGGCAGTGGACCGGTCAATCGCTTGTCTCAGGCTGCCTTTTTTGCAGGGATCAAATCAATGAAACGCCGGACTTTCGTGAAAGGTGTTGCCGCCACGGCCGCCTTGTCGACTTTGCCGATTACAGGGATCAGGAGCCAGCAAATGAAAGACACCGCCGACACCATCATTTACAACGCCAAGGTCACGACACTCGACCCAAAGACTCCGGAAGCAGAAGCCATCGCGATTGCCGATGGCAAGGTTCTTGCGGTCGGTGACGAAGCCGGGATACGCAAACTGGCCGATCGCAAAACCAAAATGATCAATGGCGGCGGCCGTCGCATCATTCCGGGGCTGAATGACAGCCATACCCACCTTATTCGCGGTGGTCTTAACTTCAACATGGAATTGCGCTGGGAAAACGTGCCGTCCGTTGCTGACGCGCTACGCATGCTTAAAACGCAGGCGGCTGTCACGCCAGCCCCGCAATGGGTGCGTGTTGTTGGCGGCTGGTCGGAATTCCAGTTTGCCGAACGCCGGATGCCAACCCTTGATGAAATCAATGCTGCCGCACCAGATACGCCGGTTTTCATCCTGCACCTTTATGGGCAGGCCCTGCTTAATCAGGCCGCCATCAAGGTTCTTGGTTTTGATAAGAACACGCCAAACCCGCCCGGTGGCGTGATTGAAAAGGATGCCAAGGGCAATCCGACCGGACTCCTGGTCGCCAAGCCATCCGCGCTGATCCTTTACTCCACGCTGGCCAAGGGACCGAAGCTGCCGATCGACGATCAGATCAATTCCACCCGTCACTATATGCGTGAAATGAACCGGCTTGGCATCACCAGCGTCATTGATGCGGGCGGCGGCGGACAGAATTATCCCGAAGACTACGATGTCATTCGCCGTCTGCATGATGACGGGCAGATGACCGTCCGCATCGCCTATAACCTGTTTGCGCAAAACGCCGGGAACGAGCTTAGCGATTATGAACGCTGGGTCGGAATGACCGAACCGGGTGCTGGCGATGATATGTTGCGGATGAACGGCGCCGGTGAAAACCTTGCCTGGTCGGCAGCAGATTTTGAAAACTTCCTTGAACCGCGCCCCGATCTGGCGCCGGTCATGGAAAGCGAACTGGAACCCATCGTCGAATTGCTGGCCGAACGGGCATGGCCGTTCCGTATTCATGCGACCTATGACGAAACCATCGACCGTTTCCTTGGGGTATTCGAACGGGTGAATGGCAAGCAGCCGTTCAAGACACGCTTCATCATCGATCATGCCGAAACCGTTTCCGAACGCAATATTGAACGAATCAAGGCACTGGGCGGGGGGATTGCGATCCAGCATCGCATGGCATTCCAGGGCGAATATTTCATCGACCGTTACGGCAAGGATGCCGCCATGGCGACCCCGCCGGTCAGCAAAATGCTGGAATATGGTCTTCCGGTCGGGGCGGGAACGGATGCGACCCGTGTTGCATCCTATGATCCCTGGGTCGGGCTTTACTGGCTGACCACCGGCAAGACGGTTGGCGGTATGTCGCTTTACGACAACGACAATGTCCTTGATCGTGAAACCGCACTTATGCTGTGGACAAAGGGGTCGGCATGGTTCTCGGGCGAGGCGGATGTCAAAGGAACGCTTGCACCCGGACAATATGCCGATCTGGCAATCCTGTCCGCTGACTATCTGAGCGTTCCGCCCGAAGAAATTCGCCGGATCAATTCGGTCCTGACCATGGTGGGCGGTGACGTAGTCTATGGCGAAGACGGTTATCAGTCCCTGTCGCCGGAAATACCACCAGCATCTCCTTCCTGGAGCCCGGTTTTGCATCACGAAAGCCCCGGTCAGCGCCCGGAATTCCATGCTCGTCACGAGGAGCGCGCATGTCATGACGCTTGTAATCATGGCTGCGGTGTCCATGGACATGATCACGGGATTGCCTGGAATAATCCTGTACCTGTCGCGGACGCGAAATCGTTCTGGGGAGCACTTGGCTGCTCTTGCTTTGCAGTCTAGTGCCGTCATGAACCGGGCGGGACAATATAACTCGCCCGGTTCCCACCGGCAGAGCCGTTGATGGACGGATGCCGAAGCGGATTGAAAATCATGAAAATCGTATTTGGACTTTTACTGGCAATCCTGATCGGTATCGGGTGCCGGGTGATCCATATCCCGGTTCCAGCACCACCGGCTATGACAGGGGCCCTTCTGGTGCTTGCCATGACGATCGGCTATCTGGCGGTGGATCGGTGGTTTCCGCATCGGCGCTGTGACAACCGCAAAAATTGCGCCGGGCCGACCGGTCATACTCCAAAAGCAGGAGAATAGGATCATGATACAGCTTTTGACGGGTATTGGATTGGGGCTTGCGATTGGCGGCGGATGTCGATGGCTTGATCTGCCGCTGCCAGCACCCCCAAAAATTGTCGGGGCACTTTTGGTTGTGGCGATGACGGCGGGATTTGTGATCACCGATCACATTCTGGCTGGGCAATAGGGAACGGATAAGATGAACACACAAAATTCAGAAAACGCGACCGCGACCAAAATCGTAGCAGGCCCATGGTCGCCTTTCCGCCATCGTGCTTTTGCCTTCCTATGGGTTGCAACAGTTGTTTCCAATATTGGCACATGGATGCATGACGTTGGTGCCGGTTGGCTGATGACCGAACTTTCGCCATCGCCATTGTCCGTGGCACTAGTACAGGCCGCAACTACGCTGCCGGTGTTCCTGTTTGCCATCTTTGCCGGGGCGGTCGCGGATCTGATGGATCGTCGCAAATTGCTGCTTGCCGTCAATCTGGTAATGGCAGGGCTGGCAGCAGCTTTGTCGGCACTTGTTTACCTCCAGCAGGTAACGCCGTCGATCCTGATCGCCTTTACCTTCATGATGGGGACATGCGCGGCACTGATGGCACCCGCATGGCAGGCTATTGTCCCGTCTCTGGTTGATAAGTCCCGTCTGGCACCGGCGATTGCTCTCAACTCGATGGGGATCAATGTCAGTCGCGCAATTGGTCCGGCATTGGCCGGGTTCCTGATTGTTGCTGTCGGGCTGGTCGCGCCCTTTGCACTTAACGCGATCAGTTTCGTCGGTATTCTTGTTGTTCTGTTCTTCTGGAAACCGACAAAGACCGAACAGATCATGCCGCGCGAAAAGGTCTTTGGGGCCATGCGTGCCGGGCTTCGTTATGTGTTCAACAGCCCACCGGTAATTGCAACGCTGGTACGGGCGGTGGCGTTCTTTGCCTTTGCCAGTGCCTATTGGGCGATGTTGCCACTGATCGCGCGCGAGGTACTGGCAGGCGGCCCGCAGCTTTATGGTATTTTGCTTGCCAGTGTCGGAGCTGGGGCGGTTATCGGCGCTGTTGTGTTGCCAAGGATCAAGGGCCGTCTGGGCGCGGATAAAACCGTGATGGTCGGAACGATTGGCACAGCATTGGTTCTTGTTGTCTTTGCCCTGATCCAGCAACCGGTTGTTGCCGTGATTGCGTCCTTTGTTGCCGGGGCATCGTGGATTGCGGTTCTGTCATCCTTCAACGTTTCTGCACAAACGGCATTGCCCGATTGGGTTCGGGCACGCGGCCTGTCCGTCTTTCTGACACTGTTTTTCGGGGCGATGTCGGGGGGCAGTATTCTTTGGGGCTGGGTTGCCGAACAGTTTTCGATTGAAACGGCTTTGCTGTGTGCAGCGGCCGGGGCGATTGTCATGATGTTTGTCACCATGCGATTCGCCCTTAATCAGGGGGCAGACCTTGATCTTGCGCCGTCCATGCATTGGCCCGAGCCAATAATCGGTGAGGATGTCGGGCATGATCGCGGTCCTGTCATGATCCGCATTTCCTATCGCATTGCCGATACGGACCGCGGGATTTTTAGTGACCTGATGAAAGCCATGCGCAAGGCGCGTCTGCGTCATGGTGCCTATCACTGGAACCTGTATCAGGACAGCAATCAGGCTGATCTGTTTACCGAGGTCTGGTCGGAAGGCTCATGGATCGAGCATCTTCGCCATCACAAACGGGTAACCGGTACTGATCGCGTCCTTCAGGAACAGGTCAACAAACTGCATCAGGGGGAAGGCAAGCCGTTGGTTGAACATCTGATCGCTGCGCGGTGAAACCAATACGATTTGTGCTTTTTCTCAATCTAGAATTCCCCCACGCCCTGAATTTGAAGTAAGTATGATGATTACAGGCCGGGGCCCGTATTATTGGGTGCCCGGTCTGTTTGATTTGGACGCCATTGGTGTCCCGGGGTGCTTTGGGAAAGTGGCGATGACGTTTTACGAAAAGTTCAGGACAGGTTCATTCGGCCTGACCGTTTTGGTTTTGATTTCGATCCTGAGCCTTTCGACATTAGTCCGCGCCGGTGAACCGTGCCTGTTGATTGCCATGCCCGAAGTCCGGATGACCGGGGATGGCATCGAGCCATATCGTTCTGCCATGCAACAGGGAGGGCTATGTGTCAAACCGGCGCGCATGCCTCTTGCACGGGTTGCTCAGGCTTTGTCCCATGGCGAAGTCGACGGTGTTTTTGCCGAGCTTGAGGGATTTCAGCAAAATGTTGACCGGCCGATCCTAAGGGGAAATATACGTGTTGGTTTGGTGGACGGAATGCTGGTTGTACCGTTGGGAAAGATATCGGGAATTGACGATTTAAAGGATGAAACCGTTGGTGTTTGGCTGGGGGCGAAGTGGTCTAACGCACTTTTGGCTGATTATCCCAATGTCGTGCATGTTCCGCGCGGTCCCGAAATGATGCAGAAGATGCTGCGATACGGGCGATTGGATGCCATTCTGCTTGATAACTATTCGTTGTCGGTCACCGGCGGTGTCCCCGACGGATTTCAGGCTGTTCCTGTCATGAGCCTTTCAGTTTACAGCTGGCTTGCTGCGGACCATGCCGATTTGCTCCCAGCTTTTGATAAGGGCACGGAACTGTTTTTACAGACGATCATCGAGTGGCGCCAAAAGGGAAAATAACCTGCGGACATTATCCGTTGGCCTATCCCGAAAGATAAAATATCGACATGCCATAAAGGCACAGGATTGAAACGCTTTCCCAGCCGATATTGGCAATTCCCCTGCGTTCGCGGTTAAGCATGCCCAACAGAAGGATACCGGTCATCAGGATGACAAGGGCAATGGTAAACAGATGTTGCGGGTTGAAGGCTGCGTAAATCGATCCGTCGCGATAAGCAAAGTCTGATGCCGCCAGAAACAGAACATCAAACGCATTGCCGCCGATGATATCTCCAACTGCCAGATTGACCGCACCCATGCGGACAGCCGCAATTGCCGAAACAAGTTCGGGAAGTGATGTAGCTATCGCAGTCAGGAAAGTACCCACGGCGGTTTCGCTGATGCCGGTTTTCTCGACGATTGCCAGTCCGCTTTCACCAATAGTGTAACCCGCGATTGCTGTTATCGCGGCAAAGCTAAGAAACTCCGTCCAAAGGCGAAGTGTGCTTTCGGGATGGTAGTCTGCATCGTCTTCCTTGGCGTCCTCGTCGGTCAGGTCGGTCCTGCGAGGTCGCCACATCGGTTGATGGCGGATTTCGGCAAGCAATGACAGGCCAAAGCCATACAGAATGAACAACAGGATCGATACCGGGTGGATGTGAAACACCATCCAGTCCGGTCCGCCATAGGCCAGAAGCGGCAGGGCAAGCATACTGACCAGAAGGGTCGCCTGCGCCAATCCCGTGGCGCTGGCGGCGGCATGTTCCAGATTGCCCTTGCGATACAGAAAATCAGCGATTGCCAGAAAGGTCGTCTGGGCCGCAATGCCACCCAGCGCATTGCCGATGGCAAGATCGGTGTGTCCTTGCCACGCCGTCGTTACCGAAAGCACACTTCCGGGCAGGCTGGTCGACATGCCGACAAAAACAGCACCGGCTATGATTTGTCCCATGCCGGTCCGTTCGGCGAGTTTGAGGGCAACCGTTGCCAACCGAGTTCCGGCGAAGCCGATCACCACTGCACAGATTGAAAACAGTCCGATAATGGACCAAAGCGGAAGGGTTGCAATTGCAGGCAGCATCAAAACGTCTTTTGTTCGGATCTGGCCGCATTTGCATCGGGGCGGCTTTACCTGAACTTTAAGACGCGTCGGGTGCTGTCATGTTCCATGATTGTGTAAAGTTAAAACACTTCGCCTTCCGGGCGTGCCAGCGGTTTGTTTTCTGAGTGTTCTATCGCTTCTTCGCGGGCGCGATGCGTGATGTCAATCGGCTCGCCCTGACGGTTATCGGGGCGAACGCGTCCAAAGAAATCGGAAAGTTCCTTGGCAACGGTTTCCGGTGACGTGACCTGACGCAGTGTAAAGCTGTGCCCCAGCCGGTCGGTAACATGCAGATCGCCATAATCAAAGATATTGCCGATTACGCTTTTGCTGATCTGGGTGCTTTTGATCGACTCAAATCCGCGGTCATCCTGATCCTTGCGCAACACACCGCTTCGCGTGACGATGCGGTTGTTGGTGATAACGCGTTCAAAGAAAAACAGATCGCGAATGGCGGTCAGGGGCAAAAGGATGCTGTCGCGCGCCGCGCGCGTTGAAACGCCAAGGGCCCGTTTCAACAGCTTCCAGATAATCGAAATCAGCGCGATGAACACACCAAACAAGGCAATCGAAAAGACGAATTCATATTCTTCCCAGACCCGGTCAAGTGCGGCAAAGGCTTCTGGCCCAGTCAGAAGTGCGCGGGCCTGTGGCATCAGAAAATCGTAAATTGCGCGCCAGTGGTAGGATGCGTAAATCAGCACCGCAATCCAGATGATCTTGATGAGACCGGGGACAAGGATCGATACAGGAGAAATCGGCAAATCCATGATGACCACCTCGCCGTCATGTAGATGGCGGCGAATGCCCTTGAACGGTTTGCTTTCCGCGGTGCTGTCGTTTTTCCGGCTCATGCAGTCTGTCCTGTTTTATGCAATCGGTCCAACATAGGCCGCGATCCGAAGTTGGCAAGATACAGAAGGATTTACCCGGTCAAAAGGCACTGTCTGTTGCAAAATATTCGGCCATGAAAGCATCGCGCGCATCAAAACCGGGCGATTTTGCCGGGCGCGTGCTGTCATGGGTCAATCTGGCGAAGGCGACAGTCTGGTCGCCGCGTGTTGCCCAGCCCACGAACCAGCCCCACGGTCGCCCCTTGATCGGGCGGCCATCGGCATTTTGCGACAGGCCTGCGCCGGTTTTACCAAACACGTGCCAGCCATTTGCCTGAACACCCATGTCAAACAGCCCCATTGCCATTTCGCGGGCTTGTTTGCTAACGGGCAATTCGCCCCGGATCATTTTTGAAACGAATTCGATCTGTTCGGCAGGTGAGATTTGCAAGGACGAGCTTAGCCATGATCGCATCAGGCCGTTCTGTTTTGCAACGTCCCCTGATACATCGGCATTCCCGTAATCAAAAGACGTGACATAGTCACGAAACTTTGCCTCTCCCAGCCTGATATTGATTTGCTGCGAATACCAGACCACGGATTGTTCGATCCAGTATTGCGGATCAGTATCCTTGCGCCATGCCGCGCGCCAGTCGGGATAGCTTTCCTTGAACGACCATACGGGATGATGGGCATCGGTGAGGATTCCGCTATCGAACCCCATCAGGCTGATGGCGATCTTGAAGGTCGAGGCCGCCGTTGCGCGGGTTTCACATTTGCCTTCCTGAATAATGGTCTTGCCGGTTTTTGCATCCGAAATCAGGGTGCAAACCGTCGTGGTTTCCGCCGTGGCATTGAGGGGAACGAACAAGACACCAAGAAGCAAAGTCAGGCCGGTACGTTTCAAAACGCGATCCTTATGGACGGGTAAAATTCGAAGAGTAGGGGCGAATGCTGAAGGTTCATTTAATCGCTTAATCCATCCTGTTCCGGCTGTTATCTGCTGGTGGAAATTCAGATTGCCAAAATGCGGCAAAGCGGGTTTATGTTCCCGGTCCGGTTGCGCCACAATCCGGCAGCCAAAAAACAACAACGTCCAAGCAAGAGCCCCGCATGATCCCGTTCTTCGGTGAAGCAGCCGCCTTTACTGCCGCGATGGCCTGGGCGACGTCGAGCATGATTTTTTCCAACATTGGCGGCAAGGTCGGCGCGCAGACGGTCAATCGCGGGCGTCTGGCCTGCTCGATTACCTGTCTGACGGTGTTGCACTGGCTATTGGAAGGCCAGCCTTGGCCGAACGCGGTAACGTGGGAGCAGCTTGGCTGGTTGTCACTGTCGTCGGTTCTTGGCCTTGTGATTGGCGATGCCATGCTGTTTCAGGCCTTTGTGACCCTGGGGGCGCGGTTATCGATGCTGATGATGTCGACCGTGCCGATCATGGGGGCGGTGTTGGGCTGGTTTCTGTTTGACGAAGTCCTAAGCCTTCAGGAAATGTCGGGTATTGCGCTTGGTATTGGTGGCATTCTTTTGGTCATCATGATGAAAAAGGGGCGTCCTGTCGGGTTGGAAGGACGCAATTATCTGGTTGGTATCTTGTTTGGACTTGGCGGTGCCATTGGTCAGGTCGCGAATCTGGTGACGGCGAAATATGCACTGATCAGCGGTTATTCTGCGCTGTCGGCCACATGGATCAGAACCTTTGTCGCGGTTGTGATCATGTGGGGAATTGCGATTGCCATGGGGCGTGCTCGGCGCACGATTGTGGCGTGCAGCGCACCTGATGTCGGGCGGTGGCTGTTCCTGGGGGCTTTTATCGGCCCGGCGCTTGGCGTGTGGCTTTCGATGGTGGCGGTTCAGAATGCCAATGTCGGTATCGCATCAACGCTGATGGCGTTGCCACCGGTTTTGCTGATTGTCTATGAAGGTGTGGTTCTGCGCCGCCCCGTTGGCCTGCAGGCCATCGTCGGGACCTGCATGGCCTTTGGGGGGGTTGCGCTTTTATTCCTGCATTAAGTGCGATTTTCTCTGCCTTTTGATCCTGGTGATCCAGCCCGGCAGAAATGCAAGATTGGTTATCAGGCTGAAACCGAACAGGATTGCAGCCCAGACCGGCAGGTCAAGCAAGGCGCTGTTTCCCTGCAATCCGGGGGTTGGGGCCGAGGATTGTGTTCCCGGTGGCGGTATTTTTTCCGATGAGTGGATCAGGACAACCTGATGACCCATGCCGTCTGATACCATTATTTTCCAATGCGCATCGGTATCATCTTCAGGGCGTAATGCCGGAACCACGACGGCAAGGCGTCCGTCACGATCAGTTCTTCCTTTTTGCCAGGTTTTCCCGTCCGGTGACGTCACCATGGCTTCGGCAAATATCATTGGTGTGCCATCTGTATAGCCGAACTGATAGATGGTGGCGGTCCGGTTCTGGTCAATCTGCCATCCCGCCCCGTGGGCAATCGCCGGGAGCGATCCTGCATAAAGCAGGATCGCGCAGGCAATTGCCGCGATCATCAAACGTCCAAACGATTGCAGCATGTGGCGGCCTATTGGCTGACATCGAAAGTCAGGGTTGCCCGCAGGTTATGTACCCGGACAGATGCATCAGAGTCCGGGACATCGGCCGCAACCCGAACTATCCAAAGACCCGGTTTCGTAATCCGGATTTTGGCAATGCCGCTGCCACGATCATCGCTGAAAGTTTCGGTGTAATAGGCATAAGACGATGGCGTGTCGGTAAATCCGGCATAGGTTGCCAGGACACTGGTCGAATAAGGTTGCCCGTCCAGCAGGATTTGAACCGCAACGTCTTGGCCGATTGCCGTCATGCGCGGATCGGAAAGCGGCACGATTTCAAGTTTGTGCCCCAGAGGGGAAGAAATAAAATCCGCGTTTTGGGAGCCTCCAGTCAGGTTTTTGGAAAATTTTTCAAATCGGGATGACGCAACCGCATCGGGATGTGCGTCCGGCCCGCCTTCTTTCCAGCCATCGGGCGTTTGTGACCAGATCACCGGCAGGCGATGCCCGACAAGCCATGCGGGTTCTTCTTCGGAAAGGGTGAATGTGCCAGTCAGATTGGGGGCATCCGCATTTTCAGTGACATCAAGTTCGGTGGTGGCCGAGGGGGTGATCAATTGTGCACGGACATGCTTTGGCGCTTCGGCTTCTTCCGGGGTGCCGAAAACATGGGTCGAATCGAGGATGAAGGCAGCAGTGTCCTTGCCATTCGCGGGGGTGGTTTTGCTGCTGGCGACAAATTCATGGGCCACTGCGCCAAAGCCGATCAGGCACCCCAGTGCGGCAATTGCAAGCGGGGTTGTGAACTTTGATTGAAACATCTGCTATCCTTTGGGAGATTAGGGAAGTTGAAAGGCAGTATGAACTTTTCAAAAATGTTCATACGAGTCAAGCTGATGATTATGAAAGGGAATTCGTATGACCCGCGTGACCGTATCAATCGAAGACGATTTGATGGAGGCGTTCGATGCTTTCCTTGAGCATCGCGGCTACACCAACCGGTCAGAAGGTTTTCGTGACCTGATCCGGGAAAAGCTCCAGAATACCAAGCTCGACGAAGACACCGGCGGCGTTGGCATAGCGGTTCTGAATTATGTCTATGATCATGAAGAACGCATGCTGGCATCACGGCTGATGAGTGCGCAGCACGAACATCATGACCTGACCGTTTCGACCGTGCATTTCCATATTGATCACGATACGTGCCTTGAAAGCGTAACCTTGCGCGGCAAGCTTTCCGATATTCGCAAATTCGCCGATCAGGTTCTGGCACAACCTGGCGTGCGCCATGGGCAGCTTTATTCGGTTCCGGGTGAATTGCATGTCGAAACCCATCATCACGGCGATGACGATCATGGACATGCACATCGGCACGAACATCTGAAAATCACGACCTGAACCGGGCTTCTCCGAATTGTTTTAAAAATCCCGGCACAAGCCCGGCGACAATTTTATTTATCCGGGTTTGAATTCTTACCCACCAAAATGAGAACAAACTTGCAACATCCATTTTTTTGTGCAAGTGTTCACATTATGTTCTCAATGCGTTTGCCGGAAAATGGTTGGCGTGATGTCAGTTATCCGGCGGGGCACCTAGCGGTGGCGTTCCGCATTTAGGACCGGGGAACCGCCTGCGTTGCATCCTACCCGGCCCTGTGGAATAAGAGAGTTCGAAAAATGATTCAGACCGCGCTGCATTTGGTGGATAAAGATACGATGGATAAGCAGAAGGCACTCGAAGCCGCTCTTGGGCAGATCGAACGCGCATTTGGCAAGGGCTCGATCATGAAGCTCGGCCAGCGCGATAGTGCGGTGGATATTTCAGCCATTTCGACCGGGTCGCTTGGGCTTGATATCGGGCTCGGGATTGGCGGCCTGCCGCGTGGCCGTATCGTCGAAATTTACGGGCCGGAAAGCTCGGGTAAAACCACACTGGCTTTGCACACCATTGCGGAGGCCCAGAAACTTGGCGGGACCTGTGCCTTTGTCGATGCCGAACATGCGCTTGATCCGGGTTATGCCCGCAAGCTCGGGGTGAATACCGACGAACTCCTGATTTCGCAGCCTGATGCGGGTGAACAGGCGCTTGAAATCGCCGATACGCTGGTGCGTTCCGGTGCGATTGATGTGCTGGTCGTCGATTCGGTTGCCGCCCTTGTGCCACGTGCCGAACTTGAAGGCGAAATGGGTGACACCCACGTCGGCCTGCAGGCCCGCCTGATGAGCCAGGCATTGCGTAAACTGACCAGCTCGGTCTCGCGTTCGAACTGCATGGTCATCTTCATCAACCAGATCCGTATGAAGATCGGTGTGATGTTTGGCAGCCCGGAAACCACCACGGGTGGTAACGCGCTTAAATTCTATGCGTCTGTTCGTCTTGATATTCGCCGGATCGGTCAGATCAAGGACCGTGACGAAGTCGTTGGCAACCAGACTCGTGTGAAGGTCGTCAAAAACAAGATGGCCCCGCCGTTCAAGCAGGTCGAATTCGACATCATGTATGGCGAAGGCATTTCCAAGATGGGTGAAATCCTTGATCTTGGTGTCAAGGCGGGCATCGTTGAAAAATCCGGTTCCTGGTTCTCGTATAATTCGACACGTATCGGTCAGGGCCGCGAGAATGCCAAAACCTTCCTGCGTGAAAATCAGGAAATGACCGCCGAAATCGAACGCAGCATCCGCGAAAGTGCAGGTCTGATCGCCGAGGCGATGACCAGCATGAGCGAAGATGAACCGTCAAACGATGACGACGCGTAATTAAAAGCGGACTGAATAATCAAACGGGCGCTTTGGGCGCCCGTTTTTGTGTCTGATCCGTTTTGTTGGCGGCGTGTGTAACGCAGGCAGGTATGGATTTCGCGATATGGCGCGAAGCGGGAGTCAGGGGTGCTGTGCTTCCTGTTGCCATTGGCTGGGCGTTTTGCCCGTTATCCTTAAGAATTCCCGATTGAAATTCGACTTGGTGTTAAAGCCGCTTGTCAGCATGGTCGTTGTGACAGTCTCGCCCTTGTCCAGTTCGCGGCAAGCATGTTCAATCCGGTATTTGTTGATGAAGCGCGAGACATTTTCACCGGTCGTGGCGTTGATCGCGGTCGAAATCTGTTTCAGCGGGACGCCCATACGTCGGGATATGCGTGCAAGCGTCAGATCCGGGTCAAGATAAAGCTGTTCGCGTATCTGCAAATCTTCAAGCTGGGCCATTATGGTCCGATGTTCCGGGGTGCTGGGTGTTGTCCGCACGTGATCGGAAGGCTGATTTTGTTCCCCTGATTGGACATCCGCATCAACATCAATTGCAATGTCGGGCGACAGAGACAGAAAGCCGATGGTCAAGAGTGCCAGGGATGATGTGATGCTCAGGATCAGGCCGACAATCTGATCGTTTCCATCGATCTTGGCGACGATGATCAGCATGTCGCTGATGGCCGACGCGATCAGGGCGAAGGCGATGAAGCGCCAAACCAGTGCCGGGATATGGCCCGCGGTCAGAGGCATATGGGCAAAATCACCGCCCTGACGATGAAGCATCACCAGAATTGCCGCCCCGTATCCGACAAAAAGGCTGCAAAGCACAACATCAATGATTGCCGGTAAAAGAAACACGCATAGGGCGACGATCGCTGGTACCGAGAAATGCACCCAATCCCGTATTTGCAGGCGCGCACGAAGACTTGCTTCCAAAAAGGCCATCCAGGCCAGAGCCGGGATAATGGATGCGGTGATGGGTTGAAGCCATCGCAGGCTGGCAAAGCCATAATACTGAACAATCCCGACCAGAATGCTTTGTCCGGCCGCGGCAAGCAGCAGCGCCATAAGCATCCTGGGTGTTCTTCCGCCCACAACCGCGCGGACAAAGAGAAAGCCTAAAACCAGGGCAACTATAATTGGGACGGGGAGGACAAGCATCGGACAGTCAGTTCCCGACAAAAGGTATCAAAACCGGTTTTGGGACGTTCACAAACCCGTTTGAGGGCGCAGGAAATCCTGTTTTGGGCGAAAACGTTCCGGCACGCTTAACTTATGACAAGGATCCTGATGATGAAACCGATATATCTTGCCGTCGCCTTCTTTCTGGCCGCGGGCCTGAAGACATCGCCCGTCTTGGCGGAACCGCAAACCGATTATGCCGGATATGACCGTTTTGATGTGCGCGCAGCCCATCGTTCCATGCCAATCGCGGCCTCGGTCTGGTATCCGGCAGATACCTTTATCTATCGTGCGCCGGTCGGCCGCAATATCATCTGGAAGGGAACAGATGCGTATGTCGGTGCGGCAATTGCGCCGGGGCAACATCCGCTGGTTCTTCTTTCCCATGGCTCGGGCGGCAATATGGATGGACTTGGCTGGCTGTCCTCGCAACTGGCGTTGCGTGGGGCGATTGTTGTTGCGGTCAACCATCCCGGTACGACATCGGGGGATTCGTCACCGCGACGTACACCGCTTATCGGCGAACGTGCCGCAGATATCAGTGCCACCCTTGATCAGGTCCTCTCCAATACGGCTTTTGCCCCTTACATCGATCATCAGAATATTTCCGCGATCGGGTTTTCATTGGGGGGTACGACGGTTTTAAACCTTGCGGGGGTACGGTTTGATCAAACGCTTTATGCGCAATATTGCGACAAATTCGGCAATGCGGCCCAGGATTGCGATTTTTTGCGCAAAGGGGGTGTTGATCCTGATCATCTTCCCGATGACTTTGCTGCTTCCAGCCGGGACGACCGGATTGTTCGCTCTGTCGCGATAGAGCCAGGCATGGGGTTTGCCGCGACACAAACCAGTCTGGCGGAGGTAACTTCTGCCATGCTCTTTATCGGCCTTGGCGAAGAAAACAAATGGGTAGCTGCTGATTTTGGGCCGAACGGCAGTAATCTCGTCGCGCGGATCCAAAACGCATCTTCAGCAACGTTTGCGCCAGCATATCATTTGACGTTTCTTGGCGAATGTATGCCGGGGGCTGCCGAGATACTTAAAGAAGAAGGCAGCGAGCCAATCTGCTCCGACCCTCCCGGTACGGATCGCGCCCAGATTCATCAAAAGATTGTTTCGGCGATTGCGGAATTCCTGAATTTGTCCGGTTCCTGAGCGGAGAATAAAGCTTAGGAAATGGTAAAAGAGGGCCTGAAACGTCCTCTTTCTCAATTTGCCCAAAAATGATCACGATTGGCTACAACCCGCAAAAATAAAGGCATTTGATCTGCCTTAATTGCGTCAGATCAGCAGCTTGGCAGTAGCGCAAGGAACTTTTTCTTTCCGGCTCCGTTATGGATGGTGTGAAGAAAATCTCGTCGAGCAAACAGGAGAAACTGAAATGTCCGACTTTTTGAAAAAGATTTTCGCCGTTGCGATGATTTCTGGCATGGGCCTTGGCCTTGCCGCGTGTGAAACCGCCGAAGGGTTTGGCCAGGATATGGAAAATGCCGGTGAAGCCATCCAGGATGAAGCCAGCGAGTAAGGCATCATCGCGGATTTTTCGTTCGCTGACGGGACTTTTGGATCAACTCCATCACCCGCAAGCAGCTAAAGCCTAAATAAGGAGATAACATCATGTTGGGTTGGGCAGTCTTTTGTCTCATTCTGGCGCTTGTCGCCGCCGTCCTTGGTTTTGGCGGCTTGGCAGGGACGTTTGTCGGGATCGCCAAGATCCTGTTCTTCGTCTTCCTCGTCCTGTTCGTGGTTTCGCTTCTGGTCAACGCGCTGCGTGGCCGCCGCCCGCCGGTCTGACAAAGTACGCTAACGCTTTTTGATCCGGGTTTTAGCCAACCACAGCACCGTAACCCGAGACGAACACGACAAACTGTTAAAACAGGGCTTTCATGAACGCCCTGTTTTTTTGCGTTTTACTGATCTGAATTATGGTCGAACCGGTATCTTGGGCGTTTAATGTTTGCTGCTCAAAAACGGTCCGGATTTTGGCGATGGCCTGATTAACCGCCCGAAAAACCCTGCTTCTTTCTGGCAGTTCACGCAGCACCGTGTTGATCGATTGATCCCGTTTGTTTGAGCAAACAGGAGAAGACCATGTCTGACATCTGCAAGAAGATTTTTGCGATTGCCCTGATATCATTTATCGGATTTGGCATTGCGGCGTGCGAGACGGCAAACGGCTTTGGCCGTGATGTCGAGGATGCCGGAGAAGCGATCCAGAAAGGGACCGACTAGGAGCAGGTTGATCTACTGCGCGGTTGCGGTCTGACGATCTGATCGTCGTCAAAACACATGATGCGGGTAAATGGGAACGGGTATGTAAATGCATGCCCGTTTTTTGTTTGGCATTTGAATTCACGCTGAAGGAAAGAGTTGCCAGCAGCACGTGACCCCGACAAGATAGCGACTGATTTCGGAAGCCACATGCCTTGCGTCAGAAGCAGGCCGCGGCCGCCTTCAAAATCAACATGTCGTTAAAGGCAGGAGCATTCAAACAATGGCTATTCTTGTAAAACGTATTCTGGCACTGGCCCTGATTGCGGGCTTTGGCATGTCGCTTGCGGCGTGTGAAACTGCCGCCGGATTTGGTCGCGATGTTGAAAAACTGGGCGAACAGATTCAGGAAGGCGTCGAAAAGTAACCCATCCTCAAGTTCCGGAAAGTTCCCGCCGTGATCACCTGCTATCTGAAATACGTTATCGACATGCATAAAATCCCTGAGTTCGAGGATTATGCCCGTCGCTGGATTCCCATCGTCAATCGGATGGGCGGGACGCATCACGGCTATTTCCTGCCGCATGAAGGCGCCAGCAGCATCGCCTATGCCCTGTTCAGTTTCCCGAGCCTTGCGGCATACGAAGATTACCGCAATCGCATGGCCGATGATGACGAATGTGTTGCAACACTCGAACTTGAAAAACGCAACCGCAGCATCATCAGTTACGAACGCAGTTTCATGCGCCCGGTTCTTGATTAGGGCGGCATATCTGATCAGGGCGTTGTGGCGTGCCGGTGCGGTGCCGGATGCATAAATCGTCACTTAAACACCGCAAAGCCTTTCCCCGACTGGACAGCACAGGGCCGAGCCGCTAAATAGGGCAGTCGCGCCGCACGTTTGCGGCAGCGATTGTTCCGCGTTTTCCGGGTTGGAGAGAGATGCAGACCGTTAACGATATCCGCACCACGTTTCTGGAATTCTTCCGCAAGAACGGCCACGAGGTCGTATCTTCCAGCCCGCTGGTGCCGCGCAATGACCCGACCCTGATGTTCACCAACGCAGGGATGGTCCAGTTCAAGAACGTTTTTACCGGTCAGGAACACCGCGATTATTCGCGCGCGACCACCTCGCAGAAATGCGTGCGTGCCGGCGGCAAGCATAACGATCTTGAAAATGTCGGTCATACTGCCCGTCACCACACCTTCTTTGAAATGCTCGGAAACTTTTCGTTTGGCGACTATTTCAAGGAAAACGCGATTGAATTCGCCTGGAACCTGATCACCAGGGAATACGGCCTCCCGGCGGACAAGCTGCTGGTCACCGTCTATCACACCGATGACGAGGCCCATGGTCTATGGAAAAAGATCGCTGGTCTTTCCGATGATCGCATCATTCGCATTCCGACGTCTGATAACTTCTGGTCGATGGGTGATACCGGTCCTTGTGGTCCGTGTTCGGAAATCTTCTTTGACCATGGTGATAAAATCTGGGGCGGTCCCCCCGGCAGCCCTGAAGAAGACGGCGACCGTTTCATCGAAATCTGGAACCTCGTCTTCATGCAGTACGAGCAGATGGCAAATGGTGAACGCGTGAATTTGCCAAAGCCGTCGATTGATACCGGCATGGGCCTTGAACGTATTGCAGCCGTCCTTCAGGGCAAGCACGATAACTATGACATCGACCTGATGCGTGCCCTGATCGAGGCATCGGCCGATGCCACCAGCACCGATCCCGATGGCCCGCATAATGTGTCGCACCGCGTGGTTGCCGACCATCTGCGTTCGACCAGCTTCCTGATTGCGGATGGTGTTCTGCCGTCCAATGCCGGTCGCGGTAACGTTCTGCGTCGTATCATGCGTCGCGCCATGCGCCATCTGCACATGATCGGCACTCAGGACCCGGTGATGTATAAACTGGTTCCGGCACTGGTACGCAAAATGGGCGGTGCCTTCCCGGAACTGGTTCGTGCGCAGGCCTTGATCGAAGAAACCCTTAAGCTCGAAGAGCAGGGCTTTAAAACCATGCTTGATCGCGGTCTCAAGATGCTTGATGACGCGACCGATGGCATGGGCGAGGGCGCGACCCTTTCGGGTGATGTTGCCTTCAAGCTTTATGACACCTACGGCTTCCCGCTCGATCTGACGGCGGATGCGCTTAAACCACGCAAGATCGGTATCGATGAAAGCGGTTTTACCTCCGCCATGGAAGAACAGAAAGCCAAGGCCCGTGCCGCATGGTCGGGGTCGGGCGAAGCCGCGACCGAGGAAGTCTGGTTTGACATCAATGATCGCGATGGCGCGACCGAATTCCTGGGCTACGAAACCGAAAATGCCGAAGGCGTTCTCACGGCCCTGATCAAGGATGGTGCGGAAACCAAAACCGCGACCAAGGGCGATAACGTTGCCATCGTTGCCAACCAGACCCCGTTCTTCGGGGAATCCGGTGGTCAGCAGGGCGATGCCGGTGTGATCAAAACCGAAAAGGGTGCCGTGATTGAAATCACCGACACCCAGAAGAAACTTGGCGCATTGCATGTGCATCTTGGCAAGGTTGTCGAAGGTGATGTTTCGGTTGGCGATGCCGCCGAATTCCGCGTCGATCATACCCGCCGTTCGGCCTTGCGCGCCAACCATTCGGCGACCCATCTTCTGCATGCGGTCATGCGCAAGCATCTGGGCGATCACGTCACCCAGAAGGGATCGCTGGTGGCCAAGGATCGCCTGCGGTTCGACGTATCGCATCCCAAGCCGATCACCGCCGAAGAAGCCGCTGTGATCGAATTCGACGTCAACCGTCTGATTCGCGAAAACAGCGAAGTCACCACCCGTCTGATGACCCCGGACGAGGCGATTGAACTGGGTGCGATGGCGCTGTTTGGCGAAAAATACGGTGATGAAGTCCGCGTTGTTTCGATGGGCCTGCCCGAAGCGAACGAACATGCTTATTCGCTTGAACTTTGCGGTGGTACGCATGTCAAACGGACCGGCGATATCGGTATGTTCAAGATCGTATCCGAAGGTGCGGTTTCAAGCGGTGTCCGCCGTATCGAAGCCCTGACCGGTTCGGATGCTGCAAGCTATATGGCGGCCCGCGATCAGCTTCTGCAAACCATCTCGGCCGATCTGAAAGCCGTTCCCGAGGATGTTCCGGCGCGTGTCAAAGCCTTGCAGGAAGAGCGCCGCAAGCTTGAACGTGAGGTTTCCGACCTGCGCAAGAAACTGGCGACCGCCGGTTCGGGCGGGGCATCGGGTGCAGATGCGTTCAAGGAAGCCAACGGTGTCAAACTGGCCCTGCGTGTTCTGGACGGTATCCCGGCCAAGGAACTCAAAGGGATGGTTGACGAATTGCGCGATCAGATGGGATCGGGCATTGTTGCCCTGATCTCGACGGACGGCGGCAAGGCGTCCATCGTTGTCGGCCTGACCGAGGACCTTGCGGGTAAATTCAGCGCGGTCGATCTGGTGCGTGTCGGTGTCGAAAAACTCGGCGGTAAAGGCGGCGGTGGCCGCCCGGATATGGCACAGGGTGGTGGGCCCGATGCCGATCAGGCCGAAGCGGCACTTGCCGCGATTGAGGCAACAGTTGCTGCCTGATCCGGTAGTTTCGGATATGGAAACGAGAAAAGGGGACCTTCGGGTCTCCTTTTTGCGTCTGGCGTCGTGTTCTGAATTATCCGGCTGTATGATCGACTGGCTTGGTTTTGATCAGTTCCCAGCCAAGGTTCAGGCCGCTGAATAATCATCTTTGGCCTGTTGCTGTCGCAGGACGCGGTTAACGGCGCGTTCAACCGCCCTGCGGTCCGTCGCATCGGGGACATCGCGCGCAGCTGCGCGTTCGATGAGACGGGCATGTTCGCGCAGGATTTCCTGCTGTCCCGGGTGGCGGGCAAGCCCGACGAGGCTTTCAAGGACTTCTGCCATTGGCAGAAGCACATCGGGCTTGGCAGCAGCCGATTGGCGGATCTGATCGAATGCTGCGTCCAGCATGCCACCGAAATCCGAAAGATGGGCGCATATGCGTTCCTTACCCTGATCATCCTGCCAAAGTCCAAGTGGATAATGAAAGCGCATCGCCTGTGGCAGCGCCCGGCCCAGACGATAGATCACCGCAATGGCGGTAAACGGGTCGTTGATCCCCGGCGACAAGGCGCGTAAGGCAATCTCGACCAGCTGGCGCAGGGCGAATTCGATATCAAGCAGGGCCGTGCGCTGATTGCCGATCATGATTTCGGTGTCAATGTCTTCGCGGAGTTTGTCGGTGTCGATATTGCTGTCGCGGGCCGTCGGGTAGGGGCTGATTTCACCGATAATGTCACCGGCAATAACATGTTGCCCGGCGCGGATCGTCAGGGCGATTTTGATGTCGGCCAGGATGGCAAGTTCAAGCAGATCGTCATAGGCAATTCCCTGAACATATCCCGATTTGGTGGCCCGGATGATCCGTTCGGATTGGATCGAAGCCGCGTCGGGTAGCGCGCATTTAATTTTTGCTGCCCGTTCAATGGGGGATTTCAGGGTCTCAAGCGACGAGGAAATGGTGGTTTCCAGATTTGCGCCGACATTGTGGATCACCTGATCGGCAACGATGGATCGGCCAAGATGATGCACAAACAGGATCAACACAAACAGGCTGACGACAAAAAGCGTAATGCCCGCCATCGCGGCAATTTGGGGTATCTGATCGCCTTCGCCCTGTTCGCCCATGATGACAAGGGTGGTGATCAGAAACAGGATCGATCCGACAAAACTGCCAAGTGAGTTCTGGGTTTTCGGGTCCCCCATGAAATTGCGGATGGTGCGTGGTCCAAGCGACCCGGCAGCCAATGTCAGAACCACCATGGTCACCGAAAGGGCAAAGGTGGTCATCGTCACCAATGTTGCCAGCAGTGTCGATGTCAGGTCCTGCACGGTTTCAATCGTGCCAAAACGCGGCCACAAATCCGGAAGGCTTTTGATCAAATCCTCGCCCGGTAACCGAATGGATAATAGGGCAAGAATAGCACCGCCAATCGCATACAGAAGCGGGGTAAACCACAGGCTGTGGCTTATCATTTCCCAGAGCCGGATAAAGCGATGAAACATTTTTAAAGGAACCCCGTTCTTGTCATGTGCTTTGCGTGGCGACATATGCCGCCCGTCGGCAAAGCCGGCACCGGGACAGCGATCATCTTATGAACGTCCGACGTACAAAGCCGGTTCCCGACCGATGACGGGAATTCATGTCATAGCATATTACGGGAATTTCAGCGCCTTCATCACTGCTGGATGTCACCCATGCAAATTTCGCGGTTGCCGGTTTTTTAAAAATGAACCAAATTCGATTTTGCGTCATTTAATTAAACAGGCATTGCCATGACCCGGCAGGACATCCCGGAAAACCCACCCGTAACGCCACGGGTGAACCGCATAGAAAAGCGCCAGCAGCGCGAAGAACTGATTGTTCAGCGCGCGGGTGAACTGATTGCGCAATACGGATTTTTCGAATTGAAAATGTCCGATCTGGCACAGGCCTGCGATATTTCGGTCGGTACGCTTTATGCCCATTTCGCCAGCAAGGAAGACCTTTTGCTGGGGCTTGCCATTACAGCCGGGCAGAAACGCGCGCGGTTTTTTGGTCATGCGCGCGCCCATGATGGCAGTGCGATGGAGAAGTTCATTGTCGCCAGTTTGCTCGATATCCGCTTTTCCCTTGAACATCCCGAATGGTTCGAGGCGGAATATCTTGCGCTGGCGCCTTCGATCTGGACGCGCGCAACACCATCCCATCATCAAAGCCAGTTGGCTGAGGTTGGCCGGATTACCGAAATGTTCCAAAGCTTCCTGTCGGCGGCGGCCGATGAACTTGGCATTTCGCATGATGTGATTGCGCGAACACGCAACCTCAATCTTGGCAGTTGGGGGCTTTCATTTGGCATGAATGCCCTTGCAATGTCGGAAATTACCGACCGCCATTACGGCGCGGAGCTTCGCAACAATGCGATTGATATTTTCTGTGACAGTCTGGCCGATCTTCTGGCCGGGGCAGGATGGCATGTTGATGATGCCCGCCAGATCGTGCGCGACCTTGCCGCACGTTATGCCGAACTGTCCGGAGATGCGACATAGCTGCCACCCACGATTTCCATAAACCGCTGCCACCAAAAACGCCCACGGAGTATTCGCCCCATGTCCCAGGAAACCAAAACCATGACTGCGGTCTTTTTGACCGTGCTGTTCGGTTTTGCCGGGTTCAGCCTGCCTTATCCTGTTTTCAGCCCGATGTTTCTGAAACCCGAACTGGGGTTTCTTGATCCATCGGTACCGACGGAATACCGCACGATGCTTTTGGGTGTCGCCATGGCGCTTTATCCCATCGGGCAGTTTATCGGCGCGCCGTGGCTTGGGCGGGTGTCGGACAAGCTTGGTCGTCGTCCAGTACTGATGGCGTCGCTTTTGGGAGCGGTCCTTGGCTATCTTGTGACGGCCTATGGGGTGGCTGATGCCAATCTTCCGCTGGTTCTGGTCGGCCGGTTCGTGTCGGGCCTGTGCGAGGGCAATATGGCCATCGCCCAATCGATTGCATCGGATATCAGTCGTCCTGAAACCAAGGTACGCAATTTTGGCCTGATCACGGTTGCGATCAATGTTGGCTGGATCATCGGCCCGCTGATGGGCGGCTTTTTCTCCGACCCGACCATTCATCCGTCCTTTAACGTGTCCTGGCCGTTCTATTTTGCCGCGGGCATGTATGCCTTTAACCTGCTGGTGGTGTTCGTTATCCTGCATATCCCGGAATATGCACGTCGTCGCGGCACGCCAAAGGGTATGGTGGCACCTGCTACACGTACGGTTTGGGCAACGATCAAGGATCCGGACCTTCTGCCCGCTTATGTGATTTCGTTTTTCAGCTATATCGCGGTTTATATCTTTTTTGCCTTTTTCGGGGTCTATCTGGTGCAGAATTACGACGTCACCAGCAGCTTCCTTGGCATGTGTTCGGCCATCATTTCGATCCCGCTGATCCTTGCCGGATTGACGGTTGATCGCGCGCAGAAGATTTGCGGCCTGATCGGTGTCGGGACCCTTGGCCATCTGTTTCTGGGCATCGGCCTGATCACGTTCCTGATCCCGGATGGGCTGGTGTGGATATTTGTGCCGATGTGTCTGGCGGCGTTTGGCATTGCCTGGTGCGAGGTCACGACCAGCCTGTTTATTTCCAACGCTGCCGGATCGCATGAACAGGGGCAGGCGCTTGGCGTTTATCGGTCCGCCCACGTTCTGGCCGAAGCCACCGCTGTCCTGATCGGCGGGGTTCTGGCCGGGATCGCCAGCTATGCGCCGTTCTTCCTTGGCTTTATCGCGGCGATGCTATGCGTAATTGGTATTCTGGGCTGGTTGCGCATCCGTCAGACAACCGCGGACGTTCCGGCGGCATAAGTTCGCAATACAGACTCAGACATCAACCGGTGCATAGGCGGCGCAGGCAATCAGTTTGGCCGCCTTTTCGCTGTCTTTGCGGTCCTTGTCCGGCAGTTTCGCAAGGTCATCGGCAAGCGCGCGGGTTTCTTCGATCCCGTCGAGATCGGCACTGATTTCCATCACCCGATCCCAGATCGCCTGATCATCCATACCGCCCATCACCGTCAGGATGATCGCCCGGTTAAGGGTGGCTTCGGGGTTTTCGGCATCTTGGCTCAGGATCAGTTCGAACGCTTCGAAGGCCGAAATCAGATGACCTTCGCGCAGATGGATAACGCCCAGATCATTTTTTGCCGCAAGTGACGCTGGATCAATGCGTAAAAGCTGCTCGATTGCGCGTTTTTCACCTTCCGGATCGTCGTTGGCGCGATGTGCCGCGGCGATCAACTGATGTATTTTTGTATCACCCGGCCGGTGGTGGGCCGCGTTCTGAAAAGCACTCAGCGCATATTCGGGCTGTTCAAGGTCCAGCAATGCCTGCCCGCGCAGTACCAGCAAATCCGGGTCGGTCGGATGATGGCGCAAAACGATATCGACATGATTAAGTGCCGAACGGGCATCACCATTTTCAAGCAGGGCGCGTGCAATGTGATGCAGGCATTCTTCGTGGCCTTCATCAGATTGCAGCACAGTGCGATATTCGCCAAGTGCTTCGGTCAGCGAACCTTTTTCATGAAGGGCACGCGCCAGTCCGAACCGTGCTTCAAGATTATCCTCATCCTCGCCAAGTGCCTGACGCAACATATTGATCGCGGCGTCATATTGGCGGCGTTTAAGCGCGGCAAGACCCATATCCGCAAAGGACATAGTGGTCATGCAAATTCTCCCAACCTTGTGGTCATCCCGTTGCCCGGGACATCAAATTTATCGAATTTCGATGGGATTATAGGCGGTGGTACGATCATTTCCACCCCCGATCTGCATAAATTGAAACCTGCCCGTGACAACAGGTGATGGTCAAAGATTATTGTCGTTTGCGTAAGGTTTCGGAAGGCAAAACACCGAACTGTTTTGAATAAATCCGGGCAAACCGGCCGGCATGGGCAAAGCCCCACTTCATGGCAATCTCGGCAACGCCTGCTCCGTCTGCGTCATTAAGAAGGTCGTTATAGGCGTTGTTCAGGCGCACCGATCTCAGATACGCCATTGGCGACATGCCATAAGCGGCGTTAAAGGCCATTTGTAATGTCCGATAACCGCAACCCGCATGTTGTACCAGGGTTTCAAGTGTGATCGCTGTATGGGCGTAGGCATGAATGTAATCGCGTGCCCGTTTCACATAGTGCGGAACCGCGTTGGATTTCGTTTGCCCATGCAGAAGTTCCGAACAGGAATTCGGAAGCATCATCAGGATATTTGTCAAAAGCAAATCCTGAAGACTATTCAGAACAATGGAATTGTCGAGATTGTGAAGCGGGTCATCAAGTGCTTGCGCGATGTAATTCAGAGTATTGCAGACATGCCGACCCGGCGCAGTGTCCAGATCAAGGCTGATTTCGAACCCCGGATCCATGGTCGGCATATCATTGCCCAAAAGTGTCCGGCAATGTCTGGCGATGATGTCTTTCGGCAACCGGACGCCCAAGCAGGCAAACCGGTCTTCGTCAGCGAAAAGCGGAACGCGCATGTCGCGGATCATTCCGCGCTTGGTCGAAATTGTGTAATTCTGCCCTTGATGCTGCACCGATCCCCCCCCTTCGGTCGGGATGATCATGAATAGGGCATCGTTATCGCTTTCTGGTGTTCGAAGCTGAACGCGACAATCCCCAAAGGACGAATGCAAAACTTGCAAATCGCCCAAGGCAACGCCATGGATCGAGACATCGAAAGATGCGGGGCGTTCGATCAGGTCCAGTGTATCAATGGAATTCAGTTCGGCCAGAAGAGCGCGGGTTTCATAAAGATCACGCGATGATAGAACCTGATAATTCTGAAGATACGTCACACAAGCTTCCCCCAGACGCATTGCACAATCGCAATCGCGCAGCTTTGTAACTCCCCCGGCACCAAGACTTTAAAATAGTCTGGAATTTGTATGATTTTCACTAACCTTAGGCTATCGGCTTGAACTCTACAAGAACGTTGAAGTTGGCGGGTTGTTAAACTCGTCCCTTGCCGCCCGGCTCGCAACGCCCTAGGTTAACGTAAACGTCAACTTATGTTGCAGGGCAAAAATGAAGTTTCAGGGCACGAAAAATTACGTCGCGACCGAGGATCTGATGGTGGCGGTCAATGCCGCGATCACTTTGCAACGGCCGCTTCTGGTCAAGGGCGAGCCGGGAACCGGCAAAACCGTTCTGGCCGAGGAAATTGCAAAATCGCTTGGCAAGAAGCTGATTATCTGGTCGATCAAATCAACCACACGCGCCCAGCAGGGATTGTATGAGTATGATGCGGTTTCGCGCCTGCGCGATAGCCAGCTTGGTGACGCGCGCGTGCATGACATTGCCAATTACATCGTCAAAGGCAAGCTTTGGGAAGCGTTCGAGGATGAAAGCGCGCCGGTTCTGCTGATTGACGAAATCGACAAGGCCGATATCGAGTTCCCCAATGACTTGCTTCAGGAACTCGACCGGATGGAATTCTTTGTCTACGAGACACAGGAAACCATCCGGGCCACAAACCGCCCGATCGTGATCATTACATCGAACAATGAAAAGGAACTGCCCGACGCGTTCCTGCGCCGGTGTTTCTTCCATTATATCCGTTTTCCGGATGCCGAAACCATGGCCGAAATCGTTGCTGTCCATTTCCCCGATATCCAGAAACGTCTGGTGTCCGAGGCATTGAACCTGTTCTACGACATGCGCGATGTTGGTGGGCTTAAGAAAAAGCCGTCTACCTCGGAACTGCTTGATTGGCTAAAACTTCTGATGGCCGAGGATTTGCCGCCCGAAGCATTGCGGGCCAGGGACGCCAAAACAGCCGTGCCGCCACTTCATGGGGCGCTTTTGAAAAACGAGCAGGACGTCCATCTGTTTGAACGTCTTGCCTTCATGGCGCGGCGTGAAGGGCGTTAGACGATCATGTTCACCGGCTTTTTCTACAAGCTGAAAGAAGCCCGCGTTCCGGTCAGTTTGCGCGAATATCTGACGCTGCTGGAGGCCGTCGAAAAGGGGATTGCGAACTATGCGGTCGAGGATTTCTATTACCTGGCGCGCGCAGCACTGGTGAAAGACGAACGCCATCTTGATCGGTTCGATCAGGTCTTTGGCGCCCATTTCAAGGGTGTGGTTGATCTGGCTGACGGCATGGACGAAGTTGCCAAGGCTGACATTCCCGAAGAATGGCTGCGCAAGCTTGCCGAAAAATTCCTGACCGACTCGGAAAAGGCCGAGATCGAGGCGCTTGGCGGTTGGGAAAAACTGATGGAAACCCTTAAACAGCGGCTTGAGGAACAGAAAGGCCGTCATCAGGGTGGGAATAAATGGATCGGCACCGCCGGGACATCGCCCTTTGGTGCCTATGGCTATAACCCCGAAGGGGTGCGGATCGGGCAGGATAAATCCCGCCACCGGCGTGCGGTCAAGGTTTGGGACAAACGCGAGTTTAAAAATCTTGATGACAGTGTTGAAATCGGCACGCGCAATATCAAGGTGGCCCTGCGGCGTTTGCGCAAATGGGCCCGGACCGGGGCGGCAGATGAGCTTGATCTGCCCGGTACCATTTCATCCACTGCCCGTCAGGGCTGGCTTGATGTTCAAATGCGGCCCGAACGGCATAATGCGGTCAAGGTCCTGATGCTGTTTGATATTGGCGGGTCGATGGATGACCATATCAAGGTCTGCGAGGAACTGTTTTCGGCGGTCAAAAGCGAATTCAAACATCTTGAATATTATTACTTCCATAATTGTCCCTATGAAGGGCTTTGGAAGGACAATGCGCGCCGCCGTACCGATCAGGTTTCAACATGGGATGTGATCCGGACCTATGGTGCGGATTACAAGCTGGTGATTGTCGGTGATGCCACCATGAGCCCCTATGAAATCACCTATCCCGGTGGTTCGGTCGAACATTGGAACGAGGAAGCCGGGGCGGTCTGGATGCAACGTTTGCTTGATCATTTCGAACATGCCGCATGGATCAATCCGCAGGCGGAAAACTGGTGGCAATATCACGGCTCGATCCAGATCATGCACAAACTGATGGATGGTCGGATGTATCCGCTAACCCTTGAGGGGCTTGATCGGATGACAGGGGAATTGAATCGCTAGAAGAGTTACTTATTCATCTCGTGGAGCATTGATTGGTGAAGCCTGTTTTGGTTTTTGTATTGTGTGTTAGCAACTTTATTTTCTTAAAACCCGTTGTCTCGGGAGAGAATGACAAAGTTTTGAAATCTTTGTCCTCTCTTGCAGGAATGGCTGACTATTGTATCGGGATGTTCGGTGATGCAAACGATTTACAGGGCTATAATCGGATGATGCAAGAGAACGCCCGAATTTCCCAGTATATTGCTAGTTTGCTCTCTTCTGAGGGCGAAGCCGACCTCGCTAGAGCCGCTAGGCTAGACGGGTTGAAGCATTACCAGAAGAGTTTCTCTAATGATTTAAAAGCGTGCCGAAATCTAATTCGTACATTGTCTCTTTATAAAACGAACTAGACTGCGACTTGTATTCTCATGCAGGACCCAGAAACAGATAGCTTTGGGTTTTGGCAATGCCTTCCATGGCGCGCACGGTCGTGACCACCTGATGAAAATCCGAAAGGGCAGGCACCTGAATTTCTGCAATCAGGTCCCATTCTCCATTGGTGGTGTGCAGGGCGGCAAAGCCAAGGTTCTTGCGTAGGCTCGCGACCAGCGTTTTCACATTCTTCCCCGATAGCTCGATCATCATCACACCCCGAATAGTCCCATCGGCAGCGTCATCACGCAGGCGTACCGTGAACCCGGCAATCACGCCCTGATCGATCAGGCGGTCCATACGGGTTTTAACCGTCCCGGCCGCCACCCCCAGAAGTTGTGCCAGTTTCGGGACGGAAGCACGCGCATTGACGCGCAGTTCGGCAAGAAGGCGACGGTCAAGATCATCCATGATTTCATCCTGATTTGACGATTTCGTCAATTATCCTGATGAAAACATCAATTTCCAATCGAAAATTGTATCAAACTGGGATTTTAACTGATTTCGGCAAAGCTTATCCTGCTGCCATGTCATCAGGGAGCAAACAAATGACCATGCCGGAAGATCGATGGGCCCCTTATGCCCGCACTGCTGAAATCGCCGACCGTCTGACCCGTTTTGGCAGTGTCACCGGCAGTGCCGGGGAAGCCGATATCACCGGCTTGATCGTCGATATCCTGCGTGAAATTCCCTATTTTCAGGACAATCCCGACAATATCGCGGTGATAGACAGTCACCTTGTCGCGGGTGGCAGCCGCATGGCCAAAAGCGTTGTCGCACTGGTGCGGGGAACCGGGCGCAAGACAATGGCAATGGCCGGGCATTTTGATGTGGTTTCGATTGAAAATTATCACGACCTGAAACATCTGGCTTTTGAGCCTGATGCACTGTGTGAGGCCCTGATTGACGATCTTTCGAGCCGGGAAAATCTTAGCGATGCCGAGGCACTTGCCCTTCGCGATTTTCAGACCGGGGATTTCATCCCGGGGCGCGGGTTGCTTGATATGAAAAGCGGCGATGCGGCGGGCATCGCGTTTCTGGAACATTTCAGCCAGCAACCAGATCGGCAGGGCAATGTCGTCCTGTTCCTGACCCCTGATGAAGAACGCAATTCATGCGGCATGCGCAGCCTGCGTAACGCGTTGCCCGACCTTATTGCGGGCTGGAACCTTAACATTGTTGGCGGGGTCAATCTGGATGCCAGCAGCGACCCTGGAAATGGCGAGGCCGGGCGCGCGATTTTCCATGGCTCGGTCGGAAAGCTTTTGCCCTTTGCCCTTGTTGCCGGTTTGCCAACCCATGTCGGTTATCCGTTTGACGGCATTTCAGCCCATGCCATCGCATCGGAAATCATGCAGGCGATCGAAGCCAACAGCGAACTGTGTGATCGTGGTATGCGTGAAACCGCACCACCCCCGGTCTGTCTTGAGGCCCGGGATGTGCGCGATATCTACGAAGTCACCACGCCTGAACATGTCTGGATGGCGTTTAACTGGCTGGTGATGGGGAAAAGCTGTGCCGAGCTGATGGGCGATTTCACCTCCATCGTAAAGGATGCCGGAAAACGCGCACTTGAACGATTTGCCAGCAACGCAGCCCGCTATGCCAAATCCAACGGGCAGGCTGCCCCGGCAGCTTTACCACCCTTGCGCATGGTAACGGTTGCCCAATTGCGTGATATGGCCTTTGCATCCGGCGGCAGCGATGCGCTTGACCGGATCGATGCGGTGGCCCTTGAAACGGCACAGGATAACAATCCGCTGAACCGCACCCGCATTCTGGTCCGTGCCATGCTGGCCGAGGCACATCTGCGCGGCCCTGCCGTGGTAACCGGTATGGCCGGTTTGCATTATCCGGCTGTTCATGTTGATCGCGCAAAGGATATGGACCGGCAGTTTCTGGATGCGATCAGCCGTGCCCGCGCCACGATAGAGGCCCGTCACGAAACGCAAATTTGTGACCGCGGTTATTTCATGGGTATATCGGATATGAGCTTTTTCGGTCATGCGACCGATGCCGGCGATACCGAAGTCATTGCCGCCAGCACCCCGATTGCCGAACTGGTGGATCGCCCGGTTGCAAATGCACTGAGCTATCCGGTGGTCAATATCGGCCCATGGGGCCGGGAATATCATCAACGTCATGAACGGCTTTATGCGCCTTATGCCTATCATGTGCTGCCCGATTTTCTTGCCGAAATCGCGGGCGAGCTTTTGGACTGATCAACCCGTTGCAAAGCAATCCACAGAAGGCAATCAAGCGTAACAGTTGCGTGAAACTTTGCGCTATCGCCTTCTGCCTTGTTCCTGCCGCATCGTTTCGTCACTATGCTGGGCAAAACTTATGCGGAAATAAGGAGTTATGGGATGCTGATGAAATCTGCGCGCGCGGCCATTCTGGGAGCTGCACTTGCCGTTCTGCCATTGTCGATTACACCGGCAATGGCACAGGACAGTACCCTTGAAAGGGTTGTGATCGCCCATCGCGGCGCTTCGGGCTATCTGCCTGAACATACCCTTCCGGCAAAGGCGCTGGCATATGGCATGGGGGCGGATTTCATCGAACAGGATGTGGTGATGTCCAAGGACGGCGTGCCGGTTGTCCTGCATGACATCCATATCGATACCACGACCGACGTTGCCAAGAAATTCCCCGACCGCAAACGTGAAGATGGCCGGTACTACGCCATCGACTTCACGCTGGAAGAACTCAAAAGTCTGAACGTTACCGAACGGTTCAAAGCCGATACCGGTGATCAGGTTTATCCCAACCGTTTCCCCGGCGAATACGCCATCTTCAAAATCCCGACCTTTGAAGAAGAAATCGCCATGATCCGGGGACTTAACAAATCAACCGGGCGCGATGTCGGCATCTATCCGGAAATCAAGGACCCGGCCTGGCACAAGTCCGAAGGACAGGATGTGACTGCTGCGGTCATCAAGATCATGGAACATTGGGGGTATGGCACGACGGAATCCAATTCCTTTGTTCAGAGCTTCGACTGGGCCGAAACCAAGCGTATCCGGAATGATCTGAAATATCAGGGCAAGCTGGTTCAGTTGCTGGGCGAAAACAAATGGGGTGCGCCCGAAGGCACGGACTACGATTATCTGAAAACCGATGATGGTGTGGCCGAAATGGCAACTGTGGTGGATGGTATTGGCCCTTGGTTGCCACAGGTCATCGAAGGGCTTAGTGCCGATGGCACGGCGATCATGACACCAACCCTGATCGCAGCCCAGCGCGCGCAGTTGAAAGTCCATCCCTATACCCTGCGGGCTGACCAGTTGCCGAAATGGGCGGGCGATATGGATATCGCGCTTAAGGCGATCTTTGACGATGCCGGGATTGATGGCATCTTTACCGATTTCCCCGATCAGGTTGTCGAATATCTGGCGGTGCGACCGCAGCAGGACTGACTACGCTGGTATGTCGCGGTCTGGAACAGTTCCGGAATGCGCGCGTTCTGATCCGGGTAGGTTAAGCGAAATAGACTGTTTCCAATCTGACTGTTTCCGTCAGGCGGCAGTTGCCGCATGCTGATGGCGACGGATTTTCAACTCAAGGAGGCAAAATTGGCCAAGGTTCTGGTTCTTTATTATTCGATGTACGGACATATCGAAACCATGGCAAATGCCGTGGCCGAAGGCGCACGTGGTGTTGCCGGTACGCATGTTGACGTCATGCGCGTTCCTGAAACCATGCCCGAAGATGTCGCCAAAGGTGCTGGTGCCAAGCTTGACCAGGTGGCTCCGGTGGCGAAAGTTGACGATCTTCCGGAATATGATGCGATCATCTTTGGCGTTCCGACCCGGTTTGGTAATATGCCCGGCCAGATGCGCACCTTCCTTGATCAGACCGGTGGTTTGTGGGCCAAAGGCAAACTGATCGGCAAAATCGGTTCGGTCTTTACTTCGACCGGGACCCAGCATGGCGGTCAGGAAACCACGATTGTCACGACCCATACGACGTTGCTTCATCATGGCATGGTGATTGTCGGTGTGCCCTATAGCTGTTCGGGGCTGACCAATATGGACGAAATTACAGGTGGTTCGCCCTATGGTGCAGGAACGCTTGCCGGGGCGGATGGTTCGCGCACGCCTTCGACCAACGAGCTTGATATTGCAAAATTCCAGGGCAAACACGTTGCTGAACTGGCGGCAAAGCTGGCTGGATAATCATTGATTGCGTTCGATATCAGGGCCGTGCGGGTTATCTGCGCGGCCCCGATACATTTAGAGGCACGAACATTTGCTATGATGTTCGTGCCTTTTTGATTGATTGGGGTGTTATGGGAAACAATTCGATGCTTGATTGGCCATTGTTTCGCGACAGTTTTCTGCCAAATTGGGGGATATGAAGTTTCACAGATCGCAGCCCGATAGATTCCCGGCTGCTGACAGGAGGACCTGATGTCTGAACAGGGCAAAAAACCGCGTGGTGTTGCGCGCGTACTTCGCGCGATGGACACATCCGACGGGGCAGGCGTATCGCTTAAACGGTCGGTTGGATCGCCGCAGCTTGATATGCTTGATCCGTTTCTGATGCTCGATTCCATTTCAACCGACAATGCTGACGAATATATTGCCGGTTTCCCCGAACACCCGCATCGTGGTTTTGAAACCGTGACCTATATGGTCGAAGGTGCCATGCGTCATAAGGACAGCATGGGTAATGAAGGTGTTCTGCGTTCGGGTGGTGTGCAGTGGATGACCGCCGGCAGCGGGATTTTGCATTCCGAAAGCCCGGAACAGGAAAACGGTCTTTTGCAGGGGTTCCAGCTTTGGATCAATCTGCCGGCCAAGGACAAGATGGTTACCCCGCGTTACCAGAATATTGAAGGCCGCGACGTTGCCGAATTCAGCCCCGAAGACGGTGTTGATCTGCGCCTTGTCGCGGGTGAATTCATGGACAAAACCGGCCCGGTTAACGGGATTGCCACCAAACCGGTCTTTATTGATGCCAAACTGGCGGCTGGTCGCGAGGTGACCCTGCCGGTGCCTGAAGGCCACGCGGCCATGGTTTATGTCTTTATCGGGGATGCGATTGTTGCAGATAAAGCCATCACCACGCATCATCTGGCCGTGCTTGAAGACGGTGACAGCATCACCCTTAAAGGCGGCCCCGAAGGCGGGCGAATGCTTCTGATTGCGGCCCGTCCGCTGCACGAACCGGTTGTTCGCTATGGCCCGTTCGTCATGAGCAGCAAACAGGAACTGATGCAGGCCTTCGACGATTATCAGCGTGGCCGTTTCGTCCGTGCGGCGGCGGCTTCCTGAAAAAAAAACATCCATAAAATGCGACAAACCCCGCCAGTTCGCACCGACGGGGTTTCATCATTCTGGTAAGATGCCGGGCAATCAGCCCATGGCAACTTTCAGGCCTTCGTCAAGTTTGTCGAGGAACTGCGTGGTGGTCAGCCATTTCTGGTTCGGACCGATCAGCAGCGCCAGATCCTTGGTCATGAAGCCGGCTTCGACGGTGTCGACGCAGACTTTTTCAAGGGTTTCGGCAAATTTCACGACTTCCGGCGTATCATCGAACTCGCCACGGTATTTCAGGCCCTGCGTCCAGGCAAAGATCGACGCGATCGGGTTGGTCGAGGTTTCTTTGCCCTGCTGGTGCTGACGATAGTGGCGGGTGACGGTGCCGTGTGCTGCTTCTGCTTCTACGGTCTGCCCATCCGGCGTCATCAGAACAGAGGTCATCAGACCAAGCGAGCCAAAGCCCTGTGCGACGGTGTCAGACTGAACGTCGCCGTCATAGTTCTTACAAGCCCAGACGAAACCACCATTCCACTTCATCGCGCATGCAACCATGTCATCGATCAGGCGGTGTTCATAGGTGATGCCAGCAGCCTTGAATTTGTCGGCAAATTCGTTCTGGAAGACTTCCTCGAACAGATCCTTGAAGCGGCCGTCATAGGCTTTCATGATCGTGTTCTTGGTCGACAGGTAAACCGGCCAGCCAAGAGCAAGACCATAGTTCATGCAGGCGCGTGCGAAACCGATGATGCTGTCATCAAGGTTGTACATCGACATGGCAACGCCCGAAGACGGGAAGTCGAAGACTTCGTGTTCGATAGGCTCGCCGCCGTCTGCCGGCTGGAACTTGATGGTCAGTTTGCCTGCACCCGGAACCTTGAAGTCGGTCGCACGGTACTGATCACCAAAAGCATGACGACCGATAACAATCGGCTGGGTCCAGCCCGGAACCAGACGCGGAACGTTCGAGCAGATGATCGGCTGGCGGAAAACTGTACCGCCGATGATGTTGCGGATGGTGCCGTTCGGCGACTTCCACATTTTCTTCAGGCCGAATTCCTCGACGCGCTGCTCGTCAGGCGTGATGGTCGCGCATTTGACGCCAACACGATGTTCCTTGATGGCATTTGCTGCATCAATGGTGATCTGGTCGTTGGTTTCGTCACGTTTCTGAACCGACAGATCGTAATATTTAAGATCGATGTCGAGATACGGCAGGATAAGTTTGGTTTTAATGAAGTCCCAGATGATCCGGGTCATTTCGTCGCCGTCGAGCTCGACGACGGGATTCTTCACTTGAATCTTGCTCATGGAATACTCCCTTTCTGGCCGCGGCCAGGATACAGCGCGGCTGCCATTTGACATTTCATCCGGCGCGCGAGGGAGCGCCCTGGCCGCGTCGGGAGAGCGCAACATACAGGATGAAATCAGAAAATCAAAGAGGGCGGCGCAACATCCTTGTTAAGACTTTCGCGCAAGGCCGAAATTGCTGGGTTTTTGTGCCTTGGCCGATGTTGATGCTGCCCTAGAAAACGCTGGTTTGCCCGATATTTACACCATTCCCTGAATTAGTGCGCATCCCACGGGCAGGGGACATGGCATGTGACGGCATATGATCCTGATCAAAGAAAAAGGTTATGGAATGGGTCAAACTCGCATTTGTCGGGTTCAGGGGGAAGACTCCGGCACCGTCAAACCGGAACCAAATGGGGGCTTCCATGAACCTGCCTTATGAAACCAACATCATCATCGCGCTCTGCATTGTCGGCTTCTGCCTTTTGGGCGTCGGATACAGCTTCCGCGACCGGGGATGGGGCCTTGCGCTTGTCTGGATCGGGGTGATCACAATGATGGGGCCGATTGCCTATCGCCTGCTGGTCATGTTCTGAGCCGGAAGTCGTTCGGTGCGCAGGCTTATGCCTGCGCCGGGGTTTTCTGGTCAACCGTGGCCGGGTCTATTCCGTATCCGCGCAGGAACATATCGACCGCCGCAATTACATGGGCGTGCAAATCCTTTGCGTGCGGTTCCCAGCCGACATAGGTCATCTGTCGGAAATCGTAATCGGCCTTAAGCAGGCTTGTGAAAAACACGGCGGCCTGTTTCGGATCGCTTTTGGGGAAGTTGCCTTCTTCCATCTGACGTTCGAAGTAGGATGTGATGATCCGGCGGCCGCTCATCAAGCCGCTTTCATAAAACACCTTGCCCAGATGCGGGAACCGCGGGACTTCTGACAGGAACAGCCGCATATAGCGAATGGTTTCCGGCGTGGTCAGAAGCGTCATCAGCGTTTCGCCAAAATGGATCAGGGCCGCACGCAGCGGCATCTGTGACAATTCCAGATCGGCCATGACAGCAACCACACGTCCCGTGCAATTGCGAATCACCGCTTCGAATACGCCGTCCTTGTTGCCGAACAATTCGTAAATTGTTCGCCGGGAGCCGCCAGCTTCGGCGGTGATCATTTCAAGTGTCGTGCCCGAAAGGCCATGTTCGCAAAAAAGTTCACGGGCCGCATCAATCAGCGCTTCGCGACGTTTCAGGGTTCTCGGGTCGATATTTCGCATTTCGGACAAGCAACTGTTCCAATTCTGCACTTGACGTTTGGTACTGTTTGGTACCATAAGGGTTCAAATGGTACTGATCAATACCAAAAGGATCAAACGGACGATGAGTGTAAAAAAAGTCATACTGCCCGTGATCGCTGCGGCGATTATCGGTGGCGGTGGGTATTACGGGTTCTACTGGGTGACTGAAGGTCAGTACCACGAATCGACCGACAATGCCTATTTACAGGCTGACGAAGTCGCGATTTCGCCAAAGGTTTCGGGATATGTCGGCGACCTTCGGGTTGCCGAAAACCAGCCTGTGCGCAAGGGCGAACTGATGTTGTCCATCAAGGACGAAGATTATCGTGCCGAACTGAAACAGGCCGAGGCCGCCCTTGATGCGCGCCGTGCCGCGGTTCAGACCATGGACGAGCAGATCACCCTTCAGATGGCCGCCATCGATCAGGCGGCGGCCAATGTCCGCATTGCGAAGGTCGAACTTGATCGCACGTCCGAGGATTATACGCGTTACGAGGATCTGGTGAAAAAGGGGGCGGCCAGCCGCCAGAAATTCGATTACGCCAAGGCCGACCGTCAAACAGCACAGGCACAGGTGGCTGCTGCCAATGCGACCCTTGCGGTCGAGCAGGGGCGGATCGGCGTTCTGCGTGCGCAGAAGGTCGAAGCCGAACGCGCCGTATCACAGGCAGAGGCCGCGCGCGATATCGCGCAGCAGGCCCTTGATGACACGCGCATCTACGCACCCTTTGACGGTGTGATTGGTAATCGGTCGGTTCAGACCGGCGCGCTGGTTCAGCCCGGCGAACAGTTGCTCGTGCTTGTGCCGCTTCCGGGTGTTTATGTTGTGGCCAATTTCAAGGAAACCCAGATCGGCCATATGGCACCGGGCCAGAAGGTCCGGATAGAAGTCGATGCCTTTCCCGATGCTGATATCACCGGCCGGATCGAAAGCTTTGCCCCTGCCACCGGCGCGCAGTTCAGTTTGCTGCCGCCCGAAAATGCCACCGGCAACTTCACCAAAATCACCCAGCGTGTCCCGGTGCGTATTGCCCTTGATAACAGTGACCTTGCCAAGGCCCTGCGCCCGGGCCTGTCGGTTGTTGTGAATGTCGATGTGCGTGATGGTGACGGTGCTGAGCATGCGGCGGGTTCCGGCCTTGCCAGTGTTGTAACGCCGACCCCGGAACTCTCGGAGCGCAACTGAAATGAGCAGTGCCGCCACCAGCCCCGGTTCCATAGCCTTTCCCGATGATCCGGTGCAGCATGTCGATACCACCAAGTTTATTGGCTGGGTTGCGATGGTGGTTGGCATGTTTCTGGCGATCCTTGACATCCAGATCGTCGCAAGCTCGCTTGAAAACATTCAGGCCGGTCTGTCAGCAAGCCCCGATGAAATCGGCTGGGTCCAGACCAGTTACCTGATTGCCGAAGTCGTCATGATCCCGCTTTCGGGTTTCCTGTCACGCCTGATCTCAACCCGCTGGCTTTTTGTTGCCTCTGCAATCGGTTTTACGATTTTCAGCATCGCCTCGGCCTGTGCCTGGTCAATCGAAAGCATGATCTGGTTCCGTGCCGCGCAGGGTTTCCTTGGCGGGGCGATGATCCCGACCGTGTTTGCCACGACCTATATCATTTTCCCGGCGGATAAACGGAATACCGCCTCGGTGATGATTGGTCTGATTGCCACTATGGCGCCGACTGTGGGGCCGACTTTGGGCGGTTATCTGACGCAGTCATTTTCGTGGCACTGGCTGTTTCTGATCAATGTTGTGCCGGGCATGCTGATCGCGCTTGTCGTCGCGGTAACGCTTGATGTTGATCGTGGCGATCGGTCGCTGCTCCGTGGCTTTGATCTGCGCGGATTGCTTGCGATGGCAGCCTTTCTCGGCAGTCTGGAATATGTGCTGGACGAGGGCCCAAAAGATGACTGGTTTGATGAACGCGCCATTGTTTATGGTGCCGTGATCTGCGTGATTTCGGGACTCTACTTCTTCCGACGGATGTTCACCTATGATCATCCGATTGTCGATCTGCGCTCGTTCAGGGATCGCAACTTTGCCATGGGCTGCATCTTCAGTTTCACCCTTGGCATCGGGCTTTATGGCAGTGTCTATATCCTGCCGTTGTTGCTAAGCCGTGTGCGCGGCTATGACAGTCTGGAAATCGGCACCATCATGGCGGTCACCGGCATTTGCCAGTTCATTTCTGCCCCGATTGCCGGGAAACTGACGGCCAGATTGCCTGCGCGTGTCGTGCTGGGCTTTGGTCTGGCGTTGTTTGCGGTGGGGGTTGCCCTGAACGGTTTTCAGAACAGTCAGGTATCGTTTCACGAACTGATCCTGCCGCAGGCTGTGCGTGGTTTTGCCCTGATGTTCTGCATGCTGCCGATCACCAATCTGGCACTTGGCACCTTGCCACCGGAAAAGATCAAAAACGCCAGCGGCCTTTATAACCTGATGCGCAACCTTGGCGGGGCAATTGGCTTGGCTGCGATCAACACCATGCTTGATAAACGCACCGACCTGCATTTCGCCCATCTGGCCGAACATATCAATACATCAAGCACGGCGTTTCAGAACTATCTGGAGACCATGACAGCACGATATAGCTCGATGGGCCTTCCTGATCCGCAGGCTAGTACGATGAAATCCATCGTCAATATCGTCACGCGCGAAGCCAGTATGATTTCGTTCAACGACGTGCAGCTTGCCATGGCCGGCATTTTCATTCTGGCTTTGCTGCTTCTGCCGCTCGCACGTCCGGCAGGATCGGGAAAACCATCCGTCGACGCACACTGAAAACAGGATATTCCCCAACCAGACAGAAAAGGCCGCACATCGTTCCCCCGACCCCGCAAGCGAAAGCTTGAGTGCGGCCTGACCGGTCCCCGTTCCCCCGGGGACCGGTTTTTTTTAGCCAACCAGCTTAATCACCTTCTGTGTGACACTTTCCGATCCGGGTTCGGCCCAGTAAAGGGTGGCGCTTATTTTGAGGTCACCATCCCGGCAATCGGCATTGATCAGCGCGAAATTGTTTTCCCCGGCAAAACGGAACATCTGTTCAAACCGACCGCCATCGAACCCGTCTATATCGGCCGATTTTTGCATGGCGGCGGTGGCAATGCCCGGTGCCGGTTTGCGTGAAATCGCACTTGACGTTACATTGAACAACCTTGCCCCGGGATAGGTTTTGCCATGCGTGATCTGAAATGCGCTGGCGCAATGGACATCCCCGCTCAGGATCACAATCGGGATGCTGCTTTCAGCGGATCGCGCCAGCAGCAATTCAAGCATCGCATTTCGTTCCTTGTGGTTGGTTTCATGGCCCCATTCATCCATGAAATCATCCTTTTGACCGCCAAAATCGAGCGTGTTTACGGCACTTTCCGTCCAGTGCACGACGGGCACGGGCGAACAGATAAAGATCGCCTTTTTCTTTTTGGTTGCGGCCGAATTGATCCAGCTTTTGAAGCGTTTGAACTGTTCCGCCCCCAATAATCGCTGTCCGTCGGGTAATTCACAATCGTGATGGCCGCGCACGTCAAGCATGTAAAAGCCATAGGCTCCCTGATCGAATTTATAATCCCAGTGGCTGGCATCGGGATCGCCATTGACGATCATGCTGTCAGGGTTATGCGCATGCTGATATTCAAGATAGGCCCGCGCTGCGGCCTTGAACATCAGCATTACAAGCGCGTAATTGGCGTCCTCGTCATCATCCTGAAAGAAATTGGCGAGCTTGGCCTTGCGCTCATCCGCGGTCAGCGAGCCCCAGCCGTCCATGATCTCGTGATCGTCCCATATCATGTATTGCGGGAAACGCCGGTAAACAGACAGCAGATGTTCGAACTGCCAGTAAATTCGGTAATAGGTGCGATAAAGCTTGGTGAAATAATCAATGATTGCGGGTTCGTCGAGGTTGCCATCAGGTGTGCGATAGGCGGCCAGCAAGGCGTTTTTGTTATTCTTCAGCCACACCCAGACGTCCTGCATGCGCGATGCGTGATTGGTATCACAATAAACCTGATCGCCGCCGCCAATGACAAAATCTGCACGGCGTTCGTTAAGGACATCATAAAACTTGTCCCATGCGCCTTCGCTGTTAGGTTTGACACTAAACGGGTCGTGGCAGGAATAAAACCCGAACTGCAATGACTGCGGGTTTTTGGGCAATGTCCGGAACCAGTAATCATGTTCGCCGCCCATCTCGATGCAGCGCTCAAGATCAAGCTTGTCCGATGCAAGGTAATAGTAATAGCGGGTATCTGGTTTAAGGTTGTCTACCTCGAACGTCATGGTCAGGTCGGTTTCGCGGGTGAATTCGCGTTCTTCCATAAAAACGATATCGCTGTTCGCGGCCTTCATAGCAGCAAGGCTTTTGCCTGACAGATCATAGGCATCCTCGGGCAGTTTTTGCGCACTGACAATCAGTGTCCAGCGCCCGGCCATATAGGCCCTTACCCAGATTTTCGCCGTGTTGTCGGTGGTATGGCCGACGATGGCGGCTGTATCGATTTTGGATTTGAGTGTTTCGTAATTGTCCGGTTGTTGCAGACTTGCCATTGGAAATCCCCGCTCTGTTTGCGCCCATTTTTTTCGGGTGCTTGCTTGGCCCGTTATTGCCCGGTCTTGTTGCAGACAGTTTAGGCCAATTTACGACGGTATCAATTTCAAGTTTCAGATGCTTGTTTGGGGCAATCTTATCGGGAAGTATCCGTTGCCATTAAACAGGAAACGCCCGGGCGGGTAACCCGGGCGTTTCGGTCCATCCGGAAGGGAGACCACCGGATGGAAACAGGGTCGGACGGCCAATTTTTTGGGAGGCTGGCCGTTTGGGGATGCGGTCAGAAGAAAGGGGCTCCTGACCGCCGGGCGACCCTGCATTGGTGGCGCAAGGGGGGCTTATTGTTCTTTTCGTTCTCTCAGGCCGGGGCAGTGGGGGCTGCCCCAGCCGGGGTGGTTGCACCAAGCGCCTTCAGGCGTCTGGAATGGAGACGTTTCGAATAGGTGATCTGAATAATGCCCAGCATCACCAGAAGGGCCGAAATCCAGAAAACGCTGTTATGGGTGGGGGCTGGCGTCAGTTCAAATTGCGCGGCCAGCATTTCAAGGCCCAGAAGGATGAAAGGCAGGATACTGGTCGCAAGGATGTATTTCTCCATCCCGGCTGTCTTGATCGACCGCAATGTCAGGACCATGGCAGGACCGCGCAATAGTGTGCCAAGGATCAGACCGGCCAATATGGTCTCGATCCCGAAGAACCCGTCAAGCGAGGTATAGGGGATCGGAACCGGGCTGATAAAACCGATCAGCGGCGGGAAGATCAAAAATACCGATGCGGTAATCAGCAACAAAACCCCGGTAAATCGCAGATGCGACCACGCATCTTTGATCTGGTTGTCAGGGTGTTTTTCCGCCAGAACGGATGATAAAATCGCCGTAACCTCGGACGCCAGCATCAACCACACCGCAGGGTTGGCAAGGCCGTCGGGCAGATGCCACGCCAGAAAACCGGCACCGGCAAGCAGGATCGTGTGCCCGAACCATTCCGCCTTGCCCGGTGCGCGACCAAGGATAAAGGCCGCGGCAAGGGCCGCCATCGGCATGCCGGTTTGTGATAAAATTCCGCTTTCAGGCGCGCTGATATAGACCAGTGCCGCGGTCCAGCTGACCCTGGTCAGAACGCGCAAAACCCCATATGCCCAGTTGATCGGCAAGGTGAATTGCCGCCACGGAATGAGCCTTCCTGGTGCCATCAGCACAAGTGCCAGCCCGCCGAAAACCAGTTGCCAGCAGGTCATGGCATAAACATCGACATCAAACGCTGTCAATGCAATCCGGTTGCACACCAGAAGCATCGCCCAGACGACTGTTGTGCTGACAAGCAGGATCAGAACCGGCATATGAAAAAACTTCAAAAGTTATGAACGCTGCCAGTCTGTTGGATTCAGGAATGAATAGCCATGCCCGATATTTAAGTGGCGTTATTCAAATTTGTATCGCCGGGTCAACGGGACAGCTTTCGGTTCATCTGATCCCGGCACGCAGAAATGCCTGAATGAACTGGCGCTGGAAAATCAGGAAGGCGATCAGAAGCGGCAAAATGGTCAGGATGGTGGCAGCACTGATAACCGAAATATCAACACCGGTTTCCGGCGCACCAAACAATGAAAGCCCCACGGTCAAGGGCCGGGTTTCCGGTGAATTTGTCACGATAAGCGGCCACAGGAAATTGTTCCAGTGGGTCGCCACCGACACCAGCGCATACGCCAGATAAACCGGCTTGGCCGCAGGGACATAAACCTTCCACAAAACGCCCATCCAGCTGCATCCCTCTATACGTGCGGCTTCTTCAAGTTCAAGCGGTACGGATTTGAAGGCCTGACGCAGCAGGAAAATGCCAAATGCGCTGGCCATATAGGGCAGGCCGATGCCAAGGGCGGTATCAAACAGGCCCAGTTTGGCAACTATGGCATAGTTTTCGACAATCAGAACTTCTGGCAGGATGAACAACTGCAACAGCACCAGAATGAAAAGGGCATCACGGCCGCGGAACGCAAACCGGGCAAAGGCAAAACCGGCCAATGTGCACAAAACAAGCTGACCCATCAGGATCAGGGACACAAGCGTAAGCGTATTGACGAAATAGCCGATCCAAGGCACGGCATTCCAGACATCAATGAAATTCTGCAAGGTCAGTGGTGCACTGAAATCAAGTTCCAGTGCACTGCCCGACGGTTGCAGTGCCGCCCAAAGGGCAAACAACAGCGGCGCAATCCAGACAAGAGCAAGAATCCATGCGCCCAGCGTATCGAGAATCCTGGCAAGATCGGGGAACCGAATATGTGGTTGGGCGATGTGTGATGGGCGGGTGCCGAGATGTACGTTCATCGGTAATGGGTCCGTTTTTCAACCAGTCGGAATTGCACGATTGCGACGATACCAAGTACTAGCAAAACCATCATGGTCATTGCCGCGGCATGCGGGCGGTCGAAATAGGCGAATGCCATTTCCCAGATCCAGTAAAGGATCAGTTTTGACGCATTGTTCGGCCCGCCTTTGGTGAGGATGAACAGATGATCTATCAGTTTGATCGAATTGATTAGCGCATTGACAAAGACGAATATCGTGGTTGGCATCAAAAGCGGCAAAAGCACCCGTCGTGTATAGGTCCAGCGACCGGCCCCTTCAATGCGGGCCGCTTCGCGGAGGTCCGGCGGAATGGTCTGAAGGGCTGCCAGATAGAAGATCATGAAGAACCCGGCTTCTTTCCAGATCGTCACGATGATGACCGCGGCCAGTGCCGTTTCGGGCTGCCCTAGCCAGTTGGTCGGTTCCGCGCCGAAAAATCCGGTAATACGATCAATGATGCCAAGATCGGGGGTATAGAAAAACAACCATAAATTCGCCGCGGCAATCATCGGCAGGATTGTCGGCGTGAAATAGGCGCTGCGCACAAAGCTTCGTGCGGGAATATGCGCGTTGGCCCAAAGCGCCATGATCAGGGCAAAGATGATCGAAACCGGAATTGTAACCCCGGCATAGATCAGATTGTTGCCTGCCACGGTCCAGAATGTCGGATCGGCAAACAGATCAAGATAGTTTTCAAATCCCGCAAAGCTGCTGGGGCGGCGTGTTGTGCCACGGGTAAACAGACTGCCAAAGAAGGTCGCGATGGCCGGGTAAAATGCAAACAGGCTAAGCAACGCCAACGACGGTGCCATCAGCATCCAACCGTAAAGAGCAAGTTTGCGTCTTTGTATTGCTGCCAGATCGTTTCGAGGCTGATCACCCATCGAGGCCACGTCCTGAATTCAAAAGAATTTCAAATGAAGAAAGCAAAAGGGCCGGGACGGGGGGAAACCGTCCCGGCAGCAGATCGGCTTAGTTGAACGCCTTAAGAAGACGGTTGGCATCTTCCTGGGCGTCGATCAGGGCCTGTTTCGGCGATTTTTCGCCGGTCAGAGCCGCCTGAATGGCGTTGTTAAGAGATTCACGAACACGGGCTGTTTCATAGGTCGAGAATTCCGGAATTGCGACGTTAAGCTGATCGCGGGCAACCACAGCCTGCGGGAATTCGCTGGCATAGGATTTCAGCGCGTCGGTTTCGTAGGATGCCGGGGTAACGCCGACATAACCGGTTGCAATTGACCATTCTGCGGCACGTTCCGGCGCGGTCATGTATTTGATCAGGTCAAGCGATGCGGCCTGCTGTTCCGGGCTGGAACCCTTGAACATATAGAAGTTGCCGCCCCCCGTCGGTGAACCGGGCTTTTTATGTGCCGGAAGCATGGCAACACCGAAGTCAAACTTGACTTCTTTTTTGACAGCAGACAGGTTGCCTGTTGAATGCCACATCATGCCGGTCTGACCCTGCACGAAAGCCTGACGAAGTGTGCCCCACTCAATCGTGCCCTCGGGCATGATCTTTTCTTTTGTGGCGAGGCCGCGCCAGTATTCAAGAGCCTCGATGACGGCAGGATCATCGAAATACGTTTCCGTTCCGTCGGCATTCATCAGTTCCTTGCCATTCTGAATGGCAAAGCACTGGAACATCCAATAAGGATATCCGGTGGACGGAACCATTAGACCCCATTTGCCGTCTTTGGAAAGCGCCTTGCCCGCGGCAACCATTTCTTCCCAGGTCTGGGGTGGAGTTTCAGGATCAAGACCGGCTTCGCGGAACATGTCCTTGTTGTAGTACATGACGATGGTTGAACGCTGGAACGGGATGCCCCAGGTTTTGTTGTCGACTTTGCCATTGGCCATCAGCGCCGGATAGAAGCCGTTAAGCCATTTCTTGTCTTCTGCGGTTTTGACAACATCATCAAACGGAATGATCAAATCCTGTTCGATCAGGTCATAGACATCGATCGAAAACATCACCGAAAGCTGCGCCGGATCGCCGCTTTTGATTGCAGAAACCGCACGCAGTCGGGTGTCGTCATAGTTTCCGGCATAAATCGCATTGACCTTGACGTCGGGATGTTCGGCTTCAAAACCGTCAATCATGCCGTCGATTACTTCGGTCAACGCACCGCCAACGGCGATGGGGTAATACATTGTCAGTTCGGTTGCGGCAAAGGCCGGGGTTGCCGCCGAAGCAAGCAGACCGGCAGCAAAAGCGGCACTGGTAATGGAATTACGCATCGGTTTCTGTCCTTTTACGATGTCGGAATTGCTGAGTGATTGGTCGTCGTAACAAAAGATTTTTGCGTTGCATGGTCGTTCATCGCCGCCGAAAGACGATGACCGTGTTCGCGATCAAACCAGTGGGCAGCAACGCCAGCCCAACTGAGCGAGACTTGTGTCCCGGGCGAAAGATGCACACGACCGGGCAGGCGGGCCGTTGTCCCGTCGGTTCCGTCTATTGACAGATAGACAAAGGTTTCCGGTCCCAGGAACTCGCTGGATATGACCGTCGCGGAGAGGCCCGAAGCACTGTTTTGCTGGTCGGTATCAAGTTTGATGTCTTCGGGTCTGATGCCGACAATCAGATTGTCGGGTCGTGCACCGCTTGGCAGGGCGTCGGACGGGATTGCGGTTGCTGGCAATAGCCCCATTGGCGGGCTGCCGACAAAGCTTGCGGCAAAGGCGGTGGCGGGTTTCAGATAAAGGTCTGCCGGGGTTCCTGCCTGCTCGATACGGCCATTCTTCATCAGGATGACGATATCTGCCATGCTCATCGCTTCGGTTTGATCGTGAGTGACATACACCACCGTGATGCCAAGGCGTTGCTGCAGGTCGCGAATATCCTTGCGCACGGAATGCCTCAGTTTTGCGTCCAGATTGGATAGTGGTTCATCCATCAGGCACAGCGGATGCCCGGCAACGATGGCGCGTGCCAGTGCAACCCGTTGACGTTGTCCGCCCGAAAGTTCGGCAGGCTTGCGTTTCTCCAACCCTTCCAATCCGGTCACACCGAGCGCATCGGCCAGGCGTTTCGCCATTTCAGCCTTGGCGCATTTGCGAACCTTCAGGCCAAAAACAATGTTTTCTGCGACGCTAAGGTGAGGAAACAGCGCATAGGATTGAAACACCATGGATAGCTGTCGTTTTGACGGCGGGACTGCGGTGACGTCCTGATCGTCAATCAGAATGCGACCCTGATCGGCGGTTTCAAGACCTGCAATCAGACGCAGCGTGGTTGACTTTCCGCAGCCGGAAGGCCCCAGCAGAACGACAAAGCTGCCGCGCGGTATATCAACGGAAAGGTCATGAACACCGTTTCCACCGTCAAAAATGCGTGAAACATTTTCGATCCTGATAAAGGGTCTTTGGGAGTCGGGGGTCTGAGACGTCATTTGAGAGTTTCGCCTTTTGCTATTTGCAGCCGGTCGAGGATGTCCTGGCGCTGGAACAGGGCGTTAAAATCACCGCCGGGTTTTTGATCAATGACGATCATGTCGGGATCGGTGAGGTGCCCGCCCTTGGCCGGGGCCGGGCGACCGAATTTCGATTGATCGGCAACCAGAATGGAATTTCGGCAGTTTCCAATGATCGCCTGACGCAAGGCAACTTCGCGATGGTCGAAGTCGGTCAACGTTCCGTCGGTTTCAATTCCGCCAACACCGAAAATACCGAAATCAGCTTTGTAGTTATGGAACATCTCTTCGGCGTCCGGTGTGATCAGGTCTCGATCAGGCAGACGCACAGTGCCGCCAGGAATAACGATCCGGTTGCTGGTATTTGTGCCCAGCGCCATCGCGACATTCAGATTGTTGGTAATGACGGTCAGGTTGCGATGATCCGCCAGATTAAGCGCCAGCAATTCAAGTGTGCTGCCGATCCCGATCAGGATTGATGCCCCGTCGGGAATTTTCCCGGCAACATGCAGCGAAATGGCGTGCTTGGCGGCAATGTTGGTCACCTGGCGATTGTCATATGACAGGTTCATGCCCGGCTCGCCGGCGTATTCGGCCCCACCATGGCGTCGGCGCACCAGATTGGCGTCGCTTAAAATATTGACGTCGCGACGCACGGTTTGTGGTGTGACTTCAAATTGGTCCGCCAATGCATCAATGGATGCAAAGCCATCACGGCGCAGAATATCGATAATATGGCGTTGCCGGATTGAGATGTTCATCTGATCGCTTGATTTGTTGTTTTGAACATAACTGCGATCATAGAGAGCTTCGTTGTCACTAAGATTTCAGAAGAGTGACATTCGTATGAATGTTGTTTTCGGTCCTTTTCCAGTATGATTGCGGCCACCGGGATGCCCCGATGGCCGGGTGAAAATCATGTCGCGAGATTGCTGTGATTGCGTTTCAACTATGTAAAAATCAACGACTGATGCACCCCAACCCCGGCCAGAACGCCCGCGGCCGAGGCCAGTGTGGCATTATGGCGCGCGGTGGCGGCATCGCCAGCGGCAAAGACGCCGGGGATGCTGGTTTCCTGTGATGCGTCGACCTTGATGAACGGTCCGGCAAGGCCTTCTTCGAACCTGCAACCCAGCATTTCCGCAAGTGGATTGGTCATTGAAACAGTTGGCCCGGCAAACAGGGCCTGAATGGGTTTGGTGCGCCCGTCGGCCAGTTTAACGGCGTCAAGTTCGGGGGCGGTGCCGATCAGTTCGACTATCGGGCTTTGTTCAATCGTGATGCCGCGCGTATCCATCTGTGTGCGGATTTCAGGTTCCGGTTCGTATTTCCCTTGGGTGAAGAAGGTCGTTGGGCCCCAGTCCGGGATCATCATTGCCTGATGGGTGGACATCGGGCCGGTTGCCAGCACGCCAAGTTCCCGGTCACGAACTTCGTAACCATGGCAATAGGGACAATGCAGCACGGTTTTGCCCCAACGCGGCATCAGACCGGGAATGTCGGGCAGGGTGTCAACCACGCCGGTAGCAAGGATCAGGCGGCGGGCCTGAAAGCGGCGGCCATCTTCCAGCGATACCTTGAAACGGTTGCTGTCTTCGTCCCCGGTTCCGGCGGTATCCGGTTCCAGTCGGGTCGCGGTTTTTGCCATGCCATGCGCAATGCTGACGGTGGGATAGGCGCGAATTTGCCCCATCGCCAGACGGGCAATTTCATCCGGGCTTTTGCCATCCATCCCGAAAAAGCCATGCGATGCCGCGGCGAAACGGTTGCGCGGCAATCCGGCATCAATGATGCAAATCTCTTTGCGGGCACGGGCCAACTGCATGGCAGCGGATAAACCGGAAAAACCGGCACCGATGATGATCGCGTCATAAAGTTTTTGCGAGTCCGGCATCGAAACTGGATGGCCAGATGATGAGGGTGCGGATGTATCGGACATATCGGGGCTCCGTAAGGTAACTGAAAATGAATCATGTAACTTTATAAGTATCGTGATTTTGCAATGTCAAGGGTCTTGAAACTTTTGGTGTTGCGAATATGCGCCAAAGCCCGATAGTCTGGCCGTAATATTGCCAGACCAAGGAAACCATCAATGCGCCGTGACAGTCGCCTTTCCCGCATGTTGCACGTCCTGATCCATATGGATCGGTTTGGCGGGGCGATGACGTCCGACATGATTGCCCGGATGCTTGATACCAATCCGGTTGTGGTTCGACGCACGATGGCAGGGTTGCGCGATGCCGGTTATGTGCGATCCGAAAAGGGGCATGGCGGCGGATGGGTGATTATTCGTCCGCTTCCGGAAATCACGTTTCTTGATATCCATAACGCGCTTGGCAATCCGTCGATCTTTGCCTTGGGGGTTGCGGTCGAACATCCCGAGTGTCTGGTTGAACAGGCGGTAAATGCCGCCCTTGGCAGTTCGTTTGACGCCGCCGAGAAACTTTTGCTTGAACGGTTTGCGTCGGTCACGCTGGCCGATCTTGCCACTGACGTCGATCAGCGCTGGCCGACCGAGCCCGATGGCAAATGGACCGGACCGGGCAGCATTTTTGAACATCTGCCTCAGTCCGGCGATACCGAATAACCATACCTTGCAAATACTTGTGGCTCTATGTCTGTGCCCGCGCAACCATGGCTTGCAGGATCGGTGGTGATCCAATAATGAATAACAACGGGATTTTTTGATGATCCGTTATTCAATCCTGTATCGCGCCCCACCACCAACCGAGGCCCCCGATGACAACCAAAAAACCGGACTGGGATCATATACGCGTGTTTCTTGCACTTGCGCGCACGGGCAGCCTCAGGGCGGCCTCTCAGGAGCTTGGCGTCAGCCAGCCGACATTGGGGCGGCATTTGTCCGCCCTTGAAGATGTCGTCGGCGTGGTGCTGTTTGATCGCCTGCCTGAAGGATTGCGCATGACCGAAGCCGGGCGCGATTTACGCCCGCGCGCCGAGGCGATGGAAGAAGCCGCCTTTGCCTTTCACCGGCAGGGCGATGCGATATCGGGCATTCGTGACCGGCAGGTCCGCCTGACCGCCAGTGCGTGGTCGGCCCTGTTTCTGGCAGGTCAGATTGATAGCAAACCCGATGGGCTTTACCTTGAAATCCGGCAATCCGATGATACGCAATTGCTGACCAAGCGCGAGGCGGACTTTGCCGTCCGGCATGGTTTGCCTTTGACCGGGGATTTCATTACCAAGCGGCTTGGCACGATTTCATGTGCGATCTATGCGACCGAAAGATTGGCGTATGATATGCGGGGTATGGGACCGGATCGGGTATTTGCCAATGCGCCGTGGATCTGTTTTTCGGAAGAATTCGACCTTTATGAAAGCCAGCGCTGGTTGCTGGCCCATATTGACGGCAATAAACCGTTATTTCGCGCGGGCAATACCGCGATGCTGCAAAATGCATTGCGCACCGGGATCGGGGCGGGAATTTTGCCGTGCTTTCTGGGCGACAGCGACCCGGCACTGGCCCGGATTTCGCGCCCGATCGAGACGCTGGATTCTGATATCTGGCTGATTGTTCATCGCGATCTGCGGGCCGCCGAAGGTATCAAGCAGGCGACCAACTGGGTTGCCGATATGTATAAACGCCGGGTGATGCAGTTATCAGGTGCACGGGCCTCTGGCGGCGAGGGAATGGAACTGAAATAGGCAAAAGAAGTGCCGCCCGGGTTGTGTCGGGCGGCAGGTTCGCAAAGAGCGTGTCGGGGTTCGCACCTTTGCGGCTACTTTCTGCTTTTCCACACCCCTGTGGGATCAGTTTGCGACCATTGCGGCCGGTTTGGGTGTGGTTTTGCTGCTGACCGGCAGGATTGGATATTCCACCCGCGGCGCTTCCCCGGTCAGGGTCATGAGGAAGGCGGTAATCGCCTTGATCTGGCTGTTGTCAAGTTCAGCACCAAGCTGGCTTGATCCCATGATCGCAACCGCCTGCTCCAGGTCCCAGACCTTGCCGGAATGGAAATAGGGCGCGGTCAGTTCGATATTGCGGAGCGGTCCGGCGCGGAACACATAGTCATCCGTTGCCGTCTGGGTCACGGCAAAGCGGCCCTTGTCATCGGGCGGCAGGATTTCCGCACCCGGCTGTTCGACAACACCGAACGGATAATAACCGGTGCCACCGACATTCACCCCGTTATGGCAGGATGCACAACCGGTATCGATGAACAGTTCAAGTCCGGCCATTTCGGTTTTGGTCAGGATGGCATCGTTTCCTTCGAGGAACTGGTCAAACCGTGATGCCGGGGTGATCAGGGTTGCTTCGAACGCCTCGATCGCCTTGGCCATGTTGTCAAACGTTACCGGGTCGCTTTCACCCGGGAAGGCGTGGACGAATTTCTGGACGTAATCGCCCATGCTTTTCAGTACCTCGACAACGCGTTCGGGGGTGCTTGCCATTTCAACTCCGGCCTGAACCGGGCCCTTGGCCTGTGCCTTCAGGTCTTCCGCACGTCCGTCCCAGAACTGTGCTTCGTTAAACACGGCATTCAGAACGGTCGGGGCGTTACGTGGGCCTTTCTGCCAGCCATGACCGATGGATGTTTCAAGGTTGTCATCCCCGCCCATGCCCAGATTGTGGCATGTATTGCACGAAATCAGCGCACTGGCCGACAGACGCGGATCAAAGAACAGCATCTTGCCCAGTTCGACCTTTTCGCGTGTGAGCGCGTTGCCTTTGACGGCTGGTACCATTGACGGAATGACTTCGAAATGCTCAAGGGCCGTCTTGCGCAAGTCAGAAGGTGATGGTGGTTCTGCTGCAAGGACGTTCCCGGCGACCCCCAGCATGGCAGCAATGGAAACAAGGCTGCCGACCAGACCACGATACGATTTCATTTGCTCTCTCCCAAATGATGGTGGTTCGGGAAGTAAAACAGGCGGCAAATGCAATCACGATGATATATGTCAAGTGCCTAAAATAAATGTAATATCAGTATGTTGATTGGAATTTTACAAAGAAAAATCCGCAAGAATCGATATCTTGCGGATTGGATATCGTGGCCGTTTAATCGGGCTTAAAGAAGCTTTTCACGCGGATCGAATTTTGGGGCGGGTTCGGCTTCAAGCTGTTCAAACACTTCATCCAGCGTTTCGGCCACCGTAAACAGATTGCGGTTGCTTTCACGTGCAAAGCCGTCTTCGATAATGCCATCAATCATATCAAGGCATTTGTCCCAATATCCAAGGGCGTTCATGAACACCAGCGGCTTGTCATGGATGCCAAGCTGGCGCAGCGTTAGCGCCTCGAAGGCTTCGTCAAGGCTGCCAAGGCCACCGGCAAGGGTGACGAACGCATCCGAACGTTTGAACATTTCGACCTTGCGTTCATACATGGATTTGCAGACGATCAGTTCGCTAAGCCCCTTATGGCCGACTTCGATGTCATCCAGATGGGCCGGGATGATGCCGACCACCTTGCCGCCATTTTTCATGACCGCATCGGCAACTGCGCCCATCAATCCGATACGGCCGCCACCATACACCAGTGTTATGCCGCGTTCGACCATCATTTTGCCAAACGCAATCGCGTTTTCCATGTGCTGGGGGTTTTTGCCGTTCGAAGCGCCGCAAAAAACACAGATCGATTTAACTCTTGTCATGGCAACCTGCCTCTTTGTTGTTATCTCGCAGGTAACTCTCGCCTGAACATCGCGCCATGTGGATGGTGCGTTTGTCGTCTGGCGACGTGGCCCGTCTATCTGCCGAGCATAGACTATTGCGTGGTCACCCGGTCAATAGTTTCCTTTGCGAAGTTCCCGTGACATCGGGTTATCGATATCATGTGATTCTTGCCGCATTTTTGCCTTGGCAATCGCCATGATCGGGCGCGATAAGCCGAGGTGATTTTTTCGCCGATGGTTAACAGGTTCTGAACCTGATTGTGGGATGGCTATTCGCATCTGCGCGCAGGCCATGTTCGCGTAGGTTGAAATGAAACAACAAGAAGGCAGGATCGCCCAACGTGTTTGTCGACAGTCCCTTTTGGCTCGCCATTCTGGTGTCCGGTGTTATTGCCACGGTCTTGATGCTTGCCCTTTGGCTGGGCCTTGACCGGGCCCTTGCGCGGCGCATGGTGCTGGCTGCGGTTATTCCGGCGGTGGTGGTTGCCGTCCCGGCGGCCATCGGTTTGCCTGCAACCGCCCGGGGTGGTGTGGGGGCAGCACTTCTGATGCTGGTGCTGGGCGGCGTTTGCGGCGCTATCCTTGATTTCGCACATTTGCGTGCGCGCGCTTGCGCGATTGTCGCCATTTTGTTGATGCTGCTTGGCGGCTGGCTGGTTCTGGCAGCCCCGGTTACCGGGCTTTTGTCTCATCCGGGCGGCTTGGTGACGCTGGTGTGGATCACCTATATCCTGATCGGTGCGTCCTTTTTGTGGGTGACGCGCCCCAATTTTGACGAGGACGAAGACCCGGCTGTGACCAAGGGCAGGGGCAAAAAGAACGGCAAATCGGCAAAATCCGCCAAAACATCGACAAAATCTGTTGTTACAAGCGACGAGGATGCGGCGAAACCGGCCCCGGTTGCGACCTTTGTCGCGCTTGCCATCGGGCAGGGGATTATCGCCGCCCAGTTTGGTCTGCACGATCATGTGGTGTTTCAGGCCGGTCTTTCGGTGGCCCTTTTGGTGGCGCTGATTTCCGAAAAGGCCGCCCCGCAATATCGCGCCGCCTTGTGGTTGGCGATCAGTACCGCCCTGATGGCAGGCGCATCGGGCGTGATGCTGGCGGCGCCGGGGGCGACATTTGCCATGGCGGTTCTGGTTCTGGTGGTGTTTGCCGGGTCGGGGGCGGCGCGGATTGCCGCCCATTTGCCGGCCGATATGGGCGCTAATGCCGGGGCGGGCGGTGCGGTTCTGGCGATGCTGGTGCGGGTATCCGTTCTGGCGCTACCAGTGCTTGTGGCGGCACTTGTGGCCTATATCGGGGCGACAATGCAGGCCATTCCGTAAGGAATTCGGCACAAGGCTTGACCAACAGCGCTGATTCTATTCATCTTTGCCTAACTGTTGCACTGTAATCTCGGTTTGTTACGTTATGGAAACTGTGTGCTGAAAGTAGTACAAGGTTCTAATTAACGCGTCGGGCGGGGCGTTTGGGGGACTTAATGACTGATAGTTACAAGGTTTCGACGCCGCCCGTAATAATCATAACCACCGTTCAAGGATATTACCGGTGAAAAGACCTTATATCCTCGTCATCATTGGCGTGCTGCTGATTGTCGCTGCGATCTCGTTGAATTATATGCTGACACAGTCGGCAGATGAAGCCGATACACCGGCAAGAACAACAGCACCGCCCGCCGTGACACCGGATGCCGGAAATACGCCGCAGGTCGCGCCGGAACAAACCGACGCCGCACCCGAAGTTCGCACGCCGAGCTTTGACGTTGTGCGCATCGGACCGGATGGCAATGCCGTGATTGCCGGTCGCGCCGCCCCCAACAGCACCGTGCGCATCCGCGAGGGTGATGAAGTCATCGGGCAGGCAACCGCTGATGAACGCGGGGAATGGGTGGTTTTGCCTGATAAGCCGCTGTCAAGTGGTGACCGGGAATTGTCGCTTGAATCCGAAGACAGCACTGGCGAAGTCTATAAGGGCGATGACAATGTCGTGGTTCTGATTCCTGAAAAACCGGCATCAGGCGAAGCCACAACGGTCGAACAGTCCGGTGACGCGGCAAAAGACGATGACAAGGCAGAACAGCCGATCATCGCCATGCGCGTCCCCAAGAAAGGTGGTGCCGCGAGCGTCATGCAGGGCCCGGCCCCCGAAGATATGAGCGAAGAAACCGCGCGCGAACTGGCCCAGGCGATGCCGGAAGGGTCGGAAGTTCCCGCAGCAGCGATGCCGCGCCTGTCGATTGATGTTGTCGATTATGACGAACAGGGCCGGGTTGCCATGTCTGGCAAGGCCGATGACGACACCAGCATTCGCGTTTACCTTGACAACAAATTTGTCGGCAGTGCCTCGACCGGGGATGACGGCAACTGGGCCCTGACAATTGGCGAACCGATTGAGCCGGGCCAGTATCAGTTGCGCGCCGATCAGCTTGATGCGTCCGACAAGGTGACGGCACGTGTTGAACTGCCGTTTGAACGTGCCCGCCCGGATCAGATTCTGGAGCCGGGGACACGTTATGTCGTTCAACCGGGCAACAGCCTGTGGCGGATCGCGCGCCGGACCTATGGTGATGGCCTGCAATACTGGGTGATTTACAACCAGAACCGCAAACAGATCCGTGATCCCGACCTGATTTATCCGGGCCAGATTTTTGCGCTTCCGGAAAATGGAACCGCTCAGCAGTAATTGCTGTTCTTTGCGAGGGGCAAAACACATGATAATGGTGTTTTGCCCCTTTTTTTATTCAGGGCCTTTCGGGTTGCGTTGCCCTTTGTCATCACTAGATGCTAAGAACGCGACCAACCGGTAGTATCGATACCGTCATTGTTATGCCCATACCCATGGCAACCAGGGAATAAAGACTTTGAAATCCGTTCTTGTGCCGATCAATCCCGAAGGCTGGAAATTCGTTGCGATTTTTGCAGCGATCACCGTGGTTCTGTTTCTGATTGCCGAACCGCTGGGCTGGATCGGTGTGATCCTGACACTCTGGTGTGCTTATTTCTTCCGCGACCCTGACCGTATTACCCCGGTTGACGAAAATCTTGTCATTTCCCCGGCGGATGGCCGCGTCTGCATGATTTCCAAGGCACCACTGCCCAAGGAACTTGAACTGGACGACAAAACGCCGCGTACCCGCGTTTCGATTTTCATGAATGTGTTCAACGTTCATGTGAACCGTTGCCCGGTCAATGGTGAAGTCGTTGGCGAGGCCTATGTGCCCGGCAAATTCGTTAATGCCGAACTCGACAAGGCATCGGAAAACAACGAACGCCAGATCCTTCTGGTGCGTGACAGGGAAGGTCGCGAGTTCGGTGTTGTCCAGATCGCGGGTCTGGTAGCACGTCGTATCCTTTGCGATGTCGGTCGTGGTTCGCAGCTTAAGGCGGGTGAACGTTTCGGCCTGATCCGTTTCGGATCGCGGGTTGACGTTTATCTGCCCGAAGGTGTCGAACCCAAGGTCATCGTTGGCCAGACCACGATTGCGGGTGAAACCATCCTTGCCGATATTGCGGCCAAGGGGGTTGAAGCGGCCGTCGGGGAGATTCGCTAATGGCAGGCGGCATCCGGCAAGATCATCGCCCCCGTCGGTTCAAGGCATTATCGCTCAGCCGTCTGGCGCCGAATGTCGCGACCCTGATGGGGATGTGTGCGGGGCTGACTTCGATCCGTTTTGCGATGCAGGATCGATGGGAAGCCGCGGTTGCCGCCATCCTGATCGCCGGGATCATTGATGGCCTTGACGGTCGTCTGGCCCGGATGCTGAACGCATCAAGCCGTTTTGGGGCCGAACTTGACAGTCTTTCGGACTTTGTCTGCTTTGGCGTTGCGCCTGCGATGATGCTGTATTTCTGGTCGCTGCATGAATTCGGACCGGTCGGCTGGGCCTTGTCGCTTCTGTTTGCGGTGTGCATGGCATTGCGTCTGGCACGGTTTAATACCCAGATGCTGGGTGAACCGGAATTACCGACATGGGCTTATCGCTTTTTCACCGGCGTTCCGGCCCCGGCGGCAGCCGCCCTTGCGATGTGGCCGATTGTTCTGACCTTCCAGTTCGGGCGGGGCGTTTTTGACAGCCCCTATATCGTCGCACCATATGGTGTTCTGATTGCCGGACTGATGGTTTCGCGCATGCCGACCTTTTCTTTCAAAAAGGTCAAAATTCCGCGGGCGTGGGTTTTGCCACTGATGCTGGCATTCGGGGCGTCTGTGGCGTTTCTGGTGTCCTCGCCTTGGTTGACCCTGTCGGTGATTGCCGCGGTCTATTTCGCAACCTTCCCGCTGTCCTATCGGTCCTATCGCCGGATGGGTGTTGAAAACCAGCAGGAAGAAGTCCGAGCCGAGGAAGAAGACGATGACGGTGAACCCGACGACGATCCCGACGAGGGACTTAACAGGGTCCACCAGAACTGATCACACCCGATCAAGACTTTCCCAGGCACCGTTTTTACGGTGCCTGTTTTGTTTTGCGGATGTCATTGCATCGCGGATGCAGGGACATCACGCCTTGTTTTGAAATCACGCAGTGTTTCCTTGAAACGGGCACGGTCGGCGTGACCGAGATAATCGACATAATATTCAAGCCACGGCATGTCAGGATTGCTGGCAAGGATGTCATTGATCTTGGTGATCGCACCGATCCCGGTTGATGACCGGTTGCACGCAATGGCAAGATCAAGCAATCGCGGCATTCCCCCGATAGGCAGTGCAACCGTATCGGATACTTTGCCCTGTGCCCGGCGATGGAACTCGATTTCCACCGGAAAGGCCAGCATCCAGTCGATCCTCCCCATTTCCAGCATCAGAGGAAAACTTGATTGATTGTCGGTGCGCAGAACATTGGGGGAATCAATCGCCTCTGCCAGGATGCGATCAATATCGGGTCCATAAGACCGCGATTTAGCCAGCGCGGTATAGCGCGACGTGTCTCCCAGCAGGGCTTCAAGGTCAATCGTGCCGTCCCCGAACATATAGGGCTTGAATGACACCAGCGCGCTGTCGGGGACGACAACCGACAACGGCAGAAAGGGGGCGACGGTGTTGCTCAGGATGAATTCGCGCGCCCTTTCCGGGGTATTTTGCGTTCCGGGAATACAGACCGTCTGGCCGGTATCGTCGGTCATGCGCATGGCGTCATATGCACTGCGGCGTGGCAGGATTTTCATCAAATGATGATATTCGGGCATACGCACGATAAACCAGTCCAGCATCTGCGCGCCATAACCATTCAAGCGGTTTTCGACCTTGATGAAGCCCGGCATGTCTGCATCAATCGCCCAAAGGATATCGGTTTTGGTTTCAGGGGCTGATGGTCGCACGTCCTGCGCCATCACGCCCGATGGCTTCAAGGCCAGCAATGCCAATAATGCTGCAATCATCAGAGAACTGAAAAGTCGTCTGCCCATGCCAATTCTTCCGATCGCCAAGATGCGCGGTTCGATGTTTCGATTAGTGCTTATCCAAAGGTGGTGGGTTGGTGGTGAGGATCAATAGCCACACGACAGAAAATTGCGCCATAAATCCCATTGTTATGGAATAATTGCCGGTTTTTTGGGGGTTTTGATGATCGGAATGTGCATGGTTTTTCCAGCCCCCTTCATGTCATGTCAGTCACTTTAGGATAGGATGTGTGCGCATTCTGTCACCGGCTAAAGCGACGCTGATGCTATTTGGTTGGTTGCAGTAACGCTTCGAACTGTTTGGGATCAATGTATTGCGCGCGGGCCGAAAGGAACCATTCGCGGTCCTGGGGGGAAAGCCACGCGGCATAGAAATTTGTCCAGGGCATATCAGGATTGGCATCGACAATCTGGTTGATCCGGGTGATGGCCTGTTGTCCGACCGGTGTTTTGGCGCAACCGATTGTGGCTTCAAGCAGATTGGTGTTACCGCGGATTGGCAATGATTTGATCTGCTGGTGTGGTGTGACATCGCGGCGGTAAAATTCAGCTTCGGACGGAAAATAGAATATCCAGTCGATCCGCCCCATTGCCAGCAACTTTAGAAGTTTGCTGTCGTCGGCCACCGGCATGATTTGCGGGGCTTTGCGATATCGTTCGACATAATTGTCAATCAGCGCCCCGTAGGAGCGCCCGATCCGAAGGGCGGTGGCCATCTCCCGGTTTGCCATCAGCTGTGTAAGCTGAATATGACCATCTTCATCCATGAACGGTTTGAAATTCTGCTCGTCCCCGGCGCGGATAACGACTGAAATCGGCAAGTGCAAAAGAATGGTTTTGGCAAAGCTGATATAGTTGCGGCGTTCGTCGTTCGGGATCAGGGTGGTGCTGCATCGGGCATTGTTGTGCTCGTTTTCCGGGTTGCTGCTATCACGCATTTCTGCCAGAAGCCGTGCTAGGGGGACTTCCTGAATTCTGTGCTGATAATCCCCCAGTCGCGCAATAAACCAGTTCTGGGTATCTGCGGCATATCCCGTCAGTTTACCATCTTCGGAGATGAAGGCGGGCGCAAATGGCGGCACTGTCCAGATCAGTGTGTCTGGCACATCGGCATTGGCCGTTGCTGCCATAAAGGGCAGGGCTAAAAGCCCAGTCAGGCCGGAAATTGCACCACATCCAAGCCGGAACTTCATCCGCAATCCCATGTTCAGTTCCCGAGTTTACAAGGATCGTTATTGTTTTGTCGTCAGGATAGTACCCAACTCATTATCAAATTATGTAAGGAGTCCTATCCGAACGAAGGATTTATCCTATCACTTGGGGCGGTTGTGAAATGCGGTGAGTGCTCCATCGAACTATGTCCTGACGCTCTGGATTTTATGGTGTACCCCCCAAAAAAAAAGCGACCGGCCCCCGGTGCGTAGCTGGGGGCCGGTCAAACCGCGCGGCGGGGTCGGGGGGAATGTCGCGCGGTTTTTACTGTTATGTCTGGCGTGGTCTGGATTATGACCTATGGTCGGCAGATTGTGGCGTGCCGCCCTTGCCAAATCTATCCGCCATCCGTGCCTTTAGCTTCCGCCAGCCGATCCCCGCCTTGTGGCGCATCATCAGTGCGCAGGGGGTAAAGACCAGTGTCAGCACGGTGGCAAAGGCCAGACCAAACGCGATGGATGTCGAAAGTTGTACCCACCACTGGGTCGAAGGGGCACCAATCGACATGGAACGTTCGGCAAAGTCGATATTGATCTGTAACACCATCGGTACCAGACCAAGGATCGTGGTAACTGTGGTCAACATCACAGGTCGCAAACGCTGTGCCCCGGTTTGCAGAATCGCGGTTTCGATACTGTCCGCACTGTGTTTGAGCCGGTCGAAAGTATCGATCAGAACGATATTGTTGTTCACCACGATCCCGGCCAGTGCCACAACCCCGATCCCGTTCATAACGATGGAAAACGCTTGTCCCGTGATCATCAGCCCCAGGAAAACACCCGCCGTTGACATGATGATTGCCACCATGATCAGAAGCGAACTTGAGATGCTGTTGAACTGGGTGACCAGAATGACAAACATGATGAACAGCGCAACCGAGAAGGCATTTTTCAGGAAGTCCGCCGACTTTTGCTGCTCTTCATCCTGCCCCTTGAATTCGACCGAAACGCGCGGATCGATATCAAGGTTTTTCATCCATGCCTTGACCTCCTGCACCTTGCTGTCGACCAGGATGCCTTCGGCAACGTCGGCCTTGACGGTCAGGGCGCGGCGGCTGTCAACGCGTGACAATGTCCCGGTTTTGGGTTTTGCGGTGCGTTTGACGAAGTTGGCCAGCGGCACCAGCCCCTTGTCGGTCACGATCTGAAGGCTTTGCAATTCTTCAAGGGACCTGTGTTCGGCCGGGTAACGACCGACAATGTCGATTTCCTCGGTCGAATCATCCGGGCGATAGGTTGAAAAATTGATCCCGTTGGTCACCAGCTTGATCACATTGCCGATCTGGTTGATGTCCGCCCCGAATTTCAAGGCCTGCGCACGGTCAACCGTGTATTCCCAATCAATTCCCGGAGGCGATTTGCCGTCTTCGAAATTGTAAAGACCGCCCATCTCCTGCAATCCGGTCATGATTTTGGTCGCGGTTTCATCAAGTGCATCGGGATAAAGCGACCGCAACTGAATCTGGACATCCTTGCCTTGCGGAGGGCCTGCTTCGGCGGCACGAATTTCGATCTGCAAGCCGGCCAGATCGGCGGTTTCTTCAAGGATGCGATGTTCGATCTCGGTCGCCTTCGGGCGTTTCTGCCAGTCGGCATATTCAAGCTGGATGACACCGATCACGTCTTCGGGGGTGTCGTTGCCGCCGCTGCTTGCACTGCGGCCCGAACGGGCATAGACGGTATCGAACCAGTGTTCGCCTTCATGCTTGGCGTCAAGGCCAAGAATGCGATCCTCAACTTCCTTTAACAACGCATCCTGTTCGTAATAGGACATATTGCCGCGCGCACGGACCTGAACGGCGGCGACTTCGGGCTCGACTGCCGGGAAGAACTCCACCCCGCGACCAAACATACCAAATGCCGCCCAAACCCCGATCAGGATGACAAATGCCATCGGTACGACCAGCCAGTGGAACCGCAACGAGCCTTTAAGCAGACGGACATAAAAACCTGTTCCGCCCTCAAGATCGCGCAAACGATCCATCCGGCCCGCAGCAACCGCGTCCAATGCCTCGCTTGAGGCAGAGCCGGGCTTGCCAAACCATGCGCCAACCGTGGGCACAAAGATCAGCGCCATTACAAGCGACGCGGACAGGGTAAACAGAACCGTGATCGGCAGGAATTTCATGAATTCGCCGACGATATCGGGCCAGAATGCCAGCGGCAGGAAGGCGGCAAGGGTTGTTGCCGTCGATGCAATGATCGGCATCGCCATGCGTTTGGCTGCCAGCGGATAAGCCTGCTTGCGCGGCAATCCGTCAAGCATCTTGCGATCGGCATATTCGGTAACCACGATCGCGCCATCCACCAGCATCCCGACCGCCAGGATCAGACTGAACAGAACCACGATATTGACCGTCATGCCCAGTGCCCAAAGCACAAGGATTGCTGTCAGGAAGGAACCCGGAATGGCAAGGCCCACCAGAAGCCCCGACCGCCAGCCCAGCGACCAGATCACCACCACCATGACTAGCAGTATCGCAAGGATAACACTGTTCTGAAGGTCGGTCAGCATGGTGCGGATATCTGATGATTTATCTTGCGAATAGCTGACCGTGATATTGGGTGGGAAGGATTGAGCCGCTTCGGCGGTGACCGACTTTATGTGGTCAATCACATCAATGATGTTTTCGCCAACACGTTTGGAAACCTCGATCGCGATGGCCGATTGGCCGTTCAGACGGGCAAAGCTTTCGGCATCCTTGAAGGTCCGGCGGACTTCGCCGATATCGCGGAAACGGATGACCGAATCACCGTCAACGATAAGCGGCATGTCAAGGATGTCATTGACCGTTTCAAACAGGCCGGGAACCTTGATGTTGAAGCGGCCCGATCCGGTATCGATGGCCCCCGCGGCCACCAGCGCGTTCGAATTGCGCACCAGCGATACGATATCAACCCCGTTCAGGCGATAGCTTTCCACTTTCATCGGATCGATGACAAACTCGACGAGTTCTTCGCGGTCACCGGCAAGATTGGCTTCGAGAACCGCAGGTATACCTTCGATATTGTCTTTCAGGTCGCGTGCCAGACGCAGCAAGGTCCGTTCAGGCACATCACCGGCAAGGGTGACAACCAGAACCGGAAACAGCGACAGGTTGACCTCGTGAACTTCGGGATCGTCGGTATCGGTGGGCAATTCTGACTTGGCAATGTCGACGCGTTCGCGCACATCGGCAAGGGCGTCGTCGATATCAACATCGGAATAGAATTCAAGCGTGACCGAGGCGCCGTCCTGATAGGATTGCGATGTCATTTCCTTCACACCTTCGATGGTGCGAAGTTCCTGTTCCATCGGACGTAGCAAAAGCCGTTCGGCATCTTCGGGCGAAATGCCGTCATGATGCATCGACACATAAAGGACCGGGATCTGCACATCCGGGTCGGCTTCCTTGGGGATCGCGTTGTAACCCACCCAACCGGCTGCCAACAGCAGGATCAGGGTCAGGATAACGGTGCGCGAACGGTCAAGCGCAATATCAATGAGGGACATGTTTCTGTCTCCGGTTCCTCAATGCCACGCTTAACGCGCGACCGTTTCCTTGGGGGCGGGGGCCATGTTTTGTAAACCTTCGGGGGTATCGCCGGTTTCAATCCGGCTGACTTCGACCGTTGCGCCTTCCTTGACCCAGTCATGGCCGACCACGATCAGGTCGATCTTTTCCGGAAGGCCGCCAATCCAGATACCATCTCGGTTTCCGCCCTGAAGTTCGATCGGGTAAAACGCAACCTTGTTGCCATCGACAATGACGCGCACGCCGACCTGACCTTCGTCATTCAGCGTCAGGACCGACGGGGCAACGCGATGCGCCATTTTGGTGCCGATTGGAATTTGCAATTCGGATGTCATGCCATCGGGGATGCCAAGGTCGGTATTATCTATTTCGACTTCGACCCGATAGGTACGTGTCGAATTGTCCGATACCTGCGACACATAGCGCACGACACCATCGGCCTCGCGCCCATCAAACAGGGTGATATGCGCCAACTGGCCGGTCTGGACGCTGCCGATCGAATGTTCGGGGACATGGGCAACCACCAGCATCGGGTCGGCCTGGATCAGGGTCGCGACAGGATCGTTTACCGACAGAAGATCACCGATTTCAGCCGGGCGGTTTTCCACCACGCCGTCAAACGGGGCGCGAATTTCGGTATGGTTCAGTTCGATCTGTGCCAGTTTCAGGTCCGCCCGCGCTTCTTCCAGCAGGGCCTTGGTTTCTGCGACACCGGTTTTCGAACGGTAATTCTTTTCGGCAAGGCTTTTGGCCGCACTATTTTCAAGTTCGCGCTGGGCTACAAGGGCACGCGCCTTTTCCACGCGCGCAGCACGGTCTTCAACCGCCAGCTTGACCAGAAGATCACCCTTTTTCACGCGCTGGCCCTTGATTGCGCCGATTTCTTCGACCATGGCATCGACCTGGGCACGGATTTCAACGGAAACCACGGCTTCGGTGCGTCCGGAAATGCGCAGGACATCGACATGTTCGACTGCTTCGCTGGTTCTGACGCGGACCGATGCATGTGGGGCGTGCCCGGCCGAAGGAGACGTGGTCGGCACAGGCGCATCATCATTTTTCGCGACTTGCGCACCGTCTGCGTTCTCGACCACTGACGTCGGCCCTGTTTCGGCGGAATCGTCCCCGCCCAGTAATCCGGACCCAACCCAAAGTACCGCCCCGACGGCAAGTACGATGGCGATAAGGCGTGAAGCATTCATGGTTCTATTCCCTCAGATATGCCCAAACGGAATGCGTGTGGCACTTGATAAAGTGGCGCTTTGTGGTGAACCTTGCGGTTCTTGTTATTCTTGGTTCTGTTGTTATTGTTGTCGGCGGATCAGGCTTTACTGTCTTTGCGGGTTCGCAATTCCTCGATCAAACCTGATTTGTTTTCGCGGATGAATTTCAGTGTCGCCTCGCACATTGCCTGCCCAAGTCCGGCGACGAAACGGCAACCGGGGGTCGGCTGCCCGTCTTCATCGCGTCCATGGGTAAGTGGACATTTATCCTTTTGCGGATTGTCCGGATCGATATCGAATTTCATCATTTCGTGGCGGGCAGCGAATTCATCGATCAATGCCTCGGTCAGCTCGATGGGCAGTTCCTCGGCAAAGGTCAACATGAACAGAATATCGGACCGGTAACGATCCTCGCCCGGGCGGGTTTGCAACAATGTGCGCAGAAACGTTCGGCGGCCTTCGCTGGTCAGTTGGTAAACCTTTTTGTCGGGGCGATTTTCCTGTTCGCGTTCAACAAAGGTCACCATCCCGTCCTGGGTCAGCTTGGTCAGTGCCGGATAGATCGAACCCAGAGACGCGATCTGGAAATGGCTGAAAGTGCCATCTTCAAACATTTTGCGTATCTCGTATCCGGTTGCTTCACCACCCATCAGGGCGCCAAGGCACAATGTGCGTACATCCATATTCTGTTCGGTATCCATCCTGTTATGCGTCTCGATCCGATCATCGTTCCGGCGAGGGAAGATGCCAGAACAACTATATCATTTCGATATATATCGATTCTTAATATATCGGAATGATATAGTCAATTTATTGCACGTTTCGGTTTAATGACGACTGATAAGGGTAGTTTGTTACAAAACCTGGCGAGTGTTTTGATTTGGTTGGGATTAACCGCGCTTATCGTTGAAACAAACTGGCTTAATTTGTCCGGCCGGGCGTCCGGTTGTGCATCGTCGGACGCCGATTGTGTTTGTTCGTGCATATTGAAACGATATAGGACGACATTTACTCACCCCGGTAAGGGGACAATGCCGGGCACCGATCAAACGGGATAAAGCGCGTTTATGAACGATATATATGACTATCTTGATCTGTTTGTGGCTGTTGCTGGCATCGCGCAGGCAGCATTCCTTTGTCTGCTGTTGCGATCCGAAGGTGCGCGTGCGCTTCGCGCCAATCGCTGGATGATGCTTTTCCTTGCTGCTGTGGCGTTCAACCTGTTCGAAGATGTCGCAGAGGTTTTCTTTTCACAGCAAGGCTATCAGGTTGTCGAAATGATATTCATTCCGGCCAATTTCCTGATTGCCCCTGCTGTTTATCTTTACTTCCGCGAAGTTTCGGGCGTGCCGTCACGTCAGCCTTGGGTGCATTTTGTGTTGGCTGGGGTGGTTCTGAATCTCATGGCATGGTCGATCACCAATGGCATGCCCATTTCCGATGATTTTCAACATAGTTTTACTGTTCCTGCCGCCATCAGCAGTTTCTGCTGGTTTGCGATTTTCGCGCAGGCGGGAACTTATGTTTTGCTGATCTGGAAGGTGGCGCATCGGTATTTCCGTCAGGCACAGGAACAGCTCGGCGTGGATCGCAACGCGATGCGCCGCTGGATGGGCGTCATTCTTGGTGGTGTCAGCCTGATCTTCCTGACGGCCCTGATCGGTAAGATTGCCGCATTTTTCTTTGTTGAAGACCTGGCGATGTCGGGAACCGGGGTGGCATTTGTGCTGCTGCTGTTCGCACTCAGTTATGAAATCGCGACCCAGCCGGTTTTGTTTGTCATGCCCGATTGGCCGGGCGAAGGTGAGGTGGATGAAGAGGACCTGACCCAGCCAGTACAAGGTTCGGCAAACAGTGCTGTTGTTTCGGTGGCTCCTGCTGCGTCTTCTGCAAGGGGTTCCGACGCGGAGCCGATCTCGCGGCCGCTGCTTGACGGTGACGGTGTGGCATCCGCGCTCAGGCGGCTTGACGATATCCGTAAACGCGGTGACTTGCTGCTGGATCCTTTGGTTTCGCTGCCAAAACTCGCCCGTGCGGTGGGGCTTTCGCCCAATCAGTTATCCTATGTTTTAAACCATCATGTCGGGCAGAATTTCTTTGATTATGTCAATGGGGCCAGGATTGAGGAGGCGCGTGCGGTGCTGATTGCCGAGCCGGAGCGGACCATCCTTGATGTGGCGCTCAGTGTTGGTTTCAATTCGAAATCGACCTTCAATCTGGCGTTCAAGAAACTGACCGGGGATACGCCAAGTGCGGTGCGGGCAAATGCGCGAGCAGCGGCAGAAAACAGGCCGTCCGGAGTGACACCGGCTGGGCCGGCAGGGCCGGATGAGCAGGCCCGGACGCCGGACGTCGCACAATAGTGCAGGGTTGGCAGGATTTCACAACAGGAACCTGCCGACATGATCCGCCCCAGAAACCAGCAAAGCAACCATCAAAGAAACCTTTTCAAGCCCAGCACAAAGACCAGCGATAATACCAGTACCAAACCCAGCGATAATAATAATGGCCGAAGCACGGTTGCCTGAAAGGGCATCGTCACAAACGCCATCGATGGCCATGATGATGGCCTTCGGAATGTGCAGTGTATCCGCAAGCGGACCTTTCGGATCGGCGGCCTTATGATGCTTTTTCTGGTGATGACCGGACCTTAGCCCAGAATGGTCCAGAACAGGAATACCGTCACGGTCAGAAATGAAAGCGACCCGGCGGCCATTTTCATAAACTCGATCATCTTGAAGGACATTGATGGCTCCTTTTTTGGGGGCGCGAGATCAGGCGATATCAAAGGGGCTATCGCGGATTGGTCGGGGTGAAACGGGCCTGATAAAGCTCGTTCCCCAAATCATCAAACAGGGCGAAGGCATCTGGTTTTTGAGGCATGCCCGCCCCTTTCAAAAGGTCTTCGGCCTGCGCAATCGCAGCCTCGATATCGGGGGTAACGCAATCGATCCGGTTTAACCGTGCACGGGCGTCAGAGCCGTCATGCACGCGGAAAAACTCGATCCTGATCTGCATGATTTCATGGCGTCCTGTGATCGGGCTGGGAGGGACGTAAGGCAGGGCCGGGACCGGTCGTCGCGTGGCCGGGGTGATCGTCTTCCCCTGCGTCATCTGCGTCGCCGTGATCGTCATCTTTGCCAGTTGCACCGATCATCCGGGCGCGTTCTTCCTCGCGCAGGGGGTCGGCATCCAGGACCAGGGCGCTATCAAGAATGACGGGATCAAGAACCAGCACGCGTTCAAAGGTCGTTTTGCCATCGCGTGACCAGACATGCAGATTGCTCTGAACCTTTTTATAACTGCGCGTCGCGGCCATCAGATCAAGTTCTTCAAGGGTTTCGACCTCGTAAGTGCCAGCCTGAAACAGCTCGTCATATCCTTCCAGCCGGAACGGATGGAAAAAGGTGACGGTCCGATGCGTGTTGCGGGTGATGGTCATGATCAAGCTCCTTGCGCCTTCGACACAGGAACCAAAACCGACGGAGGGGGCAATCCCCCCGCCTGTTTGTGAAACCGGTTATTGTGGTGGCGCGGATGGCGCGGGGTTAGCGACCGGATTTTCTGCCTGTTTGACGGTTGGCGGACCTTCAAGCGGCGAATGTTCCGGCTGGGCCACCGGCGTATCGACCGGGCGGCCTTCCAGCGGTTCTGCGGGCTTTTGCTTCCCGGACTTCACATGGTTCAGTGAAAAGCTGCGAAAAGACATTTTGTCCTGCTTTCTGTTCAGGAGGGCAAAATAGACCTCCCTATTAGAAATGGTCAGAATGGCGCGCAAAAGCAAATCGCGGGCGGTCGCAACGCCTCGGAAAACCGGCTAATTATCTGATATTGCTTGTCGTCTGCAGGATGATTTATTTTCAATTTATGGTTTATTTTTCATGAATATATGCCCGCATAACGAATGTGGCGCGGGCTTTGCCGTGCAAGGGGCAGCGGAGAATCACACTCCGCGCAGGTTGCCCCAGACATGGACGTGCCATTGCGGCAGGACGCGGATGTTAAACCAGCCGCGTTCTGACACCTGATCAACCAGCCAGCGGTAGCGTTCCGTAAGGCCGTCTATATCAACGCCGTTAAGGCCGTCCGGGTGCGGTTCGGCGGGGGTGATGTTGACCGGTTGCAGGCAGACCGGGATATCGGGATGGCGTTTGCGGACATGGTCGGCAAACATCAGATCGGCATCGTCGCGGACCGGGAATTTAAGCGTGATTGCCGGGCCGTCAAACACACCATTGGCGCGCGCTGCCTCAATGCAGGCCGCAAGTGCATCGGGGTCGAAGTCGGTGCTGCTGCTTGGCGGTTTGGGGCTTAATGTCAGGTAATCAAGATCGGCAAACCAGTCGCGTGCGATGCTGCCCTGGGTTTCGATGGCAAAGGTAAAACCATCGCGTTTGCCAAGCGCAATCAGTCCGCCCAGGGGCTGGATCGCCGGGTTGCCGCCCGAAAGGGTGACAAGGATCGGCTTGCCACCCGAAAGGGTGCGAACCCGATCCATGACCTCGGCCGCCGTATTCGGTTTCCAGTCGGCGCGAAAGGCCTGATCGACGGCGTAAAGCGTGTCACACCATGAACAGCGAAAATCACATCCTCCGGTGCGGACAAACACCGTCGGCATGCCGATCAGCGCACCTTCGCCCTGTACGGTCGGCCCGAAAATTTCCGATATGCGGATTTTATCCGTCACAAGCACTGGTTCAAGTTCTGGCGCAAGTTCCGTCCCGCTCATGGCCGGTATTCCGCCCAGGTTTTTGGGGTTTCGGAAACCCGTACCGCACTGACTTCGGGCCAGCGGTCATGCGCCCATTCGTAAAAGAACAGGGCAAGCCGTTCGGCGGTGGCGTGATCGTGGCCAAGGACCTCGTTCAGGTGGCGGTGATCAAATTCGTCATCAATCATTTTCTTGAGCGGGCCGAGTTCACGGTAATCGCGCACGAACCCCCGCGCATCAAGCTCCGCACCGCGAAGCTCGACTTCGACAATGTAATTATGCCCGTGCAGGCGCGCACACGGGTGATCGGCATCAAGCCCGGCCAACTGGTGGCTGGCGGAAAAGGCGAATTGTTTGGTAATGGTAAACATCATAATGGCTTTCGATACGGCGCGCCCGTGCCCGCGATATGGCGGAGGGCTTGCGACCGGGTTGGTTTTGTCTGGCTAGGTCGGTTGCGTGTGGTGATATGGTCTCACGCACAGTCGGGTATCCACTTAGTTCCCGGAAGCCCCAAGGCTGCGCGCCATATGCTCCGCCCTTGCCTGTTTCCAGTAATCGCGATCCACATAAACCGTTGGATCGGGCACACGGGCAAGCTCAAGCGCCTCGCGCCGCTCCACACAGGTGCCACATCGCCCGCAATGGGTTTCACCACCCTTGTAACACGACCATGTGCGATCAATTGGCACGCCAAGCCTCCCGGCCTCGGCGGCGATATCGGCCTTCGACCCGTGGAGGAACGGCGTATAAAGCGACACGTCGCGCACACCTTCAAGGGCGTGGTTCTGCATGATCTGGAACGATTTGATAAAGTCGGGACGGCAATCGGGATAGATGAAATGATCCCCGCCATGAACCGCGGCGGCAACCGCATCTGCCCCGGCCGACGCCGCAGCCCCGAACGCCACCGCAAGCATGATGGCATTGCGGTTGGGCACCACGGTGATGCGCATGGTTTCCTCGGCATAATGGCCGTCGGGCACATCGATATCATCAGATGTCAATGACGACCCGGTCAGCAATGCGCCAACCGGCGTCAGATCGACAATGTGATGTTTGACGCCAAGATCGCGTGCGGCACGCGCGGCGTAATCAAGTTCCTTTTTATGGCGTTGGCCATAATCGAACGAAATCAGGGAATGCAGGTTGTGCTCGGCCGCAACCTTATGGGCCAGCGTGACGGAATCCAGCCCGCCAGAGCAGACGACAATCGTCTTCATATGTCATGTCTTTCGTGTTTTTAACCTGGTGCTACGACAGGGGAAGGAAACATCCCTTCCAAGGCGCGCGGTTTGACACGAAGGTTTGCGGAAATCAAGGGAAAAACGCCGCTTTTGGGGGCGGTCTTACCCCTTCACCCCGGCAAGTACATGAAAACAAATCGGAACCTGAAAATGCCCGTCCGTCACATAAGGACGGAGAGCTTCGAACATCGCGGCATCAATCGCCCCGCGTTCCGCATCCGACGCTTTGCGCAATTGCGGACCAAACAGCATTTCCATCTGCGGCTTCCAGAATGCCGCGCGTTCCGGGATGCGCCCGGCGGGATTATGGGTGGTGAGGGTGACGTCGCCAAACCCGGCGCGTGCCATGCGCGCGGTGGCGGACGTGGGATCGGCAAAGCCAAACAGATCAAGCCCCGCATCGGCAAACCCGGTGCCCAGCATATTGCCCAGAACCCCATCCATGGCGGCAAATAACGGATTATCGACTAGCGGTGCCCACAACATGAAAGCCGCCCGGCCCCCACTGCGCAAAACCCGGCTGGCCTCGCCAAGGGCGGCATCGGGATCATGGCAGAACATCACGCCAAACCGGCACGAAATGGCATCCATTGTGCCGGTGCCAAAGGGCAGTTTTTCCATGTCAGCGGCAACCACCGACAGATTGCCAATCCCCTCGGCCCCGGCGCGCTCCGCCAATCCGGCACACATGCTCGGCACGATATCGGATGCGATCACTTGGCAGTGCAGGGCGGGATCACCATCACCATTATCTCCGGCATCGGCTAGCATCTGCGCAATCCCGAATGCCGGTTCCCCAACCCCGGACGCCAGATCAAGCACGGTCAATCCACGCTCGTCGGCGGCACGCGCCAAAGTCGGCAGATCGAGTGCGTCGATCAGATGCCGGTTGATCTTCTGTGCTGCGGGGGCGAGTTGATCAGCCCAGTTCAGCCAGTCTGATGATAAGTGGTGCCACACGTTAAAATGCTCTTCAAAATTAAGGAGATGAAACTATTGGATATAAACCTAGATGGTTGCAAGATGTCTGGATTTACTAGGAGCTAGTTTCTTTTGAAAAGCGGAGCAACGTTTGAGTGGCGCATGATTCGTCTTCTATTTAATGACCGCGCAAGCAATCCGGTCCCCTGCATCGCCTGAGGGCTGGGATTTATAGTCGTCGGCGCCGGCATGGATGATGACGGCCTTGCCGTGAATGTCGGTTTCGCCGGTGCCGTCAAAGCGCACGGCGTTATTGAGAATCTGGGCGTAAAGTTCGCCCTTGTCATTGACATACTGGTTCATCATGTCGCCCGCATGCGGGCCGTCGGCGAATTCGTGGCCGTGGGATTTGTTCATCGGGTTGAAATGGCCGCCGGCGGATTTAAAGCCGCCCTGCGCATCGCATTCGCCGTTTTCATGGATATGAAACGCCACCCACTGACCGGGCGGGAGGTCGGTAAGTGCGATCTTCAGGATCGCGGCATCCGGCACGCCATTGACCGTCAGCGTCCCGATTTCCGTACCATCCGTATTGATAAAGTTTGATTGGGTTTCCTCGCCCGCCTTGGCATGGCCGGGGACAAGCGCCATCGCAGCACCAAGGGCAAACAGGGCCGCCGTGGTGGCCGCAGTTGCCGGTGCCGTGCGGCGGGTGTCGCTGGCATCGGTGGCTGCGGCGGGGATAGCGGCAGTACGTGATTTGGAGCGGCAGATGTTTTCGCGATGGAACATGGGAAATCCTCTGCTGTTGCGGGCGGGTCAGTGGGCGGCATGGTGCAGGTTTGGCCGTTCTTTGAAAACCTGTCTTTGTAAAACCGGTGGGACCGGGTTTTGTTCCGTAAATCTTTGACCTGTTGGTTGAATTGCGGCCGGAGTATTGGCGGGGTTTGAGGCTATTTTGTGGGACGATGGGGTCGATCCCGCGTGGGAGCGCGGGGCGGCATGGACTCCCGCCTTCGCGGGAGTGACGAAAGGGGAGCGGGGAGTTCGGGAGTGATTGTGACGACGGCAAGTGCATGAGGGAAAGGCCGCCGTCACAAGGGCGGGTCTGGGAGCGTCAGGTTTGAGGCGGCGCGGGCCGCCGTATCACGGCATAACCAGACGGAGTGCAGGCGCAGACCATGGCAGAGGAGAATGACCGGCAATCTTCGGGGGCTCCGGCACGGCCGCCGTTATCTGGTGCATCTGGCAGCGGCGTAGGCGCAAAAGGATTGGGAGATCTGATCCGGCGTGCTCTGTTTGGCCGGGTTTTATATGTTCGCGGGGCGGCGATTTTGGGCTCTGTCATGCTGATCGGGTTGGTGGTGGTTCTGTATGTCGGGTTTGTCGTGACCCTGTTCGCCGGATTTACCGCCGATATCCAGCGCGAGCTTCTGAGCCGCGAGCTTGAGCTAAGCTCGCCCGGTGATCTGGAGCGGCTGGTGTTTCAGGGCTATCACGAGGCGCAGCTTAAGGGCGACATCCATGCGATGCGCACCGAAATCCGGATGCTTGACGCAAGCGGCCTTGCTGCCGCCCGGCACGGATTGGCCCTGCGGCAGGAGGCGATTGCCGCGTGGCGGGCGGCGTTTGATCTTTATGCCGGATTGGGGGCGGTGGTGGCCGAACAACCGGGCAGGTTCGACCCGGACTTTCGCATGGCTTATCTTGGGGCGCTTAATCAGGCATTCGCCTTTCTGGCGCAAAGCGATTTCAGTGCAGAGGACGGGCGACCATCGCCCGATAATGCGCGCACCGACGAGGGCAAGGAGGTGATTGCCAACCTGGATAATGCCCTGTCGCAGATGGCGCTGGCCCCCGGGGTAAACGAGGGCTTTGCGACCGATATCCGCACCCGGATTGAGGCGATCAAAAATGCGGTGATGAGCTTTGGCGAGAAGGCAGCGCGCGCCCAGGTGGCCTGGGCCAATATCACCGCCGAACAGGCGCAGGCCGACCGGCTGCGCGCCAGCCTGAGCGCAGAGCTTGCCGACCTTAGAGAAGAACATGCCGCCCTTTGGGCGGACGAGGATGCGACAGATGAGGGCGGGCGACGGTCGCTGGTCGCCCTGTTTCAGCAGCCGCTTGGCGGGGTATTGTCGCTTCTGCTTCAGATGCCTGGGATCGTGCTTACGCTTTTGGTGACGGTGGCGGCAGGCGGCCTTGGCTCCGTCGTCAGCTTTACGCGTCGCTATCGCCGGGTCGGGGTGGCGGATGTGGCGGACAGGGATGAGGATGGGGCAGAGGTAGCAGAGGTGGCGGTGGTGGCACCCGAAACCGGCTTTGCCGCCGCAGGCCACCTGATGGTGATGACGGGGGAGGGGATTGCGGCCGCCATCGCGATTTTCCTGTTTACCGAGGCCGGGATGCTGATGGTGACCCAAGGCGGCCCGGACGGATCAGGCAATATCGAAATCAGCGCGTTTCTCGTGACCTTCATGGCGTTTGTGTCGGGCTTCATGGCCGAGGATGCGTTTAACAAGATACAGGATGCTGGCCGGAAGCTGTTTCGCGTTGGCGGCGATGACGGGCCGGGGGCGGCGGGGATGTGAGGGCGCAAAACAAAACCGGCAGGGGATGTGCCTGCCGGTTTGGATGGGTGAGGCTATGATCGCGAAGATCAGATCGCGGAAGTGCCGTAACGCGGGGCGTTACGCTGCGCATTGGTGCCGGCCTCGGCATAGGCCTGACTTGCCTGTGCGGTCTGGGTGATCTGCGACTGGAGCACCTGCTCATCGCGTTCCGGCGTTGTATCGGCCGCTTCCTTGGCCGGGCTGCTTTCAAACAGTTCGGTCAGGCGGGCTTCGATGGATTTCAGGCCTTCATTCAGGCGGTCTTCGGTTTCGTTGATATTGCCATTGATCGTGTCATTGAGCGCGCCAAGGCCGTCAAGGAAGTCGCGGGCCTGTTCCAGACCCTTGGCGATGCCCTCGCTGGCCTGATCGAAAATCTCGCGGGCTTCTTCGGGGCTGTTGGCGTTCGAAGCGATCAGATCACCGACACGGGCCAGAATGCGATCAGCAACCGCTTCGGGGGTGTAATCGGTGGGATCGACACCCTCGACCGAAAGACCGGTCGAGGCCAGGCTTTCATTGATTGCCGAGACGATCTGATCGGCGGACAAAAGATTGGCCGATTGCGGGGAAAGCGAGACCGAGGTTGCGTTCTCAAACGGGGAAACGGACGTGTTTGACCCGGATTTCGAGTCGTCATTACCGGGCAGGTAAGACTGCGCGCTGCGGCTTGAGCCGTTGGTCGCCTGCGATGTCAATCCGCCGATAGTGATATCCATGCCGTCCTCCCTGGACGCGGGTTGTGGGTGTATAAGTCCTTGATCGGGCTTGATACACGGTGATTTCCTGATGGCCTGCTCGGGCACCTTCTTGGTACGGATCGCGCGCCGGAAGTCTTTAGGTGCGGTTAGTATCGCACAATCAGGGCGAAAAGGCCATAGCCAGTTATATAGGTTCGGTTGGGCGATGTGCAAACCCGCCATGCGTGATGCGCGGGTTTTCGGGCTTGCATCCGGGCCGGTTGTGGCGGTTATCCTGCACTCTGATATTGCAACAGGGGCCAAGCCCGATTATTGAACAGGGTTTGGTTAATCAGAATTGATGATCCGGATCGTGTCGAGGTTTACTCCGCATCCGGTATTTTGAGCTTAGGAGCTGTTTGACGGTGGCGAACTATCAGGAAAGTGCGCGCGAATTTGAAAAGCGCTGGCAGGATTACTGGCGGGAAAACGATACCTATCGTACCCCCAATCCGGGCGATGCCGATTTCGACGCCGCCAAAAAGAAAAAAGTCATCCTCGATATGTTCCCCTATCCAAGCGGGGTCGGTCTTCATATCGGTCATCCGCTGGGCTATATCGCCACCGACGTCAAGGCGCGGTTCGAGCGCATGCGCGGCTTTAACGTGCTGCATTCCATGGGATTTGATGCGTTTGGCCTGCCGGCCGAACAGTTCGCGATCCAGACCGGCCAGCATCCGCGCATCACCACCGAAGCCAATATCGAAAACATGCTGCGCCAGTTGCAGGTGATCGGCCTTGGCCATGATCCACATCGTCGCTTTGCATCGACCGATGTCGATTATTACAAATGGACGCAGTGGATTTTCCTTCAGCTTTTCAACAGCTTCTATGATCCGACCGTCGAATGGAAAGGCCCGCAGGGGCAGACCATCACGGGCCGTGCCCGCCCGATTGCCGAGCTTCGCGGGTTGCTTGAAAGCGGGGAATGGCTGTTGGACGAGGACGGTGTGCCGCAACCGAAATCGCTGATTGGCGAGGGCACGAAGGCAGAAGGCAAAGAGATCGACCGCGCGATTGATCGCGGGCGTCTGGCCTATGTCGATGAGGTTCCTGTCAACTGGTGCCCGATGCTGGGTACGGTCCTGTCGAACGAGGAAGTCACCAACGAAGGCAAGTCCGAACGCGGTGATTATCCGGTTTACAAGCGCCCACTGAAACAGTGGATGTTGCGGATTACCGATTATGCCGACCGGCTGGTGGGCGACCTTGAGGGGCTTGACTGGCCCAATGGCGTTGTCGAGATGCAGAAAGGCTGGATCGGTCGTTCGGTCGGCGCGCGGGTCAATTTCCCGGTGGCATTGGCCGATGGCGGAAAAGACAAGATCGCGGTCTATACCACACGCCCCGATACGATTTTCGGCGCGACCTATATGGTGCTCGCCCCCGAACATCCGCTGGTTGATGCACTGACGACAGCCGATCAGAAGGATGCGGTTGCTGCCTATCGCGCCAAGGTCAAATTGGCCGGTCCGGTATCGTCCAAGGACGAAGCCAACCGCGAAAAGACCGGCGTGTTTATCGGGGCTTATGCGACCAATCCGGCCAATGGGCAGCAGATCCCGGTCTGGATTGCCGACTATGTCCTGATGGGATATGGCACCGGTGCGATCATGGCGGTCCCGGCGGGTGATCAGCGCGATTTCGAATTTGCCCATAAATTCGGCCTGCCGATTGTCGCGACCACCAAGCCGTCGGAAAGCTGGCTTCGGGCCAATGCACCGGATGATGCGGCCGATCTTGACGATGCGGCCTTGCTGGCGCGCTATGAAACCGCACCGGGCGATTTCAAAATCGCGCAGACCGATGTGGGTGATACGATCAATTCCGCCAATGACGAGGTCAGCCTGAACGGGCTTTCGACCCCGGATGCCAAGGCAAAAATCATTGAGTGGCTGGAAGCCAAGAATATCGGCCGCGGTCGGGTGCAGTACAAACTGCGTGACTGGCTGTTCTCGCGCCAGCGTTATTGGGGCGAACCGTTCCCCGTACTGTTTGATCAGGAAACCGGACAGGTGCATGGCGTGGCCGAGGCAGCCCTGCCCGTCGTCCTGCCGGAAATGACCGATTTCAAACCGCAATCGAACGAAGACCCGAATTCCGAACCAGAACCGCCGCTGGCGCGTGCCAAGGAATGGATGGAAGTCACCGGGATCGTGCTTTCCGATGGTTCGGTCCTGCCGGTGGATGTCGCGGTGGGGTCGACCCACAGCCATGCCGGTGCGGATTACGAAGTGCGTTCGTTCCGTCGTGATGCGAACTCGATGCCGAACTGGGCCGGTTCGTGCTGGTATTATCTGCGTTATTTCGATGCAAAGAACGATCAGGCCTTTGCATCGGATGCGGCAGCGGCCTATTGGGCCAACACCACCGACGAGAATGGTAATGCCAAGCCCGGTGCGGTCGACCTTTATGTCGGCGGGGCGGAACATGCGGTGCTGCATCTTTTGTATTCGCGTTTCTGGCACAAGGTGCTCTTTGACCTTGGCTACGTCGCCACACCCGAACCGTTCCAGAAGCTGTTCAACCAGGGCATGATCACGGCCGATGCCTATACCGACGCGCGCGGCGTTTATGTCGACATCCATGATGTTGAAATGCGCGATGTTGACGGTAAAAAGCAGCCATTCAATGCCAAGACGGACGAGGCACTGATCACCGTTCCGGGCAAGATGGGCAAGCGCTATAAAAACGGCATCCCGCCGGAAGAAATTTGCGATCAGTATACGATTGATACCTTCCGGACGTACGAGATGTATATGGGGCCGCTTGACAGCTCCAAACCGTGGCAGTCCGATGCGATTGTTGGCATGATGCGTTTCCTGTCCAACGTCTGGAAGGTCGCAACCCAGATGGAGCGCACAAGCGACGTCGATGGCAAAATCGAAACGCTTTTGCATAAAACCATCGCCAAGGTGACCAACGACATCGCTGAATTGCGGCTGAATACTGCGATTGCGGCATTGATCGAACTGACCAACGCCATGACCCGCCAGAATGCGGTGCATGACGATCATGTTCGTGCGCTTGCCCTGATGGTCGCGCCCTTTGCGCCGCATCTGGGCGAAGAGCTTATGAGCCGTATGGCAGAGGCCGAATTTGGTTCCAAAAAATCGGTGATCAAGTTTGACTGGCCGGTATTTGATACAGAAAAGGCCAAGGACGACGAATTTGAAGTCCCGGTTCAGGTCAATGGCAAAAAACGCGGCTCGATCATGGTGGCGGCGGATGCCGATCAGGCAACGGTCGAGGCAATGGCAAAGACCGATGAAAATGTCGCCCGCCATCTTGAAGGCATGCAGATCGTCAAGGTGATCTATATCGCCAAGCCAACCCCGAAACTGATCAATATCGTGGTCAAGGGGTAAGCCCAGCCTTAAGCGACAATGATGATGAAACGGGGTGCGTCAGATATGGCGCACCCCGTTTGGCATGCGGGGATCGTTGGCTGTTTAGCGGGTGGAACCCGGAAGTGAGGGGAGGCAGTCGTTACGCCAGCTTTCAGGTGGCAGATCACGTTCGAGCACGGAAATATCGGGTAAAACGTCGCTTCGTCCGAAAATTCCCGCCAGCGTTCCGTCACACAGCATGTCGTAAACAGCCCGGTTAAATATGGCGCGATTTTCAATACCTTCGCGGTTGGCCTGAAACAGGGAAAAGACATTTTCCGTTGTGAGCGGGATGTCGAGAGTATCGATAACCCCGGCAAGTCCGAGCTGATCGCGAATGTGAAACCCCGAAGACCTCTCGATGATGGCAGCATCAAGCCGGTTGTTGGCAATCATGCTCAGTAAGGAATGGTCGCTGGGAACCCGTTCGAAATCGACATCCTGACGATTGGTGATGGCGGGTGGATAATGATAGGCCGAAAGCCCGACCCGCAATCCGGCCAGACCGTCGGGTGAGGTGATCGCGTTCTGACCAAATTGGCCCGGTTTGTAGAAAATCAGATTCTCGCGCAGGTAATACGGCACGGATGCCAGCGAAACCGGTAATTCGCTAAGCGACGGGAAGGCACCCAAGGCATCGTATTCGCCGACAATAAAGGACTGTACCGCTCGGCGGGGTGGTAGAATATCAATGATGATTTCCTGACCGGTTCGCGCGGCCACTTCTTCATACATGCGAATGAATGTCCCACGCGCCGGACTTTCGGCCATCATCGGGATATAAGGCATTACAACGCTTATGCGCGCAGCTCCTGCCCGGCCTGTGGCGGGCATTCCAGCAACAAGACAAAACAGGAAAAGGCAAATCAGATAGGGGATTTTATGCATGGATAACAGTCTGATTTCGGATGCTTGCAGGGTAGCACATATTTTTTGATTGCCTAAACCGGATGCTGTTCCGTCTTTTATTGACGATTGTATGTGTGCTGGCTAGAAGTCAGGCAGAATTCAATTTCAAGGGTTGAGCAATGAGCCACGGTCGCAAGATTTCGGTTATCGGTCTGGGATATGTCGGTTTGCCTGTAGCGGTGGCCTTCGGGACGGAGATCGGCGGAACAGTCGCGTTTGATATCAACAAGTCGCGCATTTCGCAGCTTAAGGCAGGGCATGACGCAACCGGCGAGGTTGATGATCCTGAACTGGCAGCCGCCGATTTGCTGCTGAGTGATAATCCCGAAGATTTGCGTCAGGCCGATTTCCATATCGTGACTGTGCCGACCCCGATTGACAAATCAAACCGTCCTGACCTGTCGCCGTTGCGATCTGCATCGAAAACGGTTGGTGCAATCCTTAAGAAGGGCGACATCGTTGTTTATGAAAGCACGGTTTATCCGGGCGCGACCGAGGAAGAATGCGTGCCGATCCTGGAGCAGCTTTCGGGGTTGAAGGCGGGGATCGATTTCACGGTGGGTTATTCGCCTGAACGCATCAATCCTGGAGACCGCGAACATCGCTTTACCACCATAACCAAGGTTGTGTCGGGGCAGACGCCCGAAACGCTTGAAATCGTTGCGGCGGTTTATGGATCTGTCGTCAAGGCTGGGGTCCACAAGGCACCGACGATCAAGGCCGCGGAGGCCGCCAAGGTGATTGAAAATACCCAGCGCGATCTGAATATTGCGCTGATGAACGAACTGTCGCTGATCTTTGATCGGGCGGGTATCGATACCCGTGATGTTCTGGATGCCGCGGGCACCAAATGGAACTTCCTGCGCTTTACGCCCGGCCTTGTCGGCGGGCATTGCATCGGGGTTGATCCCTATTACCTGACCCACAAATCAGAGGAACTTGGTTATTACCCGCAGGTGGTTCTGGCCGGTCGTCGGGTTAATGACGGCATGGGCGAGGTTGTCGCAAATAAGGTCATTCGGGCGTTGTTGCGCGAAGGAGCGACCAAGAACCCGACTGTGACGGTGCTTGGCCTGACCTTTAAGGAAAACGTGCCCGACATTCGAAATACGCGCGTGATCGATATCATCCGCTCGCTCGAAGATGCCGGGATAAATGTTCAGGTCCATGATCATCATGCCGATACCGAGGAAGTTCTGCATGAATTCGATGGTCTGAAATTGTGTGGTGATGCCGACCTGAAACCGGCGGATGCCGTCGTGCTGGCGGTGTCACACCGGGAATATGTTGCCAAGGGTTGGCCGCTAGTGGAGGGGCTTTTGAAGGATGGCACCGGCTTCGTTGCCGATGTGCGCGCCATTCTGCCGCGTGACGACGTGCCCGCAGGCATCGACCTTTGGCGGTTGTAAAAGCCGCGCCGTTTATTCCTGATACAGATTAAGCTCGCGCTGCATCTTTTTGGTCAGGCCGCGCGAGACGATTTTGTGGGATTCTGCCAAATGGTCACGCAGGTTCGCATCATCAAGTCCCGGTGCGTCATAATGCTGGATCCATTTCATCCCGCGCGAGGCAAGATACGGGGCAGGGCGCAAACCGGGTTGTTCCTTTAAAACCTCGTAGGCGATGTCGGATACCTTGAAGGTAATGCCAAGCGTATGGCCCTTGGTCCAGCCGCCAATCGCAAAAACCTTGCCGCCGACTTTCCAGACATCCGCCCCGCCCCATTGCACGACATGCGTTGTCACGGGCAGCGATTGGCAAAATGCGTTGAATTCATCGCGGGTCATGACGGTATCTTTCACGATTGAGGCTTGCAGGATATTTGGGCAGACGTGGTTAAAGAGATCAAGAAATGATTTCCTTGATCAGTTGTTGAAGTTCCTTCTCAAACCGATCTGCCCGGAAGTGCTGGTTGCAAAAGGCCTTTGCAGCCCGCGCCATTTCGTGGGTTTCGGTTGGTTGGGTCAGGGCATCTGAAACAATATTTGCCAGCATTTCCGGATTGCCGGGCTGGCAGATGCGGCCGGTTTCGCCATCGTGAACGATATCAACCAAAGTTCCGATGGTGGAGCTGACGATGGGAACTCCTGCGGCCATGGCTTCGAGCACGACAAGAGGTTGTGCTTCGTTCGGGTAGCTTGACGGAAACAGAAAGAGGTTGGCATTGGATAGAAGTTTGGTGCGGATATCCGCATCGACCGGACCGTGATAATGGCAGTGATCCGAAAGATTCAAATTGTGGATCAATTGTGAAAGTTCGCAGGTTGAGAGGTCGCCTTCGGCGCCGGCGGTATCAAGCGCGAAATCGATATTACGCTGTTTGAGAATTGCACAGGCCGCCAGCACATCATCGATACCTTTGCTGCGAAAAAGGTTTGATAGATAAAGCAGACGCGGCGTTGTGGTGCTGATCGGGTCGTGATTGATCTTGAAGGCCGTATCGGGCAGGCAATTGGCGATGATTTTTGATCGGCATTGAAGACCATCAATTTCATTGCGCAACGCCTTGCCCAGAATAATGGCGGTTTGCCCGGCAAATGCATGGCGTTGCAAAAATGCGGTTAACCAGTGGCCGCGCCCGGCTTGCAATCCACGGCCATGCAGATGCAGTATGGTTGCGATGCCAAGGATTTTGGCTGTCATCACATAAAGACAATCCCGATAAAACGCGCCCCCAGTTGGGGCAAAGCAGATATAAAGTGCATCGGGTTTTCGCCGGAGTGCGAGCAATAGTTTTAGCCAAAGTCCCAGAGCCATAACCAGTTTACCCAATCTCATCCTGGCAATATCGCGGGGATTTTTGGCAAAGCGCATTTCAAGCACTGTCACATCACAGATTTTGCGAAGCGCGACCAAAGCCCGTTCATTCATGGTTGCCGCCCCGTGCATCGGCGGGGGCAGTTGCACCAAGGCAATGATCCGCGGTGGTTTCGTCATCGGCCAATCCCCGACAAACGTTTCAGATCGAAAATGCGCATCCAATGTGGTGGCGCGATAGCCCGGCGATGTCGGGCCAGAACAATGCGCAAAGTTTCTTGATAGACAGAGTCGGGGATGGAGGCAAAATGGCGTGTCTCGGGATTAGTGTTTCGCGTAATCAATTGTCGGCGAAACTGCCAGATGGAGGTCATGGGCAGGCTTGCGACGCGCAGATAAAAATCAAGATCGATGCAGCACGGCAGTACCGGATCATAGCCACTGGCCATTTCCCAGATATCGCGATGAAACGCCAATGACGAGTGATGCAGCGGGTTGCTGCGATAAAGCCGTGTGGCCGGGATTTGTTGCCACGGGTTGCGGGCGTTTGGCGTTGCTGTTTCTTGTCCTGCGGCGAAGGCAAGGGCGTTTGGACGATCCATGAGAAAGGCCGCCTGTATCGACAGGCGATCCGGGTTAGACGTATCATCGATATCCTGAATGGCAATCAGGCGGGTTGTCGCATTGGAAATGGCAATATTAAGGGCGGCTCCCCTGCCAATCGGGGGGCAGCGGATCAGTTTGACCTTTGTTGGTTGGCCGGGAAGCATGACCGGGTTTACCGAACCATCATCGACAAGGATGGCACCATCCTGCGGGCGGAGAATTTTGTAAAGATTGGCAAAATAGCGTTCCAGAAAGGCATCGCCATCCCGAACCGTAGTGATCACGGTGATCGCATCATCCTTGGTCATGAGGGGCTCCAGACGATGCGAAGTGTTGCGTTGCTTTGGTTCGGGACAAAGATCGTTCTGACTGGGCCGGTCACGGAAAACAAGCCATCATCGATGATATGGAGCGGATGGTCCGCGATCAGGTGGAGGTTCAAATCGGGGAAATCAATCCGGTTTTCGCCGGGTTTTTCGAAGGCCAAACCGGCGGGGATCAGCAGGCGGAACAGATGCAGGTCGGATAGGCTGTCTGTATCGACATGATCATGGATGACAACTTCGTTCTCGTTGAATGTGATGTCGCGCTGGCCCCGGCGGCCTGCGAGTCTGAATGAGATCTTTGCGGTGCTATCACTTATTGTGCCGGATGTGAAGGTGCTGCACGCCTGTTGATCGGCAAAGGCTGGAAGTGGCAGTGATGCCGGGCCATAAAGGCTTGAAAAGTCTTCTTCGCCGCCGGTGGGAGGCAGGAACACATGACCGTTTGTGATCAACACCGGCGCGGTCGTGATATCATAGGACGACTTTCCGCGCAGGCACATGCGGGCGTGATAATGGTCGGTGTCGCGGATCAGCAGGAAATCGGCATTGGTGCGAATTGTTGGTGCACGTTCGGGCGAGCTATCGATTGCTGCGCGCAGCAGCCAGAAGCCGGTGAAAGCCAGATAATCGTAATGCCGGTTATAGCTGTACCAGCCCGGTGTTTGTCTATTGTCCGGGCCGGGATCATCTGGCAAAGGATTGGGGGCAAGCAGGTTGAGTGGCAGTGTTTCGGTTTGCAGCAAGGTCAGTTCAAGGCGAAACAGGATTGCTTCTGCCTCAGCCCAATAGCCGTGTTTGAGTAGGGCATAAAGGGCGGTCATTGCGCCAAAGCTCTGTCCGGCACCGCGCCCGACAAGGTTGGGGATGCCTGTTGTTGCGCAAAGTCGGGCAATCAGATCAGTGGCCTTCGCCGCAATTTTGCGTTGGGCTGGCATAGGGCTATCGGTCAGCAAGGCGGCGCAGAAGGCATGATATTGCGCGGAAAAACAGCCGGGGCGGTCCATGAAGACTGGTGCGCGCCAGAAGCGGGTACGAGTATAAAGCCAGTCCAGTTTTGCACGCAGTTTATCCCGCCATGAACCGGATTGGCGGATGCGCATTGCAAGGATGTGCCAGTTTGCGACATTGGGCGATTGGTATGGGGCGTTTCGCAAGATGGCATTACGGGTTTCGGCGTTTATGTCCGGGCAGTTTTCCAGTGCGTATTCGATGAATTCGCGATGATAACTGTGGTCCTGGATTTCGGTTTTCAGCGCATTGACGGCCGCCCTAATTTTCGCAGTGTAGTGATCGTCACTAAGGCTTTGCCAAAGGGCGACGGCATAGGCCTTGGCGTAAAAGCTGTGCTGGGGGAAATCGCCATTTTCGAACTGCTGATTGGCCAGTTGATCGGCAATCAAACGCGCAAGGCGAAGGCAGCGTTCGTGCAAATCAGATTGCACTAAGCGAAGCGACATGTGACCTCCAGCATCAGGGACTGACATGATTTCAGCCTGTTAAGCGGGACTGCCTGTATTTCGGGACAGCGTCGGCCAAGTCGTTCGCGCAAGCGCCAGAAAGCAGCTTTACCACCCGGAAAATTCCAGACCAGATGCGCCAGCCAATCCGGGGCGGACAGGGTGAAAAATCGGTTGGCCCAGCGCAACCAGACGTGATCAACCGGATCGATTGGCAGCAGGCGGGCATGAATGATCCAGTGATCGCCGCGATCACGCAGATAAATGTAAGGCGTAAAGCGACCGGCCCCGTCATAACGATCAAGCGTGACGGAAATGATTGTGCCATCGGTTCCCATCAGTCGGACGGTGCGGACGGGATGCAGGCGGTATCTGTCACTGTCGGTGTGGTCATATTTGCGACCGGCAATTTCGCCGGATTGAATGGTGGGTTTGTCAAAGATCAGCCGGATGACGGCATCCTGTAACAGCCCATCGCGGCGGGCGGAGAGTGTTGCACGGATGCGAAGCGTTGCGGGATCAATCCGGCTTGTCTGGTAATCAAGTGCCCAGTCGCCTTCGGCCAGTTGCCAGTGATCGCCAACCTGGCGTGTGTTGCGGCATTGATCGCTGAGTGTGACGAAAGAGTGCCGATCAGAGCATTCAAAACCCCATGGTCCAAAACGGATATCACCATACTGGCCGGTGATGAGGCGGTTACTGATGATTTCGGCCTGCAATTTCTTCATGCCGGTTTGTTCCGCAAAATGGGATTGCGGTGACATATCGCGATCAGGAGCAGGCAGAGGCTCAGGCGAAGCTGCATAATGATCACAGCATCGGTTTCATGAGGGGAAGCCGGAAGAAGCACGCCTGTGACAACCATAAGAGCAAGGCAAATCCAGCCGGGGAAGAACTGGTTTTCGGTTTCCTGTGATATCAGGATTTGACGCGAGACCATCGCAAGCAGCACGGGCCAGAAGGCCCCTGTGCGCAACAAGGCGACGAGGTTGACATTGACAGTGCTGTAAAAAAGCAGGGCAAGCGTTTCGGGCAGCATCAGAAGTATTGCAGTCATGGCAAGTGGTGGAGCGATCAGCCAGATATCGCGGAGCAGCCCGGCCTGCTTTTTGGCAAATAATGCCGCCGAAGTGCTGGCGATGATCGCTGCCGTGATCAGGAAGATGCGTTGGGCCAGCATCAGATTGGCGTGCGCTGTGTTGGGCAGATTTTGGCCGAGCAGCACGAAATCAAGATTGGGGAGTGAGCCAGCCAGCAGGGTGAAGCCGATCAGATTGATCATCTGGCTGTGGGTGATTTTTGTTATGGCAGTTGGGTGAGAGGCATGATCGCGAAGGGCAAGCAAGGCACCCGCGATCAGGCTTGCCAGTGAGATTGCTGGTGCTATGGCAAAGAGGGCCAGATTGCTTTGGGTGACGATGGCAACGAAAGCGACGGTGATTCCGGCGATTTGTCCTAGAACGGCGATCAGGGCGATTTTGGAAAGTTGACCGCGTGCCGTGATGATCCAGTCCGGGGCGAGAGCCGCGACCGTGGGCATCAGAAGGATCGGCGATGGGGCGATGTCTGTCATGATGACGACAAACGCGGTTGCGGCGATAGCGAGTGTGGGGCGAAGCGAGCAAAGGGCGAAGGCGGCGCGGCGCTGGTTTGCCTGATAGAGCCGGATCAGAAGCAGGCCGCATCCGGCCTGCGCGATGGTTACGGCAAGGCCGATGGTGGCAACGGCCGCGAAATAGGCCCCTAACTGATCGGGGGCGAAATGATGGCCGATCAAAAGTAGAATGATCATACCGCCAAGGCGTGTGATCAGATTGGCTGAGAGCATCCAGAGCGGATAAATATACGTGCGGAACCTATGCATGGTGGGCAAGAACCCTTTCATAGGCGGCTTCGGATCGGGTGCCGTAATCCATGGTGATATTGGTTGCGATCAGGTCGCGGGCGGCGACGCCAAGTGCCTGAACACGTGCCGGTGCGGCATGCAGGGCCTGGATGGCGTCAATCAGAGCGTTGCTATCGCGGGGCCGGATCAGGAGCCCATTTTTTTGATGGGTAATTGGGCTTCCGGCATCTGGGGTCGTGATCACGGCACAGCCAGCCGCCATGGCTTCAAGCACGGCAAGACTGCTGCCTTCGGACAGGCTGGGGAAGACGAATATATCGTCGGAGAGCAAGTGCTCGGCAAGCTTCGCCTGTGGCATTGCACCGTGCCAGACGCAACCCTGCGGCAGTTTGGAAAGATAGGCGAACGCACAGGGCTGTGCCGCACCGATCAGATCAAGCGTGATGGAAGGCCCATGACGGGTGCGCAGCGCACGGAAGGCTTCGATCAAAATTCGGATGCCCTTGGCAATCGAGATATTGCCGACATAGAGAAGGCGGGTGATGCCGGGATTTTGTGTTGGTCGTTCGGCCTTGACCAATTGAGAACACAGGCCGGACGCAAAGGGAACCAGATGAATGCGTGCCGGATCAATGCCGCATTCTTCAAGTCCGGCGGCAACCACGTCGGAGGGGGCAAAAACGCCATCGGCAAATCGGGCTTCTGCGATGCGGCGGCGGGCAAGGAAGTTTGATATCTCGCGATAACGCAAACCGTGATGGTGATACTCGTCGGCGAGCTGGCGATAGCGGACCGGGGCAAGCTGGCCGGTGACATCCGAAATGATCGTCATGCCATGTGCACGGGCAGCTTGCATGGCGGGAAGGCTGTAATTTCCCTGACCGTGGAGGATACGGGCATCGGGCATATGGAGAAGCGCCAGCCATGACAGAGGCAGATCGGAATAGAGGTTTCGCGCGGGAAGGTGAAGCTTTTGTGCGAGCTTTCCCATAATATCGGGCAAGAGGTGTCGGCCGGGAACAGTGGAAAGATGTGGTTCCACCCGCCGGGCCGGCGGGGTGAGAAAACCGCTACCGTCATGACGCCAGAAACTGTCCCAGCGGACCAGCCGGTTATGGTGTGCTAGATGGGCTGCGAGAATGCGGAGCTGGTCATTGCGGCCAATCATCCAGACCGGGGCATCACGGACCAAAACGCGGTTATGCATCAGGCACCTCTGCGCTGTTTGCCATCTTCCAAGCCCGCAAGATGGTTTCGGCGTGATGGGCGGGGGTGTTGTTGGCGATGCGGGAATGCTGCCGGGCTTGGGTTTTCTGCCATGCGGCGCGATCACTTAGCAATCGCGCGCAGGCCGTCATCCATGCGGGCACGATGTTGCAAGGCAGAATTTCGGCGGTGCCGAGAATATCGGGAACGCAGCCGACCCGGTTGCTTGCGAGGGCGACGGTGCCGCATGCAATGGCCTCGATCACGGTGACGCCATAGGCATCATTGCGGCTGGGCAGGAGGCAGAGTTTGGCCTGCTGATAGATGCGGGGCAATTTCGCCGGAGGTATTTCGGGCATATGGTCGGTGGCCTTGTTCAGACCTAGTCCCGCAAGCCGGTTTGCAAGGTCATTCTGGTCGCAGGCCCCGACGATTTGTATACGCTTTGCGTGGCCTTGGCGGTGTAGTCCGGCTGCAATTTCAAGGAAGGTTTCGAAGCCCTTGGATAATGTTGGTCTTCCGCACCATAAAAGATCGACAGGACGGTCATCAAAGCCGTGAAGATGATTGGGAGCCTTGAAGGAAGGCGGGATGGGGGCGATCAGGATATTATTTCTGACCTTGCCGGATTTGACAAACCAGTCTTGGCCATTTTCCCCGGCGGCAATGCAGATTTTGGCATGCGCGATCATCGTTTTCCGGATGCAATCGCGAAGACGGTTTTGATAGGTGGCGTCCGATCCGGCCCAACCATCAAACTGTAAAATGGTTGGGATATTGTGTCGGCGGGCATAAAGATGTGCCTGCCATTGTGCCAGTCCGAAACCGGCAATGATCAGGACATCAGGCCGGGCGGCGTCAAGGGCGCGGATTAAGCCGAAATTAATCGGGATCACGCGATTTTCACCAAGCGGGATTTTGATGCCGGGCAGGATTGATTGGGCGAAATCGCCGGTCAGCATCGGCCACGCGCGTTGGGGTTCTTGACGCTGGGTGCAGATGACGTGGAAGTCGCCATCTGGATTTCGGGCCGGGTTGCAGGCATGAACAAGGCTGGCCAACATGCCATAGGCGCGTTGCCGGTAGGGCGGAACGATATTCGTAAGCAGAATGATCTTCACGCGCCATCACTCTTTGGTGTTTGTCTTGATGACAAAACAATCATAAGTTACTTTGAATTTCAATGCTTTGTCAGATGGTTGTCGGGGTGCGAACAATTGCAGCCATCATATAAAGGGACATTGGGGAGAGATCGGCGGGGATGACCAGCGACCGGGGGGACTTTTTCGGCCTGACGCTTGATTTGCGCAGGCAGGCGTCATTGGCCGATCACATCTGTTCCAATATCCATCAAGAAGGCTGTTTCCGCCATTTGTCGTTAAATGCGGTCAAATTCGCACAAGCGTGTCGGGATGGCGGCCTTTGGCGTGTTTTGGCACAGGCCGATTGCCTGTCGGCGGATGGGATGGGGATTGTCTGGGCGGCGCGATTGCTGGGCCTTGCGGTGCCCGAACGGGTGACAGGCATTGATTTGATGGAAAGCCTTTTGCCAAGGTTTGAGGCGGCGGGATATTCGGTCTTTTTGCTAGGCGCACGCGATGATGTTCTGCATCGCGTGCAAGCACGCCTTCGCCGCGATTTTCCCAAACTGATCATTGCCGGGGTCCATCACGGTTACGACCCCGATGATGCCAAACTGGCCGAAAAGGTTCGGGCCAGCGGTGCGGACGTGGTGTTTGTTGCCCTTCCCAGTCCGCGCAAGGATGCGTTTGTGGTGAATTACGGGCCGAAAACCGGATGCCGTTTTATCATGGGGGTTGGGGGGGCTTTTGATGTGCTGGCCGGTGATATCAGGCGGGCACCAGCGATGATGCAGCGATGCGGGCTGGAATTTGCATGGCGCATTGCCATGGCGCCGCGCACGATGGGGCCACGATATGGTCGCGGGCTTTGGCGGTTTGCCGGGGCTGTCATTCCGGCAATCTTGCGGGCATGGGCTGGACGATTTTACCACGCGGCAGGTTGGGTCGTGATTGTCGGATTTGCGATCTGGCTTGTGTTGACACCCGCCGATGCAAACGGACAGGTAGTTTTACCCCCACCTGAAATCGAAGCGGCCGAGGCAAATGCAAGCCAGATCATGCAATTCCTGACCGATCAGCTATCCGAAAACGACACTGTGGAAATTGACGATACGGTCGATGCCCTGATTGCAAGATTGTTGGGGCGGGATGTGGTGACAAGCGAAGGCAATCTGAGGCCAGAGGATTTCAGGATGGTCTTGCTGGTTCTGGATCGGGTTCTGGCATTGACGCAGATGCTCATGCCCGGTGGGACAGGCAGTTTTCTGATGGAATTGATCGTTATGAAGGCGGTGCTTCGGGTGGTGGCAATGTATCCCGAACCCAAGATGCGTGACGCGATGGCAGCAGGAACGATGCCTGAAATCTCAAGGCGGTTTTTTGATGCGGGATATCGCGCGCAAGCCGTTGCGTCAGAGACAACCGACAATACCAGTCCCGGATCGATATCAAAGCCACCCCAGCCCTTTTTGCCAATTCGTTTCAGCACGTATTACAGGCAATGGGACCCCGCGGCGACGCAAAGCTGGAACACGAGCCTTACGGAAGAAAGGGCAGATACCGATCAGTCGGACTGGATTGAACAGCCATCGGTCAGCCCGCGATGAGGCATTCGGATCAACTGCAAACCGACAAGGATACAGACTTGACGTTGATCGATCTGTTCGCGGTGCTGTGGCAGCGCCGCGGGATTGTGATGCTTGTTTTTGTTGCGGTGTTGATGGTGGCCGCGGCTCTTATTCCCCGACTGATGCCAACCTATCGTTCGGTGGCCGAAATTGCCTTTGTGATCGATCGCGAAGATGCCCCGATAGACGGGGGCGGGGTCGCGCAGCATTTGGAAACCGCAATGGCGGAGCTTCGCGGGAATGAAGTACTTGCAACCGCACTTTCGGTCCTGCGCGGCGAGGGCGTTCAGATCGTGCCCGCGATTGACGGAAGTGAGGGAAATGAAGCAGGCGATAACCGCGTACTTGGTGCCCTGCGATCACGGATCGAGGTGGTGCGCATTGGCAATGCGTCCGTGATCGAGGTTAGTGTGACCGATCATGATGCGGCGCAAAGCCAGAAAATCCTGAATGCCGTTATCGACAGTTACCTTTGGCAGCGCGAAAGTACACGCAAACAGGGACTTCGCGCGAGGTTGATGGAAACGTCCGAACAGCTTTTGGCCGCGAACGCAAAGCTGGCGCAGGCCGAAACCGATCTTTCGGTGTGGCAGCAGCAGGCAGGCTTTATCGAACCCGATGAAAGCCGTTTGATACTGGACCGAATTTATCAATTGAATGGCGCGCTGGAGGTTGCGCGCCGTGATCTGGAACGGGCACGCCTGATGGCCGATGCACGCAAGAATTCGCAGTCGATTGATACCCTTCTGGTCCTGCCACCGATTGCCAATAATGAAACGGTTCGACGGCTTTCTGGGCAATATGACGAGGTACGTCGAAATCATGCGGCATTGGATCAGCGATACGGTCCCAAGCATCCGGCGATGATTGCTGTTCATCGCGAACTTGAAACCGTGCAGCGGCATCTGCGCGATGCCGTGTTGGTGGCGGCAGAGAAGATCGCGCTTGATCTGCGAGATGCGCAAAAACAATATGATGTGATCAGAAGCCAGCGTGATGACTGGCAGGAAAAATTGACTGTCCGCCATGAAAAGGCACAGGGGCAGGCCGCCCTTTTGCGCGCGGTGGAACTGATGCGCAGCGAAGCCGACACGCTTGGCACAACGGAGCAGGAACTTCGTATCGCATTGGCTGCATTTCAAAGTGATGTGACGGTGATGCAGGCCGCAAGCCTGCCTGAAACGGCGGAGTTTCCGACCAGACGCGATTTGTGGATGGCTTCAGTTCTGGTCGCGCTTTTTGCCGCCGTTGTTGCGGGGATGCTAAGACACTATTTCGATCAGGCGATCCATGATGACGGGAAGTTGGAAGACCGGTTTGGTATTCCGCTTTATGCCCGGACTCCGCAAGTTGATGACCCCTTTGCCAGTGCGGTTTCGATGGAGGAAGCGGTTGGCCATCTGGCGGTTTTGGTCAATATCCTTGCCAAAACGCGCGTACATGCGGGTCGCGCCCATGTCAGTTGCATCGGGTCGGCTGTGCCGGGCGAAGGCAAAAGCAGACTGGCGCGTGATCTTGCGACAAGCTTTGCGACTGCGGGGATGAAGACGATTCTGCTTGATGGCGATCTGCGCCACCCAGCGGGATTTGCGCGTGTCGGCAACGTGTCGGATTTGACGGCGGCTCTGGCCGGTGAAGGGACGTTGGAGGACGCCATTCAAAGCGGGGAAGATCGTGAATCCTTTGACTATATCGGTGCGCGGGCATCCGTACCGGGAAGTTTTGCGACCGGCTTGCTTCAGAATGGATTACGGGATGTTCTGGATCTTCTGCGCGGTCGTTATGACCGGATCGTGATTGATAGTCCGCCGGTTTTATCAGTGGCCGATGCGATACTGCTGATGGGGGCGGCGGATGCACGGTTGCTGGTGCTGCGCCGTGGTTACAGCAAACGCCGTGATGTGCGCGATGCCATCAGTCAGTTGAACGCCGCCGGGTTGGTGCCCGATGGCCTTGTCCTGGCTGCCACACGGGGCAGACCGGCGTATGGTCGGGACAATGCCGACAGGGCGGAGAACGCCTGATGCGTTTTCGCCGGACCCCTATATTTGCCGGGCTGGTTTTGATCGGGATCGGTTTGGGCCGCCTTGGGGCTGAGATGGCGGCCTTGCGGAATGTGCCGGATATCGAAGCTGCTTTGCGTGATGGGGATGGAGTTGCCGATTACGCAAAGCAGCACGCGGTCACGGCAGCTTTTAAATCAGGCGATTGGATGGCTTTGGAGATATTGACGAGTGCGGAGCTTATAGATGCGCCGTTTGATCCGGTTTTGATGTCGCTTCGGGCTTTGGCACGGGCGCAGCAACAAGACTTTAATCCGCAGGCGATTGGCGAAGAACTGGATCGGGCCGCACGGATTGCCGGGGACCGTTCCGATATTGTGATGCTGCGCGGCTTTGTACTTTCGGCCTTGCTTCAAGCGCGGCCAGAAGGGACAGGAAGGGCAGAATGAGTGCAGGCATCGACGCGACCCAGCCGATGCTGGACATGATACCGATCAGAGCCGCAAGGCTGATCAGAAGCGTTCGATCCAGACGGTTTTCGGCTGCTCGGAAAGTGCGTGTCAGCCGATACAGGATAAAGCCAGCCATCGCCAGCGTTGCGGGAATGCCAAAGATGAGGGCGGCATCAAGCCATAAATTATGGCTGCTGAACCATGCGGCTTTGCGGTTAAGGCCAAGGGTTGCGAAATGATCCATCACCAGCGCAATCGCGTTCGGGCCAAAGCCGGTAAATGGGCGATGGGATATGGCGATGATGGCAGTCTGCCATGCGTCATCGCGCTGGATCAGATCGGGGCGGGCCAGTTCGGCAAAGCGATTGCCAAGATCGGGAATGAGCATGGCGATGACGATCAGGGCAGTTGTAACGCAGGCTACGACCATAACGGGATAGGTGATGCGCGGCAGCAGGCGGTCTGCTTTTGGGCGAAGCATGATTGCAAAGGTGATGAGGGCAATTGCCAGTGCAAGAACCGCACTTCGCGAATGGCTGGCGAACAGGGCGGATGTGAAAATCAGTGCAAGTGCGATCCAGCCAGCCGCGTGATCAATCCGGCTTCCGATTGTGGCCGTGCCCTTGGCGCAGAAAAGGTAAAGGGCGTAGATCGCCGCAATCGTCATCAGGCTGCCAAAGGCGTTGCGATTGGCAAAGCTTCCGGTCCAGTCACCAAGATGGGCCTGCTTGGCAAACCAATAGGTGCTTTCAAACGAGAAGATATCGGCAAGACAGGCAAGTGCGACTTGCAGAATTGCCGCAATTATCACGGCCCATGCGATTATTCGGGTGAATTTATCACCTCGCATTTGCGCGCATCCAGCGGCCAGCACATAGATACCGGCCAGCCACAAAACACTGCCGATCATCGGCAGGAAGGCGGTTGGGTAAAGGGCAAGGTGCGATGCGTTGAACGGGGCAGGCAGCGTTGGCCAGATCGGTGCGGCCTGCACGACCAGCCATACAGACAGGAGTGCGCCGGCAATGCCAACCTGTTTGATCGGTCGGGTCAGTTTCACGTGGCCGAACCATCCCGCCACCAGCAACCCGATGCCGGTCAGGATGGTCAAAACCGCTATCGCCCAAGGTCGTGTGCCGCCCAGCATGATAGGGGCCAGAACGATCTGGGATGTCAGGCAAAATGTCACCAGTCGCTGCATCAGCGTTCCGAAAATATCCATGATTTCAAGCTGATCACGATAGCGGAGTTTTTCGGATTTGTCCCGCCGCGAGGTGTGGCTGGGTGTTGCAGGGGCAATTCATGGCCGAAATGAACGCAAAGCCGGACACGGTCGGGGATACGGCGGGCTCAAACATGCCGGTTCTTTTGCTGGGCATTGTGGCAATGCTGGCATCGCTTTGGCTGACCGGGTTTGGCGGGATGCTGGCGAAGCTGATCCTGATCGGGTTTTGGGGGATTTGGGTTGGGCCTGCGATTTTGCGGGGGCGATTGACGGGAGATGGATTGGTCGCCGTGCTTTTGCTGGGCGTGTTGCTCGGGGTTGTTGGGCTTGGCGATGGTGGGACGGATGAGAAAGTCCGGCTGATCGGCAATCTTTTGATCCTGCCGCTTGGCCTGATATGCGGCCTATGGCTGGGGCGGGATTGTTTGCGGGTGATGGTGCCGGCATTGATTTTGTATCTGCCGATGGCAAGTGTTTTTCAGATCACCCATGAAGGGTGGCGGCTTAATCATCCGTTTCTGTTTCTGGGGTTGTTTGCATTGACGTGCGCGATGCGGGGGCATGCGCGCGGATGGATTGGCGGGGTTGCGGCGGTTGCCGTGGTCCTGAGCCAGACGCGGATTGCGGTTTTGGCGCTGATGATCGCCTTTGTCGGGCGGGTTCGGTTTTCGCGAGCGATGACGTGGCTTTTCGGATTGCCGACTTTGATTGCGGTGTGGGTGATGATGACGATCTGGCTGCCGCGACTGTTGATGACGCATGGCAGTGGGCGATTGGCATTCTGGCGGATGTTCTGGGATGATTGGCAAACGGCATCCGCCGCGCGGCAATGGCTCGGCTTTGGAGCGGGCAGTGTCGAGGCGATTTTGCAGGATTTGCCGTCTGCGGTGGCGTTCGGCGCGCTGCATAATGATCATTTCCGCATCCTGTTCGAGACGGGATTGATCGGAGCAATCCTTTGGCTGATGAGCTGGGGGATGCTGATCTGGTGTGCGCGGGGATCGCGGTTGGCGATCTGTATTCTGGCATCAGTCGTGGTGACGATGGTGACGGACAATACATTGTCATACGGGCATTACCTGATTTGTTGCGGGATGGCGGCGGGGATTGCCATGCGGGAGAATACCGATGCAAGGCAATGATCTGATTGCGGTGCGTGACCGTATTCTTGCGGGGATTGTTCACGCCGACTTTGCCGGGGCCGATCCGTTTGACGGGCTCGAAAGCGGGGTGTTCCGTTTAAGCGGCTTGGGGCGGTTTCGGATGGCGCGGCTGACTTGGTTGCAGGCGATTAAGCGTGGACCACGGGCATTACGCCATATTGCGATCATCCTGGTATTGCAAAACCCGAAAACGTTGGCGTTGCTTTTGGGTGCGGCTGATGGGGTACGGCTTTGTGATGTAGCGGGTAGGCTTTGCCGGATGCAAAACGAGGACGGTGGTTGGGGATATCCGTTTGCGTGGCAGGCACGCGCCTTTTATGTGCCGCGCGGTGCGTCCAATGCGATTGTCACAAGCTTTGCGGTTGATGCGTTGATGACTGGCGGTATGGCACCAAGCGACCCGATATTGCATCGGGCGGCGGGATTTTTGCGTGGGCTTTGGCGGGATGGGTATTTTGCCTATGTCGGGCAGGGGGATGGGGAAATCCATAATGCCAGCCTTTGGACCGCCTGGACATTGCATCGCATTGATCCGGGTAATGAAATAAGCCGGAAGGCGGTTGCGCGGGTTTTGGCCGCGCAGCGTTCCGATGGGGCGTGGGAATATGGCACGCGGTCGCATCATCGCTTTGTTGATGGCTTTCATACCGGTTACATCCTTGATCTGCTGGATCGGTTCCGGGCATCGGGGATGGTCGGGTTGGATGACGCGATCATGCGTGGCTATGCATTTTACCGTGCGGAATGTTTTGACACTAATGGCCGCCCGCGCAGCTTTGCCAGGCGGGACGGGTATGTTGATTGTCATGCGGTGGCACAAGCCATCGGGACACTTTGCCGGTTTGGCGAGCTTGCAGCGGCAAAGAAGATTGCAGATTGGGCGTGTGAAGCATTGTTTGATGCAAAGCGCGGTGTTTTTTATGCCGGTCTTGGGCGGTTTGGCGTGGATCGGCGCAATTATATGCGCTGGACACAGGCATGGATGGTCTGGGCATTGTCGATTGTGATAGAAAAGACCGCGATGACAGAAGCACTCAAACCTGCCCAACCCTTGGTTTTCGAACATCCCGATCCGGCCCGGTCGGAGAAGGAAGAAGCCCTTCGTGCGCTTTCCGAGGGTGCATTTCGCGACCTGTTTAAAGTGACCCGGATTGAAGCGCAGAAAATGCGGGTAAGCGGGGATATGGAAGCGCTTTATCGCCTGACGCGAGGGCTTAAAACCCTGCAACGGATTGGTGGGGAGCGGGGGATTGTTTTGAGGACAAGGCCGGTGCAATTCTTGCACGAGCAGGAGTAATTCGCTTTTTGCTGCGAATTCGATAAATATAAGATAGACTAAGTTAACTTAGTCATATTTGAGGTGCGCGATGGGAACCGTTAACATTCATGAGGCCAAAACACACCTGTCCCGGTTGATTGCAAGGGTAATGAACGGCGAGGATCTTGTGATTGCTAAGGCAGGAAAACCGGTCGTTCAGATGTCTGCGTTTGATCCCGAGAAGTCCCTTGCCAAACGGACGGGATTCCTTCGCGGTGAAATTCTGGTTCCGGACGATTTCGACAGAATGGGATCGGACGAGATCGAAGAAATGTTTGGTCTGCGCTGATGAAGCTTTTGCTCGATACACACTTGATCCTTTGGGCGGCAGGAGAACCGGAAAAGCTTCCATCTGGCGCAGTTGATCTGATCGAAAACGCTGAGAGCGAATTGCTTTTCAGCGCGGCCAGTCTTTGGGAAATCGCAATCAAGTCCGGGCTGGGGCGAGATGATTTTCGGGTGAATGCCCGGCTATTGCGTCGAGGGTTAATTGATAATGGATACTCCGAATTGCCGATCACTGGCGAACATACGCTTATGATCGATACTTTACCGTCTATTCACAAGGATCCGTTTGATCGGCTTCTGGTTGCTCAGGCGATATCGGAAGGGATAATGCTTCTGACATCGGATGATCTGGTCGCGAAATATGCGGGGCCGGTACGTTTGGTCTGATTTTGTTGCGCTTTTGATGAAATCCTTCAGTAATGTCCGGCCCTTGCCGTAGTTGTTAGTCCAGTTCATGCCCAAAGCCTTCCCCATCCTTCCGATTGATGCGGTTCTGCCCGACCTTTGTACCGTGCTGGAAACCGGCATCAACGCGGTTTTGCAGGCCCCGCCGGGGGCGGGGAAAACGACCAAGGTGCCCTTGGCGTTACTGGAAAGGGCATGGCGGAATGATCAGAAGATCGTGATGCTGGAACCCCGGCGGCTGGCCGCGCGGGCGGCAGCGCGCCGGATGGCGCAGTTGCTGGGCGAAAGCGTGGGCGAGACGGTCGGTTATCGCGTGCGGTTTGACAGCAAGGTTTCCGCTCGAACCCGGATCGAGGTCGTGACCGAGGGTATTCTGGTGCGCATGATCCAGGATGACCCGGAACTGTCAGGCATTGGTTGCGTGATTTTTGATGAATTTCACGAACGGTCGCTTGATGCCGATCTGGGTTTGGCCTTGGCGCGGGAAACGCAAACCGCCCTTCGCGATGATTTGCGTATTGTTGTGATGTCGGCCACCCTTGATGGCGGTCCTATTGCGGCCCTGATGGGCGACTGCCCGGTGATCACCAGCGAAGGCCGTGCCTTTCCGGTTGAAACAAAATATGTTCCAATCCGCCCCGATGCATGGATTGACCGGGAAATGACGGCGGCGATCCGATTGGCACTTCGCGAGGAAAGCGGGTCGATTCTGGCCTTTCTGCCGGGACAGAGCGAAATCACGCGGGTTGAGGCGGCATTGAAAGACGGGCTTGATCCAACGGTGATTATTGCACCGCTTTATGGTGCGATGGAAAGCAAGGCGCAGGACATTGCGATTGAGCCCGCCCCCGATGGTATGCGCAAGGTGGTGCTGGCAACCGCGATTGCCGAAACGTCATTGACGATAGATGGCATTCGGGTGGTGGTGGATTGCGGACTGCAGCGTTTGCCACGGTTTGACCCGGCATCGGGCATGACGCGGCTGGTGACAGTCAAATCATCGCAGGCCAGTGCCGAACAACGTCGTGGCCGTGCCGGTCGGTTAGAGCCCGGCGTGTGTTATCGCCTATGGGCGGAGGCCGAACATCGCGCCCGCCCGCCCTTTACCGCGCCGGAAATTGCCGATGCCGATCTGGCGCCGCTGACGCTGGAACTCGCGCGGTGGGGCGTGTCTGATCCGGCAAGCCTGCCTTGGCTGGATCAGCCCGACGGGGCAAAGATCGATCAGGCGCGTGATGTGTTACGGCGGCTTGAGGCGATTGACGATGCCAACCGGATCACGCCGATGGGCACCGCGATGGCTGGATTGCCGGTGCATCCACGCTTGGCGCATATGATGTTGCGTGGGGCGCGCCTTGGACTGGGCGAGGTTGCCTGTGCGCTGGCGGCATTGTTATCGGATCGCGATTTCATGCGCGGTCGCGGCGCGGATTTACGGCTTAGGGTCGAGGCGATTCTGGCCTGCAAGGCCCCGAAAATGATCACCGAGGCCGCAAGGCAGCTTTCGCGGCGATTGGGTAATGCCGCGAAGAAAGAGGCCAGCAAAACGGGCAGTCAGAACCCCGCTGATCCTGTTGATCATGCCGATCAGGTCGGGCTGCTTCTGGCCTTTGCCTATCCCGACCGGATTGGCGAGCGACGCAAGGGTACGGATGCGCGTTATCGCCTGTCGGGCGGGCGTGGCGGGATTCTGGCCAACAATGATGGGTTGGCGAGCGAACCCTATGTCGCGGTGGCGGAGCTTGACGGACAGGCACGAGAGGCACGAATTTACCTTGCCGCACGGTTATCGCGCGCGAGCCTTGAAACCCATTTCGCCGATCAGATTTCCGAAGGGACAGAGGTCTTCTGGGATGCGCAAAGCGATGCGGTGCAGGCGCGCTGGCAACGGCGGATCGGGGCGCTGGTGCTTGACGAAAAGACCACCCGTGACGAAGCCGGACCTGATGCCATTGCGGCCGCGATGATCGAAGGCATTCGTCGTCTTGGCCTGCATTGCCTGCCTTGGGACAAGGCGGCCGAGGGACTGCGCGAACGGATCGCGTTTCTGCACCGGGTTGATCCGAAAAACTGGCCCGACATGAGCGACGATGCGCTTTTGGCATCGCTTGAGGATTGGCTGATGCCATATCTTGGCGGGATCAATAAGCGCAACCAGCTCAGGCAGATCAATCTGGCGGAGGCTTTGATGTCAGGCATTGACTGGAACAGGCGCCAAGAGATTGACCGGCAGGCCCCGACCCATTGGACCGTGCCGACCGGATCCCATATCCGCATTGATTATAGCGGTGAAACACCCGCCCTTCCGGTCCGGTTGCAGGAAATGTTCGGTGCGACCGAAACACCGAAAATCGCCGGTGGCAAGGTGGCGGTAACGTTGCATCTGCTGTCGCCAGCGCAAAGGCCGCTTCAGGTGACGTCTGATCTGGTGGGGTTCTGGAACGGCTCCTATGCGCAGGTCAAGGCCGAGATGAAGGGACGTTATCCCAAACATTACTGGCCCGACGACCCGTTGCAGGCCGAACCGACCAGGCGGGTTAAAAGCCGGATGTAAGGATAAGGCCCGGTCGCGTGCGGCGGGGCTGTACGCGTTTGATGCCGCCGGGCATAATCGTGCCTCGATTTTGCGTTTAACAGGATCATGATGATCACAGCCGCCACACCGCTTCTGAACGTTGCCGAGATCAACCGCAGTATCGGGTTTTACCGGTTTCTAGGGTTTGAGGTGGTGGCGCGTACCCTGTCCGATCAGGATGACGAGCCGGTCTGGGCGATGCTGGAAGCGGGTGATGCAGGTGCCAAAATCCGTTTGATGCTGGCCGCCCATGGCGGCGTTTCGCACGAAGAACGCCGGATGCGGCCATCCTTTGCCGGGCTGGTCTGGTATTTGGAATGCAATGATGTTGATGTCATGTTTGACGCGTTAAATGATGCAGGTTTCAAGCCAGAGCCGGTGACAGAGCTTGAAGACGGCACGCATCAGTTTTTTATCCGTGATCCGGATGGGTATAAAATTGCGGTCACAGAACCGACGGGTTATGCAGTCGGATAGCTGATTTTTAGGACTTCAAGCTCGTCCTCGCCCGCCGGGGTGCGCAACGTGACGACGTCGCCGACACCGGCCTTCATCAGGGCGCGGGCGACAGGGGAAATCCAGCTTATTCTGCCTTTGAGGCTTTCGGCCTCGTCCTCGCCAACGATGCGGATGGTGACTTCTTCGTCCCGCGCATTCACATATGTAACCGTGGCGCCAAAGAAAACCCGGCTGTGATCGGGTTGTTCGTGCGGGTCGACAACAACCGCGTCCTCGATCCGTTTGCGCAGATAGCGCACCCGGCGATCAATTTCGCGCAGGCGCTTCTTGCCATAGATGTAATCGCCATTTTCCGACCGGTCGCCATTACCTGCCGCCCATGAAACCACTGCAACGGTTTCGGGCCGTTCCTTTTTCCACAGGTGATCAAGTTCGGTGCGAAGGGCTGCGAGCCCTTCGGGGGTCATGTAAACCGGTCTGTCCATTAGCGGGTTTTAGCTTAACGCTGCGCCGCGGGAAAGAGGCGATTTGGGTCGGCGGTGTAGCAGATACCGGGCGTCTTGTTATCCATCAAGCGGCAGGCCCGCGACAAAATCACGCAGCCAGCGTTGTGCGGGATGGACATCATTGCGGCGATGCCAGGACATGGTGAAGCCGATCGGATCAAGATCTAAGGGAAGCGGGCGGATGGCAAGAGCATCGGCCTGGCCAGACGCTGGAATGACGCCCGCCATCAGAGTCGCGATCAGATCGGAGCGCGCAATCACAAGCGGGGCGGCGTACATCGTTGGCAGGGTCACGGCAAGGCGGCGTTTATGGCCCATTTTTGCCAGTGCCGCATCCACCAGACCAAAACGGTCATTTTCCGGTGATACCAGCAAATGCGATAGCGAAAGGAAAGCCGGAATATCCAGCGGTGCCTTGGTTGCTGGGTGGTCACGGCGCAGAACGCAAACGAAGTCTTCCGAAAACAGCGGTCGGGTCAGTATGCGCCCGCTTGCCGTGGGGGAGACGCCAATCGTTAGGTCGGCTTCCCCCGCGTCAAGCAGGGTAATGGCGTCATCCCGCGCGGTGAAGTTCCCGATCCGCAGCGTGATGCCCGGTGCCTTCTGACGCAGCGCATCAAGCAACACTGGTAGGACTTTGAAGGTCGGATGATCCGAAAGTGCTATGGAAAAAGTCGCGGTTGACGTCGTCGGATCAAACGTCTGGGTGAATTCAAGCGTGCGCTGAATTTCGGCCAGCGCATGGCCAATTGGTTCGGCAAGATCAAGGGCACGCGGGGTTGGCTGCAAGCCCGCAGGGCTTCGGATGAAAAGTTCATCATTAAGCAATCCGCGCAGCCGCGATAGTGCGGCACTCATGGCCGGTTGGGTGCGGCCAACGCGGATACCCGCGCGCGTGACGCTGCGTTCTTTCATCAGCGCGTCGAAGGCCACCAGAAGGTTAAGGTCGATACCATGTAAATCCATAAAATGGATGTTGTCATATATTTTATATCGATTTCAAGTATGTCGAGAGGATCGATAGCATTTCCCATATCCAACAATCCTGAATGGGAAATGAAAATGACGGAGCAAATCAATAAGCCTGTGATTACCGGGGTATCAGACCCGGATCGCAAGGCCATCGAGGTACTCTATCGGGCTTTTAGCGAAGGTGCCGACCTTTTGAATGAGGCGGTTTGCAGCGACTGGCAGGATATCCCGCTTGCCCCCGGGCAGGCACCGGGACGCGATGGCATGAAGCCCCTGATCAGGGCGTTTCAGGCTGCCTTTCCAGACGTGAAAATCATCGTCCACGAAATGATTGGCGGACCGGGCCGGGTTGCCGTGCGGGCCGAAATCACCGGCACGCATTCAGGCGAATGGTTCGGGATTGCGCCGACAGGCAGGGCTTTTCACATGCCGATTCACGAATTTCATTATGTCGAAAACGGCAAGGTGACCCATACATGGCATCTGGAAGACTGGCTTGGCTGGTTGTATCAGGTGGGCGCATGGCCAATCACTGATCAGGAGGCCGCGCAATGAAAGCCGTTAGACTTGATGATTACAATACCGCACCTGTCATCCGCGATATTGCCACACCGGAAATCGGCCCGGAGGACGTGCTGGTCCGGGTGGGAGCAGCAGCTCTTAATCCGCTTGATATTAAATTGCAAAGCGGCGTGTTGCAGGGCTACTTCCCGCTGGAATTCCGATACACGGTCGGATCCGACCTTGCCGGGATGATCGAGGATGTCGGGGCAAATGTGATCGGCTGGCACAAGGGTGACAAGGTTATTGCCCGGCTTGATCCGGTTGCGGGCGGGGCGTTAGCCGGGTTTGCCTGTGTTCCGGCGAATTATCTGGTGAAGGTGCCCGAAGACATGCCGCTTGAAGTCGCCGCAGGCATTCCGACGGCTGCGGGAACGGCGTGGCAGGCGTTGTTTGAGCTGGGTGGTCTTGGTGTCGGGCAGACGGTTCTGATCCATGCCGGGGCAGGAGGGGTGGGTAGCTTTGCCATCCAGTTCGCCCGCGCGGCAGGTGCACGCGTGATTGCAACCGCATCCGGGGACGGGATCGACATTGCGCGGACATTGGGTGCAGATCAGATGATCGATTATCGCCACGCTGATTTTGCAGAAATGCTTTCGGATATCGATCTGGTGATTGACACCATCGGCGGTGAAACACAGCAAAAATCGTTTGGTGTTCTGCGAAGCGGCGGCAGGCTGCTATCGCTTGTTGCCCCGCCGGATGAGGCCTTGGCACATGCCCACAATGTCAATGCGCAGTTTGTGTTTCACATGTCTGACGGGAATCGGCTGGCACGGGTCGTTTCGGCGATGACCGAGAACAATGTGCGTGTTCTGATCGACCGGACCGTGCCGCTTGATCAGTTTGCCGATGCCTTTGCCCGACAATCATCGGGCCGGGCACGCGGCAAGATCATTGCTACGATGGTCTGATAGGAGAAAGCCGTGACACAGAAAATATGTGTCACGGTTTTGTTTGGATGATCAACGGTCAGGCGTTGGCTTCGACGCGCAGGGCCTTGTCGTCAATCGGCATATGGACAAGGGCTGCAAAGATGCCCAGCGCAATCGACGTGATCCAGACGCCATCGAAACTGCCGGTCATATCAAAGATGATCCCGCCCATCCATGCGCCAAAGAATGCGCCGATCTGATGGGACAGCATCACAATGCCAAACAGGGTCGCCATATAGCGCGGGCCGAAAACCTGTACGATGATGCCACTGGTTAGCGGCACGGTCGACAGCCAAAGCGCTCCCATCAGGGCAGAAAACAGCCAGATGGTTTCGGCGGTTTTGGGGGCAAGCATGAACAGCAGAATGACCAGTGCTCGCATACCGTAAATAAACGACAGGCCCCATTTTTTACGCCATTTCCCACCAGCCCAACCGGCGGTCAGGGTGCCGATGATGTTAAACAGGCCAACAATGGCAAGGCCCTGTGCCGCGACCGAACCGGGCAGGCCGCAAAGCTGGGTAAAGGTTGGCAGGTGGGTTGCGATCACCGCGATATGGAAGCCGCAGACAAAGAACCCGGCATTGAGCAGCAGAAAACCGCGATGCTTGCGGGCTTCGTGAAAGGCCGCGACCAGCCCGGTCGGTCCAAGATCGGCACCACCTGAATTGGGGCCATAGGCCTCGGCCTTGCCGGTAAGCGCAAAGGCAAAGGGCACGATGATCATCGACATGACGGCAAGAATTGCAAGGGCGGTGACATAGCCATAACCGTCATTAAGAAACTGGGTTGTCGGGGCCATGACAAACTGGCCGACCGATCCCCCGGCGGATGCCAAACCAAGTGCGAAGCTGCGTTTGTTCGGCGGAAAGGCGCGGCTGATAGCGGCCAGAATGACCGGGAAGCTGGTCGCGCCGACCCCCGCTCCGATCAGGAATCCCGATGTCAGATGCAGTTCCATTGGCGAGGTCGAAGTCCCCATGAGATACAGACCCAGCGCATAAAACAGCGCCCCGCCAATCAGTGTGCGCGTGGTGCCATAGCGATCAGCAAGGGCGCCGGCAATCGGAGCGGCAACACCCCACATCAGGTTCTGAATGGCAAAGGCCAGACCAAAGGTCGAGGCACTCCAGCCCGTGGCGGTCAGCATATCGGGGATGAACAGGCCAAGCGACGGGCGAATGCCAAGATTGACTGCCAGGACAAGACAGCCAGCGACAAGAACAAGCCAAGGAAACCACTTGGCGGTGCGAAGAGTGGGGCTCATCGGTTTACTCCGGAGCGGATTTCAATAATTGTTCCGATTTTGAACGCGATGGTGTAATGCGTCCAATTCATTCGGATTATTATGCTGATAACATTTGCGCATTATTATCTGGCAGCGGATCGGACATAGCCCCGGCTTCGACGACAATTTTGCCAACGGTATCAATGATATCATCAAGATCGGTGTTGGACTGACGACGGATCAGCATGATCCCCATATCCCAGTTCATGCCGGGAATATCAAGGATGCGAATGCGGTTTGCCGCCGGACTGTGCATGCAGAACCGCCGTGCCATGATGCCGTATCCTGCCCCGGCGGCGACCATTTCGATCTGCAATTCAAGAGCGGAAACTTCAAGGACGGATTTGAACTGCACCCCGTTCTGGCGCGCCCATGCATTGCCAAGTGCCCGGAAAGTACAGCCATCCGGCATCAGGACCATGGGATGTTCTGCCAGCTCGGCAATGTTTTTCGGGTGATGTTTGGCTGACCGGGGGCCGATGGCAACGATTTGATCATCAAGAAGTTTTTGGGCACGCAGACTTGGCGGAATATCGCGGACATCAATGCCGCCAATTGTGCCATGCGGACCATCCAGCGACAGCATGGCATCAATTTCGCCCCGCCGCATCAGCGGCAACAGCTCGCTTGACCAGCCACTTTTGATTGTAAGCGAAATGTCGGGAAAACGTGCGTGCAGATCACGCAGTTCGTGTGCCGCCAGAAGCGGTGCCGCCCCATGACTGACACCAAGTCGGAACGGACCGGTCACGGCATTGTTGCCGGTGATGCTTTCGGTGAAACTATCAAGGCGGCGTAAAAGGTCTCGGGCTTCGGCCAATGCCCGGTGCCCGGCGGGGGTGGGTTGTAACGGCTTTAACGACCGGTCAAAAAGCTGTGCGCCAATGCGCTCTTCAAGGCGCTGGATACGGCGCGTGATGGCAGGTTGCGTAAGGCCAAGGCGGGCGGCGGCCCCATGAAAGGATTTTTCATCGGCAACGGCGATCAATGCCTGAAGTTCGCGGGTATCCATGACGGTCACCTGTTGTCACAAAAGATGGTTCAGGATCGCGCAAACCGGTTACTGATGCAAGAAAAGCATCAGTGTCGTTAAGTTGATGCGAGTTCTGCATGATCTGGTTGTGTCGGGAGCTTTTTCATCTTTGCTTTGCAGATGCTGGCCGCCGCGGTGTAACCGCCATCGGCTCCATCTAGGAAATGCAGGTGGGAGTCCTTTGCAATATCGGGAACGATGCAGGTCATCAGTGCTTCGTCCTGCTGTTTTATCCCAAACCAGATATCACCATTGTTTTCGGCATCCGACAGCAACGTTTCGATTTGTTCTGTTTGTGGTGCGGTGCAATTGACAGTCAGCCAGATACCATCGCCAAAGCGTCGGAAATCAGTATTGAGTTTGGTTTGTTCGCGATAATGCACCGGATCGAAATCGCCAAGATTCCGGCCAGTTTTAAACAGAAACAGGGCAACGCAGGAGACGAAAAGCGCCTTGCACCATGCGCGCAGTTTTGATCCTTCGGTTCCCTGTGTTGCCAGTGCTTCGAGGCGCAGGCTTTGCCAGCCAATCCGGAAATCGGGACCGGATTCCGGGACCGGATTGCTGTCGCGACGGTCCTGTTCAAGGATGCCAAACAGGGCGGTTGCGCAACGGTCAAAACGGGCACGATCATCGCGGGGCAGCATGATTAGTGACAGGATGTTACATCCATCCTCGGCCCGGATCGGCGACCATCGGCACGAAAGTCCGGTCAGATCGGGCTGCGTGCCAGACGGTGCCGGGGTAATCAGGTTATGGCCCTGTTTCATCTGTTCTTCGGCCCAGGAAATGCCGCGCCCGGAAAATACCGCATAGGCCAGCTTTTTTGATGCGAGAAAACGGGCAACCCGGACACTGTGACCACTTTTTCGGATTTCGTCGATGCGGACCAAGGCAACCCGCAAATCAAAACGCAGTTCTTCGCTTGCCCAGATGGCGGTCGCGGCAAGGGCATCGCGGACGGCGGGAACCTTGTCGGGTGGGCAGGCAATCGCTGCACCGTCCCCGCTAAAGATGAATGGAAAATCCGAATGTCCGATGGCATTGGTGGCTGCGGCAATGACCGACGCGCCGACCATATTGACTTCCTTGTAACGGCCTGCTTCGACCGCCTTGGTCGATCCGACGATATCGGATGTGCCAACCCACCAGTCATCGGGCAGTTCGCGATAAATTGACGGGTCAAGAACCTTGGCGAAATCGTCGAACACCGGGATGTCGAGATAGGGATTGATCAAGGGCATCTCTGGGGTTGGCGGGGCCAGTTCATGGCACCATTAATAATGAGGCGGAGGTGCATCATCTTCTGGTGATGTACGCAGAAAATCGACAAGCCGTTTTATATCTTCGGCCATTAATTTGTTGCGCCGTTCCAGCAGGTCGATCCGGTCCCACTGTGATTTGATCATGTCGGACATGTCATGTATCGAGCTTTCGAGATGGGCGATGTGGATTTCGAGTTCGTCGATACGGTTGCTTGCGTCTTGGCTCATGGCGCGATGGTTGTCCCGCTTGGATGGGTGAAAACTTGCCGGGGACAATGCCCTGTGGCAGGAGTAAGACACCAACCTAGCACAGATCAGAAAGATTGGTTAGCAGGCCCATGAGCGAATTATCCATCCTCGTCATTCTTGGCGTCGTTACAGCACTGATCGTGGTCTATGCCATCCGGTTGCGTGCGGTGCCGATGCCAAGTGGTCGCAAGGCACGCAACGAAATCATATCCTATCTTCCCAAGGAACCCTGCCGGGTGACGGATTTCGGATCGGGATGGGGCGATCTGGCGATCAATATCGCGCGTGCCCGACCCGATATAACGGTGACCGGGATTGAGTTATCGCCGCTACCCTATGCGGTCAGCCGCATTCGCGCGCGGCTGGCACAGCTTGAAAACCTGTCGCTGGTGCGCGCGGACTTCAGAAAGCACGATCAGAATCCGGGGGATGTTGTGGTGTGCTTTCTTGACCCGCGGGTGATGGCCGATGTCGGCGATGTGTTAAACCAGCGCATGGCACCGGGCGGGATTGTGATTTCACGCGCTTTTGCCATTCCAGGCTGGCAGGCCTTTGGCGAAGTCCCGATGCAGTCGGGATCGGATATGCTTTACCTGTACCGAATGGGATCGCATCTGCCAGGATGAGGCGCTGTCTGGTTTGCAAAAAGCAGGGTCGCCCAAGGACACCCTGCTTTTTGCGTGTCATTCTTCTTCGTAAATCTTGATCAGGGCGGAATGGTCAAGATCGCCGCCGCCCATTTCGATCAGTTCTTCGTAAAGTTCAAGGGCGAGCCGCGAGAAGGGCAGTTCAAGGCCCAGTTCGCCTTCTGAAAATTCAAGCGCCTGATACAGGTCCTTGCGCTGGGTCACGACCTTGCCACCTGGTTCGAAATTGCGTTCGATCATGCGTTCGCCGTGCTTTTGCAGGATCGCGGAATCCGCAAATCCGCCGGTCAGTGCGGAGCGCAATTTGCCAAGATCGACCCCGGCTTCGTCGGCCATGGAAAAGGCTTCGGCAATCGCACCGATAGTGATGCCAACGATCATCTGGTTGGCGGCCTTGGCGATCTGGCCGGATCCGATTTCACCGACATGGGTGACGCGTGATCCAAGCACGCCAAAGACTCGCTGGACACGTTGAAAATCTTCTTCTTCGGCACCGACCATGATGGTGAGCGTACCGTTTTCAGCCCCGTGTGTTCCGCCTGATACCGGGGCATCGATCCAGTGACCGCCGGCTTCTTCGACGGCATCGGCAAAGCGCCGGGTGGCGTCGATGGCGGTCGTGCCCATGTCGACAACGATGGTGCCTTCTTCCATGCCGTCAATCACGCCATCCTCGCCAAGCAGCACGTTTTCAAGGGCTTCGGTATTGGCGACACAGATGATGACGATATCTGCATTCGCCGCCGCATCGGCCGGGGTGGGCGCGGTGGCAACGCCCAGATCGTCAAAGGCATTGAGCGTTTCGGGATTGCGCGTATTGACGGTCAGGATCGCCCCTGCTTTTTCGAGATTGAGGGCCATAGGACGGCCCATCAGTCCCAAACCGATGAATGCGATGTTTTCCCCGGCAAGTGCGGTCATAACGGTGTTCCTTCGTTTTGGCCAACGCGTGGGCCTTCGATGTGACGATCAAAAAGCGATCAGACGATCAAAATCATCCCGGCTGGTTGAACCGGGTGGGCGGCAGTCAAATCGCAAGTGCGGCCATAACATGGCGGTCTGACAAAGAAAGCAGCAATTCAGGGCGTTGCCCGGTTTTATGCGCGTTTCGTTCGGTTTCCGTCGTTATCGGCCGACGCTATGTCGTCGGAATGGAAATTATGTGGTCGTTCTGTGCCGTCTTTGCGCGATTGACTAAAACTCGCCGGGGCGGACATATCGCGCGGCCATGGCGCGTTCAATCGCGGCACTCACAAGGCGGTCAATATCGAGCCGATGACGTATCAGTTCGAGAATACGAAGTTCTTCCTGACTGATTTCGCTGTCAGACAGGACAATTTCGCAGGCAAAGACATAAGCGGTTTCGCGTAATTTGCGCGGCAGGGCTTCGCGGATCATGTCCAGCGTGCTGTCCAGGCCGTCTTCTTCGGCAAGCAGTTTGGCGCAATCGCGCGCAACCGCGGTGACACCGTCATTGTCAAAGCCGGCAAAAATCGGAAGATAGCGAACCCGACGCCCCATTGCGGACAGTTCCGCATCGGTGATGTCGTTATCCGAGGCCGAAACCATAACCATTGTGTAAATCAAGGCGTCCTGATGTGAGATCACGATGATTACTCCTTTTCCGGGTGACTGACCGTTAACGGGTATTCCCGCGAAACGTCGACGCACCGGTTGATGGCGTGTGACAACTCCGATGGACATAGAACCTAAGACGGTATTTGATCCCCGGCAACAGTTAACCGGTTAAATATTCACGATTTTAATGATTGCGTAGTGAAATGTGGCGCATCCTTTGGGCGTCGGAACACAGGGGGGCTTGCTGCGCGTGCATGTGCAGGGGCTGTGAACCGAAGGGGATGCTTAAAAAATTACAACATGTTAGCGTCAAGAACGCATCGCATTCTCTCTTGGGAATAAAATAGGCCTTTGCAGCGCATGGGGTAAAAGTTATGGTCTCGCAGCGATAACAAAAATGACGAATAAGCTGGGTATGGGAGTTATCATTTCAAGCAATGCTGCGGGGACTCTTGCGGCGTTGATTGGGCATCTTCGTGTCCCGTCGGGGGTTTATGATCCCATCGGCGAGAGCCTTCTTGTCAATGCGCCAAGGGCGCAGACGATTTCACCCGACCTTGCCGATGATACCTGGCACAAGATTGATACCCATCCCCAAATCGCCCAAAATATCCGTGAAATCAGTGCCGAGGCCCTAAATGCCGTCGGATATTTTTCGCGTGTCGATAAAATTGATGGCCGCGATGTCCAATTCTTTGCCTGGCAGCTTTCACTCTCCGGACAGGTTTTCATCCGGATCATCGCCCTTCAGGACGCAGATGCGACGACTGGTACCGGGGTTCTGATTTCGCCGCAGCCTGTTCTGGTGGTGGAGCGTGACGGCGGTTTGCGATTCTCCAACAAGGCAGCCGAGCAGGCCGCCCTTGAAATGGGGCTGCCTGGAGCATTGTCGCTGACTAAACCATCTGGCCAGCGTGCTCTGATCGAAGACGGCGAAAACATTGCCGACTGGGATGACATCCGAACCGTGCATTACGGGCAGCGGATTTATCAGTGGCAACGCATGCCGTTGCCGACACAGGATGCGATTGCACTTTTCGGGCAGGAACGCACCCGCGAGGAAAGCTATCGCCGTGCCCTTGAACATGCTGTGCACGGTATTATCGATCTGGCCGCCGATGGCACATTGACCAGTGTGAACGAAGAAGCCGCGACATTGTTTGGCTATGACAATGCCCGCGAATTGCGACAGGCCTATATTGCCAATAGCGAAAAGTTTTATGCCCGGGCCGAGGATTTGCGGGATTTGCGTCGTGACCTCGTATCGGGGGCAGGTATTCAGGCGCGCGATATCGAAATGCGCCGTCAGGATGGCAGCCAGCTTTGGGTGCGGATCAATGCCACCGAAATTCGTGGCGAAGGTGGATCGCTTCTGGGTTATAGCGTCACGGTTACCGACATCACCAAAAGCCGTCAGGCGGAATATGATCTGCGCCGCCGTCAGGAACGTTATCGCGCGCTGGTCCAGACCGCAGGCAGCGTGATCCTGTTCCTTGATAGCGAAGGTCGCATTCTGGAATATAACCGTGAATGCGAATGGACATTCGGCTTTTCCTGGATGGAAGCCGCCGGGCAGAATTTCTTTGATTTCCTGTTGCTTGACGGTGAACGCGATCTGGTGCGTCAGGGCATCAAACGCCTGATTTCCGGCGAGATCATCAAGGACGAAGTCATTTCATTCCGGCGCCGCGATGGCGAGGTTCGCCTGTTGCAATGGAATGCGCGTGCGCATTTCGGCGAGGATGGCGACGTATCGGGCGTGATCTGCATCGGGCAGGATGTGACCGAAAAGCTGTCGGTCGAACGTGCCCTTCGCCGGGCCGAAGAAAAATATCGCGGCATTTTCGAAAATTCCGCCGAAGGTCTTTATCAGAGCCGCCCGCTTGGCGATATCCTGTCTGCCAATCCGGCCTTCGTATCGATCCTTGGTTATGACAGTGCCGATGAATTGCTGGTGTCCCAAGCCGGGTTTTCGCAATGTTACCTGAACCCGACCAATCGTCTGCGCCTGACGGGCAAGCTTATGCGCGATGGCGTGGTTCAGGGGTTTGAGGCCGAGATGCGCCGACGCGACGGCAAGATCATCTGGGTCGAAGAAAATGCACGACTGGTACGCGATGACAAAGGTGTTCCGGTTCTGATCGAAGGATCGATCACCGACATCACCGACCGCAAACGCAGCGAAGCACGTATCCAGTTTCTGGCCCATCATGACGGATTGACCGGACTTCCGAACCGCACCCTGTTTCAGGAACGCCTTGCAGCCGCGGTCAAGCGTGGCAAGCATGAAAAGCGCAGTTTCGTGCTGATGCTGTTTGATCTGGATAACTTCAAAGACATCAATGATACGCTTGGGCATCCCATCGGCGACCTGCTCTTACAGGGGGTTGGGGAACGCATGCGGGTTTGTCTGCGCAACGAGGATGTTGTCGCACGCCTTGGCGGGGATGAGTTTGCCGTCCTGATCCATGATCCGGGTACGGTCGAGGAAGTGACCCTTGTTGCACAGCGCCTGATTGAAAGGGTTTCGGAACGCTTCATGCTGGACGGGAACGAGGTGCAGGCATCGACATCGGTCGGTATCTGCATGTTCCCGCAGGACGGGCGCGATGAAAAGGACCTGTTCCGCAATGTCGATCTGGCGCTTTACTGTTCCAAGGCCGAAGGACGTAACCGGTATCATTTCTTCGAACCGCGTTTGCAGGTCGAAGTGCAGGAACGCAAGGCGCTTGAACGCGACCTTAGTCACGCGATTGAAAATGACGAGCTGGAGCTGTTCTATCAGCCGATTATTGATATCGCGAACCACAAGATCATCGGAATGGAGGCGCTGGTGCGCTGGTTCCATCCGTCCCGCGGGCAGGTCAGCCCGGTCGATTTCATTCCTGTGGCCGAACGCATGGGCATCATTGCCGATGTTGGCCATTGGGTGCTTAATCAGGCTTGCAAACAGACCCGGCAATGGGTCGATGCCGGATATGGTGAACTGACGATTTCGGTCAATCTGTCGCCTCTGGAGCTTGCCCGGCACGAAGACCTGATTGAAAGTGTCGGCGATGTTCTGGAACGGTCGCGTTTGAACCCGACCCAGCTGCAGTTTGAAGTCACTGAAAGTGCGGTGATGGATAACCCGCGCGAAGCGGCGATCACGCTTGGCATTTTGCGAAATCAGGGCATCCGGATTGCAATTGATGATTTCGGCACAGGTTATTCATCGCTGGCCTATCTGAAACGATTCCCGGTCGACAAGATCAAGATAGACCGGTCGTTTATCATCGACCTCGACAGCCGCGATGGCAATGCCGCGATTGTGCGCGCGGTGGTGTTCCTGGCGCGGTCGTTTGGCATGGCGGTCAATGTCGAAGGGATCGAAACCGAAATGCAACTGGAACGCATCGTCTCTGAAGGCGTTGATGAGGTACAGGGCTTCTATTTCAGCAAGCCGATCCCTGCCAGCGATTTTGAAATGCTGTTGAAATCGAATGTGACCATGCCGTTCGATGTGTCCTTTGGCGGGAACGCGCGGCCGCACTGATCATGCAGGCGACCGCATTCCCGGTTTTCAACAGGTTTCGTCCGTTATCACGCGGCGCGGTGGTCCCAGAAATCACCGGCCTTCTGGCGCACGCGATCCCGGTCGATCACGACCGTTGACGGGCGTGACCGGCTTTTGCGCAAAACACCCTGACGGCGAAGATCGGCAATCATGCGGCTTGCGGTTTCGGTGGTTGTGGCAATGATGCTGCCCAGCTTGTCGCGTGTCGGCAGCGGGCAGTGATCATCCTTGGCACTCCAGAGCAGGAAACGGCAAATCCGGCGCATCGCCGATCCGGTCCCCAGATTGACCTTCCAGTTATAGCCATCGACAACCTCGCGTGCGAGCAGCCGCAGGATCGCCTGTTGCAGTTCGGGATTGGTCGCCTGTGCCATTCGGATGCGCGCAACCGGAATGCGCATCAGGACCGTCGGCGTCAAGGTTTCGCTGATCAGTGAAAGACCCGGTTCGACAACCGTTTCAAGCCCGATCAGATCACCGGGGCGGAACACGCGGCAGACCTGACGTTCGCCATCTTCGGCATAATGACATTGCATCACAAGGCCCGACAGGATGCGAAAGATATATTCGCCTTCCTCTTCGTGGTGCCCGATGGCGGCATTGGCCCCCATATCAAGGGCCGGGGTTTCAGCAAGTTTCTCAAGATGTTTCAAGGCGTCTTCGTTGTTCATGGGGAACTCCCGATGGCACAAGGGAGATACGCGGCACTTTGCGGGGTGCCGCGTATCGACACCAGATATTTTGTCCAGCCGGACGGCTGGTTTGCATTGTCGAACCTTCAGGCCACGCGCAATGCACGGGCGGGGCGGGCCACAAACAGCCAGTCCAGGAACCAGATCACCAGCATGGATACACCGACGACCGGGTAAATGATTCCGCCAATCCCAAGGATCGCCGTCACCCCGACCAGGCTTTTTGTCCGGCGCGGCAAGGGCGGTATGCCAAGCGATCCGGCCGGGCGGCGTTTCCACCACATCACCCCGCCCGAAACAGCCATAAAGACAATCGCGGCACAGACAATCATCAGGACAATCTGGTTGATCACCCCGTATTCCTGACCCATATGAACATTGATCGCCCATTCCATGATCCGGCCAAAGATGCCGTAATCCTGATATCCCATATCAATCAAAGGCCGACCTGAATATTGGTCCAGATGAATGACGCGCTGCTGGGACAGGTCATCGGGATAGATTGATGCGCTGTAAACACCGGTTTCACTGCTTGGCAATGAAATCGCATAGCCGGGCGCAATGCCAAGTTCCGCGAACTTTGCCACGGCGGCATCGATGCCAAACGGAGTTGGTGTGCCACCATTGGCAGTTGACGTGCCATCAACCGATAACGGGATTGGGGCGTTTTCGGTGGTCCAGCCGGTTTCACCAAAAGCCTTGATCATCGGGACGGTCGAAAGGGGCACATCGACGCGAACACCCGATGGATAGCCGCTCGGCGTACCATTGGCGAATTCGTTGGCATATTTACCCCAGAATACAGACCAGAACATGCCGGTCGCGGCCAGAAACACGATAAAGAAGCCAACGAAAATGCCGGTAACCGCATGGGCATCGCGCCACCAGCGCCGACGCGCCGGGGTATCGCGCACGGTTAGAACGCCGCCGCTTTGATTGTCACGCGGCCACCAAAGATAGGTGCCTGTCACGACCAGAAGGATGCTCCATCCCGCGGCGATTTCGATCAGGTAATTGGTAACGGTACCAAATTCGGCCAGACTGTGAATGCGGCGGATCAGCCACATGATCGTGCCGCGATCTGGCATCGATCCCAGCACCAGCCCGGTATAGGGATCGACATAAACCGACCGGCGATCACCAGCCGATGTGGCAATGACGATTTCGGTGCTACGGTCCGGCGAGGTCGGCGTGATGATTTTGACCGGTTTGTCCCCGACGAAATAGCGCACGGCATCAACCTGTGTGCTGATCGGAAGTGGCGGTACATCCAGAACATTGACGAATTTCAGGTCGGAATAGACCCAGTCATCGATTTCGTCACGGAAAAGATAGGCTGCACCAGTGACGGCCAGAAGAATCATAAAAGGCAGAACAAAAAGTCCGGCATAGAAATGCCAGCGCCAGACAGCGCGATAGAGGCTGCTTGTCCCTTTTGGCGCATTTTTGGCATGAGCCGATGCGTTTGGCATCACGATATCCCCAATTCGGTCGCGGGTCTGTCGGGATACGGGCGCATTGGCCCGATGATCCCTACCCGGAACTCAAACAATCTGAAGTTGACCATGCTGGGTGGTCCGGGGCCAGTAAGGGCAACGGACATCATCCATCAGGCCGGGAGACACTCAGACGGGAAAGGGCGGGGCGCGGGGCGATGCCGCAATCGGACAGAAATCATGCAGGCGTGCCGTGATATGAAGGGCGGTGACCGCATTGGACATTCGCACGCGATGGATCAATGGCAATTCCGGTTCGACGGGCAGGCCGACCGCATGATTGCCAAGGCCGCAAATCGCGCATTGGAATCCTTCATAGGCACTGGAATGAGGGGAAGAACCGCCTTCTTCTGTTGCACCAGCCGGGACAGATATCGTCTTGATGCCATTGGCGGTACAGATGATAAGCGGGATAAAGTTCTGATCGGCGTTGCCACCGACAGCGGCCGGGGTATTGGCAAGCGCGACCGGCGCATGCATAAAGCCGAACATCAGGGCGTTTGCCAGCAAAAAGCACGCGACAGCAACCGACAGGCTGCGTCTGAGTGCCGAATATATCTGGCGGGTTCTGATCACGGCTTTCAATCCATTCCGGAAAGATACCTGCCTTCAATAATCCCTTGAAGGCAGGGTGTCAAAACCTCTTGGTGTGAACCACTTATCAGCAATTTTTTATAATCGTTCCTATAACAATTGAAATTCGCTGATTTGACTTGGTTGCGACGAATTGCACCAACAGTGTTTTGGCATTCAGAAAGCCAAAAAATTTTGTCTCAGATTTCGAAACGCCGGTTGTGACGAAGGCTGTCAAAGCTTCCAGCATGCGGTTTGCAAATAGTTTTCGGTAAAACTCCTGTTTGGGGCTAGGCTTCATTACCTGCTTTGGTCATTTGCGGAGAACCCCCCTATGCATGCCTATCAGCACGGTGGTGTGCCAGAACAGAAAACGCCCATATGGTCTGCGGTTCGTCTTAACCGGGCGGTTCTGATTTTGACCGTTGTCGGCATTGTCACCCATTTTGCCTTGATACCGGTTTCGATCTCTGTACCGGTTTTCGGGCATGCCGCGATGGATTGGCCGCTTTTTGCAGTGATTGCACTGGGCGGCGGGGTTCTGATTTTTGAAATCGTGCAAAAGGCGCTTGCCCGGGATTTCGGTGCGGATTTTCTGGCGGTGATTGCCTTTGTCACCGGTGTGGTGTTGGGCGAATATCTGGCGGCGGCGCTGATTATCCTGATGCTGAGCGGTGGGCAGGTTCTTGAAGCATTTGCCATGCGCAAGGCATCTTCGGCGTTAAATGCGCTTGCCGATCGGATGCCGCGTGTGGCGCATCGCAAAGACGGCGAAAACATTACCGACATCAGCCTTGATGACATCGTGGTCGGTGATCTGATTGCGATTTTCCCGCATGATACTGCCCCGGTCGATGGGGTGGTCGTCGATGGTCATGGCGCCATGGATGAAAGTTACCTGACCGGGGAGCCGTTTGTTGTGGCCAAGGCACCAGGGGCATCGGTGCTTTCAGGTGCGATCAACGGAGATGCGGTTCTGGTCATTCGGGCGGAAAGGCTTTCAAGTGAGTCACGCTATGCCCAAATCATGCAGGTCATGCAGGAAGCCGAACAGAAACGCCCGAAAATTCGCCGGATCGGGGATCAGATCGGGGCGTGGTTCGCCCCGTTTGCTTTGTTGGTTGCTTTTATCGCTTGGTATCTGAGCGGTGATTCCGTGCGGTTTCTGGCAGTCCTGGTCGTGGCAACGCCTTGTCCGCTTTTGATTGCCATTCCGATCACGATTATGAGCGCGATTTCCATGGCCGCCAGACGGGGCATCGTGATCAGCGATCCGACGGTTCTGGAACGGTTACCGACATGTAAAACGGCAATTTTTGATAAAACCGGAACACTGACATATGGCCGACCTGAACTGGTCGAAGTTCTGCCCGCCAGCGGTCATGGCGCGAACGAGGTTTTGCGCCTGGCCGCCAGTCTTGAACGGTATTCAAAACATCCGCTGGCAACCGCGGTGCTGGCAGCGGCAGAAACCCGCAAACTGGCGCTTGGCGATGTGGCTCGAGTATCAGAAAAGCCCGGGCAGGGGCTGGTCGGGGCGGTGGATGGTCAGGAGATTGCGGTGACCCACCGCAAAAAGCTGATCGCAAGTGACCCGGCCATGGCCGAAATCCTGCCGCCAGATGTCAGCGGACTTGAATGCGTGATCATGATTGATGGTGCCTATGGTGCGACATTGCGTTTCCACGATAGCCCGCGTGCCGATGGCAGGAATTTCGTCGGGCATCTCGGGCCGGTTCATAATTTCAACAAGGTCATGCTGCTGTCGGGGGATCGCGCAAGCGAGGTCAGTCATCTTTCAAAGCTGCTTGGCATTGATGAGAGTCTTGCCTCACAAAGTCCGGAGCAAAAGGTTGAAATCGTGCGGCGCGAAACGGCGCTTGCGCCCACGCTTTTCATGGGGGATGGCATTAATGATGCGCCCGCGCTGGCGGTGGCAACCGTTGGTATCGCCTTTGGTAAACACAGTTCTGTAACGGCCGAGGCCGCCGGTGCCGTGATCCCCGAAAGTTCGCTTCAGGCGGTTGACGAACTGTTTCACATCAGCATGACCATGCGGCGCATTCTGCTGCAAAGTGTGATCGGTGGCATGGTGTTATCGATCTTTGCCATGGGCTTTGCCGCCTTTGGCTACATCAGTCCGGTTGCTGGTGCCGTGCTGCAGGAGGGGATTGATGTCATTGCGATCGTCAATGCCTTGCGCCTTGCCCTGGCGGGCAATATCCGCGCCGATCTTGTTGGGGATGAAAAGCAGGTATCCTGAACATATCATCGACCGGAACCAAGCTTTGATGGCGGCGTTTATACAAACGACGGATCACATTTAAAGAAATCGGTAAATGAAACCAAAGGGACAGATCCATGACACTCGTTGTAAATGACGGCACGCCGGAAATGCGCGCACTTCTGGAAAAGGGACGCAAACGGCTTCGGACTGTCGGGATCGTTCTGCTTTTGCTGGGTATTCTTGCCGTCGCCTTCCCGTTTGCCACGACGATTGCGTTTAAAACCGTGATCGGCTGGTTGTTTATCATCGGGGCTGTCGGGCATTTTTACGGCGCGTGGAATGCCGATACACCAACGCGCCGCTGGATCGATGTGGTGCAAGGTGTTCTGTTTGCGCTTGTTGGTGGGTGGCTGGCGTTTTTCCCGCTGACCGGGATTGTGACCCTGACCGTGTTGCTGGCAATTGCCTTTATCCTGCAAGGATTGCTTGAACTTGCCATGGCGTTCCGGCTCAGCCAGTTTCCCGGCTGGAAATGGCTGCTGTTTTCCGGCGGTATCGCAGTGCTTGCCGGTGTTTTAATATTCGTGGAATTGCCAAGTGCTGCCACTTGGGCGATTGGATTGTTGCTTGGGATTAATCTGATTTCGTCAGGTTTGAGCTATCTGATGGTGTCAATTGCAATGCGAACGGTTACCAAGAGCTAAGCTGCGATTTCTGTGCCGTTCAGGATCAGATCAACCGCCGTAGCAACACCGTTTTCATGCGAAATTTGTTTGGCAATTCGTTTTGCTGTTTCGTGAACCTGTGGTGTTGCCAGAATGTCGCTTATGGCGCTGGCAAGACATTTTGCATCAAGCTTCGATGAGGGGATCAACTGGTGGGCAACGCCGATCGTGTAAAGCCGTTTGGCCCAGAATGGTTGATCGCCAAAGAACGGTACAATAATGGATGGGCATCCCGCCCGTAATGCTGCTGCACACGTTCCGGCCCCCCCATGATGTATGGCGGTCTTTACATGTTTGAACATCCATTCGTGTGGTACTTCCCGAACGGCATAAATGTTGGATGGCCAATCAACATCGGAAGCAATACCGCCCCAACCGGTTGCAATGATTGCCTGGGCATTTGCCTGTTTGACCGCATCAATCAACATTTGGGCGGTCTTTTGCGGATTGGCGGCGGGCATGGAGCCAAACCCGATATAGATCAGTTTTTGACTGTTTTTGATAAAGCTCGTCATTTCGGTGCTTGGCTCGTACAAAGCATCATTTACAAACCAATAGCCCGTGACAGCAGCTTTTTTCGGCCAGTCATTTGGGCGCGCTATGATGGCGTTGCTATAGGCGTTTAGAATCGTGATGGCTCCGAACTTTTGTGATTTTAGGATATCAAATTTCTGATACGGGATGGCTTTATGCCGTTTTGATGCCCAATCGCGGAGGCTGTTGCGCAACGACAGATTAACCAACCCCTTCACAAGCTTCCCTGTCAGAAGGTTATATTTCTGGCAATCCGACATATTGGGAAAGCCGATATGCGGATAGGCACGAGTTGGAATAAGTGCTGGGATCAACTGGGCCAGAATGGCTGGGATTGCAAAATGATCAGCAATTGCCAAGGCGCCAAAGGCTTTTGGATGAAATACTATTTTGTCTGGCCTGAGCCTATTAATGGTTTCAAAAATATCATCAAGAAGCGCACCTTGAAGGTCTCTTCCTTGCGCACGCAATTTTAAGATGCTGCTTATTTTCTTTAGGAATCCGGTGCCCGGATTTGACGCATTCGCAAATTGTGGTTTGCTGGTCAGATTTATTAACGCATCTGTTAAGGGCGCAAATGCGAGGCCGTGTTGTTGCACTAACGATTGGAAGCGCCCGGGGGCGGCAAGTGTAACCATATGGCCGGTTTGTTGTAACCCGTACGCCAAAGCAATGAAGGGCTGGATGTCGCCGCGTGTGCCATAGGTCATCAACAAGATATGCATATCGCGTCCTTCGGCGGAAAATGGGCGTATTGCAAAATCGATTTGTTGTCAGATGTCAGGTGAAGTTGACCCGCACAGATTACTTTAGCAGATTTCCATTGTCGGCGTTTGGCCTTAAAAATGCCCGTGTCTGTTCAATCGCTTCGCGCATGCCGACCCGTTGGACATTGACATCGTCGGGGAACGCACCCAGCAAGCGTGACGGCATCCGGTTATCAAGCAGCACAAATACCCCACGGTCTTCCGCGCGGCGAACAAGGCGACCAAAGGCCTGCTTCATCCGCAGACGGGTCAGCATGTCGTCATAGCGCGCACCATGAAATGCGGCCTTGCGTGCCCGGTGCAGTATATCGGGGCGGGGCCATGGCACGCGATCAAACACGATCAGGCGAAGGCTGTCACCGGGCACATCGACCCCGTCGCGCACCGCATCTGTTCCAAGCAGACAGGCATCGCGTTCCACCCGGAAAATATCGATCAGGGTCGACACATCCATACCGTCAATATGCTGTGCCAGAAGCTGCAACCCGGCGTCGTCAAGCGGCCCGGTCAGGCGGTCATAAACCGCGCGCAAACGGTTGATCGCGGTAAACAGGCCAAGCGCGCCGCCGCCGGACGCCAGAAACAGTTCGCGATAGGCCGCCGCCACATGATCGGGGTTATCACGGCCAAGGTCATTGATGATGAAAACCTTGGTCTGTTTGGCATAGTCATAGGGGCTTTTCATCGCCGCCCGGATCGCAGGCATCGGCATATGAGATGCGCCGGTGCGGTCTTCGGCAACACCCCAGTCAAACATTTCATCGCCCGTGCCGTCGCGGAGCGTGGCCGACGTGATCACCAACCCATGGGCGGAGGGTGCCAAGGCCGCGGTCAGGGGCAATGTGGGGTCGATATGATGGCGGTGCATGCCGACATCGAAATCGCGACCAAACTGCCGTTCGATGGCAAACCAGTCGACAAATTCCGGCGGGGTGGCATCGACAAGGCTTTCAAGCATCCCGCGCCATGCGGCGACCTGCATGATCGCACGCCTTTCAAGCGACCGGATTGCGGCATCAAGGCGCTGCCGTTCATCACTTTCAAGCTCGTCTGCCTTTTCATCTAGCATATGGGCTATGATTTTGATCAGGGCCTTGGCCGGTTTTTCAAGGGCCGCCAAAGCACGGTCAAGATCGGCGGCACTGGCCAGAACCGGGTCAATGGCCGGTTTGCAGTCGGTTTCAATCGAATAACCCCGGTCGCCTTCGGCCGCACGCGCCATCACCTGTGCCCGGACATGGGCAAGGAACAATTCCGCCGGGCCCTTGGCATTTTCGGCCCCGTCATGAATGCGCATCAGCCAGCCCTGTTCGGGCAGGCATTGGGCGGCGACAATCACGGCATTGACCGCATCACGAAGTTCGTCCCGATCCATGATCAGGGTTTCAAGCCGTTGTTTAAGCCCACGCGCGCGCGACTGGCCCTTGTTTTCCGCACCCAGCAACCAGCGGCGTAATTCTGCCCCTTCCTGCCCGGTCAGATGGGCGGAAAAGGCTTTGTCGGCGGCATCAAAAAGATGATGCCCCTCGTCAAAGACATAACGGGTCGGCATTGATGCATCGTCAAGCCCGCCAAGGGCGGCCTGCACCATCACCAGCGCATGATTGGCGACCACGATCTCGGCCGACCTTGCGCGCCGGACGGTTTTTTCAACAAAACAGCGCGAATAATGCGGGCAGGCGGCATAAATGCATTCGCCGCGCTGATCGGCCAATGCACCGGTAAAACGATTGCCGATCAGTTCGGTCAGCCATGCCGGGAAATCACCGCCGACCATATCGCCATCGCGCGTTTGCGATGCCCAGCGCGCCATAAGCCCCAGCGGGATCGCCTGATGGGGCTGTTGCGCCAGCGGTCTTTGGGCTTCTTCGAAATTCAGAAGGCACAGGTAATTTTCGCGGCCCTTGCGCACGACCGCCTTCAGGCGTTTGTCCTTGGGATCATCATAAAGACGGTTCAGTTCCTGATCGATCTGACGTTGCAGGTTGCGGGTATAGGTTGAAATCCAAACCGCCCCGTCATTCTTTTGTGCCCAGATCGAGGCCGGGGCGACATAACCCAGCGTCTTGCCCGTCCCGGTCCCTGCCTCGGCCAGGACGATATTGGGCGTGCCTTCGGCGGTGCGGGGCGCGAAGGCCGAACAGACGGCGGATGCATAATCGGCCTGTTGCGGGCGTTCTTCCGCCCCTTCGCCCAGAAGCTTTTTCAGCCGTTCGCGGGCATCCTTGGGATCGACCGGGTTGTTGCCGGGTGGCGGTGGCGGGGCATGTTCGGCCCATTCGCCCATTTTCTTCCAGACCTTAAGACCTTCATAGACGGCAAATTTATGCGGGCCGTTGCCATCGGCACCAAGGGCCGCCAGAACCGGCACGCCCCACATCCAATGCCCGCGTGCCATCGGCCATGCAATGGAAAGTGCACGTGCGCGCTTTTCACGCGGCAGGGTGGCAAGTTCCTGCAACAATCGTTTCATCGCCTCGGCCAACGCTTCGGCCTGTCCGATCAGATCATCAGACGCCCGCTGCCCGGTCGCCATGGCAAGCCCGCGTGGGGTAGGGACGCAAAACTGCGCCGGGCGGACAAAGGCAAACAGTTCCAAAAGGTCATGGGCCGGAAACGGATCGGATTTCATCCGCCTTGCCGATGCCGGGGTATGAACCAATATCGGGCGTTGGGATCGTGCCCGTTTGGCCGCCGCCCCATGCGGCAATTCTTCTATTTCCCCGTCGGGCGAGAGGAAAACAGCATGACGCAATCCGACGACCATGACGGGTGCGTCGGGTGGCATGAATTTCGGCGTGGGATCAGAACGATCATCGAACATTTGGGGGACTATAATCAGGTCGGGCCACTGGTGCCACCGGTGAAATTATCCTATCTTCGGATTTTCGCGTTTTCATTCCCAAAGATGGTGCGGGCGTTTCAATGGGCAAGGCAAAATCAGATAAGCAGTGTTTCTGGCGCGATGCCGGTTTGCCGTTTGTCGAATTGCGCCGCGTCAATGACGGGCGGGGTGTTTGCTATGAACGCCACAGCCACGACACGTTTTCAATCGGCATCGTCAAGGGCGGGCGCAGTACCTATTGGAATCGGGGCAAGGTCCATGAAACCGGCAAGGGATCGGTTGTGGTACTGAACCCTGAGGATGTGCATGGCTGCAACCCGGTGCCGGGTGGGGGATGGTGTTATGACATGCTGTTTGTCGATCCGGCGTGGCTTCTGGATCTGCAGGTGGAAATCGATGCCGATGCCGCCGGGCGGTTTGCGATGTTTTCCGACACCATCAGCCATAGTCCAATGCTGTATTCCGGCCTGCAAAGCCTTGCCGATACATTGATCGACCCTGATTGTGACCGGCTGGCCAAGGAAAGCACGATGGTATCGTTCTTTGCTGATCTGCATGTGGCGCTTGATCGGCGCGGTATCTTGCGTGGGGGTGGCGGTGCGACGGATAAAAACAAAATGGGCCGGGTTGCAGATTATATCCGGGCCTATTACGCCGAAGACGTCAATCTGGATGACCTTGCCGGGGTGATCGGGGTTTCGCGATCCTATCTGGTGCGCGCGTTCAAAAAGGCACATGGCATGACGCCCTATGCCTTTCTGATCAATTGCCGGGTGCAGAAGGCGCGCCATGCCCTAAAGCGTGGGGAGCGGATTGTTGACGTTGCCCTTGATTGCGGCTTTGCCGATCAGGCGCATTTTCAACGGGTTTTCAAACGCCTGATGGCGACCACGCCGCGCCATTATGCGATGGCGCATGTCGCCTGAGCCAATCAGGTGACGATCAGATAGGCCGCACTTGCGACCAGTAGCAATGCCATGATCCGGTTAAACAGCCGGATATGGGCGGCATCGTTTAAAAATCGGCCGAGAAACGCCCCGGCATAGGCCCAGCAGGCGACCGAGGCAAAACAGACCGCGAAATAAAGGACTGTGAATTCCCAGACCAGTGCCGGCGCACCATTGGCGGCATAGGCCCCCATGCCTGCAACCGCGGCAAGCCAAGCCTTGGGGTTAACCCATTGCAGCAATGCGCCGGTGATCATCGATGGTCCCTTGTCCGCGCGCGTTTTGCCCAATTCGCCCGATGTGGTGGCAAGCTTGAAGGCCATGAACAGCAAAAACGCCACCCCGGCCCATTGAATGACTGTCGTCAGGTTGGGAAAAATCACCAGCAATTCATGCAGGCCCAACCCGATCAGAAGCAATAACAGGCAAAAGCCGCTGGTCGCGCCGAACACAAGTCGCAGGCTGGGTCGAAAGCCGTAATGGACCCCGGAGCTGAGGATCAGGATATTGACCGGGCCGGGCGTGATCGAGGCGGCAAGCGCGAAGGCAGCCATCGACAGATAAAGGCTTGGGGCGGCGGCAAGCATGGGTTGGCGATCCTTTTAGTGGCTTTGCTGGATGCAACAATGCGCCGCAGGTCTTGGGGTTTATTGAACGATATTGCCCTGCCGGTTGTGATCGCCCATAAAAAAAACGGCATCCGGGAGTTGGCCCGGATGCCGTCTTGGACGGATCAATTACCTCGGGGGAGGAGATCCGCTTAGTTTTCTGTCAGTTTCATCAACTGACTTGCACAGGCGTCGGCGATTTCCGTGGTCGGGGCATCATTGCCAGGCATGGTGGCCCAGCCTTGAGCTGCGACGAAATCATCACGCTTGTAGGAGCTTTCCTCTTTAAGGGCTGCAAGCTGCATGGTCTGATTGGTGGGGGTCTGGGTTTTGAACTGCGCAACACAAATCGGGGCGAGGGCGGTAATGACCGCATCCTTGCTTTGCGTGTTGGCCATTTCGGTTGCGGTGCTGCCCGAAACGACCCAGCTTGCGCTAAAGCCGATGATCGTGATGGCAACGGCACCGATAACACCGCCCCAGATTGCGGGTTTTACCCAGACTGGAATTTCCATATTCATAATATACTCCCATTCATTTTGTGAAATTTATAAATAATTGCTCGTTTTTATTTCACTCAATGAAATCATGGGGGCACCATTTTAGCAAATTAACTATATTTTTATATAATTGATGTGGCTATTGTGTTTTCGACAATTTGCGCGTTTCGATTTTATTGTGTATTTTGTTTTGATGAATATTATGAATATCCAAGTAGGTTGGCGATCCAGCCCGCGCCACCGGCAATCATTGCATATCGTGCCGCCTTGCCAATCGTCACCAGCACGATAAAGGGCAAAAAGCGCACCCGCATGACACCGGCAAAGAGTGTTAGCGGATCCCCGATTATCGGCAGCCACGCCAGCAAAAGCGACCAAAGCCCGTATTTGCCAAACCAGTGTGAGGCACGATCAAGGGCATCTGGCGATACCGGGAACCATCGCCGATCCTTGAAATGATCGATATACAGTCCAAGCCCCCAGTTGACGCACGAGCCCAGAACATTCCCCGCCGTCGCGACGACAACCAGCCACCACGCCGCATGATCACCCGATGCGACAAGGGCTGCCAAGGCCACCTCGGACGTGCCAGGCAGTATGGTGGCGGATGTCAATGCCGACAGAAACAAGGCGAAAAGCACGGATAAAGGTCCCGTTCTGGTCAAATGGGCTAGATCAGGCGAAGGCAGGAATTAAGTTCAGGCTTCAGGATTTAACGGTGAATTTCTGAAGGCTGATAGGTTCTGCCAGTAATTCATCGCCAAGGGCGCCAAAGGCGCGCAGGTATGGTGTTTCAAAATGAAGGGCGAGGTCTTCGTCAGAGCGCCAGTTTTCATAAGCCATCCAGATCGCCGGGTCTTCGTTGGATTGATGAATATCGTAACTGATGCAACCTTCTTCGGCGCGCGACGGTTCGACAAGTGCCAGAAGCTGTTTGCCAAGTTCGGCTTCCTTGCCCGGTTTGGCGCGTGCGATGGCAAGAACGGTAAGCTTGGTGGTCATCAATGTTTCCCATGAAATTTTTGCGGTATTTTTGCTGCCACGGATCATCAGGGCAGAGGCCGCATCGGGCAACTGTTAAATGCCGACAAATAAAAGCCCGGTGCAGGGGAGATGCACCGGGCTTGGCTTCGGCATATACGGATCAGGGGAGGTTCCGTGCCGAAGAAGGGCCGTTTTTCGATCAGGCGATGTGCGAGGTTACATCGACATTGCCGCGGACCGAGTTGGAATACGGGCAGATTTTGTGGGCTTCTTCGACCAGCTTTTCAGCATCGGCCTTATCAAGGCCCGGCAGCGAGATATGCAGGTCAACCGCAAGGCCGAAACCGCCAGCCGCACGCGGGCCGATGCCGACAACAGCCTTGACCGAAACATCAGACGGAACTTTCGGGCCGCCCTGGGAGGAGACGAATTTCATCGCGCCGATGAAACAAGCCGAGTAACCCATTGCGAAAAGCTGTTCGGGGTTGTTGCCTTCGCCACCTGCACCGCCGAGTTCTTTCGGCGTGGTCAGTTTGACATCGAGGCTGCCGTCTTCGGTTTTCGCACGGCCGTCACGGCCACCGGTTGCACTTGCTGTTGCGCGGTATTTGACATCTACAGACATGGTTTTCTTCCTTTGTTTGAACGTGATGGTTCTAAGGTTTCGATAACCCGGCTGATCAGGGCGTTGGTTCGGTTAGTGCCCCAGATGATATGTCGCCGGGTGGGTGGGGGCGCAACCGCGCCCCCGAAAGAAGTTGCAGAAAGTTCAGGTTATTCGCCGTAGAAGGCGTTCTTCAAAAACTGGCTGGCCTGGGCGGTTGCGGCCTTGGCAGCCGGGGTGTCGGCGATGGCATTGAGCATGACGAAATCATGGATCGTGCCGTTGTAGCGAACCGTGGTGACATCCACCCCGGCCTGGCTGAGTTTGCGGGCATAAGCTTCGCCCTCGTCACGCAGCACGTCGTTTTCATCGGTGATGATCAGGGCAGGTGCCTGTCCGGCCAGCAATTCCTGCGGGGCGTGGATCGGCGTTACTTTCGGATCGGTGCGGTCCGTACCTTCGGGCAGGTACTGGTTCCAGAACCATTCCATTGCCGCCTTGGTCAACCACGGGCCATTGGCAAACTCGGTATAAGAGCCATTTTCAAAATTCGCATCGGTCACCGGATAGAACAGGACCTGGGCGATGATTTCAGGGCCTTTGCGCTGCTCGGCCAACAAGGAAACAACCGCGGTCATGTTGCCACCGACACTGTCCCCGGCAATCGCCAGTCGGGTCGGATCAACGTTAAGCTGTTCACTGTGTTCGGCGACATATTTGGTCACTGCATAATCCTGTTCAATCGCGATCGGGTATTTGGCTTCGGGTGAACGTTCATAATCAACGAAGACGACAACTGCATTTGCCTGTACGGCGATTTCGCGGATCAGACGGTCGTGGGTTTCCTTATCCCCCAGAACCCAGCCGCCACCGTGGAAGTAGACGACAACCGGCAGGCGGTCGGTGTTGCCTTCGGGGCGGACGATCCGGACCCGGGTTTCGCCGGTCGGACCGACAGGGAAGACGGTATCGGTAACATCGGCGGCGCGTTTTGCAATCGGGCCTGCCTGCGCACCGGCCAGAACATTGCGGGCATCAGCCGGGCTGAGCGTGTAGATCGGCGCACCGCCCGAAGCGGTCAGAGCATTGATGAAGTTCTGGGTGTTATTTTCGAGAACCGGATTTGCCAGTGCGGTCGTGGTGGCCAAGGTTGCTGCCAGAGCAAATGCAGCGGAGGCAACAGTCGTTTTGAATGTATTCATGATCTTGTTCCTTTTGGCTGTCTGGATGGTGCCGCTGTGCGGCGTTTTCCGTTTCGATGATTATGAGATAGCATACGATTTAATCGTGTACGATATAAATTTGAGAACATGAGCTATGCAATTAAATCGCTTGTAATTAAATCGTGCGCGATATATTAATGTGGGTTTGATTTGAAATCAGCCGTGTTACGAGCCACAGAAGCAGCTCCCAGTGACTGCCAGTCGGCCCGGCCCGATAGGACAAAGGAGAACGCCACTATGGACAATCATGATAACAATCCGCTCAGGCTTGAAAACTTCCTGTGCTTTTCTGTCTATGCGGCCAGTCATGCGTTTAACCGTATCTATAAACCGCTTCTTGACGCGCTTGAGCTCACCTATCCGCAATATCTGGTGATGGTGACCCTGTGGGAGGAGGATGATCAGCCGGTTCGCAGCATTGGTGAAAAGCTGTTTCTGGAATCCAGCACCTTGACGCCTTTGCTTAAACGGCTTGAGGCGGCGGGACTGGTTAAACGTACCCGTGATCCAAAGGATGAACGTTCCGTACGTATTACCCTGACAGCAGAGGGCAGGGAATTGCGGCAAAAGGCACTTGATGTACCGCGTTGTGTTGGCGAGGTGGCGGAACTTGATCTTTCGACAATCAAACGCCTGATCGATGATCTGGGCCAGTTGCGTGACAATCTTGAGGCAAATGCATCGCGGAAATAGCGATGAAAACGTTCAAGCAAGCGGCGACTAGCGTTTGGGTGTCGGTTTGCGCCGGTCCTGATGATAAGTCAGCGCCCAGCCAAGCACGGTTTTAATTGCTTCTTCGGGAAACGGGCGATCCAGCGCAAGCAGGATCGCCCGATTTCCTTGGCATTCCAGAACCCCGTCAAAATGGCTACGGGCCCGATCAATCAGGTCGGTCTGGCAGTTGACGTAAATGGCGATCCGGTCAGGTGACTTTGGTTTCCAGTCGGCCCGGATGGTCGTCCCCGACCCGGAGGGCGTTACCCATGCCGGTTCCCCCCATTTCAGGGTTTCCGTAATCATCCCAATAGGGATATTTGCCGCCAGTTCGAAAATCCACCCGCGAATTGTCATTAACGCCGAGCGGGCATCGTCGGGATAGCATGCGAATTTGGTCGAAAGGTCAGCGGCCAGTTTGGGAATCGTGCCGGGGTCAGAGCGGCTTATTCCGAAGGATTGCGTCTGGTTCATATTCCGCCTGGCATCCGATGCATCAGCCAGACATCATAGCGCAGAAAAAGAAAGGGCGCGATGTCCTGGTGGAAATCGCGCCAAGTTTGCTGTCAGGGACAGCAGGGAGGCATACATCAAGGTTCAGATTGTCTGCGAGAACAGGAAACCACGGAATGCAGCCACCGGCATATCCCCATATGAGGAGGTTAAAAGCATATCGCGTATTTCGTCGAAGATGGCGGGATGCGATCCGGGCATGGAAAAGGCTGCAAGCCGGAACTTGCAGCCTTGTAGGGGACTGGTCCCAGAGCGGGGCCGGTTTTTATCTAGATGCTTTGGATCAGAAGCCAGATGGCAGCGCAGAACATGACGGCATGCTGTATCAGCATGGAGGGGGCGACCAAGGCAATTGATGCGGTCAGGGTGCCCCAGGCGTGAAGAATCCGTGCGACAATGAAGGCCGCGGCAACCAGCCAGATGATGTCAGACGTTGCCAGAACAGCCTCGAGTGCGAGCACGACAAGAATACAGAAAGGCGCATTTTCGATGAAATTGCCATGCGCGCGTATCCGGCGTTGCAGGGCTTCGTCACCACCATCGCCACGGGCCAGTTTAAGGTCGCGGCGCCGCAAGGAAACATTCAGACTAAGAGCGATCAGCATTAGGGCAAAAATGCCAGTCAGGCAGACGGTAACGGTGATCGGCAGCATGTGCATGGTCCTTTTACGCGTTGGGATGAAACAGCTTTGCCTGATTGGCGGGGCGATGCAAGAGGCTGCATGCAAACAGGCCGGAAATATCCGGCCTGTGCTTGGATCGGTTTGTCTGACTCTGCGGTGTTATTCGGCGGCGCGAAGCATGGTGGTCTGATATTGCCCCGATTTGCTTGTGGCTTCCGGGCTATCGCCCTGCACGCGCTTCATCGCGGTGATGAAGTCGCTGATCTTGCTGTTCAGGAAACCGGCCTGATGGGCGGTATGATCGGCATTTTCGTGCACCGTGATCGCGCTGTTGCCGACATCGGTAACACTGGATTGAATCGTGGTGACATTTTCCGAAACCCGTTTGGCACTTTCAGAGACGAAATCAACATTGCGGGCAATTTCGCGTGTTGTGGCGTTCTGTTCTTCGACGGCGCCGACAATGGCTGTGACATAATCATCAATGCTGTTGATCACGGTGCCGATATTGGTGATGGCATCGGTTGAATTGCGCGACACGCTTTGAATGCGCTCGATCTTGCGGGTGATTTCATCGGTGGCCTTTGCCGTCTGATTGGCAAGGCTTTTGACCTCGCCCGCGACGACCGCAAATCCTTTGCCCGCGTCACCGGCACGTGCGGCTTCGATCGTGGCGTTAAGCGCAAGAAGGTTGGTCTGATCGGCAATCTGGGTAATCAGTTGCACGACTTGCCCGACTTCATTGGCAACTTCCTGCAAGTTGCGCATTTCGGTCTGCGAGGTATTGGAGTGATCGACCGCATTGCGTGCGATGCCGGAAAATTGTGTGATTCGGGATGATATTTCGTCAATGGCGGCAACCATTTCCTCGGTCGCGGCACTTAACGACTGCGCACTTGCCGAAGATTCCTCGGCTTCGGTTGCAACGGCCCCGGCAAGCATTCCGGCCTGTGAGCTTTGGGTTTGCATGTTTTGGGCGCGCGCCAGAACATCGTTCGCGCTTTTGACGATATCAGCGAAGGTTTCAACAAGGGTTTCGCAGAATTCCCTGACCAGTCGGTCTGTTTCAGCCCGGCGCGTTGCATCAAGTGCGCGCAGCTGTTCCTGTCTTGCTTCAAGTTCGCGGGCCTTGACCATATCGGCTTGGAATACCCGCATCGCATCGGCCATCTCGCCGACTTCATCGCGGAAGGCGGAAACCGGCACCGGTGTATCAAGTTTACCTTTTGCCAGATCGCCCAGAGCTTCTGTCAGGCGATGCAACGGACGGGTAATCGACCGTCCCAAAAGCCACGCCAAAAGTATGCCTGATACGAGCGCAAAGCCTGATAAAGCGGTGATCAGAGTTTTGCCCATGCGTTCGTCTTCCAACGCCTTGTTCATTGACAGCTGGGTGTAGTTAGCGACTTCGGAAAGGAGGGCTTCAATGGCAGTATCCAAGTCATTCTGCAATTTCTCGGTTGCGATGACCGCGTCTTTGACTTCCGCTGGATTGGCGCCGTTATCAAGAGCCCTGAAAATGTCTGTGACACTTGCTTCATATTTGTGATGATCTGCCTCGATACGGGCAAGGGCTGCTTCTACTGCGGCAAATTCCGCACGATCCGAATCGTTTGTAATCTGTTCAAGATATGATTTGACCATGCGCCTTGCTTCAGCAAGTTCCGCATCGGACTGTTTGGCGAGTTCTTCGAAATGATCGCTGACGCTGGTCTCGCTTTCGCTATGGGCGTTAACGTTGCGATAACGCAGCGATTTTTCCATCAGGATGGCTTGTTCAAGCTGATGCTGCGTGATTTTTTCAAGCATCAGTGTCAGAGGCAGGTCGCGCGCGGTAACCTGTTCCAGTTCGTTGCCGATCACGGTCATTTTGTATATGGCAATGCCGCCAAGCAAACCCGCAGTAAGCAGCAACCAGCCAGCCAGACTGTACAGGCGCTGTGAAATATTTGACTTCCACACCCATCCAAGCATTTTCTTCCCTCGCGACAAAATGCATACGACGATTCCACTTGGGATCAATCTATTGCTGTTCAAGCTATTCAAAAGGGTGGTGTTTCGATATCCCCATTTGGGGAGGGAGCTATTGGAATCTAGCGGGTTAGCCCATGAAAAAGGACGACATCCGAAAATGTCGTCCTTGTTGGTTTTCGTGCCGAGAATGATTAGATGTTACGCAACCGCTCAAGGAAGTTTTTGACCTGTGTATCAAGGTTGCGGGCCTGTTCGGCCAGTTCGGTTGCCCCGGCCTGCACGTTGGAAGCGGCGTCGCCGGTTTGCTGGGACGTATTGCGTACGATCCCGATTGAGGAGGATACTTCGTTGGTGCCTGCTGCGGCCTGCTGGACATTGCCCGAAATTTCGGCCGTGGCAGCGCCCTGTTGTTCTACCGCGGCGGCAATTGCACCGGTGATTTCATTGATGTTGGAAATTGTTTCAGTGATCTTTTCAATCGCGCCGACGGTATTGTGGGTTTCGGACTGGATCGATCCGATCTGCTGGGCGATTTCCTCTGTCGCCTTGGCGGTCTGATTGGCAAGGTTTTTGACCTCGCTTGCGACGACCGCAAAGCCTTTACCCGCTTCACCCGCGCGGGCGGCCTCGATGGTGGCGTTCAGGGCCAGAAGGTTGGTCTGGGACGCGATATCATTGATCAGGCTGACAACCTGACCGATGCGGTCAGCGGCTTCGGCAAGGCCGGTGACCATGGCGTTGGCGCGTGATGCTTCGTCGACCGCATTGTTGGCGATTTCAGAAGAACGTGCGACTTGGGAACTGATTTCCTGAATGGAGGCAGAAAGTTCCTCGCTCGCCGAAGCGACGGTCTGGACATTTGCACTGGCCTCGTCGGCAGCCGCAGCAACCACGGTTGCCTGTTCCGAGCTTTCGTTCGCGGCACGGCGCATCTGGCGCGATACTTTTTCCATATCGCCAGCACTGTCAGTGACATGAACAACGATGGAGCCGACCGACTTTTCAAATTCGTCGGCCATCTGCAGGCGGGTGCGGTTGCGTTCTTCGCTGGCGCGATGTTCGGCTTCGCGTTTGTCGCGCTCGGCCTGCTGCATACCCGCGGATGCTTCTTTGAAGGCTTCGAGCGCCTTGGCAATCGCACCAATTTCGTCGGACCGGTCATGATAGGGGACGGTGACGTTGAAATTGCCCTTTTCCAGGTCGGCAATCACCCCGGCAACACGGGTCATCGGGCGGGCGACCATGGCGTTGGTCGACAGCAGGATCACCGCGATCACAACGATCAAAAGTACCACACCACCGATCAGGGTTGCATTGCGCAGGTCATCGGCTGGGGCATAAACGGTGGCAAGCGGCACGTTGACGACTACGCCCCACTGGTTGGCATAACCTTCAATGGCGACCGGAACGATCAGGTGCATGACTTCGCCATCGTCAATCTGACCGGACTGGCCCGACTTCATCGCTTCAAGAATGGCCGCGTCGGTTGGATTGGCGACATCAAGTTTGGTGCCGCGGATATCGGGGTTTTCATGGGCAACCCATGTGCCCTGTGCGGAAACAAGATTGACGGTGCCGGTGCCAAACGGGGCCAGTTCGGCAAACCGTTCCGACAGCGCATTCAGTTCAAGATCGACACCCATAACACCAAGAAACTTTCCGCCACTGTCCTGCACCGGATAGACAAACGATGTCAGAACCACATCGCGGCCCTGAATGTCATAGGTAATCGCATCGGTCAGGTAGGGCTTATTGGTGCGTTTCGGTTCGGTGTAATATTCATTGACCTCCGGGTTATCGAGCCCGGTCAGGTGATAGGGGGTAATGCCGCCACCGAAGTTATAATAATAGGTGACATATTTTCCGCTGCCGTCGCCGAATGGTTCGCCTTCGCCCTTGTAATCGGCATCCTTGCCGTCAAGGGCGTTGGTTTCAAATCCGGACCACGCCCCGGCAAGGGACGGGTTGTCCATCAGGGTGCGATTGAGGATTTCGTTATAGGCCTTGCGGTCTGCTCCGCCCTGTTCACGAAGTGCGCGAAAGGCACCTGCAAGGTTTTTGGCAACCAGCATCCCGCCATTCAGCACCCGGCTGGCCTGTTCGGCATGGAACTGGCCAACGGCACGAGCTTCGCCCACGGTCAGCTCTTCGGTTGTTTTGCCGGTCTGGACAGTTTGAAGGAAGATGCCGACGATCAGGCAGAAGGCAATTGCGAGTGCACTGACGCAGGTCAGCTTGGCACCAAGAGACATATTGGAAAATCGCATTAAAGGTCCCCCTCAGATAAGCTTATACCTCTGAAGTAAGTCTGACGGTCCTTCCCTGTGCCGCCTTATTCAAGGGTTTGGCGACTTTGATCGGGAAACACTACCACGTAGCCTATACTTTAGATAAGTGGGAATTATCTGTTCAGGTGGCAATAAAAGGTGGGATTGTTTTATGAAATTTTCGTGCTTGAGTGGCTGGACTTGAAAAGTTGTTCGGCGGGGACCGGTTTACTGAACAGGAAACCCTGCAATTCGTTACAGCCCTGCCTATGCAGGAAATCACGTTGGGCGGTTGTTTCGACCCCTTCGGCAGTGACTTTGAGGCCAAGGGTCCGTGCCATGGCAATCATGGCTTCGGCAAGGGCGGCATCATCGGTATTTTGCGGAATGCCTTTGATAAAGGCGCGATCAATTTTGATGCGTTCAATCGGCAGGCTTTTGATGGACCGCAAACACGAATAACCCGTGCCGAAATCATCAATCGCGACCGATACGCCAACCGCGCGCAATTCATGCAGGGTATCGATCATGATATCTTCGTCCTGGATCATGCTTTCGGTGACTTCAATCTCCAACCATTTCGGATCAAGTCCGGTATTGGCCAGAACAGTTTGCACCGTTTTGGCAAAGCCCGGTGTGCGCATCTGGCGGACCGAAACATTGACCGCGATGCGTATCGGATCAAAGCCTTCATCTTGCCAGCGGCGCGCCTGTGCGCAGGATTCTTCAAGAACCCATTGGCCGATTTCGACAATCAACCCGCTTTGTTCCGCAATCGGGATGATTTCCGCCGGACCAAGAATGCCATTTTGGGGATGGTTCCACCGAATCAGGGTTTCGGTCCCGGTCATTTCACCGGTTTTTGCATCGACTTGCGGCTGATAATAAAGGGTCAGCTCACCCTTTTCCAGACCGCGACGCAATTCCAGGCTGCGCGTCATATAGTGCGTGGCACTTTCGGTCATTTCCGATTTATAAAACGCATAGGTGCGCCGCCCCTGATCCTTGGCGGCATACATTGCCGTGTCGGCCAGCCGGATCAGATCCTGCGGTGAATGGGCGTTTTCGGGATAAAGGGCAATGCCGATGCTGGCCGATAATGTCAGTTCATGGCCGACAATATAGAACGGCTTTTGCAGTTCATGAATGATGTGGCTGGCAAGGTTGCCTGCGGCGGCCTCGCTATGCATGTTTTCGCGGATAATCAGGAATTCGTCCCCGCCAAGGCGCGCGATGGTATCGGTTCGATCGGTCAGTGCCTTGATACGGGTCGCAACAATCAGCAAAACCTGATCACCGGCGGCATGGCCAAGTGTATCGTTAATATTCTTGAAGTCATCAAGATCAAGGAACAGGCAGGCGACCACCGATCCGGTACGTTCGCAGCGTTCAATCGCACGGTTCAGCCGGTCGGTAGCCAGAAGCCGGTTGGGCAGGCCCGTGAGGCCGTCATACTGGGCCAGATAATGCAGTTCCTGTTCGGCCTGTCGGATGGCGGTGCGATCCGAAATCATCGCAACGAAATGGGTCAGGACACCATCGTCGTCCTCGACCGCGATGATCTGCATCATGATGGAAATCGGATTGCCCGACATGTCGCGGGTTTCGATTTCGCGGTGCCAGTGGCGGCGTGTGCGCAGCGTATGGAACAGTTCCTGATAAAAGGCGGGCGGGAAGGCCTCTGGCACGATCATATAGGGCGGGCTGCCGACAACGTTCATCGGGTCTGCGCCTGTGATCTGGCAATAGGCGCGGTTGGCGCTGGTGATGTTCAGGTCCGGGTCCAGTATCAGAATGCCATCCTGGGTGGTTTCAAAAACTGTCATCGCCTGACGGAGCTTGTCATTGGTCAGACGTTGATCGGTAATGTCCTGCATCACGCCTATGATGCGCTGGGTGCCCTTGCGGTCATTGATATAGGACTTGCCGCGTGCGCGGAACCAGCTTTGGGTGCCTTCGCTTTGCTGGCCGCGGAAAACGACGTCATAGAATTCGCCATGCAGAACGGCATATTCGAATGCCTTGCGGACCATGTCGCGATCATCGGATGCAACACGATGCAGAAAATCTTCCCAGCTTTCGGTGATTGTTTCTGCACTTTGATTTTCGTCGGGTAAAAACTGCGCCAGACCGGTGCTGTGCATTTTGCGGGTACTGACATCCACCTCCCAGCAGCTCATGCGGGCAGCATGCATGGCAAGCGACAACCGTTCCTGACTTTCACGAAGGGCGAGTTCTACCTCGCGGCGTTCCAGTGCCATCTGGATTGTCGCGTGCAGTTCACGTTCTGAAAACGGTTTTAACAAAAAGCCATAGGGCCGGGTTTGGCGCGCCCGTTCAAGGGTTGTATCCTCGGAATAAGCCGACAGATAGATGATCGGGATCATCAGATGTTCGGGGATGCCCGCCGCGGTTTCAATGCCGTCAATATCGCCGTCGATGCGGATATCCATCAGAATGATGTCAGGCGCATCGGTTTCAATCGCTTTCAAGGCATTGATACCGGCACTATGGACCGATGTCCGGTCATAGCCGAGCCGGGCAAGCTGTTGACGCAAATGCAGTGCGACGATCCGTTCATCTTCGACAATCATCACATGGATCGGCTTGCGCATGGCGATCATCAATCCTTTATCGTGAAGCGAATAGTGATGCGGGTTGGGTTGCGGGTGTGCATATCAAGGGTCCCGCCAAGCTGATCGGTCAGCAATTCAACCAGTTGCAGGCCAAGCCCGCTGCTGCTGTCGATATAGAAACTTTCCGGGAATCCGACCCCGTCATCGGTCAGGCTGAGTTCGATCTGGTTCGGGGCGATTTCGGTGGCGGAAAGGCTTATTGTGCCCTGTCTGTTACCGGGAAATGCGTGTTTGAGCGCATTGGTGATCAGTTCGTTGGTAATCAGGCCGCACGGCACGGCCGTTCCGATCGGAAGCGACACCGAACCCAGATCGCGTTCAAACCTGATGAGGTCGGGGTTGGTGTTAAAGGTCACCAGCAGCGAATTGATCAGCGCATCACAGAAATAGTTGAAATCGACGCGCGAAACATCTTCGTTTTGATAAAGGGTCTGGTGGATTTGCGCCATGGACCGGACGCGGTTGCAACTGTCGCGGAGGATTTCACGCGCCAGATCGTCCTTCACATTGGCGGTTTGCATATCAAGCAGACTGTGAACGATTTGCAGATTGTTTTTGACCCGGTGATGGACTTCCGACAGCAGGATTTCCTTTTCCTGCAAGGATTTTTCCAGACTTTCCTGACGGCTTTTGCGGTCTGAAATATCGACAATGGCGGCCAGGACCTGTACACGGTCGCCTTCGGCAATCGGGTTCAGACCGATTTCCACCGGAAACTCGCTGCCATCCTTGCGCAGGGCATAAAGATCCCGTCCCGGTCCCATGGGCCGTGGTCCGGGTGCGGCGATGAAACTGTTGCGAAGGCCCGCATGATGATGGCGAAACCGATCTGGTACCAGCACATCGACCGGCTGGCCGAGTAATTCATCACGGGTATAACCGAACACCTTTTCGGTTTCGGCATTGACCATTTCAATAAGACCCTTGGCATCGACAAGAATCATCGCGTTCGGCGCATATTCAACAACGCGCCGGAATCGATGATCTTCCTCGAATGCGACATGCGGTGCGGTCATCGTACTGCCCGATCCATCGGTGTGCGACGCCGACAAGTCTTTCATGTCTGACGTTTCGTTCAATCATTTCTCTCCCGTGCAAGGCGGTCTCCCGCCTCAAGAAGGACAGGGAACCCTTGATCGTCGCCAGTTTTCTTCGCCCACTCCCGGCGGCTTTTTTTGTTCCTGACTGCACGGACAAGTAACAGTTACGACATATCAGCGCTCGGCAAGCTGGTTTCAACCACCCGTCGGTGTAGGTTTGGTTTTTTTCTTATATTTGCTGTATCCTGCTGATCCGACGCGCGAATTTTGCGTGTTACTATGCCCGCCCTCTCTGTCAGGGTGGGAGAAGTGACGGGGTGCGCCGGTTAAATTGCGCGTTGCAGCCCGGTCATACCCGATCCGGACTTGATCTTGCAGGCTGGCGGGGATAGCTTCGCGCACGCACGGAATCCGGGTGATTTCACGTGTGGCCGGATTTCCAGATAATTCAACGATACAACTGACAAACAAGGTTTCAAAAATGACAGCCGATCTTCGTGATGCCGCCTTTAACAGCAACGTCTGGGCCTTCCAGGAAGCCCGCAAGCTGGTTGAGCGGTACAAACAGAAGAAGCCTGAAAAGGGTTATGTGCTGTTTGAAACCGGTTATGGCCCGTCGGGCCTGCCCCATATTGGGACGTTTGGCGAAGTTGCGCGCACGACCTATGTCCGCCGCGCGTTCGAACAGATGTCCGATATTCCGACCAAACTTTTCTGCTTCTCGGATGACATGGACGGTCTTCGCAAGGTACCCGACAATATCCCGAACAAGGATATGGTCGCGCAGCATCTTGGCAAGGCATTGACCAGCGTGCCGGACCCGTTTGGCACCCATGAAAGCTTTGCGCATCACAACAATGCGCGGCTCTGCGATTTCCTCGACAGTTTCGGCTTTGATTACGAATTCAAATCTTCGACCGAATGCTATCGTTCGGGCATGTTTGATGCAGCGCTTCTGCGTCTTCTTGAACGGTATGATGCGATCCAGAAGATCATGCTGCCGACCCTTGGTGAAGAACGTCGAGCGACATACAGCCCGTTCATGCCGGTCGAAGAAGGTACCAACAAGGTCCTGATGGCCAAGGTGACCGAGCTTAACGTTGAAGCCGGGACCATCGTTTATGAACATCCCGAAACCGGCAAGCTGGTTGAAACCCCGGTCACGGGTGGCCGTTGCAAATTGCAGTGGAAGCCGGACTGGGCGATGCGTTGGTTTGCGCTGGGCGTTGATTATGAGATGGCGGGCAAGGACCTTATTCCGTCGGTCGAACTTGGCAACAAGATCGTCAAGGCGCTTGGCGGCACCCCGCCGGAAGGCTTCAATTACGAGCTATTTTTGGACGAGAACGCACAGAAAATCTCGAAATCCAAGGGCAACGGCATTTCGATGGAAGACTGGCTGAAATATGCGCCGGAAGATAGTCTTTCGCTGTTCATGTTCCAGAAGCCGAAAACCGCAAAGCGCCTGTATTTCGATGTCATCCCGAAAACGGTTGATGAATATCTGACCTTTGCCGACAAGCTGAAAACCGAAACCGACCCGGAAAAGCTTTTGCAGAACCCGGCATGGCACATCCATGAAGGCAAGGCACCGGAACGCGATATTCCGTTGTCGTTCGGTATCTTGCTGAATCTTGTTTCGGTCTGCAATACCAGCGACCCGGAACTGCTTTGGGCGTTCATTTCGCGCTATGCCAAGGGCGCAACGCCGGAAAATCAGCCTTATCTCGACAAACTGGTCGGCTATGCGATCAACTATTACAACGACTTTGTCAAACCGACGAAAAAATACCGTGCCGCGACGGATGCGGAAAAAGCAGCCCTGACCGAACTGCGCGATATGCTCAAAACCCTTGATGCCGGCACCGATGGTGGCGATATCCAGACCCAGGTTTTCGAAGTGGGCAAAAACCATAATTACGAAAACCTGCGCGACTGGTTCAAGGCACTTTATGAAATCCTGCTGGGACAGGAACAGGGCCCGCGTATGGGATCGTTCATTGCGCTTTACGGTATTGATGAAAGCATCCAGCTGATTGACCGTGCGATTGCCGGTGAAGAACTCGGCGCGTAAGCAGTCGCTTTTTTCAGGCTGCTGTGAAATATCAAGCGACCCGTCGTCCGGCGGGTCGCTTTTTGTTTGATCGGGTGTCATTTCCTTCAATAAGTTTACCACCTTATCGCCGATGGTTGCTCTTTTGCGTTTGACCAAAACGGAGTTGATGATGGGTTTCTGGCAAAAGGCAATGATCGCAGTGGCGTGCAGCAAACCATTGCGCCGCGCGGGCGAGGCGGTCGGGCGGAAAACCGGGCTGGCTGCACAGTTCGTTAGCGGCACGGATGGCGCCGGGCACGTGAAACGCACGCAGGAATTGGCAAAGCAGGGTATTCGGGTTTCGAGCTTTTATCTGGGCGAATATGTGACCGATCCGGCACAGGTGGCGGAAACGGTTGATGCAATTACAGCCGTGATCCCCAAGCTTGATCGTGTTGGTTTGGATGTTCATGTTTCCATTGATCCATCGCAGCTTGGCTATATGCAGGATCCGGCGATGTTGGATGACAATGCCCACAAAATTGCCGGTTTGATCCGCGACGTCGGTGGCGAGAAAGCAGGTCGGCGCTGCTGCCGGATGATGATCGACATGGAAGATTTCGACATGGTCGATGATACGCTGGCCCTTCATGATCGGCTGCTTGAGGCAGGGTATCCGGTAGCCCAGACATTGCAGGCGCGATTATTGCGAACCGAAGCCGACATGGCGCGCAAGATCGCACAGGGGGCCATGATACGTCTGGTTAAAGGGTCGATGGCCCCGCCTGATCATGTTGCCTTTACCCGGCGTCGCGACATCGACGAAAATTATCTGAAACTGGCGTCAATGATGTTGTCCGACGAGGCGCGCCTTACCGGATTTATGCCGGTTTTCGGATCGCATCATCGTGAGTTGGTTGAATATATTGCAAAGGTCGCAGACGAACGTGGATGGGAGCGTGAGGCGTTCGAGTTTGAAATGCTTTATGGCGTCAATCAGCCACTTCAGCGGGATCTTGTGTCGCTCGGTTATCGGCTTCGGCTTTATGCGCCGTTTGGGGCGGATTGGTGGGCTTATGCGTGGCGTCGTGTTGGTGAAAACCCCCGCAATCTTGGTCTTTTGCTGCGTTCGCGGCTGAATGCTACGGGCCTGTAAATGCGAGCGGGTTGTGTTCGTTGCGTTCTGCCATGCATCTGCCCAAATGATAAGATGTAACGTAAAACAAAATCAGTCATTTCCGGTGTTTTGGTTAGGGCCATGCATCGGAAATGATCATTTAAACGGCGAGCACCGAAAGGAAGGCCGGATGAAGATGGTCAAGATCATGATGGCGGGCGCAATGGCGGTGCTGCTGGCGGCCTGTTCGACCGGGCCGCGTGTCTATACCGATGCTGATCCGGCAGCCGATTTTTCGCGTTATCGGACCTTTGCCTTTTATGAGTCCGCGGGAAAGTCGGATGAAAAATACGCCACCCTGCACGGTCAGCGGATCGAGGATGCGGTCAGTGCCGCCCTTGAAGCGCGCGGTTATCGCGTTGACATCAACACCCCTGATATCCTGATCAACTATCACCTCAAGACCGAGGAAAAGACCCGGACATCACCGCCGGTCTATTACGGCGGGTATTACGGTTATCGCAGCGGGATGTATGTCGGTTGGCCCGGGTATGTCGAGCCGGGATATGTTGACAATTATACCGAAGGCACGATTTCGGTCGATATGGTAGACCGCCGCACCGATCAGATGATCTGGGAAGGCACGGCGGTTGGCCGTATCGACAGCGAGTTTCGCAACAATCCCGATCAGGGGGTGCGCAAAGCGGTTGGCGCGATATTTGGCAAATATCCCTATGTCGCGGGAAGCAGTGTTCCGGTGGTGCCTGCGACGCAGTAGGGCGGGTTTGGTGGATTTGGTAAGCGGAACGGGCCGGGGGGGATGCCGGCCCGTTCTGTTTTCGGCTGTTCGCGAGGCTTTAGCTCTGCTCGGCAAACGCCCAGTAAAGTTCCTGTGCGCGTTTGGTTATCGGGCCGGGTTGCAGGTTGCGGTCGTCGAGTTTGACGCAAGGTGCGACCTTGTAATAATTGCCGGTGCCAAAGATTTCGTCGGCATTTTCAAGTTCGCTGTAGGTCACGGTTTTTTCGGTGACGTCTATGCCGCCTTCGCGGAGCAGTTTGATCACGCGCTGCCGGGTCAGGCCGTTTAAGAACGTGCCGTTGATCACGGGCGTAAACACCTTGCCATCCTTGGCATAGAACAGGTTGGCATAGGAAAATTCCGCGACATTGCCGAGCGGATCGAGCATTACGCCGGTATCAAAACCGTCTTTGGTGGCCTCTGCCACGGCGCGGCCGACATTGGGATACAGGCAGGATGCCTTGGCCTCGGTCGGGGCACTTTCGGGCGAGGGGCGGCGGAAGCTTGATTTCCGGGCGGTAAAGCCGGTTTTGATCGCGTCCGGCAGGTCGGATACCGAAATGCACAGCACGAATTGCGCGCTTTCTGGTGTCGGGGCAAGGAAGCCTTCGCCGCCATAGACAATTGGTTTGATATAAAGTGCCAGCGCCGGATCGAATTTCTGAACGCCTTCGCGGACGAGGGCGACGATTTCATCGGTGGTGATCTGCGGGGCAAGACCCATCAGTTCGGCTGAACGCAGCACACGGGCGCAATGGGGAACAAGATCGGGCATTTTGCCATTGATGCGGCGCGCGCCATCAAAGACCGTGGAAGCCATCCACATGCCGTGGGTCTGCGGACCGATAATCATCGGATTGCCTGCGTGCCATTCGCCTTTGTACCAGGTCCATGTCGTGACGGCTTTGGTGTCTGCGGTGGTGGCGTGACCCATTCTTCTTGCTCCTGATCGAATTTCGGATGGTATTTGCATGTCGCGGGGCGATGCAAGGCATCCAGAATAGGGTCTTTGCGTGATCATGGTCAAAGAAAACTGACAGAGGAAATGCCGGTTCGGTGCCGTTTTTAAGGAAGTTGCGATAAATGGCGGTTCTGTGAAATATCCCGCATCATGCACACGTGTGCGTTGGCGGGCCGGAAGGCCTGTGATATGTGTGTGACCGAGCTGCAAGACTGAAAACAGGCATGGCCAGACGGCGTAAAGAGGGAAATTGCGAGCATGACCGAGGGTAAACACACGCCTGCAAATGGTGACGGGGCCGAACCAGGCCGCGATTTGCAGCATATCGTGACCTCGGCCGATGTTGCGCGCGAAGCCGGTGTTTCGCGTTCCACCGTTTCGCGCTGTTTATCAGGCGACCGGCGGATATCGGATGCGACCCGCCTGCGGGTACAGGAAACCGCCAACCGGCTTGGTTATCACGTCAATAAAATCGCCCGGTCGATGAATACGCGCAAAAGCGATCTGATCGGATTGGTGACATCGGGGCTTTCCGATCCGTTCCGCGTTGAATTCCTTGATAAACTGATCCTTGCCATTCAGCAGTCCGGTTATCGTCCGTTGGTGATTGATGTATCCGATCCCGCCCAGATGGGCACATCGATGATGCATCTGTTGCAATATCAGGTGGCCGGGGTGGTCGTGACATCGGGAAGCCCGCCGCCCGAGGTGGGTGTACATTTCCTGAAACGCAATGTGCCGGTCGTTCTGGTCAATCGCGCCGGGCGGCTTGAGGGCGCGGATGTTATCAATTGCGATAATGTGCGCGGCGGTGAAATGGCCGCCGACCTGTTGCTTGAAACCGGTAAAACCCGGTTCGGGTTCCTCAATGTCAAGGGTGGTACATTCAGCGGCAATGTGCGGGGCGAAACATTCGTTTCGCGCCTTGCACCGCGCCTTGCGAGCGGGGATATCAGTTTTACCCCGCTGGTCTGCGACAGTGCCGATTATGACGGTGGCTTTAATGCCGCGCTTAAATTTCTGGCAACGCCGGAAACCGCGCCAAACGCGATTTTCTGTGCCAAGGACCATATTGCGTTGGGTCTTCTGGACGCGGCCCGTTTTGAACTGGGCCTGCGCATCCCCGAAGATATTGCCGTGGTCGGGTTTGACGATATTGCCGCCGCCCGGCAGGGGGCGTATCAATTGACCACTGTTTGCCAAAGTGCGACGAAGCTGGCCGAAATGACGGTGGATCGGCTGCGCCAGCGCATCCGGGGCGATGACCTGACGGATCAGCGGCTGATCCTGCCGGTGGAAATGACGCGTCGCCGGACGGCCTGAGACGGTCTTTTTCACGGATTTCAGGCCGATTTTTCTTCGATTTCTGATGCAAGACAGCTGACTCGCGATGTTTCTGCGGGTTGTGCGCACACGTGTGCGTTAAGTTTTAAGGCGGATGCCTTGCAGAGGGCAGCGTATGGTTTTGCGGTGGCGATTTGTGGGTATGTAATTTTTACATTTAAAAACAGATAGTTATCCGTGGATGGCGAGAGTTTTTTTGCCTTAAATAGAATTTTTCTGTCATTTGATGGAATTTATGATTAAATCATTCCAGCACGTGATTTGCGCAATGGTAATGCACACGTGTGCATTCAACGAAATGCAAACCGGGAGGAAACCCAAATGACGATCAGAAATTCTCTTTTTGCGACTGTCGCGATTTCAGGCCTTTTGGCTGTTGCGACCGCCGGTTCGGCCCATGCGGCCGGTCGGCTTAATGTCATCTGCTCGGCCGATAATGAGTGGTGCGAGATGATGGAAACCGCGTTCGAGCTGGAACATGACATCGATGTATCGATGGTTCGCAAAAGTTCGGGCGAGGCTTATGCGCAGGTTCGCGCCGAAGCTGCCAATCCGAAACTGGATGTATGGTGGGCCGGGACTGGCGACCCCCATCTTCAGGCCGCCGCCGAAGGCCTGACGGAAGAATATCAATCCCCGCAACTTGGCAACCTGAATGACTGGGCCGTGCGGCAGGCGAAAAATTCCGGCAATCGGACGGTCGGGGTTTATGCCGGTGCACTCGGCATTGGTTACAACAATGATCTTCTGGCGAAAAAGGGCCTTCCGGCCCCGAAATGCTGGGAAGATCTGAAAGACCCGGCTTATAAGGGTGAAATCCAGATGGCGAACCCGAATTCATCGGGCACGTCCTATACCGCACTTGCGACTCTTGTGCAGATTTTTGGCGAAGAAAAAGCCTTCGATCTGCTTAAAGAAATGCACAAGAACGTCAACCAGTACACCAAATCGGGTTCCGCCCCGATCAAGGCCGCAGCCGTTGGTGAAACTACAATCGGCATTACCTTCATGCATGACATGGTGGCCCAGATCAAACAGGGGGCGAACCTGACCGTGGTGTCGCCGTGCGAGGGGACCGGTTACGAAGTGGGTTCCATGAGCATTATCAAAGGTGCGCGTAACCTTGAAAATGCGAAAATCTGGTATGAATTTGCCCTGAACCCGCGCACTCAGTCGATTGCCGAAGACGCACACAGCTATCAGGTGCCGTCCAACAAAGAGTCAAAAATTCCCGATGGCGCACCGCGTCTGAGCGAATTGAAACTGATCGATTATGACTTCGCGAAATACGGGGATGCGGAAACCCGCCGTCATCTTCTGTCGCGTTGGGATGACGAAGTCAAAACCGCGCCGCAATAAGCGCGATCTGCCTTAACGGTTCTGTCCGTCCGGTGTGATCATCGGACGGGCAGAACCAGACTTCCCAATTCGGCGTGCAGGAGAGTTTCGTGAACCGGATGCTTTGGTTCTGGCTGGTGATCGGCTGGATCGGTTTTGCAATTTTACCCTGGTATCAGCAGGAATACGGGTTCTGGACCCTGGAATGGCTGTATGACGGCTATCCGATGTATGGCGATTATTCGCCTGCAATCCTGCAAACGACCCTTCATCAAAAATTCTGGCTGCTGCCGATTGCGGCGTTTCTGCTGGTGCCATTGGCGCTGGTGCGGACCGGGCGTGATCATCCGCATTATGCCCGTATCCTGATTTCATGCGGGCTTGGCGGTTTGATCTATCTGGTGGGGCAGGGCTTTTTTGTCGGCATTTCCGGCTGGGGATTTGGCTGGCTTGAGGCGATGTTTGGTCCGCTTGACGTCCGGCAATACGGGCTTGGCTATGGCGCGATGTTTGTTGCGGCCAGCCTGCTTGTGATGCTTTGCACCGGTCTTGCCGCAGCGGGGGCGATGCGGGGCGATGTGTTTGTTACTTCCGCCATCGGGACGGTTATTGCGCTTGTCGGGTTGTTTGTCTTCTTTCCGGTGGCGCGCATTTTCATCGGATCGTTTGTCGATATTGATGGCAACCTTTCGGGCGTGGCCTTTATCCGCAATTTCCTTGATGACAGCATCTGGGGGCTGGGCTGCCTTGCCGGGGGTGTTTGCGGGGTTGCGTGGAATACGGCGTTTCTGGCGGTTCTGACCGCTGTTTCGACCACGCTGCTTGGGCTTTCATTTGCGCTTGTGGTGACGCGGACCGGGTTCCGGTTCAAAAAGCCGCTGCGGGTTTTGACGGTGTTGCCGATCATTACCCCGCCTTTCGTGATCGGTTTGGCATTGATCCTTCTTTTTGGCAGATCGGGGGCTGTAACGCAGTTCTTTGCTGATCTGCTCGGGGTGGAGGCAGGGCGCTGGCTTTATGGCCTCCCTGGAATCTGGCTGGCACAGACCCTGTCCTTCACCCCGATTTCTTTTCTGGTGCTGATCGGGGTGGTCGAGGGTGTCAGCCCGTCGATGGAAGAAGCATCGCAAACCTTGCGGGCCGGACGTTGGAAAACGTTTGTCAATGTGTCGCTGCCCTTGATGCGCCCCGGTTTGGCCAATGCCTTTCTGCTGGCCTTTATCGAAAGCATGGCCGATTTCGGTAACCCGATGGTTCTGGGTGGCAATTACGAAGTGCTGTCGACCGAGATATTCTTTGCCATTGTCGGCGCGCAAAACGATGCCGGACGTGCTGCCGTTCTGGCGATGATATTGCTGTTCTTCACACTTTCGGCCTTTGCCGCACAGCGGTTCTGGCTGGGCAAAAAATCCTATGCCACGGTATCGGGCAAGGCCGATAACGGTGCCCATGTCGGGCTTAATCCCGGGATGCGATTGGCGTGTTACTTCACCGCCATTCCGTGGGCGATCTTTACGGTCGTGCTGTATGGCATGATTTTCTATGGCAGCTTTGTCAAACGCTGGGGCTTTGATAACAGCCTGACGCTGGATAATTACAGCGATGCGTTTGGCATTGGCTGGAGCGAGCATGGCATCGTCTGGGCCGGGGCGGCATGGGACAGTTTCTGGACCACGTTGAACATCTCGGCGATTGCCGCACCCCTGACCGCAGCGGTTGGCCTGACGACGGCCTATCTGCTGGTGCGGCAAAACTTCCGGGGCAAAAGTGCCTTTGAATTTGGCACGATGTTAAGCTTTGCCATTCCCGGTACGGTGATCGGTGTCAGTTATATTCTGGCGTTTAACGTGCCGCCGTTCGAATTGACCGGGACGGGTGTGATCCTTGTGATCTGCTTTATCTTCCGCAATATGCCGGTGGGGGTTCGCGGCGGGATTGCCGCCATGAGCCAGCTTGATAAAAGCCTTGATGAAGCATCCCTGACCCTTGGTGCCAACAGCTTTACCACGTTCCGGCGTGTGATCCTGCCGCTTCTGCGCCCGGCGATTGTTGCCGCACTGGTTTACAGCTTTGTGCGTGCCATTACCTCGGTCAGTGCGGTGATCTTTCTGGTCAGTGCGGATCACAATATGGCGACATCCTATATTATCGGGCTTGTGGAAAACGGGCGATACGGCGTTGCGATTGCCTATTGCAGTGTTCTGATCCTTGTCATGCTGACTGCGATCCTTGTTGTGAACGGCCTGATCGGGCAGCGGCGTCTGCGCCGCGAGGACCGGGTTGAGGCAACACCGGACAAGACATCGACAGGAAATCTGAGAGAGAAGCATTCATGAAACTGAAAACGCGTGCGGGTTCGGTCGTATTCGACAATGTCACCAAGACTTATGGTCACGGGGCAGTTACCGCGATCGACAATGTATCTTTCACCATCCATCCGGGCGAGCTTGTCACCCTTCTGGGGCCAAGCGGCTGTGGCAAAACCACGACATTGCGCATGATTGCCGGGCTGGAACATGCGACAACGGGCAAGATCCTGATCGGGGGCAAGGATGTCACACAGCTTCCGGCGACGGATCGCGATGTCAGCATGGTGTTTCAATCCTATGCGCTGTTTCCGCATATGACGGTGGCCGAAAACGTTGCCTATGGGCTGAGTGTCACCGGTGTTGCCAAGGCCGAGGCCAGGGAAAAGGCCGAGGAAGGCCTTAACCTTGTGGGCTTGGGCGGATATGGCGGACGCCTGCCGTCCGAGCTTTCGGGCGGGCAGCAGCAAAGGGTGGCGGTGGCGCGTGCGCTGGTGCTGGAACCCGAAGTTCTGTTGCTGGACGAGCCGTTATCGAACCTTGATGCCAAGCTTCGCCGTCATGTGCGGACCGAAATCCGCGATTTGCAGCAAAAACTTGGCCTGACCGCGGTTTATGTGACCCATGATCAGGAAGAAGCATTGGCCGTGTCGGACCGGATCATCGTGATGAACCGGGCGGTGATCGCGCAGCAGGGCACGCCACGCGAATTATATGAACAGCCGCAATCGGAATTTATCGCCGACTTTATCGGTGATGCCAATCTGGTTGACGGGGAAATCATCAGTATCGATGGCAATCACGCGCGCGTCGATATCGGTGGCGCGCAATGCAATCTGCGTCATCGCGGGCAGGCAAAGGGACCGGTCCGGGTGGCGGTGCGACCCGATGCGGTGCAACTGACCGGATTGGCGGCGATTGCGGGCGATGCACATGTCATTGAAACGTCGCTAAAAGGTCACATTACGCATGCAGCCTATCTTGGTAGTCAGATGCAGTATTCTGTGGCAACCCCGATTGGCGAGCTGTTTGTGATCGATCATCGGATCGATACACCGATCATCGCGGGTGAACAGGTTGCCATCGGCTTTTCCGAACGCGGCATGGCCGTGGTATCGGGGCAATAACGGATCAATCGCAAAACTGTTTCAGGCAGGGACAAAGTGGAAAAGACATTTTCGGGAATTGATATCGAAGCACGGTTTGAACATGCGCGCGACGTGATCCGCGAAGCGGGCAAACGCGCCATGGAATATTACGAAGGCGACGCCGCCGACCTTGCGATTGAAACCAAAACCAACGCGCTTGATATGGTCAGCATTGCGGACAAAAACGTCGAGGCGATCATTCGCGACCGGATCGGCGATGCCTTTCCCGAGGACGGGTTCCTGGGCGAAGAAATGGGCATCGAGAAGGGCGATAATGACTGCCTTTGGGTGATTGATCCGATTGATGGCACGGCCTGTTTTGTCAATCAGATGCCGACCTGGTGCATTTCGGTTGCCCTTATGATCGGCAAGGAAGCGGTCATCGGCCTGATTTACCATCCCTGCAATGGCGAGCTTTTCAGCGCGGTGATCGGGGATGGCGCACGCGTGAATGGCGAGCCGGTCAAGGCCAGCGATGCCAAACTTGTCAGTGATGGTGTCATGGGGATCGGCATGTCGCATCGTCTGCCAAGCAGTTCGATCGTGCCGGTGATCGGCCAGTTGCTTGACGAGGAAGGCATGTTCATCCGCAACGGGTCGTGTGCGTTGATGATGGCCTATGCCAGTGCCGGGCGTTTGATCGGCTATTACGAGCCGCATATCAATCCGTGGGATTGCATGGCGGGGATTGTGCTGATGCGTGAAGCGGGGGGCTGGTGCAATGATTTTCTTGATCTGCCCAACGTGCTTGAAGATGGTGGGCCGATATTGGCCGCGGGGCCCAATGTCGCCAAACATCTGGCGGATATGATCGGGCTTTCGTATCGGGGCTGATCACACCTGATGGCGCAATATTGAATGCATGCTGACCGGTGCCGGGTTTAGTCCCCGGTGCCGGTCAGTTGCTGTTTGCGTTCTGTGAGCATGCGGTAATCAAGGCGGGAAAGTTCGTGATTGATGGCCTTGATATCGAGCGGCTTGGTACAGTGCGCGTCCATGCCGGCCGCGCGAAATTCTGCCAGATTGTCGCTTGATGTATCTGCGGTCAGGGCCAGAACCGGGATGGTTGCCTTGATCGGGTCGGCAAATTCGCGGATTTGGCGGGTTGCTTCGATCCCGTCCATGACGGGCATATGCACATCCATCAAGACCGCGTCAAAATCATGTTCAAGCAGCTGGTCAAGGGCTTCCTGCCCGTTGGCGGCGGTGACGATTTCATGGCCCTGCTGTTCAAGCAGTTTCTGGGCGAGAATACGGTTGATCTGGATATCCTCGACCAGAAGAAGCTTCCGTCCCATGACGCGCGGTTTGTCCGGATCGGCAAGGCCGAGCTGACGGTCGTCTTCGGCTTCGCTGCCACGTTTTGGCGCGTCTGTCAGCGGCAGGTCGAGGTCAAACCAGAAGGTGCTGCCCTTGCCCTCGATGCTTTCGACATCAATCGTGCCGCCCATCGCCAGGATCATTTTCTGACAGATCGCAAGGCCAAGGCCGGTTCCGCCAAAACGGCGGGTTGTTGATGTATCGACCTGTGTGAAGGCTTCGAAGATCGAGCGGACCTTATTGACCGGGATGCCGATCCCCTCGTCACGGACAGAGATGCGGAACGCCATGCGACCGTTGGTGGTTTCCTGCCGGGTTACGACAACATGGATACTGCCGGATCTGGTGAATTTGATTGCGTTGGAAACCAAATTGGTCAGGACCTGCTTGATGCGGACCGGATCGCCGATCACCCAGCGCGGCATGTCGGCCGGGATATCAAGATGCAGGCGGTTATCCTGATTGCGTGCCGGGACCATCATCATGGAAACGACTTCTTCGCAAATCGCGTGGATGTCGGTTGGCACTTCTTCAAGGACCAGTTTGCCGGCCTCGATCTTTGAGAGATCAAGAACATCGCCGATCAGGGATAAGACATGACGCCCGGCCCCATTGATGGTCGAAAGATAGCTTCGGATGGTTTCGGACGGTTCGTTTTTGTCAATGGCATCGCGTGCCAACTGGGCGTAGCCGAGGATCGAGGTCATTGGGGACCTGAATTCGTGGCTCATATGGGCGATGAATTCGGATTTTGCGCGGTCGGCCTGTTGCGCCTGATTCATGGCGTTTTCGGCTTCCTGACGGGCGTTATCAAGTTCGCTGGTGCGTTGATAGACCAGATCGACAATCCGTTTTTCGGTGCGGGTCAGGGACCGCAGATAGACCATCAGAAGGATGCTGATGGTGGCACCAAATACAAAGATCGCCCATGGCTGCCAGTATAAAAGCCCGTTCAGGCGGGCTTCGGGCCCGTGCAGGACAATCGTCCAGTCGCGGAAGCCAAAGGTAAAGGTCGAGACCTTGGGGTTATAGCCGGAGGTGATTTCCTTGACGATATGCGTGATCGCATATTCCGGGCGTCGATTGGAATAGATCAGTTGATGGCCTTCGGGGGCATCCATATCCGCCAGATGGATTTCAAAATCCGATGGCAGGCGGGCAATGCGGGCGGCACGCGTGATCATATTGGTCAGACGCAGCACGCCAACCGCAAGGCCAAGCGGTGCATTGCCGGGATTGCGCCGGTTCGGGACATTTAAAAAGGCCAGTGCCGTGATTTCGGCGGTGGCGGACTGCCGCATCCGGATCGGTTCGGTCAGGGTAATGTTTCCGGTACGGATGGCGGTTTGCAGGGCCTGGTTGCGGATTTCATCGCTTGCCAGATCGAACCCGACGACATTTTCATTGCCGGACTGCGGAAAAACGTAAAAAACCGGGAAATATTCATCGCGTTCCGGGGAGCGTCGCATGTCGCCATCGACCAGATTGCGAATTTCAAAATTTTCAACACCCCGGAGGGAGGCATTTTCCTCGATCAGACCGCGCGCGCGGCGTTCGATATAGGGGACCCATTCCAGTGCTGCGACACCCGGTCTGCGTTCAACCCACGGGCCGATCATGGCGTTGAAGGTATGAAACGACACATCGCCATGGACATCAAACAGGGTGCGCACGGCAATCAGGCTGTCGGTGGCGCGGCCCAGTTCTTCGCGAAGGGATGCTTCGAAGGCGCGGCGGTACTGTTCCGTCTGGACGTCAACGGCGTGATCAATCTGACCGAATGTGTACCATGCCGCCAGCCCCGATATCGAAAAACCGGTCAGGCCGACAATCAGGGCCAGGTTGCGACGCAGACGGTGGATATCGCTTGAAATCCGGCCATCGCGGGTGCGCATGGTGATGACATTGATTTTTTCGATGCCCGCACCGAGCAACAATGTCCCGACCGAAACCGCAATCACATAGCTGTAAAGATTTTCAAGGCCGATATTCATGTTTGAGGTGTGGATAAAGGTGCTTTCGCCCAAGGCGGCAAAAACAACGATATCAACGACGATAAAGGCATTGACCAATGCCGCGCCCAGCAACCCGAACCGCACCGCCCCCCACAGAACAAAGGGCAGGGAGACAAAGATGAACAGATATTCCGGTTTGGCAATCAGCGGGGTTGTCTGGACGGCCGAGGAAACGATGGTGGTGGCGACACAGACAAAGGCCAGTTCGCCATAATATGCAAAGCCGTGTGATCGCCATTTCTGATGGATCAGGCGCAAAACCAGCGGCCCGATCACCATTACACCGACCAGATCGCCAAGCCACCAGCCCCGCCAGATGGTGGCGAACTGGTCAAAATTGCCAATTGCCGTCAGGCTGAGGCTTGTCGTACCGCAAAGTGCGGCAAGTGCCGGGCCGCCAAGCCCGCCGATCATGATCAGGCTGAAAATCCCGCGCGCGGTCAAAAGCGGGGAGCGGCCAGATATCCGGGCGATCAGTATCGCGGAAAGCGTCGCGGCCAGGGTGTTGCCGATTGCAATCAGAATGGCGGTTTCTACCGGTGCCGCCGTCGTCAGGTTCACCAGAAGCGCACCCGCAAACACGGCGGGAAAATAACGCCATCCCCATGCAATCAAAGACCCCAAGGCAATCCCGGAAGGCGCCCAGATCAGGGTGACGCTGCTGCCATAGAAGGGGAATTGCAATCCGGCATAGCCAAAAACGAAATAGGTTAGCGCAATCGCCACAAAGCGGATGATATGCACAGGGGCCAAACGCAAATTCGTTCCTTCCCGGGGTTGGGCGCTTCTGATCAGATGGGAAGCCGGGCGCAAAAATGAAGACCCCGATCCCAATGTTTCGGGTCGATTATCACGCAAAATTCTTAACGCACTATCCCCATTTGAGGAGAATGCAAAAAGGCGATGGTTGTTCTATTGGCTGACCCAAAGGACGCGCGCGATCCAGTCAATGTCGCGGGCTTCGACATAGCGGTCCTCATAGGCCGGGTTCAGCGATTTCAGTTCCACCCCCATCGCCCCGCGGCGCACCAGTTCCTTGGCCATGACCTCGCCCGATGTGGTTTTGACAACCACGCGGTCCTGCGGGCGGATGTTTGATGCCGGGGAGACGACGATCAGATCACCATCGCGAAAGACCGGGGCCATGGAATCCCCCGAAATCCGAAGCCCGTAGGCGGTCGGATCATGCAGGGCGGGAAAGGTGATGTCTTCCCACGCACCGCCGACCGGATAACCGGCATCATCAAAAAAACCGCGATTCCCGGCCTGGGCAAAGCCGATGACCGGCACGCGTCCGGCCCCGTTGCCATCGACAAGCTGGGCGAATTCCTGAAAGGTGACATTGGCCACCGAGAGCACCTTTGAAATGCTTTCGGTCGAGGGCCAGCGGGGTTTGCCCTGATTTGTCGTGCGTTTGGACCGGTTGAATGTGGTGGGGTCAAGCTGCGCCAGGCGGGCCAGCCCGGAGGGGGTCAGCCCGTTATCTTCGGCGATCTTGTCAAGCGCGCCCCATATCTGTTCTTGCCGGATCATGCGTTATCCTAGCAGGATGACGGGGCGGCGGAAAAGGAACAAATTCCTTGCATATCCGAAAGTTGAACCGATATCGCCATATGATTGAAAAGGTTATCAACCCCGGCAATGCATGCCGGGGTTTTGGGGGCAGGCGGTGGCGTCATGCGCCGTTTTCATGCACCGTCTTCATGCACTGGCTTCGTGGACGGGGACATCCTTGGAAGATTTCAGCAGATCGATGCTGTGAAGGCAGTCGGGTTTGGCTTTGTAGCCCTCGCTGCTCATGGCGATTTTAAGGCCGTTGCGCGCGATATAGGTCCAGCGCCATTCGCCTTTTTTGTCCTTGTAAAGCTCGTAACGCGGGGCGGGTGCATTTGCCATGGGAGACTCCTGACTGTCAGTGGATCGGCATGCAATGGATTGCATCGACCGGTTATGGAAAATTGCCCGATGGGGCGTCCATGAAGACAGTTCAGAAGCGGTTTTGTGACGAAACCGGGCCGGGGGTGTGATTAGCGCAGAAGCGCAATCGAGTCACCGTGCCCGGCCAGCAGGATCACATCCTTTTTCGATGGGGCATTGCATTTCGTGGCCGGGCGCAGTGCCAGAAGGGAGGCCGCAATTTTCTGCGCGCCGGGGGATAGGAAAAACGCATCATCGGGCCCCAGTTCGCGGGAACAGAAAAGGGCAGCGTCCTTGGGGGCCTTGGCGGCAATGAACAGCTTTTCAAACGCATCGACAAAATCGGTCGATATTCCCATTGCTTCCTGTTGCGTCATTTTGATGCTGGCCCAGCTCATGGGAGTCTCTCGTCTGGTTGCGGATATTTCACAGGCCATTATTCATCCGCTGGCCCGCAAGTCGAGGATTTTTGCGGCTGTTTGAATAATAGGAAATTAATCCTTTACAATGAGAACAAAAAGGGATTATAGCTTGTGGATCAACACCGGAAGTGCATCCGGAAATAGCTTTGATGCGGTCAGAATGGCGGAAAACGGCATGTAAGCCGGGTTTTGCACGTATCACGTTGGCCATCTTTACATATCCGGCAATTGGCGGTTTTGCGCAGTCGATGATGCGCAAAAGTGGAGATTTGCACGCGTTTTCGGGGGTGTTGATGCAAGACAGGCAGTTCAGCAGGAGGGCGAAATGAGTGAACAGAGACTTTTTCCCAAGCCGATCGCGGACCGCGTGGCGACCCCGTTTTCCAGCGCCATGCAGGCGTGGTTCTGGTTTGTGCGATGCCAAGCGTCACGGATCGAAGGGGCACGTGTGGTGGCGGATGCCAGCGACGTTGTGCGCCCGTGCGACCCGGATGATATCTATAACGCGGTCATGCGGTTACGGCGTGAAAATGTGCTGGGTGACCGGCATTTGCAGGTGATCGAATATTACGGGCTGGTGGAACGCACGCCCGATCCGCGTGATGGCCGTGAAAAGCCGAAATATGATCTTTGGTGTGATGCGATGGCGGCCTTGCAGGATGCGTTGATTGCGCGCGGTATCGTCCTGCCGGGGGCCGAGGATGCCTTTCACCATCCCGAAAGGATGATTAAAATGACGGGGGAATTGCCGCCATGCAGACTTTGATTCGCGAGGCGATCCGGCCCGATATCCAAGCGGGTGCTCAGGCGGATTCTGTGCCGAAACAGCCGGTAAATTCGCCAACTGAACCGGTGATGCGCGATGTGCTTGTCGTGTTTGCCGATGCACCCGAAAAGCGGCTTTTGCGATGTCTGAAACCCGGTTTCCGGCATTGTTTCGTGCTGATGTCGGGCGGACGTGCCGGGGAGTGGATCTGCCTTGATCCGCAAAGCCACCGGGTGGCGTGCGATGTCTGGCAATATTCGGTTCTGTTCGATCCCGAAGCCCATTACCGGGCGCGCGGATTTGACTGCATCTGGGTCAGCTATCCGGCGGAAGTGCCAAGGCGGGTGCGGTTGGGCGCGTTTACCTGTGTCGAGTTCGTCAAACGGTTGCTGGGCATTTCCGGGTTCTGGATCGTGACGCCGCATCAACTTTTTTGCGCGATTAAACACGCAGAAACAACGGGTTATCGTGGGAGAGTGTTTTTTTCTGAAAAATGTTCTTGATTTGTTCTTTTTCTTGTGCCATAAGGGAGAAGTCAACACCACAATTGCGCCCGCATCGCTTTATCGCGTTGCGGGCGTTTTTGTTTCCAAGCCCGTTTAAGGGCGTTTGTTTTTTTTAAGCCCCGTTTCGGGGTGTTTTGTTTTGCCCCGTTCGGGGCGGGCACAGAAGGAGGCAAAGGGGCATTATGGGCAGTCTGTTTTCGACACCAAAACCAGCAGCGCCACCACCAATTGCCACCAGTCCGTCCGCAAACTCGGCGTCCGTCGATGACGGGGAAAGTGCGGCAGAGGCGGCACGACGGGCGCGGTCCGAGGCGCTGGAGCGGCGACGCTATGGCCGGGCCGGTCTGATTGGCACGGGGTTTCGTGGTCTGTTGTCAGACCGGATCGACCGTGCGGCAGGTGGCAAAAATCTTTTGGGGGATTAGGCGATGACAGAACGGCAGAACCGCAAAGCGCGCCCGGTCCGTCCGGCGCGGAAGGTGGGGACGGCGGCGAAGCGTGCGACGTCTGATCGGGGGCTCCCCGATGGAGCGCAGCGTGCTGCCGGTCGGAATGCGACCGGGCCGGGTGAGACCAGGCCGGGTGATGCCAATCCGGGGGATGCCAGGCCGTCGGGAGCAGACCAGAAGGCGGCGAGATTTGGCCGGATGGCGAAGGAGCCGGTCGGCCGTCTTGGAGCAGGTGCTGGTGCGGGGACAGGCAGCAATGCCGGGACCGGGGCCAAAGCCGGCGGGATTGCGATTGCCGATTTGCGGGCCCGGTTCCGGGCGGCGGTCGGGCAGAAGCAGGGCTGGGTCCGGCATTGGCAGGAATGTTACGAATTTGCCCTGCCGCAGCGCAATGGGGCAAGCGAGCAACCGGGAGCATCCGGCGGGGTATCTGGCGGGGAAAAGAAATTTGATCGGGTGTTTGATGCCACGGCCCCCGATGCGGTCGAGCAGCTTGCGGCAAGCCTGATGGCGGAAATCACCCCGCCGAGTGGTGGCTGGTTCGCGTTTGAGCCGGGCGGCAATGTGGCGGATGCGGATCGGGACATTCTGACCGCGCGGCTGGCACGGGCTGCGAGCATTTTGCAGGGGCATTTTGACCGGTCCAATTTCGCAGTCGAGATGCATCAGGCGTTTCTCGATCTGGTGACGGCGGGGACGGCGTGCCTTCGGCTTGAAGCGGATGATTTTTTAAGCCCGTCGGCGTTCCGGTTTGGCGCGGTGCCGCTGCGTGAACTGGCGTTCGAGGAACGCAGTGACGGCAGAATGGATGCGGTGTTTCGCAAGCTGTCGTTGAGCCGGGACGAGATTGCAAGGCAATGGCCAGAGGCGCGGTTGCCCGATAGGGATCGGGATGAGGGGCAGAGCCCGAAACGATACGCGGTGGTCGAGGCGGTTCTGCCCGATCCGGGGGCGTTTGGCGGTTATCAGCTTTGCGTGTTTTTTGAGGATGGCGGGCAGGTTTCTGGTGGTCTGGCCGGCGAAGATGGGGTGATCCATCGGGACCGGTTTGAGGTGTCGCCCTATATCGCGTTTCGGTGGATGAAGGCACCGGGCGAGGTTTATGGCAGGTCGCCGGTGATGAAGGCGCTGCCCGATATCAAGACGGCGAACAAGGTGGTCGAGCTGGTGCTTAAAAACGCATCCATCGCGGTGACCGGCATCTGGCAGGCCGATGATGACGGGGTTTTGAACCCGGCGGCGATCCGGCTGGTGCCCGGAAGTATCATCCCGAAGGCGGTCGGGTCGGCGGGTTTGACGCCGCTTGATGCGCCGGGGCGGTTTGATGTTTCTGATCTGGTGCTGTCCGATCTGCGTGATCGCATCCGGCGGTGCCTGTTGGCCGACCGGCTGGGGCAAAGTGACCAGCCGGGCATGACCGCGACCGAGGTTCTGGAACGGGCATCGGAAAATGCCCGGTTGCTGGGGGCGACCTATGGGCGGTTGCAGGCGGAACTGCTTTATCCGCTTATTCGCCGGGCGGTCCATATTCTGGTGCGGCGTGGGGAGCTGCCCGATATGCCGCTTGATGGCGATGTCGTGCAGTTGCGCCATAGCGCGCCATTGGCCCAGTTGCCCAAACGCGTACAGGCCGGGCAGGCGATGGATTGGCTGTCACGGATTGCGACGCTGGGGCCGGAGGCGCTGGGCGAGGTCGATATGCCGCACATGGTCCGCTGGCTTGCCGATCAGTTTGGCGTGCCGGACCATTTGCTCAGGCCGGTTTTGCCGGTTGACGCATCACTTGAGGCGGACGTTTTGGAGGATGCGGTATGAGTGGCTGGGACTGGTTTGAGGGGGTGGCAGCCGCCGACGAAACGGATGAAGCAGATCGGGTGCATTGGCAGCAATGCTTTGGCACGCACGCGGGGCAGAAGGTTCTGGCGGAGCTTGAACGTAGCATCATCAAAACCGCACTTGGCCCGCACAGCCCGGATCGGGCGATCTGGATGCGGGAAGGGCAGCGGGCGCTTGTTTTGCAGATGGCGCGGCTTGCAAGGGGCAGCGTAGAGCGGGGCGCGGCGGATAAAGGGTGAGGTTGCCCTTTCTGTTGGTGGCTCGGCGGCGGCTGTGCCGGAGAAGGTGGGGCGCTTGATGCAAGTTTGGTGCATGCGGCACGATGGACTCCCGCCTGCGCGGGAGTGACGGAGAGGGTGGAGTGAGATTTGCCTTCAACCGTCATGCCCGCGTAGGCGGGCATCCAGACTTGGTGCCGCATCGACGATGGGGAGTGTGCGGCGCGAGGGAGTGACGGCGCTATTTGCCTGATGGTCCAGACCTTGCTGCCCCGCGCAGAGTTAATCAGGAAAAACGCAATTTTATGAACAGGAACCGGGCAGCAGAGAGGCTGTCTGGACATGGGAGAGTGCAGCATGACCATTGATCAGAACCTGACGCGGCCAGAAGCCGGGGAGAGGGTGGAGGATAATCTGTTGCGCCAGGCCGACGTGGCGGGCGGCGTGACTGAGGCGTTAGGCGTCGAGGCGGATGTGGTTTCCGATGCTGGCGTCTTGCCGGAAGGTGAATTTGACGCCGGTGAAGCCAGCGCGGCCCTTGATCCGGCGAGCATTCCCGAAACGCCGGACGGATACGAGATTGCGGTTGATGACGTGCTGGGCGCGGTTGATCCGGCGGTAAATGCGCGCTTGCATGAAGCGGGATTTACCGGCGCACAGGCGCAGCTTGTTTATGATCTGGCGGCCGAGGTGATCGGGCCGTTAATCGGCGAGGTTGAGGGCGCAGGCAAACGTGCCACGGATCGCGCGGCATTGGCGGCGGAATTTGGCGGGGCGGAAAACTGGAAGCGACTGGCGCCGCGGATTGAAAAATGGGGGCGCGAGAACCTGCCCGAGGCTGCGTTTGAGGTTCTGTGCCAAACGGCTGATGGGGTGCGCAGCATTCATCGGTTGATGAGTGGCGGGGCGGAGCCGGGATTGAGTACCGGTTTGCCAAGTGATGCGACAGGTGATTTACGTGCTGATATCCGGGCGAAAATGAATGATCCGCGATACTGGCGCGACCGTGATCCGGGGATTGTCGCCGAGGTGCAGGCAGGTTTTGACCGCCTGCATGGCATTTCCTAGTTCACCTGATAGCGGCCATCGGTTTTGTGGACTTCGGGGGGGATGCGGGTGCGCTCGAACGCGGCATAAACGTCATAAAGCCCCGGTGCCGGGACGCTGGCGAAGGCGTCTTCGGTAAGGGTTACGGCATCATCCATGTTCTGGCGTTTTTCAAAGACGTGGACGGGCACCTGTGCCTGCCCGGCGCGAAGGGCCGTATCGATCAGCATATAGACCGGTTCGATATCGCTGTTTTCAAGGGCAATACCGCCCGTGCCCTCGCAGTTGCCGCGAAGGGCGGGGCGGGCGGTTTGGGCCTGTTCTGCCATTTCTTCGGGGCTGCCTGATGTGAGCGGGGTCAGAGCGATTTCGAGGTGATGGGGGCTGTTGGGGGAAAGGTCGTCGCGCGTGACATGGTAAACGCCAAGTTCGGCGGCATTGCCGACGGTGGCGGTAGCGGCATCGGTTGTGCTGCTGTTCGCGTCGCTGGCGCGCGTGATGGCATCGGCGTCGCAGAAATTATAGCGGGTAAACATGCGGTAACGGTTGTTTGCCTTGAGCCAGATTTCGACATCGCGATCCGCATTGAAGACGCGCACGAAAACCGGTGCGCCAATCGCAAGATCGGCGTTGGACAGTTCGGCTTCGAGATCGGGCAGAACCCGGTCGCGGATATTTTCCGCGCCAAACCCGGCAAGGGACGAAACCCGGCTGGTGAAATCGTTGAAATAGCCGGGAACGGGGGTATAGGGCAGCAGGGTATAACCCGCTGCCCCAATCCCGATCAGGGCGATGGTGGCAAACAGTTTTGCGCGCAACGCAAACTCCAGATCATCAATTTTGCAACAGGTCCGGCCAAACCGGACAGATGTTCGATCCCCCGTGGCGATGGGGGTTCGAGCCGAAACACAAGACCACTCAACCATGACCGCAAGATGACCGGTTCGGGGTGCAAATAAGGCGGAATTGCCTGATTTGCTGCCGCTTCGGGATGCTGCATCGCGCGTTGCGGTCTTAAAATTGTTTATGGGCAGAAGGATATAAACCGATGAGTGTCACGATTGATAAAAGCTTTGTGGATCATTTCCAGGCCGATGTGCATCAGGCCTATCAGCGGATGGGATCAAAGCTTCGTAATACGGTGCGGGTCAAAAACAGCGTGAAGGGGGCCAGCACGGTTTTTCAGAAAGTCGGCAAGGGCACGGCGACCACCAAGGCACGCCACGGCAAGGTGCCGGTGATGAATGCCGAACATGAGGCAGTGCGCTGTGACCTTCGCGATTATTATGCCGGTGACTGGGTCGATGCGCTTGATGAGCTCAAGACCAATCACGATGAAAAGATGGTTCTGGCCAATGCCGGGGCCTATGCGCTGGGTCGCAAGACCGATGAGCTGATCATCAATGCGCTGGCAAGTGGCGAGGAGCTTATTGATCACAATGATACGGGCTTGACCCTTGGCAAGGTGATGGCAGCGTTTGAGGGCATGGGCAACCGCGACGTGCCCGATGACGGGCAGCGTTATGCGATTGTCGGCTGGAAACAATGGTCGCAGCTTTTGCAGATCAACGAATTTTCCAATGCCGATTATGTCGGCGATGATGACCTTCCGTGGAAGGGCACGCAGGCCAAACGGTGGCTTGGCACGCTGTGGATGCCGCATTCGGGGCTTCCGGTGGCGGACGGCATCCGGTCGTGCTTCTGGTATCACAGAACGGCGATTGGCCATGCGATCGGGGCCGATGTGCAGTCCGACATTACCTGGCACGGCGATCATGCGGCGCATTTCGTCAACAATTCCATGAGCCAGGGTGCGGTGCTTGTTGATGATGCCGGGGTGAGCTGCATCCGGGCCAAGGAATAAGCCGCGACAGAGCGTGGCTTTTGAAGATTTTTCATACAGATAACGGAGACCAAAATGGCAGAAGGTTTTAAAGCCAGAAACCTCAGTGTTCTGGCCTATGCCAACGGCTTTACGCTTTGGCATTACATCACCCCGGATTTCGCCGCCGATGTTGATACGGCGGGCTATTTTGCCGATGCCCGCGACATGCTGCGGATTGGTGACATCATCATCGCCAATACCAACCGCGATGCCACGATGTCAGGCGGGCTGTTCGTCGTGGCGAGTTCGGGGGCTTTGGGCGTTGATGTCCGCGATATGACGGCGATTGGCAGTTCGAATACGGATTGATCCGGCTCGCCGCCCGGCTTTGGCGGTTTTACCAACAGGTTTTTGCGTTTTTGCCTCGACCCGTTTCTGCCCCGGCAGGAGCGGTTTTTTTATGTCCAACAAAGGAGAATGCCCATGCAGGGTTCCAAACCGGTCGAATGCGAAGTGCTTAACGTTATTCAGGCCGCAGGTATCTGGCCAGACTGCGATGACAAGACGCAGCTTTTGCAGGCGATCAATACGCTGATTTCGGGTGGCGGCAATGGTGGTGGCGGTGGTGCGACACCGCTTGGCACGGTGCTGTCATATGCCGGTGCGACGGCGCCGGAGGGCTTCATGCTGTGCGATGGCACCGAACTTATCGCAAGCGACCATGCCGATCTGTTTGCTGTGATTGGTACGGTTTATGGTGAAGGCGAAGCACCGGGCAGCTTCAAGCTACCGGACTTGCGGGGGCGTACCGCGATTGGTGCCGGTCAGGGTGTTGATCTGAGTGATCGGGTGCTGGGGGCGATGGCTGGGGCAGAAACCCATCAGCTTACTGTTGATGAGATGCCGAGTCATAATCATAACAACGCTTTGGTCGGCCAGACTACGGCGCTTGCCGGGATGGTAAATGATCCAAGATATCACAACAGCGGGCATTTCAAGCAGATGGATTCCGCCGGCGGCGATCAGCCGCACAATAACATGCAGCCTTTCGTGGTGCTGAACTACATCATCAAGGTCTGATTTTACCGAGTTCCCTCGACCCGGCAGCATCCCGCTGCCGGGTTTTCTTTTATCCAAAACGGAGAATATCCATGCAGTGTAATACACCGGTTGCCAGTGAAGTTCTGAACGTTGTTCTGGCGGCCAATATCGCGCCGGATCGGCAGGATGACACCCAGCTTTTGCAGGCGATCAATGCCCTGATTGCCAATGGTGGTTCGGGTGGTAATGGTGGTAATGGCGGCGGTTTCGGTGCCGAAATCGGTTCGGTCACCGCCTTTGCCATGCCGACCCCGCCGGAAGGCTGGCTGGTTTGTGATGGTTCGGCGGTTTCGCGGACCGACTATGCCGATCTTTATGCCGCGATTGGCACGGTTTGGGGGGATGGTGACCAGATTGCCACCTTTAACCTGCCGGACCTTCGCGGTGAGTTCATTCGCGGTTTTGATGCCGGTCGCGGTGTTGATGATGGGCGTGAATTTGCGTCGGGTCAGCTTGATCAGATGCAGGGGCACGTCCACATCGAAAACGCCGGAACAAACAACGGGTCTGCCTACAATGTGGCGTTTGAGGGTTATAGTCGCGCCAGTATTCGAGCTGGAGACGTCCCAACAGGTGGACCTGCATCGGATGGTACGAACGGAACGCCGCGCATTGGTGCCGAAACCCGTCCGCGTAACATCGCCATGACCTATGCGATCAAGGCGTTTTATCCGGTGGCGGCTTCGGCCTGATATCTGACGGATGAATGATGGGCGGGGTCCGGGTTTCCGGGCCCCGCTTTTACCTGCGGCACGAAGGACTGGATTCCCGCCTGCGCGGGAATGACGGCAGGGAAAAGCTCCTTTCACCGTCACTCCCGCGAAAGCGGGAGTCCATCGTGCCGCATCCTTAAAACCGGCCATGAGCCTGCAGTCCGATGGTTTTACTGCGCCCCTTTTTCCGCCAGATATTTGGTGACCTGAGCGGATGCTCGGGCGCGTTGTTCGTAGGTGACGGAGGGGGCGGCGACTTCGATCCAGGTTTTGGCTTCGACATGATCGCGCGCGGCGGCGATGGACAGATAATACCAGGCAAGTTCGAGGTCTTCGGTGGTGTATTCGCCGTAATAATGCATCCGGCCCATGGCGGCAAAACCGTTGGTATCGTCAAGTTCGACAGCCTGCTGATACCAGACAATTGCGCCTGCCGGGTCTGCGGGGCCGCCGATGCCGTATTCGAGGAAATGGCCGTAATAGTAAGGGGCATCGGGATCACCGTTTTCAGCGGCGAGCTTCATCCACTTCCGGGCCAGCACCGGATCGGGTTCGATGCCCTCGGCACCGGACTGGTAGATGGCGGAAAGGTTGTATTGGGCGTAGGCGTCGCCGTCGGCGGCGGCTTTTTCATACCATTCGCGTGCGCGGGGAAGGCTGACATCGACCCCGATGCCGTGCAGATAGCAATCGGCCAGATTGACCATGGCAGACACATCGCCCAGATCGGCGGCGCGCCGATAGTGATAGGCGGCTTCGGTGGCGTCGGGTGCGACGCCTGACCCGTTGAGATACATGACACCGATCAGGTTAATCGCCCCGGCATGGTTATGATCCGCCGCCTTGCGGGCCAGTTCCATCGCGCGGGGGAAATCCTGCGGCATGCCATCGCCATAATAGGCGGCCAGCGCATCGGCAAAGAGCTGTTCGGTATCGGTTGCCGGGGCGGTCGCCGTCGGTTCGGGGGCGGGTTTGGGTACCGGTTCGGGTGCGGGAGCTGGTTCGATCTCGACGAGCCGGAAGGATGTAAAGCGTTCGGTTATCTTGCCGTTGGCATCCATGGTCCGGTTGGTGAAGGGGCAGGGTTCTGATGCCGGGTAGGTCGTAATGGCATCGCCGTCGGCCAGAACCGCGATGGCCGGGGCGTAACCCTGTTTGGCGGCGCAATTGTACCAGCCTTCGGCTTCTTCGAAGGCATCAAAGAAAAGGAATTGTCCTTCGAGATATTCGGCCAGAGCGAACTGTGCGGCGGGATCGCCATTCATGGCGCGGGCGCGCAGGGCGTCTTCATCGCCATCGTAGCTGTTTGCGGTGTCGGAAATGTCTGGTGCGTTTTGCTTCTGGTCGGCGGTGTAACCGGCCCCGGTGTAATAGCATTCGCCGGTTTCGCTGATGTCGAAATTGGCGTTGATGTTTTGCAGTTGATCAATGGCGGGCTGGTCACCCTGCAGGGCGGCGCATTCAAGCAGGCGGGTGATGGTGAAATGTTCATCATCGTCAATGTCGCCGTCCTCGGCATACTCGTAGGACAGCAAGATCGCCAGCAGGCGCTGGGCCTCGGCATTGCCTGCGTAGGACTTGCGCCAGTAATCATCGATCAGGATGTCGTCATCGATACTTTGGGCGGATGTGACGGCAGATGTGCCGATGATTCCGATCAGGAAAAGCGATGCGAAAAGCTGGGACCGCGACATTGATGCTCCATTCCTGCGGGCCGGTTGGTTCGGGCGGCCACTGACTACCCGGTCTGTTCCGACCGGTTGAAACGGATTTTGACAATATTTCAACGATATCGGCAACCGGGAATTGAAGGGAACGCGATATGGCACTTGGCGACATCGCACTTTGTGCGCGTGCATTGGTGATGATCGGGGCGGCACCGATTGTTTCGTTTGAGGATGACACCGCCGAGGCGGAGGTAGCGGGAATGCTTTATCCGGCTATCCGGGACGGGATGCTGGCGGCTTATCCGTGGCGGTTTGCCGCGCGTGGGGCGTGGCTGGCGCGGAGGGAGAGTGAGGAAGTTTTGGGCGCTGGCGAGGGCATGTTTGTCCTGCCCGGGGATTTTATCCGGTTGCTGTCGCTTGAAAGTGACGGGGGTGCGGTGCCGGAGTTTGAGCTGGTGCAGGGGGCGGTGAGGTGTGGGGCGGATCGGGCGTACTTACACTATGTCGGGCGGATGGCGGAGGGGGCGTTTCCGGCGTTTTTCGATCTGGCGCTGATCACACGCCTTGCGGCGGAATTTTGTGTGCCGCTGACCGAAAGTACGTCGCGGGCGGAATATCTGTTTAAACGCGCCGAGGACCAGTTTCGCAGCGCGCGGCTGGCCGATGCGCAGCAATCGACCCCGCGGGCGATTGGGGATTTCACCCTGATCGGGGTGCGGGGATAGGGATTTTGGGTGTGGTGAAGGGGACGGGTTATGGCGCGCAGGGTTCTGGAAAAGACGACATTTTCGACCGGTGAACTGGCCCCGGAATTGTGGGGGCGGTCGGATTTGAATGCCTATGGCAATGGGGCGGCACGGTTGCGCAATGTGTTTATTGAACCGAGCGGCGGGGTGCGCAGGCGGCCCGGTATTGCGTTGATTGATGCGGTGTCCGGCCCGGTGCGGTTGATCGCGTTCGAGTTCAATACCGAGCAGACCTATCTGCTGGTGTTTGGGGATTATCAGGGCACGGTGTATCGCGATGGGGTGGCGATTGTCGGGTTTGAGACACCGTTTGGAATTATCCACCATGCGCTTCTGAACTGGACGCAAAGTGCCGATACGCTGCTTGTCACCCATCCGGAGGTCGAACCGATGCGATTGACGCGGAAGGGAGCAGACGACGGGGCGGGGACGTGGGAGATGACCAACTGGGCGTGGCGGGAAACGGCGGTGAAGCGGTTTCAGCCATACTATAAATTCGGTGATCCGGCGGTTTCGATCACACCATCGGGCACAGGTGGCGCTGGTGGCACGGTCAGCATCACTGCCAGTTCGGCGCTTTTTGAGGCCGGGCATGTCGGGACGCGCTGGCGGATACAGGGGATTGAGGGGGAGATTGCGGCGGTTTCGAGTGCGACTGTGGCAACGATTGCCTTGAAAGAGGCGCTGCCCGATGCCAGCACGACACAGGATTTCGAGGAACAGGTTTTTTCAGCCGTTCGTGGCTGGCCGCGCAGCGTGACATTTCATCAGGACCGGATGGTGATTGGCGGATCGCGGGATTTGCCTAACCGGTTGTGGATGTCGAAATCGGGGGACCTGTTCAATTTCGATCTGGGCGAGGGACTGGATGACGAGGCGATTGAATTTGCCCTGCTGGCCGATCAGGTCAATGCGATTACCGGCATTTTCGCAGGCCGCCATTTGCAGGTTTTCACCAGCGGATCGGAATGGATGGTGACGGGGGACCCGTTGACGCCAGCCAATATCCAGGTCACGCGCCAGACCCGGATTGGCAGCCGGGCGGATCGCACGGTGCCGTTGGTCAATGTGGATGGCGCAACGATCTTTGCCGCGCGCAGCGGCCGGGAATTGCGCGAATTTCTGTTTACCGATGTCGAGCAGGCTTATGGGGCGGCGGATTTGGCGCTTTTATCGCGCCATCTGGTGCAAAACCCGGTTGATCAGGCGTTTGATGCGGATCGCAGGCTTTTGCATGTGGTGATGGGCGATGGCAGCCTTGGCACATTGACCCTTTATCGCAGCGAGGCGATTACCGCCTGGTCAGCGCAAAGTGTTGAGGGTGCGGCGTTTCGGGCCGTCGCGGTGGCGGGCGGGCAGGTTTACCTTTGCCTTGAGCGGAACGGGAAATTTTACCTTGGCCGGTTTGATGAGGGTTGCGGGCTTGATCTTTCGATCACCGCAGAATTGACAGAGGGCGAAAGCCCGCGCCGCCATTGGGGCGGGCTGGATGATCTGGAAAATGTCACTCTGGCCGTCTGGGCCGATGGTGTGCTTTACCGCGATATCACGGTTTCGGGCGGCACGATCAGCCTGCCCGAGGCGGTTTCAACGGTCGTGGCCGGATTGCCGTTTACCCATGAAATTGCCGCCCTGCCACCCGCCGGATCGGATGGCACACGCGCACATGGGGGCAATGCGTTGCGGCTTGTGTCGGTGACATTCCGGGTGCAGCAGACCGCGCAATTACGTGTTGATACCGGGCGGGGATTTCGCGATGTGACGCTGGGTAGAGGACGGAGCGAAGATGCGGCCTATAGCGGTGATGTGAGCTTGCGGGCCCTTGGCTGGCGGCGGGGCAGTGCCGGACGGGACAATGATGGATTATGGCGGATCGCCGGGGATTTTCCCCGGCCTTTTTTATTGCTGGGGGTCGCCAGCGAATTGGGGGTGAATGACTGATGGGCGCGTTTGCATCCTATGCACCAATGGCACTTTCTGCCCTGCAAACCGGGCAGCAGATTTCATCAAACCGGGCGGCGCAGAAAAGCCGTGCGGCAGAGACGGAGGCCAACCGGCAGGCCGATATTGCGCAAATCAATGCCAGCGAGATGGAACGCGCACGCGAGCGTGCCGAGGAATTGCGCATTCGTCAGGCGCGGTTACGTGCCCGGCAGGGGGCGGCGGGGTTGCAAAGCGGGGGCACCGGATCGGCCAGTGCGGTTCTGGCCGGACTTGAAAAACAGGCATTGTCAGAAACGCAGGCCGAGACGGACGCGGCGGCGCGCAGACGCGCCGAGGTCAACCGGCAGGCAAGTTGGCGTGAAACATCGCTTTTGCGGTCGTCACAGGATGACACGGTCGCCCGGCTGAATGCGTGGTTTGCCCGTCGGGACGGGTGGTGAGGGCTTAAGGGGGTTGTGGGGGGTATTGAGTGTGCGGCACTGTTTACTGGATTCCCACCTTCGCGGGAATGACGGGGTTGGGGTAGGGCCTTTCCACCTGTTCGTCACTCCCGCGAAAGCGGGAGTCCATGGGGCTGCGAGCTCGGTGGTTGGGTTTGAGGCTGTGGCACCGCTGACTGGATTCCCGCGTGCGCGGGAATGACGAGGTTTTGGGGTAAGGCCTTTCCACCCGTTCGTCACTCCCGCGCAGGCGGGAGTCCAGGGCGGCGGGTTCGGTTTCGGGTTTTTAGGGGGATGAGATGGGCGCGGTATTTAAGGCTGCTGGCGGGGCGGGTGTCGGGTTTGTTAGCGACGGGGAGCGCAGGGTTTTTCCGTTTCAGTTTGTGGTTTTTGGCAGTGATGATGTGGCGGTGCGCGTTGATGGAAAGCCGGTCACGACCGGGTTTCATGTGGCGTTAAATGACGCCGAAGAAGCACCCGGTGGGGAGGTGATTTTTGAGGTCGCGCCAAAGGTTGGGGCCGCGATTTCGATCCGGCGGTATTTGCGGTTACGACGGCTCAGTGCCTATGGCAGTTCGGCATCGCCGCGTGGTGATGCGGTGGATCGGGATCTGGATTATCTGACCGCCGCCCTTGGCGATATTGACCGGGCGATGGTGGGCAGTTTGCGGCTTGATCCCGCCGATCAGGGCAAGGGTGATCTGGCATTACCCCGGATTTCGCCCGGTCGGGCCCTGGTGTGGAACGATCAGGGCGACGGGCTGGCGAACGGGCCGGATGCGGGCGAGATTGCGAGCGCCGGGCAGCATGGCGCGATGGCGCAGGATGCGGCGAACCGGGCCGAGGCCGCCGGAACGCGAGCCGAAACCGCGCTTGCGGGATTTCAGAAGCAGATGGCGGGGGCGGCGTTTGACCTTGATCTGCGGGCCCAAAACGTCACGCTTTGGCAGGATGAACGCCGCATGCCGGTGGTGGATGCGCCGGGTGACCGGATCATGGATATCCGCGAGACGGGGGCGCTGGTGCGGTTATCGAGTGGCGGGCGGTTGAGCCTTCCGGGGGTGAGTGCTGCGCGCAATGGGGGGCGATACCGGGTGGTCAATGGCGATGGCACGATGGTCGATATCAGTGCGGCCAGCGGGGATCAGATTGTGCCGTTGGACGGGGCGGTGGTGCGCAGTGTTTATGCCCTGCCGTTGCGGGGGGATTGTGTTGATCTGATCTGTGATGGGACGCGGTGGTTTGCGGCACCGATCCGGCAAACCGGGCCGGTGGTGAAGCTTTTGCGGACCAATGCGCAGGACATTCCGGCGGGTGGTTATTTCATCGTCGAATGGGATCAGGTGGCGGAGGACAGCCACGGGCTTTATGACGCCGCCCTGCATGGGGTCGGGAACCTTCCGCCCGGTTTTTACCATGTTGATGCCGGGGTGAATTTCGCCATCGGCGATACGGCGGTGGCGGTCAGTGCCTATGTCGAGCGACAGGGGACGGCGGGATGGAGCACGCATTTGCAGGCGTCCGATATTGTCGGGTCGGGGAGCAATGCGACGCAGAGTGTCCGGGTGAGTGGCATCGCCCGGATCGGGATTGCGACGGATAATGCGCTTCGGCTGCGGGTGCGCCATTCCGACAGTGTGACGCGCCAGATCGCGGCGGGGGCGGTGATGAGCTGGTTTCATCTGTGCCGGGTTGGCGGGTAGGTTGGAGGGGGTAGCATCGCTGGCGGGGTGTGAGGCTGCTGCACCAAGGACTGGATTCCCGCGTTCGCGGGAATGACGGCTTATGGGGATCAGGCTTTTCCGCCTGTTCGTCACTCCCGCGCAGGCGGGAGTCCATCGGGCGGCGGGTGCCGTGGCCGGTTTTGAGTATGCGGCACGGCTGACTGGATTCCCCCGTGTGCGGGAATGACGAAAGGAAGTTAAGGCACCTCTACATCGTCACTCGGGCGAAAGCGGGAGTCCATGGGGCTGCGGGCTCGGTCGTCGGCTTTGAGGATACGGCACTGTTGACTGGATTTCCGCCTGCGCGGGAATGACGGGTGGGGGCTGGGCCTTTCCATCTGGCGACAGGCTCGTTGATCCTGACGACATTTCATCATTTGAAGACGGAGAATGCAAAATGGGCATGCGATATGCGCCATTGGAAAGCTGTCTGCGCGTGGGGCGCGCCAGCCCCAAAATCGTGCGCGGGGATAACGGGGTTTTGGCCGAGATTGGCGTGGATATGCCGGGCCATGATCATGATGCGCTGGGCCGGGCGCGGGGGCTTTTGATTGAGGGGGCGGCGGTTAATCTGCTGCGCTATTCCGCCGCGTTTTCCAATCCGCTTTGGGAGAAGGATGCGGGGGTGAGTGTGGCGACGTCCGGGGTTGCGGCCCCGGATGGCAGTATGAGTGCCACACAGCTTGACCTTCCGGGCGGCACGGCGGGGCTTTATCAGCGGGTAGATGATCTGACCGTGGGGGCGATATACAGCTTTGGTATCTGGGCGCGGGCGGTATCGGGCGTGGCCGAAATTACGCTGGGCGGGGTGGATGGGGCGTCAAACCATGCGGTGAGCCTTGATGAAAGCTGGCAACGGATGGGATTTGCGGAGGTTGCATCGGGCACCAGCCGCTATCCGAAAATCGGAACAAACCTTTCGGGCAATCCGGCATCGATCCTGATCTGGAATGCGCAGCTTGAGGCCGGGCCGGTTTTGACCAGCGATATGATCAGCAATGGCATCCCGGCGGCGCGCGCCTTGGATGATGTGACGCTTGATCCGGGGGACTGGTTCCGGGGCGCAACCGGGCGGGGCATGTTTGTTTTTGATCTGGAATTGCCAGCGGCCTGGGATGGTATCTGGCGGATCGTGCAGATGCATTCCGGGAATTTGAACGATGATCATCTTGATCTTGGCTATGACAGTGCGGCGGATCAGTTGCGGATTTCATTGCGCAAGGGGGGCGTGCCGATCATCACGCAGTCGCTTTATGGCGGGCTTGTGCCGGAAACGCGCACGCGGATCGTGCTGGCGTGGGCGGATGACGGGGTTGCGGTGGCGAAAGCGGGCGCGATTTTGAAATCACCCGGCGGCTTTGCCATGCCGCGCACTTTCAACACGATCCAGTTGGGGAGTTATGCTGGGCAAAGCGGGGCGTTAAACGGCCATTTGCGCGGGGTTTCCTATTGGCCGGAACGGTTGGCGGATGATCGCTTGATCGCCCTTTCGGCAAATTCCGAAAATTAACCCCATGGAAGCCCCCAAAACGAAACAGAGGAGATGGAGGACAGGATGGAGGAACTTGATACGGTTCGGGCGGAGCTTTTGCAAAGCCTGCCCGGTGATATCAGCCGCGCGCGCAATGCCTATCGCCGGATGGCGCAGGCAGCGGCACTCAAGATGGACGCTAAAAGCTTCGCCGCCCATCAAACGGCTTGCAAGGCGGGGCTTTCGCATCTTGAAGGGCTGATCAAAATACTTCGCTGGGCGTCCGGCCCGGACGGGGCGGCGGAGAATGAAAAGGCGAAATCGCCTGCGATGGAAGAGGCGGAGATCAGGAAGCTGATTGCGGAAGCGCGGGGGGCGTTGGCGGGGAAATAAGTCTGTTGCCAGAAGAAGATTCGATCCATTCTATAACAATGAAAACCGTAGGTAAGACATAGAGCGTGTTCGGAATGAGTAGAATGAGAGAGGTAAGCGCAGAAACAGAACTGAAGAACCAGCAAGCGCAAGCTGCTTTGGAGGCGGATGTCAGGTCGTTTGTTTTGGAAAATCTTCCACATGACCGGAATAAAATAGCTACTGGCGCAAAGCTGGAAGCAATGACGGCTAAGGAACTGCTTAGTTATTATTTATATTGGCTAAAACGGATAGTGCCACCTCAGCCAAGGCGAGTTCATTTGTCGTCTCAGATTCTGCTTAATCCATTATTTTTAGAGTACAAGAAGGCCTTCCCTAAGCTTAGGGATGCAATTGAGCGTGGTGTTTCGCTGCAGCCATACCTTAGTAATGGAGTAGCACATGGCTATTATCGTCATAGAGCCTTGAAAGAGCAGAGGCACCTAGACTTATTGCTTAGTGATTGGGGAATACATCATCTGCATCTTGAGAAGAAAGAAAATCCGAAAGAAAACGGGTTTGGTTCAGATCATCTTCTTTTCTGTATTTTCAAGGAAACGGATGCTTATCTGATTGATATTTTTCCGCATGATAAGCCGGGGGTGTGGGCCGATAGAGCTTTATTTCGCATTGTCGTTGAGAATTGGTCGAAAGAAAATCTATTCGGCGAACTTGCGGTAAAGCCTGAAAATCCAGAAGGGGTAAGTGACGATCTTAGTGCAGCCAGACGGCATATTGATTTTCGAAATCGCGGGATAATCGTGCCGATTGAGGTGGATGGAAAAATATATGTCAGTTCCGAGGCAATGCTTGGAGCTGGGATTCCTCTTAGCTCCAATATCGCTGTCGATGAGATTTGGTGGCTCACATTGAATTTCTACATCCAGTGGTTCGAGAGCCGCGAAGGACTTGCAACCAAACTTTTAGCTCTTGGCGCGTATATTCATCCCACGGAACGCCCTAGATTCCATATAAATCTTGACGGACGGTTTGGTGTAACTCCTAAGTCCCGAGATATTCTCTTGGCTCTCGGGAAGGTCCCGCTTTAGCCCTTCTGTTCGAGAGAGTGGATTTTGGGCGAGGGCGGGGAACGATATGCTGGGGGATTTTTTCTCTCGTGTCGTTTTCATCGACATATCCCAAGAACGTGTCGAAATTTTACGGTTTTATCGACATGACGTGTCGTGCGGCGTGTGCTGCACGGTTGACTGGATTCCCGCGTTCGCGGGAATGACGGTTTTTTTGGGGAGTAAGGTCTTTCCATCCGTTCGTCACTCCCGCGCAGGCGGGAGTCCATGGGGCGGCGGGCGTGGTGGGTGGTTTTGCTATTCCGTCATTTGCCATTTGGCATAAAAATGCTATATTGATGCCAAATGGAGGTATGCGATGGAATTCGCGATTGTGGAGCCGACCGGGGCGCGGCCGGATCGGGCGGTGATTACCGAGGATGAGGCGGCGGCGCTGGCGCGCGCCACGGTTAATCTGTTTGGTGTCTGGGATCTGAGCGATCAGGAAGCGCGGGTTTTGCTGGGCGATATGCCCGCGCGCACATGGGCGCGGTGGAAGAAGAAGGATATCGGGCGGATTGATCGTGATTTGCGCACGCGCATGGCGATGCTGATCGGGATTCACAAGGGATTACGATATCTGTTTCGCGAACCGGCACGGGGTTATGCGTGGATCCGCAAGCCCAATGCGGCGTTTGGCGGGCAAAGTGCGCTTGAGGTCATGTTGCGCGGCGAGATCATGGATATTGCCGATATCCGAAGTTACCTTGATGCGGAGCGTGGTGGCTGGTGAGCAGGAGCAGGCATGTTGCGTGGCCGCAGTGTGTGCGGATCATCCGGTCGATCTATCCGCCGATTGACCTGTTTGAAGACATCGCCGATCCCGCCGATTGGGAGGCTCTGGCATCGGCGGAAGTCAAGATGAACCCGCGCATTCGTGACAGCATCGGCAATCTGGCGAAGGTGCCGGTCGAACGCCGGGTATCGGGGCCGGGGGCGAGTTACGTGATGGCGCCGTTTGTCCACTGTTCGCCCTATCGCCCCGGCCGGTTTTCCGATGGCACATACGGGCTTTATTACGCGGGGGATCGCCGGTCTGTGGCGATTGCCGAAACCGTGCATCACCATGCACGCATGATGCGGGCGACCGACGAGGAACCGGGCTGGACATCGCAGTTTCGCGAGCTGGTCGGGCGGATCGATCATGTGTTTGATGACGTGAGCGAACGGGCGGATTTGCTGGACCCCGATGATTATAGCGCATCGCAGAAATTTGGCGCGGAACGGCGGGCGGCGGGATCGGACGGGATTTACTGGCCGAGTGTGCGGTTTGACGGTGGGTATTGCATCGCGGCGTTCTGGCCCGATGTGGTGCCGATCCCCGTGCAGGGCGATCATTTTTCCTATCACTGGAACGGGGAGGCGGTTGATTATGTTCGCAATCTTGCCAGTGGGGAGACTTGGCGGGTTTTTTAGGCGCGGGTTTTGTAAAGCCGGGTGGTTGTGAGGTTGCGGCGCGGAGGACTGGATTCCCGCGTGCGCGGGAATGACGGAGGAGGCAGAGTGCTACAACATCGTCACTCCCGCGCAGGCGGGAGTCCATGGGGCGGTTGGCGCGGTGGCTGCACCGTTTCGTGGTGCAGCCAGCCGGTTTCAGGCGTTATTTGAGCGTGACATGGGCATGTGACGGGGCGTGATCGGCAAGGGCTTTGGCGGCGTCCGCCCATGACGTATCAGCGGGATCAAGCGCGGATTTGAGGTAGGCCAGCGTCATGCGTTGGGTGATGGCAAGGCGGTCGGGGTCTTCGTCGTCGGTTTCCTTTGCATCATATCCGGCAATGCCGCCAAGGCCGTGTTTGCCGCCAATCAGGGTCAGCAGGGCATCGGCACCGGGACTGTGGTGGAACGGGTCGGTGTGCCAGGCGGGGCCGCGGGTCGTCAGGTGCGGGTTGTCATCGGCATCGCCGGCAACGACCAGAGTTTTTGTCGTCAGGTGGCTGAAATCGGGGTTGAGTGATGTGTAGTTTGCGCGGGCAAAGTCGCTGAGGCTGTCCCCGCCCTTGCCGGGGGCGGCCAGCAGCACACCGGCCTTGATGCGCGGTTCGATCAGATCGACATTCTGTGCGTCCGGGTCGTTGGTATCGGTCAGACGGGCGCCAAGCAACATGCCGACGGTCTGCCCGCCCAGCGAATGGCCGATGGCGGCAATTTTGTTGCGATCCAGCCGCCCGGCGATGGCGGGAAACTGGTCCTCTATCACGGCAAGCTGATCAAGGATGAGCTTCATATCCAGCACGCGCGAGCGCCAGAAAAACGGTGCCCCCGGTGCATCGGCCGGAAGGCCCGCGACCTTGGAATTGCCATGGGTCGGCTGGATCACGACAAAACCGTGCGCGGCATAGAAATTCGCAAGCGGCGCGTAACCATCCTTGGACGGGATATAAAGCGACGGACCATGCCCGTGCGACAGCAGAAGGATCGGAAGGTCCCGATCATTCGAGGGCGGGGTGAGCGGCGCGGTGATGCGCAGGTCAAGCGGCAACCCGCGATCCGGGGCCGGAAGGGTGACCGGATTGATGCACAGGGTCGGAAAGGACGGACCAGTCGGGATATGGCGGGCATCGGTAAGCAGATTGTTCATGACTTGGTGCCTTGTTTTGCTTGGCGAAGGTCGGGGGCTTCGCCTATATAGAAAAACGGAACGTTGATCCGATATTAAACGGAACTTTGTTCCACTTGATGAATTGTATATACGGAACGTTGTTCCGTATATCAAGGGTGATTGCGTGCGGGGTCTTTGGACCGGCGGCAGCAGGGAAGGTTTGAGTGACAGACGACCCGACAAAACATGACCTTGAAGGCAAGGCACCGAAACGGCGGGTGCGCGCCGATGCCCAGCGTAACGAGGATGCGGTGCTTGAGGCGGCCAAGGCGGTTTTTGCGACCGCGGGCGTGGATGCGCCGGTGCGCGAAATTGCCACGAAGGCCGGGGTTGGTGTGGGGACGCTGTATCGGCGTTTTCCGACCCGGTCGGACCTTGTGGCGGCGGTTTTCAGGCGCGAGGTTGATGCCTGTGCGGCGACCGCAGAAACACTTGCGGCGGACTATCCGCCGGGCGAGGCGCTGGTGCGCTGGCTTAATCGCTATACCGATTTTATCGCGACCAAAAAGGGGCTGGCGGCGGCACTGCATTCCGGCGATCCGGCGTTTGATGCGCTGCCCGATTATTTTCGCGCGAAGTTCGAGCCGGTTCTGATGTCGCTTCTGGAAGCCGCGGCGGCAGCGGGCGAGGTGCGGCGCGATATTGCTGCCTATGACCTTTTGCGCGCGATCGGCAACCTTTCGGTGGCGGGCGTTGGCGACGAAGCGGGGGCCGCGCATACGCGCAGCATGGTGGAGCTTCTGGTCGACGGGTTGCGGTTTGGCGCGGTGAAGGCGGGGCGGTAGGGCGGAGGCCTTCGGTTTTGCGTGAAGGTTTTTTCCACTCTGTCGTCACTCCCGCGCAGGCGGGAGTCCATCGGGCTTGCGGGTTCGGTGGAAGGTTTTGAGGCTGTGGCACGAAGGGCTGGATTGCCGCGTTCGAGGGAATGACGGTTTATTGGGATAAGGTTTCCACCCGTTTGTCACTCCCGCGGAAGCGGGAGTCCATGGTGCTTGCGGGTTCGGTGGATGGTTTTGAGGCTGCGGCGCGAAGGACTGGATTCCCGCTTCCGCGGTAATGACGGAAGAGAGTTTATCGACGCTTACGCGTTCAGGCTGTCGAACAGGTCGTTCCAGTCGGGATTGTGTTTTTCGATCAGGTCGAGCTTCCAGGCGCGGCGCCATTTTTTAAGGCGCTTTTCGCGCAAAATGGCGTTTTCCATGCTGTCATACAGTTCAAAATACACGAGTTGCCCGACATTGTAACGTTGGGTGAAGCCCTTATCCGTGCCAGTGCGATGTTGCCAGATGCGGGCACGCAGATCGGCGGTGACGCCGATGTAAAGCGTGCCGTTGCGGTTGCTGGCAAGGATATAGACGCAGGGCTGTTTCATCGTGGAAGGATAGCAGGATTTGGCCGGATGGCGGAGTTTTTGGTGATGCCGATGGGTGGTTCTGGTTGCCGGGTTTGAGGATGCGGCACGAAAGACTGGATTCCCGCGTTCGCGGGAATGACGGCTTTGGGGATGGGCTTTCTGCACATTCGTCACTCCCGCGAAAGCGGGAGTCCATGGTGCGGAGGGTTCGGTGGTTGGGGTAGAGGACGTGGCCCGCAAGGTCTGGATTCCCGCGTGCGCGGGAATGACGGCTTTGGGGATGGGCTTTCGACACATTCGTCACTCCCGCGAAAGCGGGAGTCCAGGGTGCAGCGGGTTGGATGGTGAGGGGATCGGGCATGGCGCAGGTGATTGATCGGGGGCGGGCGAGATGTGCCGGGTTTGGCGAGTTTGTCTGGATCTGGAATGCGATGATGGGGCTGGGGTTGCCGGGGCATCATCGCGATATGGCGGCGTGGCTTGAGGAATGCTGGCAGGCGGGGAAGGGGCAGCTTTTGCTGATGGCGTTTCGCAATTCGGGCAAGTCAACACTGGTCGGGCTGTTTTGCGCGTGGTTGCTGTATCGCGATGCGGATTTGCGCATTCTGGTGCTGGCGGCCGATCTGGGACTGGCGAAAAAGATGGTGCGCAATGTCAAACGCGTGATCGAACGCCATCCGTTGCTGGTTGGGCTTCTGCCCGAAAAGCGGGTCGATTGGGGCACGCAGCGTTTTACGGTTGAGCGACCGGGTGTATTGCGTGATCCGTCGATGCAGGCGGCCGGTATTGGCGGCAATATCACCGGATCGCGGGCCGATGTGGTGATTTGCGATGATGTCGAGGTGCCCAAAAACAGCGATAGCGCCCATAAACGCGCCGAACTGCGCGAGAAGCTGGGCGAGATTGCCTATGTCCTGTCGCCCGATGGTACGCAGATTTATGTCGGAACCCCACATAGCTATTATTCGATCTATGCCGATGAAATCCGGGCCGAAACCGGGGAGGCTGCACCGTTTCTGGTGGGTTTTGAGCGGTTCTGCCTGCCGATCCTGGATGAACAGGGGCAATCGAACTGGCCGGAACGGTTTCCGATCCTCAAGATCGAGGAAATCCGCACCCATACCGGGGAGCGGAAATTTGCCAGCCAGATGATGCTGAAGATGCTGGCCCCCAGTGACGGCATCCTCGACCCGGCGCGGTTGCACCGTTATGGCGATGATGCGGTGATCGAGCAGGCCAACGGGGTGCTTCGGCTGTCGATTGCGGGGCGGCGGATGGTGGCGGGCGCATGCCATTTTGATCCGAGCTTTGGGGCCAGCGGGGGCGTACCTGGTGGCGCATATGGGAGCGCAAAGGGGGGCGATGGCGCGGTGATTGCGTGCGTTTATGTCTGCGAGCGCGGGGAATACTGGCTGCATGATATGGCGTGGCTGACATTTGATGCCACGCGCCTGCATGAGGCCGATGAAGCCAGCCAGATTTGCGCCAAGGCCGCAGCATTCATCCGGCAGAACCATTTGCCGTCGGTGCGGGTCGAGACCAATGGCGTCGGGCGGTTTTTGCCCAATATCCTGCGCCGCGCCTTGAAGCAGGCCGACTGGGCGGCAAGTGTGGTGGAGCATCACGAGGCGAAAAACAAGGACGCACGGATCGAGGATGCATTTGGCGCGGTGTTGAGTGCGGGGTTGCTGCATGCGCATGCGCGTATCTGGCAAACGCCGTTCATCCGTGAAATGCGCGAATGGCGACCCGGCGAGGGACGGGGGCGCGGGAAGGGCAAAGCAGGCCAGCATGATGACGGGCTTGATGCGGTGGCGGGGTGCCTGATCCACGAGCCGGTGCGCCTGCCGCGGGTGGAAAAAGCCCTGTCCGGGGGCGACTGGCGGCCTGCCGGGGCGGCTTTTTCGGCGCGAAACGGGTTTCAGCCCTAAAAAGTTCCGTGAATTCACAAATGCTTATGCAATCCGTCGATCACAAAATCGAGAAATTCATGGAAAATTCAATATTCGTGATTACCTTAACTATATGGTTGAATAGTAATTGCGAAAATTAACTATACAAAGGAATAATTTGCATCCTTTGAGCCGATACGGGTTTGTTGCCGCAAGGCGCGGCGTTGGTCAATTTAGCAGTGCCGGAACACAAGACGCCCCTGCCGTTCATCCCGGGCGCACCGCACTGCCTGTCCCTTAAAGGAGGGCCTGACCATGTGGAAAACTGTAAGCCTGATTGCCGTAATGGCCGGTGGCATCACCCTTGCCAGTCCGGTCGAAGCACAGACCGTATCGCCAGTTTGCGGCGACCGCACCAAGGTGATCAACAGCCTGAGCGCGAAATATTCCGAAGAACCGGTTGCGGTTGGCGTGACCGCCAATGGCGGCGTGATCGAGGTGCTTAAAGCACCCGATGGCAAGACATGGACCATCCTGTTTACCTCGCCCAACGGGGCAAGCTGCCTTGTGGCATCGGGTGAGGCCTGGCAGGAGCTGGAAGTGAAATTGAACGGGCCGCACGCCTGAGTTTCCGGCGCGCGCAGGCATGATCCTGCTGTTCGCGCATGATGTGAAGACATCGTTGGAGACATATGGCGACGCCCTTTGACGAGACACCGGCCCCGCATGAATGCCCCGATCCTCCCGTCCGGGGATGTTGTGCGGACCATGCCGGTGACCATTGAGACGACGGCTGATCTTATCTGGTTTTGATGAGTGACCTCCTTGACTGACCCGCAAGCCTTTCGGTTTGCGGGTCTTTTTTGTGCCGGGGCGATCAGGATCGATCGCGGTTAAAGTGCCTGATCATCAGAACGATGATCGGAACAAACCCGCAAAAGGCAACAATCGGCCATGCACTTTGGCGGGGTAGCAGGGTGACGGCAAGGGTGCCGAACCCGCCAAGCAACAGACCGCCAAGACAGAAATAAACCGCCGTGACCGTGCCTGCGATGTGATCGAAACCGCGAAGCGCGCCATTGGGGGCGACGGATACCGCCATCGAAATACCGACCCCGATCAGCCACATCGGCGCGATGAAGCCCATGATCGATCGGGGTATGAGGCTTTCGGTCAGGGCAAGCATCCCGGCCCCGGCCATCAGACAGAACATGCCGGTCGTCATGATCCGCGCGATGCCAAAACGCGGCACCAGCGGCCCGACCAGACGGGCGGTTGCCATCATGGCAATTGCGACCGAGGCAAAGAGGAGGCTGAACAGGGTTTGTGACAGGCCATGCCGCCCCATCAAAAGCCATGGTGCGACCGAGAAATAGACAAAGAAACTGCCCATTCCGGCCCCGTAGGACAGGGTATATTGCCAGAAGTTAAGCCGACCAAGCGGGGCAAGAAGATTACGCCAGCGAAGGCCGGTTTCGGTTCGTTGCCGGGTTTCGGGCCATAGGAAAAAGGCGGCAATGACCGCAAACGCCATGGCAAGGCCGAGGAGCGCGAATATCGCCCGCCAGCCCAACCATATTTCGACAAGCGCGCCGAGTAACGGCCCGATGGCCGGAACCATGGCGAGCATGGATCCCAGCAGGCCATAGATGACGTTGCTTTCATCGCGTCCGGCATAGATATCGCGCACGGTGGCAAAGGTCGCGACCAGACAGGCCGAAGCCCCGGCCGCCTGCACAAGACGCAAGGCCAGAAACACCTCGCCGCGTGTGGCAAGGGCAAGGCCAACCGATGCCGCGATATAGGCCATCGCGCCACCCAGCAATACCGGGCGACGGCCAAAACGGTCCGACAAGGGGCCAAAGACAAGCTGCCCGGCACCGATCAGGACCAGATAGAAAGTCAGGGTCAGCTGGATCAGAAGCGGGCTGGTGCCAAGAATGCCCGCCATGCGTGGCACCACAGGCAGATACATATCCATGCCAAGCGATGCCAGAAGATCGAACGGAGATAACAGAAGAACAGTGGCGGTAAGCGAATACCGCCAAGACAAGATATCAGAGCGCATCAAGCCGTTTCCTTGAAAAAGGGATCAGGCAGCGCTCCCAGAGCCAACTGGTTCTGAAAGAACGCCGCAACAACAAAAACCAAAGGGGTTGCTGCGGCTTATCTGTCGGCTTTTTTGCTGGTGCTCATGGCGGGTGTCTCCTGTCTGACGGCAGCATAAAGGGTGGCTTGAATTGAGGGAAGTGGGTTTTGAATTTGGCCTTGCCATGTGTTCGTCACCTTTGTGACAGCGCGGCAGGCCTTTTTCATGGGCGATTTATGCAAAGGGGCAGGAGGATGTGATGAGTGGACCGGTTGATCTGATCTGGTGGATTACGGCGGTGGAAATTCCGGCGGTGGCGGGGCTTTTCTGGCTGAGCTGGCGGATGCGGAGCGAGCTTTCGGCGCGGCTGGAAAGCCAGCGCGAGGGTCATGACGCGGAGATGATCGCGCTTCGCGATGGCTTGGCGGACTTCAAGCTTGATGTGGCGCGAAACTACGTTTCGATCCCGTACCTCAAGGATATTGAAAAACGCCTGACCGCGCATCTGCTGCGGATCGAGGCGAAGCTTGATCACAATGTACCGGCAGCGTGAGGCCGGTTTTGAACCCCAAGAAAGGAAACAGAGATGAATGATGTTCTGATGGTGGAAGCCGTTGCCGACCCGCAGGAATTGCCGGTCGCCGAGGTGCTGGCAAGGACGCTTTATGGTGAGGCGCGGGGCGAGGGTTTGCCGGGGATCGAGGCGGTGGCCTGCGTGATCCTGAACCGGGTGGCATTTGCCAAAGCGCGCGGGCGCTATTGGTGGGGCAGTACGGTGGCGCAGGTATGCCTCAAACCGGGGCAGTTTTCATGCTGGAACGCGGGCGATCCGAACCGGGTGAAGTTGCTTAAGCTCAGTGCGCGCGACCCGGCATACCGGCTGTGCAAACGGGTGGCGACACGGGCATTGGCCGGGGAGATTGCCGACATGACCCAGGGGGCGACGCATTATCACACCCATGCGGTTGATCCCTATTGGGCGCGCGGACAGGTGCCGGTGGCCGAGATTGGCGGGCATCTGTTTTTCAAAAACATAGGGTGAACGTAAAGCCCCATCTCAATTGGCGATAAAGGCCCCGGACCACATATGGGCGATGTTCTGGAACGGGACGGGCTGGGTGAAATAGGACAGCGGATCATTGATATAAAGTACCGCTGTCGGCCCCATCGGGGTTTGCACCCATGCCATGCCGCGCAGAACCACAACATGCCCGGAATAGGGGGTGTTTTGCAGTTTGAGGATGATGGCGCGACCCGATGCCAGGGTGTTGTAAAGCACCATCGGATGGGCGGGCATGCCGTAACCTGCGGCATTGTTGCTGACCAGGCTTAGCAATTGCATGATTTCGGGGTCCTGCCCGGTGCGTACGCATTGCTGTGCCAGCATCGGATTGGCATTTACCATTGCAGCATCGCAGCAAAACGGCTGCGGCATGCCGTTTGCGGCGGAGACAAGTTCACATTGATGCGGCGATGAATTGGGGGAGGTCTGGCTTTTCCAATGGGCGATCTGTTCGACCACGGCGACCCAGCACCAGACCTGTGTCTGTTGCGGGATATTGACAATGCCAAGGTCAATCGGCGGCGGGAGCTGCTGCGCATTGGCCTGATCCATCCCCAGAAACAGTAGCACTGCGGCAAGAAGTCTTTTCATGGCGGCCCCCTGATATCCCCTGCATTAAAACGCGAACATTAGATTTGAAAAATAAATCTATTGGTTTTTTATCCGCGCGTCAATTTATTCAGGGTTGTGTTGCATGGGGGAGGAAACCCGGGGAAATCGGTTGGCAAAACAGGCATTTTTTTCAAGGAAGGAGGTATTACATGATACCAGCATTACTGGCACAGATCGGCCTGCCGCTTTTGATGAAGGCGGTCGGGGCGGGGCTTGAAACCATTGATCATCCGGTCGCGAAAACCGCGGCCGAGGGGCTTAAACAGGTGGGGGATGCGGTGACAAAGGGCGATGTCACGCCCGCCCAGATCATCGAGGCCAACCGCCATTCCGAACGCATGGCGGAAATCGAGCTTTCGCGCGATAGCCAGATACTGGCGACCGTCAACCGCACCATCCGGGCCGAGGTGCAAAGCGAGGATGCGTTTGTGCGCCGCTGGCGACCGAGCTTTGGCTATGCGGTGGCACTGACCTGGATCATGACCATGGGATCAATTGCGGCCGCCATCATCTTAACGCCGCTTCAGGCCCCGGCGATTATCGCGGCATTGGTCAATACCAGCCCGATCTGGGGCATTGCGCTGGGCGTTTTGGGGGTCAGTGTGGTGAAGCGGAGTGCGGATAAGAAGATCGGGGAGGGTGGCGCGTGACGGGGTGGTGGCCTGTTTGCGGCGGTGATTGCGGGTTGTCTCGGGTGGTGTGGCTGATATGATCGAAAACACCACCCAGGGGGGCTAACAGGGGGCTTGAGATTCTGCTGGCCGCCGCAGACGAGGCCGCCATGTCTGATCAAACGTCGTCATTGCATTTACCATCACGGCCGATTGCGGCGACAATTGCGGTTGTCGTGCGCGATCAGCAGGTTTTGCTGGTGCGCCGCGCCAATCCGCCCGATCAGGGCATGTGGGGATATCCCGGCGGCAAGATCGAGGCGGGCGAAACCCTTGCACAGGCCGCATTACGCGAACTTCACGAGGAAACCGGCATTTCGGCGGAAGCCGTTGGTGTTTTGACAGCCCTTGATGCCTTTGATCGCGATGCGGACGGGCAGGTTAAACGCCATTTCATCCTGATTGCGATGCTGTGCCGCTGGAATGGTGGGGAGCCGGTTGCGGGGGATGATGCGCTGGATGCGCGCTGGTTCCCGGTTGCCGGGCTTGAGGAAAGCGGCGTTGAGCTGAGTGCGGATGTGGCATGGGTGGCGCGGAAGGCGGCGGATGTTCTGGCGAAGGGGGATTCTTGATTTAGCTGTACCCTGAACCCGACTCTGGCTACTCTTGCGCATAGGTTGTGTAATTGTTTTTGTTTACTTACTGGAAATAATTATCGTGAACACTCGATATTGCGATTGTTCCAGTGAGGTGGCTGATGGACGTTGAACATAAGTTCGGGGGAAAGCATACCGATATTAAGCTTGAAATTGTTAGGCGATATATCGAAGCCTATCTCTTGGTAATGAGTAAGCAAAACTTCAGAAATATTTACATTGATGCATTTGCCGGAACAGGGAGCCGAACTGTCTCCCAAAATGGTATTCCTTTGCTCGACGTTAACAATAACAGCACTTTGGTCGCGCCCGGTTCAGCGAGCCTAGTTCTCCAGATGGAGAAAGGGTTCGATCATCACATTTTCATTGATAAAAATCCAAAGCATGTTGCTGCGCTTCAAGCGCTTACCGTAAATTTTCCGAACAAATCAGTAGAATGCTTTCAAGGGGATGCAAACGAACTTGTGACGAAATTTTGCAATGAAACGGATTGGAAAGGAAACGGGGTTCATTGGGGTACGAGGGCTGTTTTATTTCTTGACCCATATGGCATGGAGGTTGAGTGGAAAACTTTAAAGGCGATTGCCGCGACACAAACGATAGATTTGTGGTTTTTGTTTCCAATGTCTGGATTGGTTCGGCAGGCAGCCCGGAGATGGAGTAGCCTTGATGACAGTAAAATCAATGCTATTACTCGGTGTCTAGGAACAGAAGAATGGCGTGAAAAACTTTATACACCTGATCTTCAGTTGGGGCTTTTTAGCGAGCCAGAATTAGAGCGAAAACAAGATGTTCGCGCGCTAGAAAGTTACGTGAAGGAGCGGTTGGAAACCGTTTTTAGTTCGTGGGTTTCTGATCCAATTCCCTTGATCAGCTCTCGAGGTGCCCAACTTTATTCCCTATTCTTTGCTATTTCCAATCCCAGAAATGCAGCGAAGGGTATTGCGAGAAAAATTGTTGAGCACCTTCGGAAAGGTATCAAATAGCATATGCGGGCATTTCGTCCCAAGTTTTGCCGCGATAGATGCGACCGTTCGCTTTTTTCGAGCGTTTTTTGTTGTCCGAACCCCATGTTCCCCATTGTTTGAAGAAGAATGCCGTATCGTGAATTGCACATTGATCGTGGATTTCATCGATCCAGTCTTCTTTGATTGGACGCGCATTGGGGCCGCTTTCACCGCCAACAATTGCCCAGTCTATTCCTTCTAGGTTCACGGGGCCAACTGCGCCAATCAATGGTTCAAAAGAAATAAACCTTATCGCCGCAGGGACATTCCGTAGGTAATCAATACGTGAAATAACGTCGTTATTTTCGACACTTGTGCCGAGCCAGACGTTTGGCAAAACCTCGTGATTATTCTGAGTAAGAATCTCCAGCATTCTGTCCGGTCGTTTAGTCAGAATTTGGTAGTTGTGATGCGGAGTTTTGCGCATCACTTCCCAAACTTCCGCTATAAAGCTCTCGTTTACGTCTGCATGGAAAAGATCGCTCATGGAGTTGACGAAGATTTTTTTCGGCTTTTTCCAATTAAGCGGGGCGCTGAGTGAAGCATGATCTTCTCGGATCGCTCCTGTCCAAACCGCTTTACCATTAACTGTTTTAGTCAACCCTTGGTACTTCTCGACGCCCATAGCTTCGAGGCGCTTTGCCATTCTCATTGCGTAGCAGTTTTTGCATCCTGCCGAATGGATTGAGCAGCCTGCAACGGGATTCCAAGTTGCATCAGTCCATTCAATTTCAGTTTCAGCCATGTCCAAACTCCTGCGCAACTACTCTGGTTCAGCTTGGAAATGAGTAGTCAATTTCATTTGTTGCCGGGATTTTAGTTCAGAACTTTTTCCTCTTTATTAAGATCGGCGTGTTCGTGCAGCCTAAAATAATTCTCTACATTGCCATCTTACGTTAGAGATCGTGTTTGTTGTTGTATCTGTTTGTCGTCATCCCCTGAAACAAAGCCACCCTTGTTTGCGTTGCAGGGACAACGTGATTTTGCAAACAGGCAGCGAGGATTTGGCATGACGGACGCAGAGCCGGTTTCGGTAGGCGGGATTGTGGCGCGGATCCGGGATCGGGCGGCGGGGGAACAGGCGGTTTCGGTCGAGGATATGGTGGCCGTGCTGGGGCGGCGGAGTTACGGGCCGTTTTTGTTCGTGCCCGGCCTGATCGGGGTCACACCCCTATCGGGGATTCCGATGGTGCCCGCGATCCTTGCGGTGATTGTGGCCGTCTTTGCCATTCAGATCGTTCTGGGGCGGTCGCATTTATGGTTGCCCGATATTCTGGGTCGCCGGTCGTTTGACGGGGCGAAGGTCGCCGATGCGATGGCGCGGATCGAACCGGTCGCCGAGAAGCTTGATCGCTGGTTTTACGGGCGGTTGCCGGGATTGACCGGGCGGCATGGGGTGCGGGTGGCGGCCCTTGTCTGTGTGCTGCTGGCGGCATTGGTGCCGTTTTTTGAAATGGTGCCGTTTGCCGGGATGGCGCCGATGAGTGCGATTGCCGCCTTCGGGCTTGCGATCCTTGTGCGCGACGGGGCGCTGATGCTGGCCGCGATATTGATTTCGCTGACATCAATGGCGGGACTGGTGTGGGTGCTGCTGGCGGCGGTGTGAGGTGATGAGGCGGATCAGGATGCGATCCGGGCCAGTTCGCTATAAAGATAAAACAGGACGCAGGCGGTGCCGATGGCCGCAATCAGGCGGGCGACAAGCCGGGGCAGGTGAGCATTGGGCCAGATGTTGGGCACATTCGGACCGCTGAAAGCGCTGAAATCCTTGTGAATGTCGATGATCTCTGTCGCCGGGCGGCGCTGGTTCTGTGTAACGTGGCCCGGCGAGCCGCGACGGAAGGCGGCCGGTTTCGGGGCCTGATCATTTGAAACCCATTGGCGGGTGGTGTCGGGAAGGTCTACAGGGGCGCGTCGGGCCTGTCTGGTCGTCATGTTCTGCGTGCTCGTGTCCGGTTTGGTGGTCTGGTCTTCTGATTTTGCCGGATGATTTTAGTTGGTATAATTTAACTATACATAAGTATCTTATATTTCCTCATCGGTATAGGTTTTTCGCGCGAGAGGCAAGAGAGAAAAAGCACAGAACCGGTTTTTTTGTGCTTTGGCATTTCGCCTGCTTGCCGAACGGGCCGGGCGACCTTATTTTCCCCGGATGACAAATTCATCACATACCATGATTTACCGTGTATTGGGCTCGGACGAGTGGGCGGAAGCGCTTGCGACCGGGCATTATGCCGGTGCGCCGCATGATATTGCGGACGGTTTTATCCATTTTTCGACGATTGATACGCTGGCAGAAACCCTTGCGCTGCATTACCCGAAACGCGGGGGATTGCGGCTTTTGCATGTGCCGGTCGCGGCGGTCGATGACAGGCTGAAATGGGAGCCGGCGCGCGGTGGCACGCTGTTTCCGCATCTTTATGACCAGCTTTCGGTCGAGCATGTCGCACGCGTTGATGACCTTAAGCTTGATGATAACGAGGTTCACATCCTGCCAGAGGATCTGCGCCCCGACTATATGCGCAGAGGGTAATCATACCCGGCGATAGACGCGCCCGCCGCCGTGCTTCTGGCCGGTATCCTCGACCGTGGGGAAGTGCCCGGCCCGAACGGCATTGAGAAATTCCCGCCCGATCCTGACCTTGTCGCCGATATAAAGCGTATCCCATCCCGCCCCGTAGATTTCCGGAAAGTGAAATTCGCCGGGGTCGCGGGCGGCGATGCGGCTTTGCAGGCGGGTGATTTCGTTGGCATCCATGAGGGGAGCCATGATGGCCTCCTTTTTTTGCGGGCGGCTTTCCTTCAGGTAGTTTTCAGGTGGGCATAAAGAAAGGGCGATGCCGGGATGGCACCGCCCTTTTGCCTTCGAGATCGGCAGGATCAGACGAGTTCGCCCAGCGTTGCCGGATCAAAACCGAGCAGGGCATCGGTTTGATTGTCGCGGACCTTGGTGGTCCATGCCGGATCGGTGATCAGCGCACGGCCGACCGCGATCAGATCGAATTCGTTGCGTTCCATGCGTTCGATCAGGGCATCGAGGCTGGTGGTCTTGGAGCCTTCGCCCGCGAAAGCGGTCAGGATGTCGCCTGAAAGCCCGACGGAGCCAACACTGATGGTGGCTGCCCCGGTCAGTTTTTTGGCCCACCCGGCACAGTTCAGGCCCTTTTCGCCGTCCAGTTCGGGGAATTCCGGTTCCCAGAAACGGCGTTGCGAGCAATGGAGGATATCAACCCCGGCATCGACCAGCGGGCCGAGCCATGCGGTCATTTCATCGGGAGTGGGGGCAAGACGGACGGTCAGGTCCTGCTGTTTCCATTGGCTGACGCGCATGATGATCGGGAAATCCGGGCCGACGGCGGCGCGCACGGCACGCACGACTTCGACCGCGAAGGTTGATCTTTCGGCGATGGTTTTGCCGCCAAAGCGATCGGTGCGCAGATTGGTGCCCGACCAGAAGAACTGATCGATCAGGTAGCCGTGCGCGCCGTGAATTTCAAAGGTATCGAAACCGGCATTTTTGGCATCAAGGGCGGCCTGGGCGTAGGCGGCGATGGTGTCGGCAATGTCGGCATCCGACATGGTGTTGCCGTGCGGTTCATTGGGCGCGATAAGGCCGGACGGGCTTTCGACCGGAGCATCTGGCACCCATTCGGTCTGGGCGCTTTTGACCGATCCGGTATGCCAAAGCTGCGGGCCCATTTTGCCGCCGGCTTCATGAACGGCATCAACGACGGCCTTCCAGCCGGCAAGGGCATCGGCCCCGTGGAAAAGCGGAATGCCCGGTTCATTGCGCGATGCCGGGCGGTTGATCACCGTGCCCTCCGAAAGGATCAGGCCAACGCCGCCTTCGGCGCGTTTGCGGTAATATTGCGCATTGGCGGCACCCGGAATGCCGTTCGGGGCGCTGGAACGGGTCATCGGGGCCATGACGATACGGTTGGGAAGCTCAAGGGTTTTCAGCTTGAAGGGCTGAAACAGAATGTCGGTATTTGACATCGGATATCCTCCGTTTGGAAATGGGTGTATGGTGGCTACTAGATATACGTTGTATACCTACTGTCAATCAGGCACCTTGAGGTTACCAGGTATACTTGAGGAAACCTGCATGACAGTGCGCCGGAGGAAATGACATGGAAATTAAGGAATGTTCTGCCCTGATGTTCCGCTCGAACTGCCCGAGCCGGGAGCTTCTGGACCAGATTGCCGATAAATGGTCGATGATGATCCTGGCGGTTCTGGCGGAAGGGCCATTGCGATTTAACGCGATCAGGCGCGGGCTTGAGGGCATTACGCAAAAGGCATTGACGCAGACGCTGCGCAAGCTTGAACGCAACGGCATTGTCGCGCGCCACGTGATCGCGACATCGCCGGTCGCGGTGGAATATGAAATTACCGATCTTGGCCGGTCGCTGGTCGGGCCGTTCAAGGCGCTTTATCTGTGGACGCGCGATAACTACGACGCAGTCGAAAAGGCGCGGGCAGAATTTGATGCGCGGATGGAGGAGCGGGTTTAGTTGGCCTTTATTGTCTTGCCTTAAATCGAAATAATATTTATAGTTATTTCGAGTGTTGATTAAGGGCAGGGCATGCTGAAAATCACGATATCGAAGCAGGCGCTGAAGGTTTTGCAGAAGATGCAGCCAAAGCAGGCGCGGCGCATTCGTGATGTCATCAAACTCATCGCGGAAAATCCGGCACGGGATGATCTTGATATCAAAATGATGGTCAATATGGATGCGTATCGCGTGCGTGTCGGCCAGTATCGGGTGATCTATAGCGAGGATGGTCACATTCTTGATGTGATCCGGGTTGGTGTGCGCGGCGATGTTTACAAGGCCTGAGCTTTTTCGGCTTTCCGGGAAAGGGAATGGATGAGATGAGCAAAATCAATCTTTTGCGCGACGAGCTTTCAAACAAGCCGGTTGCGGTGACGATGTCTTTTCAGACGTTTCGCGACATTGCACCGGAAATGGCCGAGAGCTTTCTGAGTGACGAGGAACTGGCGGAGCTGGCCATCGGTGAGGATGACGGCAGCCGTTATCCGTTTGAGCTGGCAAGCCGGATCATCGATGGGGAGCATCCGCTTAAAGTTTATCGCGAATGGCGCGATATGACCCAAACCGAGCTTGCGGAAAAAGTCGGCGTTGCCGGGAACTATATCAGCATGATCGAGCGGGGGAAAAACCTGCCGTCGCGCAAGTTGCAGCATGCCCTGGCCAGGGTGCTTGATGTGGACTACGACATGCTTGAGGCGGGCCCTGCCTTTGAAGGCGAATAACTCCGCATCTCAGCATTCGGCAGCCGATGCTCTGGCTGTTGCCTAGTGCAGCGAACGTATGTCGGGTTTTCTTGCCTGACAGGAAAACCGCAAATGTCAGAAATAACTGACAAAACCGCCGACTTTGGCATTTCCCCCCATAAATGTCAGATATATCTTACATCTGACATTGGGTGCGGATCATGACGGGGTGTCTGTCGCGCGGGCCTTCAGGGCATTGATCCTTGCCCCGTCCCCTTACACAGCGTAAGAACAGGGCAGGTATTTACAAGCACGGAGCAGGTCGCGTGGGGTGGTACAAGTCACTGGTTTTGCCGGTTGTGCGCTGGATCGATGCGGAGACCGCGCATGGTCTTGCGATTTGCGCATTGAAAAACAATCTGGTGCCGCGCGATGATGATGCGCTGGATGCCACGCCGATCCTTGAGACCGAGGTTTTCGGGCGCAAATTTGCCAATCCGATCGGGCTTGCCGCAGGGTTTGACAAAAATGCCGAGGTGCCCAATCAGATGCTTCGCCAAGGGTTCGGCTTTGTTGAAATCGGATCGGTGACGCCCGAACCGCAACCGGGCAACCCCAAGCCCCGGCTTTTCCGGCTTTATTCGGACCGGGCGGTGATCAACCGCATGGGCTTTAACAATGAGGGTGCTGCGGTGGTTGCCGAACGCCTGCGCAAGCGTGCGCGCAAGGGCATTCTGGGTGCCAACCTTGGCAAAAACAAATATTCCGAAGATGCGGCGGCCGATTATGTGAAGGGGGTTGCAGCCCTTGGTCCCTATGCCGATTATCTGGTGGTTAATGTATCCTCGCCCAATACGCCCGGTTTGCGCGCACTTCAGGGGCGCGGGCCGCTTGAGACGCTTCTGACGTCGGTTTTGAAGGCGCGTGATGGCCATGCCAAGGGTGTGCCGGTGCTGCTTAAGGTGGCACCGGACCTGACGGAGGAAGACAAGGCCGATATTGCCGCCGTGGTATTGAAGCTCCGGCTTGATGGCATGATTGTTTCAAACACGACGATTGATCGGCCGGTCGGGCTTAATTCCTATGATCAGGATGAAAAGGGCGGTCTTTCCGGTCCGCCGCTGATGGAGCCCTCGACAAAGGTTCTGGCCGATTTTTACCGCCTGACCGAAGGCAAAATTCCGTTGATCGGGGTCGGCGGGATTGCATCGGGCAAGGATGCCTATGAGAAGATCCTCAATGGGGCGTCGCTGGTGCAGCTTTATTCCGCCCTTGTCTATCACGGGCTGGAGCTTGTGACCGATATCAAGGAAGATTTGGCCAGACGCCTGCGCAAGGATGGCTTTGCCAATGTTGCCGACGCGGTTGGGGCGGCGTTCCCGGAAATTTCCGGGCGGAAGGCTCCGGTCGATGAGGCGCGCGCGGCCAAGGCGGCGGTGACGGCGAAGGCGGAAACGGCCAAGGCAGATGAGGCCAAACCGGCGACCGCGGCGAAGGCGACCGCCAAGAAGCCAGCTACCAAGAAACCGACGGCGAAAAGTAAGGCTGCGCCGAAGGGCGGTTCGGCGACAGATTGATTTGTGGCACCATGGACTCCCGCGTTCGCGGGAGTGACGGTTTTGGGGTTGAGCGTTCGTTTTCCGCTCCCCGTCATTCCCGCAAGCACGGGAATCCATCTTGCCGCATGTGCGATGACGACGATTTTAACATGAAGTGGAATGGGTGAATGACGGTTGGCACCAGCTATCAGATGATCAACGGCCTGTCGGAAGTGATCGAACAGTACGATGCGGTGATCCTTGATCTTTGGGGCGTGGTGCATGACGGGGTCACACCGTATCCAAGCTCCATCCCGGCGATGGAGGCGCTTAAAAAGGCCGGTGTGCCGGTCGCCCTTCTGTCGAACGCGCCGCGCCGGTCAAGTGTTGTGGTCGCACGGATGGAAGATATGGGTATCGCGCGCGACCTTTATGGCCCGGCGGTCGCATCGGGCGAGATCGCCTATAGCCAGCTTCTCGCACGGACCGATCCTTGGTACGCCAAGCTGGGGCGCCGCGTGATGAGTGTCGGCCCGGTGCGCGACATGTCGATGTTTGAAGGGCAGGATATCGAGATCGTCAAGGATGTCGCGGATGCCGACTGGCTTCTGGTGACGGGGCCGAATGACGATTATGACGCGGTTTCGGTTTATGAGGATCTGCTGCATGCCGCCAAGGCGCGCGACCTTCCGATGCTGTGCCCGAACCCGGACCGCGAAGTGATCCGCGGCGGGGATCGCATCATCTGTGCCGGTGCGATTGCCGCACGTTACGAAGTGCTTGGCGGTAATGTCCGCTGGGAAGGCAAGCCGCTGGCGAGTGCCTATGATTTCTGCCTGCAACTGTTTGACAAGGGGCCGGATGCGAAGCTTCTGGTGGTGGGCGACAGCCTTTCGACCGACGTTGCCGGATCGAACAATGCCGGGCTTGATGTGGCGCTGGTGACGGGTGGCATCCATGCCGAGGAACTTGGTGCGCCGCGCGGGACATTGCCGGAAAAGGGCAGGCTTGACGCGCTGCTGAACGCGACCGGGCGCAGCATTACCTATGCGGTTGGGGATTTTTGTTGGTAGCGGCAGCCTGTACTTTAGGTTTACCTATTGAGGGTGGGGTGTTGATATAACCCTGGGTTTGTATAGAAGTATGTCCTAATGTTCCTTGCGAGGTTAACTCGGGAGGAACAAATGCCTAACTACCTAGTTAATAGAAACGCTCAGCCAACAGGCGAGCACGAAGTGCATACTTCTACATGTGGTCATTTACCCGACTATCAGAATCAGGACCATTTGGGGTTCTATAGTAATTGTCGGGAGGCGGTGGCTGCTGCAAGAGCGCGTGGTTATATCAATGTTGACGGTTGCTATTACTGTTGCAACGATTGCCACACCCGATAACTTTCGAGAGCAAAAATGCGCGAAATCACGATTGAAGAATTGGCAGCACGCATCAGCCAGAAACGGGCCGAATTGGGCCTGTCTGGCAAGGGTGACGTGCAACCAAATTCCGGTCGTCGGCGCACTCAAAGCAAGCGTAATCTGTTGCGCAATATTGCCGAGCTTGCTGCAAGGGACGGGCGAGAGCCGCCTTTTAAAGCCAATTACTGATCGGTTGTAACCGTCGTTTTGCACCCGCCTTTCCCGTTGGAAGGCGGGTTTTGTTTTTGTGGTTTCGGGTTTGCAGTGGCAGAGTGATTGCGGTGCCAACAAACCGGAAAAACCATGCTTCTGACAGATGACATTCGCGACTATGCCAATCGGTCGGTTTTGTGCTGGCTGGCGAGCGTGTCCGAAGACGGGCCGTCGGTCAGCCCGAAGGAAATCTTTGCCTGTTATGGCGAGGATCGCATTATCATCGCCAATATCGCATCACCGCAATCGGTCAAGAATATCCGCCATGATCCGCGTGTCTGCGTCAGTTTCGTTGATGTGTTTTCGCAGAAGGGCTGGCAGCTTTATGGGCGGGCGATACTTCTGAAAAACGGTGATGACGGCTTTGCCGAGCGGCAGATGATCCTGCAGGGTATGGCAGGCGATGCGTTTAAGGTCGGCATGGTTATTGATGTGGCAGTTGATCAGGCGCGCGAGATTATTGCGCCGAGCTATCGGTTCAAGGCCGATGTTAACGAGGCCGACATGCGGGCCGGGGCGATGGCGAGTTATGGGGTGAGGCCGGTGGATTATGCCCTTTGTCCTTTGGCGTTTGAGGATGTGGCGCGAAGGACTGGATTCCCGCGGTCGCGGGAATGACGGGGAGAGTGAGGCGACATTTTTCAGTCGCCCCTGTCCGTTATCAGCTTTCGGCGACGCGCTTTTCGCGGAAGATGATGAAGATGCCGCTTCCGGTGATGATGGCCGCACCGACAAAGGTCAGAAGATCGGGTGTTTCGCCCCAGAAAAACCAGCCAAGTCCGGTGGCCCAGACAAGGGCGGTGTAATCAAACGGGGCGACGGTTGGGGCGTCGGCAACCCGGAAGGCCTGGGTGATCAGGGTCATGCCGCTGGTGCCGACAAAAGCGATGGCGATGAAAAGCCCGATATCTTCTGCCCGGATCGGGGTCCAGAAATACCAGACGGCACAGGCGCTGAGCAGGGTGCTGGTGAAGCTGAGGTAAAACAGAAGCGTCCACATGCTTTCGCGGGGATCGAGCAGGCGCGCGCTTAGCATCAGAAGCGCATAGGTAAAGGCGGTCGCCACTGGCAAGAGCGAGACGGGCTCAAAGGTTGCCGCACCGGGGCGCACGATCACCAGAACACCGAGAAAACCGACCATCACGGCCACCCAGCGCCGCCATCCAACCCGCGCAATCAGCACCGATGAAATCGCGGTGATGAAAAGCGGGGCGACAAAGGCAAGGGCGGTGGCCTCCGCCAGTCCCATCAGATGGATACTGGTAAAGAACATGATGGTCGCGGCGATCCAGATGACGGTGCGCATGAAATGCACGCCGATCCGATTGGACCGCAGGCCGCCAAGCCCGACCATTTTTATTGCCAGCAGGGCGGCAAAGGGCAGGGCAATCGAATTGCGCAGAAAGATGATCTGGATCGGCGAATAATGATCCATCAATCCCTTGGCCAGGGCATCATTGACACACAGCAGGGCGACACCGGCACACATCAGAATGATGCCGGTCAGGTTGTGCTGGGGCTGTTGTGCATTCATGGTTCGTGGCGCTTTCCCTGTGTGATGGTGGGTTATCGCAATCACCATCTGTTTTCCGAGCTTTAGGGCAAAGTACCGATTGAGGCCAGCAAAGAAAACGCCCGGTTGGGTTTCGGGAAGGGGGATGAATTTTGCGAGACATTCGCAAAAACGGTTGACTTTCTACTTTGGAACAGATTTTAAGTGTTATGTTATATCATAACAAATTTGTTCCATGGAGAAGATGATGACGCGAGCACTGCTTGCCCGTTTTTATACCCTTGCCGGTATTCTGGCGGTTGCCGGGGCGGTTGAAACCACCGGAGGGATTGCCGGTGTGGCGATGGCCGGGGCGAATGACGATGTGCTTGATATTGCAAGTCCGCTTGAGATTTCCGGGCTTGATCCGGCCAAGTCGGGCTATCTTTTCAGTCGCATGCAGGCCGCCGAAACGCTGTTTACGGTCAATCGCGAAAGCCAGATCGTGCCGATGCTGGCCAAGGACAGCCGGGCAAGCGACGACGGGTTGCGGTGGGAAATCAGCCTGCGCGATGATGTGACATTCCATGATGGCACGCCGATGACGGCCGAAATTGTGGCCGCCGATCTTAACCGCGCGTTCGAGCGCCCCGGTGTGCTGCGCCAGGCACCGATTACCGGCATTTCCGCATCGGGCAATGACATCGTGATCACGCTGTCCGAGCCGTTTGCGATGTTGCCAGCGTTTCTGGCGCATTACAGCACCATCATCCTTGCACCGGGATCGTTTGACGATGCCGGGGAAGTCCAGACGATTATCGGCACCGGCGCATACCGGGTTGATGCGGTTGTGCCGCCGCTTCGGATCGAGCTTTCGGCGTTTGACAAATGGTGGAATGGCCGCGCCCAGATCGAGAAGGTCAGCTATCTTGCGGTCAGCCGCGGTGAAACACGCGCGATGATGGCGCAAAGTGGTGATGCCGATCTGGTTCTGTCGCTGTTGCCGGTTGCGGTCACACAACTTAAGGGCAATCCGGACGTTAATGTGACGGTGGCAACCGTCCCGCGGACCCGGCTTTTGAAACTCAATCTGGCGCAGCCGTTCTTTGACGAAACGGTGGAGCGGCAGGCGCTGAGCCTTGCGATCAATCGAAAGGCGATTGCCGGGGTTGTGATGCGCAACACCGATCTGGCGGCAAGCCAGATGTTCCCGCCCGAAATTCGCGACTGGTATGATGCGAATATGCCGATCCTTGATTTCGATCCGCAAAAGGCGCGCGAATTGCTGGCGGATGCGGGCTGGGTCGCCGGTTCGGACGGCATCCTTGAAAAGGATGGCAAACGGTTTGATGTGACCGTGCGGACCTATGCAAGCTGGCCGGATTTGCCGCTGATTGCCACGGCATTGCAGTCGCAGTTGCGCGATGTCGGTATCGGGCTTGAGATTTCGGTGGGCAGCTATACCGAAATTCCGGCCGGTCATGCCGATGGCACGCTTGAGGCAGCCCTTGTGACACGCAGTTTTTCGATGGTGCCCGATCCGCTGGCGACGGTGATGGAAGATTATGGTCCCGGCGGGGCTGATTGGGGGGCGATGAACTGGCACAATGCCGAGGCCGAAGACCTGATTGCCGATTTGCGCAAGACGACGGACGGGGATGCGCGCGCGCAGATGCAAAAGAAGCTTGCCGATATCCTGCAAGCCGAATTGCCGACCATTCCGCTGGTCTGGAGCGAGCTTGCCATGGCATCGAGTGCGCGGTTGGAAAATGTCCGCATCGATCCGTATGAGCAGAATTATTACCTTGCCGATCTGCGGTGGGCGCAATGAAGGGATTGATTGCGACCCGCCTGATGCAGCTTGTGGCGGTTATTCTGATCGTCGGCACGCTGAGTTTTGCGTTGATGTATTTCCTGCCGGGTGATCCGGCATTAAGGATTGCCGCAGGCCGGTATGGCCCGGACATGATGGATAATGCGATTTCGGATATGGTCCGGGCCGAACTTGGCCTGGATCAGCCGATCCTTGTCCGGTTCCTGTCATGGATGGGCGATCTGGTCCGGTTTGATCTGGGCCATTCGCTGGTGACTGGGGCGCCGGTGATCCACGAGATCGGTTTGCAGCTTGGCTATACCCTTTGGCTGGCGGTGACGGCCTTTGTGCTGTCGCTTGTCATCGGGCCGGTGGCCGGGGCGATTGCGGGGCTGTTTCCCGGATCGGTCTATGACCGGGTGATGCTGCTTGTCGCGGTTGGTTTGCGTGCCGTGCCGCCCTTTGTTCTGGCGATCCTGTTCATGATGGTGTTCGGGGTGACGTTGCGCTGGCTGCCAACCGCAGGGTTTGGTGGCTGGGAGAACCTTGTTCTGCCGTCGTTCACCCTCGCACTTGGTCTTGCGGCGATGTCGTCACGTGTGATGCGCGATGCCATGATGGGGGTGGCATCCACGCCCTATTTCATCCATGCCCGGTACAAGGGATTGTCTGACCGGGCGGTGGTGATGCGCCACGGGGTCCGCAATGCGTCCCTGCCGGTTGTCACCTATCTGGGTTTGCAGATGGTGTATCTGGTCGAAGGGGTGGTCGTGGTTGAATCGATATTTGCCTTTCCGGGGATCGGTCATGCGCTTGTCCATGCGATCATCGCGCGCGATGTGCCGATGGTGCAGGGCACGGCCCTTGCCATGGGGGGATTGTTCGTGCTGCTGAACAGTGTGGTCGATCTTATGTGTCTGCGGCTTGATCCGCGTTTGCGGAGGGCAGCATGATGAAAACCGGTTCACTTGCTCATCTTCCGGCTGGTCTGGCCGAACAGCAGGCTGGCGGATTCTGGACAACCGCACGCATGGCGGGGGTGGCGATCATTGTGCCGCTTCTGGCGTTTGCGTTTATCGGGCCGATGCTGATTGATACTGATCCGCTGGCACAGGATTACGATGCGGTTCTGATTTCGCCGGGCGATGCGGCGCATATATTGGGGACCGATCATTTCGGTCGTTCGATGCTGGCACGTCTTGCATTCGGTGCGCAGCTTTCGTTTGTCATGGCCTTTGTGACGGCATTGACGGCGGCGGTGCCGGGGATTTTGCTGGGCATTCTGGCGGCGGCACGCGGCGGGTTAATCGAACGCGGGCTTGTCGCGCTTTCGGATATTGTTCTGGCCCTGCCGGGATTGTTGCTGGTTCTGCTGTTGCTGGCGTTTGCGCCGGGGCAGTTCGGGCCGCTTTATCTTGGCCTGGCACTTTATTTGTGGGTCGAGTTTTTCCGGGTGGCGCGCATTGAAACGGCGCGTGTCATGACATCGCCCAGTGTTGAAGCCACACGGCTTTTGGGGTTCGGGCGGTTTTACATCGTGACACGGATCATTTTCCCGGCGCTGGCCGGGCCGATGATCACGCTTTTTGCCTTTGCCACCGGATCGGCGATCATTGCGGTCAGTACGCTAAGTGCGATCCATGTCGGCCTGCGCCCGCCAACACCCGAGCTTGGCGCGATGATTGTTGAACTGATGCCCTATTACAGCGAGGCCCCGTTGCAGATCATGATGCCGGCAGCAGCGATTTTCCTGCTGGTTCTGGCGTTGCAGCTTCTGGCCGGAAGGAAAAGCTGATGCATGATATCCGTATTGAAAATCTGACGGTGCGCACACAGGGTGGCACGGTTCTGGTTGATGATGTGTCGCTGGCATTTGGGCCGAACAGGCCGGTTTGCCTGATCGGGGAAACCGGATCGGGCAAAAGCCTGATCATGCATGCGGTGATGGGCAGCCTGCCTGACAGTCTGGTGTGCGAGGGGAAAATCCTGTTTGACGGGGTGGATCTTCTGACACAGACAGCCGATGCCAGACGTGCCTTATGGGGGCGCAAGATTGCCCTTTTGCCACAAGAGCCGTGGCTTGCGCTTGACCCTACCATGCGGGTGCAGGGGCAGGTGGCGGAAGTTTACACCGCCCTGCATGGTGTTCCGTCGCGGGAAGCCGGGCAGAAGGCGGATGGTGAACTTTCGGCGGTGGGACTTGCCCATGCGGGAAATGCCTATCCGTTTGAATTGTCGGGCGGCATGGCGCAGCGCGTTTCGATTGCCATGGCCCATGCGGGCGGCAGCCCGGTGATGCTGGCTGACGAGCCGACCAAGGGACTTGACCGGGCATTGTGCAAGGTGGTGGGCGAATTGCTGTGCTTCGAGGTTGCACTTGGCCGGGCGATGATGGTGATCACCCATGATCTTGAACTGGCCGAACAGGTTGGCGGGACGGTCGGCGTGATGCGGCGTGGCCGGTTGCTTGAGGTCGGGGCGGCGGCGGATATTTTGTCTGCGCCGTCCGATCCCTATACCCGGGACCTGGTGGCGAGCTTGCCACGCAACTGGCCAGTGCGCGACCATCCACATCCCCGTAACGATGCGACGTCATCGGGTGATAAAGTGGTCGTCACCGGGCGCGGTATCGGCAAGTCATTTGGCGAACGGCAGCTTTTTTCCGGGCTTGATATCACCCTTAGCCGGGGCGAGATCACCGTCGTGCTGGGGCCAAGCGGCAGCGGCAAAAGCACGCTTGGCAATATTTTGCTGGGATTGATGCCGTTTCAGGAGGGGGCGGTGGCGCGACCGGGAAATCTTCCGGCGATGCGATACCAGAAAATCTATCAGGATCCGCCATCGGCCTTTATAGCCCATCAGACGCTTGGTCAGGGATTTGACGACCTTCGGCGGTTACACGGGATCGACATGGCACGCCAGACAGCGATGATGGAAAGCCTTGGCCTTGATCGCGGGCTTCTGGCAAGGCCGCCCTCGGCCATTTCGGGTGGGGAATTGCAACGTTTTGCGATTGCGCGGTCGCTTCTTCTGGATCCTGTGATGCTGTTTGCCGACGAGGCGACTTCGCGGCTTGACCCGGTCAGTCAGAAACGGGTGATCGACCTTCTGGTGGCACAGGTTCGCGAACGCGATCTTGCGTTGCTGCTGGTAACGCATGACGAAGTCTTGGCCGAACGCATTGCCGACCGGATCATCCGAATTGACAATGCGCGGACCGCGACCACACAGGCCAAAGCGGCGTAACCGCTTCTTTGGCTTGTGACCGCTGGTCCGGTCGCGAGGCCCCGATTATTTCAGACAAAAAAACGCCGCCCGGTGAAGGCGGCGTTTTGCGTTTGGGACGCGAGATGCGGATTGGTCAGAGCGCGGTGGCGCGGTTGGCTTCGATATAGATTTCGCGCAGCCGCTTGGCGATCGGGCCCGGCGTGCCGTCGCCGATTTTTTTGCCATCGACTTCGGCGACCGGGCAGACGAAGGCCGAGGCCGAGGTTGAGAAGGCTTCCTTGGCGGCATAGACTTCATCGACCGTGAACAGGCGTTCTTCGACCTTGAGCTGCAATTCTTCGGCACATTTCAGGACGGCCTTACGCGTGATGCCATGCAGGATATCGTTGGAAAGCTGGCGGGTGACGATGACGTTATCCTGCGTCACGATATAGGCGTTGTTTGACGAGCCTTCGGTGACATAGCCATCGAGCACCATCCACGCATCATCAGCCCCCTTGGCGGCGGCTTCGGTTTTGAGAAGGGATGCATAAAGAAGCTGCACGGTTTTGATGTCGGACCGGCGCCAGCGGACATCCGGGTAAGTCAGGATTTTCTGGCCGCGTTCGGCCAGCGGCGATTTGATCAGGGATTTGGACTGCGTGAACAGAACAACCGTGGCCGGGGTATCATCCTTGATCGCGAAATCACGGTCACCGGCCGACCCGCGCGAGATTTGCAGGTAAACCAGGCCTTCGGTGATGTCGTTGCGTTTGACCAGTTCGCGGTGGATTTCAAGCAGTTCGTCGATATCGGCCTTGTATGTAAAGCCGAGTTCCGAGAGCGAACGCGCCAGACGGGTCATGTGGCCGTTGAAATCAATCAGCTTGCCATCAAGTACCGAGGTGACTTCATACACGCCGTCGGCAAACAGGAAGGAACGGTCAAAGATCGAAACCTTGGCTTCATTTTCCGGCAGATAGTCGCCGTTCACATAAACAGTACGCATGTCATCTTCCTGTCTGTTCGGGAACCGTCGAAAGGCGATGCCGGAAATCCGGTTTCCGGGGATGGCCGATCGCGCATGTTAAACCATATACCCATTTCGATAGCACAGAGCGGGCGGGTTTGTCGCGCGACGCTTTGGTTGTTGCGTATAAAAGGTGGAAAATTGCCTTTGCGGCCTTTCGAATGCCGTAATGTCGCATATATATGCGTTCATTGGCGCGCAGAACCGCAGAACATTCGATGAAAAAATGTTGAAATAGTCTATTGACCTGAACTTAGCTTGAGGTTCTATGGTCCTGCTCCAGAAACGGAAGTCCTGATTACATCACGCCCCAAACGGACAAGACACGGAGCCCCCCCGATGAATACGCATCTGCCGACGAATGCCGCCAAATTCGATGATGCCACGATCCATTCCAGCGTGCAGAACGCGATTGACGCAAGCTGGGCGAAGCCCTTTAACCTGCCGGAACCGCAGGTCGATCTGGATGCCTATTTCGCGCGGATCGGCTATGACGGCCCGCGCGAGGCGAGCCTTGAGGTTTTGCGCGATCTGCATGCGCTCCATCCCGCGCATATCCCGTTCGAGGCGATCAATGTGCTGTGCCGCAAGGGGGTAAGCCTTAACCCCGATGATGTGGACCGCAAGATCATTTTTGACGGGCGTGGTGGATATTGCTTTGAGCAGAACGGCCTGTTCCGGCGTGTGTTGCGAAGCCTTGGTTTCGAGGTCGAAAACCTTGCCGGGCGGGTATTGTGGGGCTATTCCGAGAGTGACGGCCCGCGGCCGCGCTGCCATATGGCGATGCGCGTCACGCTGGATGGCGAGGCGTGGCTGGTTGATGTCGGGCTGGGTGGATGTGTGCCGACCGCGCCGCTTTTGCTGGGCGTTTCGGTGCCGCAGGTGACCCCGCATGATACCTTCCGCGTGCGGGAGCGCAATGGCCGTTACCTGACGGAGCTTGAACGCGACGGGGTGTGGAAGCCGGTGCATGAGGTCGATATCGTCCCGGTCGAGGATATCGATTACGAGGTGATGAACTTTTATGCCAGCACCCATCCCGAAAGCGGCTTTGCCAAGGTTCTGATGGTGGCGCGCAGTGCGCCGCATGCAAGGTTCACGTTGCTGAACAACCGCCTGACCATCCGGCTGCGCACAGGCGAGGAAGAGGTGCATCACCTGTCGGTCGGCGATGTCGAGCAGACATTGAGCGATATTTTCGGGATTACGGTTGATCCGGCGTGGCGGACTTACCTTGAAGATGTCATCGCCAGTGCCGAGGCCGTGCGCAGGCAGGGGTAAGGCCGCGAAATTCAGATAATAAAGGGCCGTGGCAAAGTGCTGCGGCCTTTTTGCATGCGGGGTCAGTAATTGACCGTCAATTCATGCCGGTTCATCAGGCTTTCAAACGTGCCGTTCTGCTTGACCTTGGCGAGGGCTGTGTTGAAGCGTTCGAGCAGTTCATCGCCGTTCGGGTAATCCTTTGAGGTCATCAGGAAAAGCCCCGATCCTTCAAGCAGCGGTTTTTCAATCGTATAGAATTTTTCGACTTCTTTTTGCGGGAAAAGGTTTCGGATGGTGTACCAGCCGACGGAGCGCGCGGTGGAGAACAGGTCAATCCGGCCGATGTGAAGCATTTTGAAATTCTGTTCTTCGGTCAGGGCATATTCGACGGAAAGCCCGGCTTCCTCAAACCATGGCTGATAATAATATCCCTGTATCCCGCCAAGGCGGTAGGGTTTGAGATCAGAGAGTTCTTCATAGTGAATGGCCGGTTTGCGACCCTTTGCGTTATAGGCGAAAAACGGGGAATCTTCGATATAGAGTGCATCAGAGAAATTGAATTTTCGCGCGCGTTCTTCGGTGCGGCGATAGGGCAGCGTGCCCCATGCTTCGAGATTTTCAACATCCTGTTCGCCGCGCTTCCACGGTTTGAAATGAAATTCAAACGTGACATTCATTTCATGGCCGATGGCATCAAACAGATCAGGCAGGAAGCTTCCATCCGCGTCGGCGTGCGCATAGGGCGGGTAATCGTTGGTGACGATGACCAGCGTTTCGGTTGCGTGTGCCGATGGCAGTTCATGCGCGTTGGCGTGCGTCTGAACGTTTGTCTGGACGAGCAGCAAAAGGGCGGCTGCGAGCCCGATTTTGCGAAAAAATGTCATCCGCGTCCTTTCCCGATGCCCCGGGGCGATTGGTTGCGGTGTTCTGTGGTGGTCGCAATTCAACCGTGTGTTTCATTGTATATGGGTAGGGCAGAAGAACTTTGCAGGGGCAAATGCAAAAGACAAAGGCCGCAGAGGGAGAGCTGCGGCCTTCGAGCAGATGCGCCGGGATTGAAGGTGCAATCGGCGCGGGAGACGACGGTGCGAACGCCTAGGCCGATTGGGCCGTGTGGGGCTCGTTTTCCGGGGGCAGGCGCAATTCGGTTTCGGTGTCAAAGACGTGGACTTTTTCCATGTCGAACGCGATATGGATGAAGCTGTCGACGGCAAAATCCGGGCGATCGAGGGTAAAGATTTTGACCGGATTGCCCGCGAGTGACACATGGACAAGGGTTGAAAGCCCCATCGGTTCGATCAGTTCGACCCGGGCGGGAATGCCGGGATTGTCACCAGTTTCATCGGCAAGAATGGTGATATGTTCGGGGCGTGCGCCAAGGGTCACGGTCTGATTGACCGTTGCCCCGCGGGCGGGCAGGACGGGGACCAGTGACCCATCGGTCAGCCGGATACCGGCATTGCCGTTTGGCGAGATTTCATAGGCCCCTTTGAGGAAGTTCATCGCCGGTGATCCGATGAAGCTTGCGACAAAGATGTTGGCGGGGCGGTCATAGATTTCGACCGGGCTTCCGACCTGCTGGATGATGCCGTCATGCATGGCAACGATCCGGTCGGCCATTGTCATGGCTTCGATCTGGTCATGGGTGACATAGACCGAGGTTGCGCCAAGGCGGCGGTGCAGTTTGCGGATTTCGGTGCGCATCTGTTCACGAAGCCGGGCATCAAGGTTGGATAGCGGTTCGTCAAACAGGAAGGCCTGTGGCTGGCGGACAATGGCGCGGCCCATGGCGACACGTTGGCGCTGCCCGCCCGAAAGGGCCTTTGGCCGCCGTTCGAGAAGGGCGGTCAGGCCAAGGATTTCGGCGACATTGGTGATCGCATCGGTGATTTTTTCCTTGGCGGTTTTGCGCAGTGTGAGCGCGTAGCTCATATTTTCGGCGACCGACATGTGCGGATACAGCGCATAGGATTGAAACACCATGGCGATGTCGCGGTCCTTGGGCTGCAATTCATTGACCACCGTGCCGCCGATGGAAATCGCGCCCGATGTGATGTCCTCCAGCCCGGCAATCATGCGAAGCAGGGTCGATTTGCCACAGCCCGACGGGCCGACCAGAACGATGAATTCGCCATCCTGGATATCAAGGTCGATCCCGTGCAGGACATCGACCGCGCCATAGCTTTTGACGGCATTTGAAATTTCAATGGAAGCCATTTGGGTCCTCTTATCCTTTCACAGCGCCAGCGGTTAATCCCTGCACCAGATAACGCTGGATCAGCAGGAAGAACGCGCAGGCCGGGATCAGGGCCAGCACGCCGGCGGCCATCATCTGACCGAAATCGACACTGAATTTTGAAACGAATGACAGCAATCCGACCGGGAAGGTCGAGGCACTTTCGCTGCTGACCAGCATCAGGGCGAATAAAAGCTCGCTCCAGGCGGCGGTGAAAACAAAGCCGAGTGTTGCTGCCACACCGGGCAGGGTAAGCGGCAGAATGATGCGGCGAAACGCCTGAAAGCGGGTATTGCCATCAATCATCGCGGCTTCTTCGAGATCCTTGGGAATGCCGTCAAAGAAGGACTGCATCAGGAAGGTCGCGAACGGCACATTGAACGCGGTATAGACGATGATAAGCCCCGTCAGGCTGTCGGTCAGGCCAAGCGGGGCCAGAATTTTAAAGATCGGCGCAATCAGCATGACCAGCGGGAACATCTGGGTGATCAGCATCAGGGCGACGATGATCACCTTGCCGCGAAAGGCAAAGCGCGAGAAGGAATAGCCGGTCACGGCGGCGACCATGGTGGTCACAATCGCGGTGGTGCCCGCAACGATCACGGAATTCAGGAAATAATGCGGGAAGTTGCTTTGGGTCAGGACGAAGAAATAGTTTTCCCACGTCGTGCGTGACGGCCACATCCGCACCCCTTCGGTATAAAGGATGTCGTTGGGCGTGACCGATACCTTGAGCAGCCAGTAAAGCGGGAACAGGGCAAAGACGACAAAGGCCCCGATCATCAGATAATGGCTGCCCCAATAGACCAGTTTGCGGGCGGGTGAATTTCCGGAAACGTTCATGTTCTTTGATCCCTTGCCCTAGCTGTCGGCATGCGTCATGGCGCGGCGCAGTGCAATCACACCCAGCGCATAGGCCAGCAGCAGAACCAGAAGGACGGCTGCAATCGCCGAGGCATAGCCGAAATCAAGGCGGCGGAAGGCCTGGGTGAAGATGTAGGATGCGACGATCTGGGTTGAGTCCGCCGGGCCGCCATTGGTCATGACGACGATCAGATCGGCGAAGTTGGCAATCCAGATGGTGCGCAGCATCAGGGTGATCGCAATGGTGGGTGCCAGAAACGGCAGGGTGATGCTGATGAATTGCTGACGGGTGGTCGCGCCATCGATGGCGGCGGCTTCGTAAAGTTCCTTGGGGATGGATTGCAGGGCGGCCAGCAGGGTGATGGCAAAGAACGGAATGCCAAACCAGATATTGGCCACAATCGGCCCCCACATCGCAAGATCCGGGTCGGACAGGATGTTAAACGGGGTTTCCATCAGGCCAAGGGTGGTAAACCAGTGCGGCAGCGGTCCGACGACGGGATTGAACATCCATGCCCAGTTCAGACCCGACAAAAAGGTCGGCACAGCCCACGGGAGGAATACCAGTGCCTGAACCAGCCGACGTCCAAGGAAATCCCGGTTAAGCAACAGGGCAAGGATCAGGCCAAGCGTGAACTGGAATAACAGGGAGCCGAAAGTCCACCACGCGGTATTGACCAAGGCGCCAAGGAACGCATCGTCGGTGATCAGGGTCTGGAAATGGGCCGTGCCGACAAAGCCGCCGCTAAACGGATTGAGGATACGGATATCGCGAAAGGCATAGCTTAGCCCCAGAACGAGGGGCATCAGCATCACCGCGATGATCAGGATCAGGGCGGGGGAAACATAAAGATAGGGTTCAAGAATGCCGGACAGTCTTCTGGAGATCACCCCCCGTCTTTCGACGGGGAGTTTTCCGGCCTGCATTGCAGTGGTCACTGATTTGCCGCCATCCATTTTTTCTGTGCCGGGGTCAGGTATTCGGCCCATTGTTCTGCCAGTTCTTCGGGCGTGATCCGGCCAAGCAGGGCTTCCTGACTGGTGCGGATCACGAGGCTGTCCTTGAAGAAGGCGAATTCTTCAAGATGGGTTGGCATGACGGTCGGATGCACGTCGGGATCGGACAGTTCGTTAAACCAGCCTTCGAATTGCGGGCTGGCAAAGAACGGATCGCTTTCGGCACCGTTATGGATAGGCAATGCCCCGATGCGCTTGTTCCAGGCAAGGTTGCTGTCCTTGGATTCAAGATGGGCGATGAGGTTCCATGCCTCGTCCTTATGCTCGCTATTGGCAAACATTGACCAGCCGGCATAGCCGATGGTCGGGAAGGCCTTGCCCGACGGGCCCTTTGGCATGGTGGTGACGCCGAAATCCTCTTCGTTCATGCGGCTTGAAATCGCGATCAGGGCGTCGGGGTCCTGATCGAGCATCGCACAGGTGCCGGAATAGAACCCGGCGACGATTTCGTTAAAGCCCCAGTTCAGGCTGTCTTTGGGCGCCAGTCCGTCCTTGTAGATATCGATCAGATATTCAAGACCGTCGGTCCAGCCTTCAGAGGCAAAGGTGCTTTGGCCGTCTTCGGTGAAAAATTCGTTCGATCCGGCGGCGGTCGCGCCAAACATCACCCAGCCATTCAGCCCGCCGGGCCCGCCGCGCATGCAGTAGCCATATTTGCCGGGAAGGGCGGATACCTTTTCAGCGGCTGCGCGGAAGTCATCGAGCGTTACCGGCACATCGGTCACACCGGCTTCTTCGAACAGTTTTTTGTTATAGAACATCGCGCGCGGATAGAAGCCATAAGGCAGCATATAGGCGGTGTTGTTGGCCGAACGGGCGAATTCAAGCGCGCGGTCATTAAGCGTTTTGCCGCCGTCCCAATCCTTGATGTAGGGTTCGAGACTTTCAAGCGCGCCGTTATTGGCATAGAGGGTCAGCCACGTATCGGGCATTTCAACGATGTCGGGGGTTTGGCCCGCCGATACCATGGTGGCGAATTTTTCAAACGCCTGCCCCCATGGAAGGGATGTGATTTCGACGGTCACACCGGGATTGGCCGCCTCGTATTCCGCGACCAGGCTTTTGAGCGTTTCGGTGCGTTCCGGGCTTGTGATGACTTCGACAAGTTTCAGCGTGGTATCGGCATGGGCCTGACTTGTCAGAACGAGAGAGGTCACACCTGCCAGTAATGTTGTTTTCCAGTTCATTGTGAAGTTCCCTGTTTTTAAAGAGTATTCTTACTTCAGGCTTGCCCCGATTGCCTGTGTCAGGTCGGCCCGGAGGTCTTCCGTGCTTTCGAGGCCGATATGCAGGCGGACCAGATTTTCCGGCACGCCAAAGCGCAGTGCGGAATTGGGTCCGCCGACTTGTGCGCGCGTCACCAGCGCAGGCACAATCAGGCTTTCGTGCCCGCCCCATGACACGCCGATCTTGAAGATGCGCAGCGCATCGACAAATTTCGGGATATCGACATTCGGGGAGAACTCGAACGAGAACAGACCGGATGATCCGGTCAGGCCGGGGGGCGTTTGCCCGCCCAGACGCGGATGGTGAACCGCGATGACTTCGGGGTGGTCGGCAAGGAAGCAGGCAATGTCCAGCCCCGATCTTTCATGTTCATGCATGCGGGCGGACAAGGTGCGAAGCCCGCGCAGCAAAAGCCAGCCGTCAAATGCCGAAAGCTTGGCCCCGAGATAGGGCAGGATGGTGGTGCGGACATTGTCGATGAATTCGGCTGATCCGGCAATCACGCCTGCGACGACGTCGCTATGCCCGCCAAGATATTTTGATGCGGAATGGATCACCACATCGCAGCCAAGGGTCGCGGGCTGGCAAAAGATCGGCGATGCCCAGCTATTATCAATGACCGATACCGCCCCGGCGGTGCGGGCGATATCGCAAAGGGTTTTGATATCGTGGGTGTGGAAGGTCCAGCTTGTCGGGCTTTCGAGATAGAGGATTTTGGCACCGGGAATGGCGGCGCGCACCGCATCGATATTGCGGCCATCGACATAATCGACCGTGACATTCATATCGCGCAGGAACATCTCGAAAAACCGGAAGGCATCGGGATAAAGATGTTCGACCGCAACAATCCGGTCCCCGGGGCGGATCACCGACAGGACGGCGGACGAGATTGCGGCCATGCCGCTGGCGGTGCCCAATGCGTCTTCGGTTTTTTCAAGGGCGGCGATTTTTTCCTCGAACGCGCGGACGGTCGGGTTGAGCCCGCGTGAATAGACCGGGCGGGTTTTGCGCCCGGCATAGGTTTCGACCATTTCGGCGAAGTTTTCGAACACGAAAAGCGAGTTCTGGAAAATCGGCGGTACGACCGCATTAGCGAAATGGGTTTCGTCATAGGCCAGCCGGGTTGCGGGGGACAGGGCGTCGTCCTGTGATCTGCTGTTTGCCGGTTTATCGGAATTATTGTTGTTCATTGGACATTCTCACGATGTCGTTTTCGACGATTTCAAGGATGGCAAGCGTGTGCTGACGGGCGGCTTCGGGATCGCGCGCGACAATCGCGTCAAACAGCATGCGGTGAAATTCAAAGGATTCCTTGGCGAAGTCCGGGCGGTTGAACGGCTGGGCAAAGAAGCTTTCGAATGCTTCGCGCATCTGGCCGAGCAACTGTTCAAACAGGGGATTGCCCGACGCCTTGTAGATCGAGAGGTGATAGACAAGGTCGGCCTGGCCGGCGGTGCCAAATTCCAGATGTTCGGCTTCCATCGCATCAAGGGCGGCCCGCATTGCTTCGATATCCGCATCGTTTGCGCGTTTGGCGGCCAGCATGCTGGCTTCGACTTCAAGGCCGCGGCGGACTTCAAGGGTTTGCAGCAACCCGTCGCGCTGGGTGGCGATGGAAAGCGGCATGAACAGGGTCTGTTCACTGACCGGGCGTTTAAGATAGGTGCCTGATCCGCGTTTGATTTCGACGATGCCAAGGGCCTGCATATGGCCGATTGCCTCGCGGATGCTGGATCGGCCGACCTGAAGGCCCGCCATCAGTTCGCGTTCGGGCGGCAATTGATCGCCGGGTTTCAAATCCGACTGCACGATGAATTGTGTTAAGGATTCAAGGATCGCATCGCGACGCCCCGATGTCTGTATGGGTCGGATAGTGGCACCTGCCGATTGCGACACTTCACACCTTTATCTGATTTTCACATCGCCCCGGCGACCGGTTATGTGGTCAGCCATCAGACGTCAGACCAATTTTGGAATTGAATCGGTTCAAGTCAAGCGGAAATGAAAAGGGGGGCGATGTTTTGCAATCGCGAATGTCGGAAAGGTGCCGGTTTTCGGGCCTTTGGCGGGGATCGGGATGGTGCGGTGGGTGCGTTGCGAATTTGGTCGATCCGGGGGCGGTTGACCGGAAAATTCCGTTAAACGGCGTGTGCGCGGCGGGGAGTCGGTGCAAAGGGTCGTGAGATCGGGCGGTGAGGATCGGAGCGATGGTACCGACGGTGCCGATGGAGAAGCGGGTAGGTGGACTGAAGAGTAACGAGCAGCGTGGCATAAAAAAACGCGCCGCATGGGGGATGCGGCGCGTGAAGTCGGGCAGATGTTGAGGGAGGCAGGCGTTAAGGATCAGTTGGCGTTGACGGCCTTGAGGATCAGGTCGGCAACGGCTTTGGGGTGGGAAACCATGACGACGTGGGAGGCGCCATCAATCACGACGGTTTCCTGCGAATTGGCGCGTTTCGCCATGAATTCCATTGCCGCCGGCGGGATGTTTTTATCGGCCGTGCCATAGATGTGGTAGGACGGCACATCCTTCCATGCGGTATCGCCAGACGGCTCGTTCAATGCAAAGTCGGTGACCGGGCGTTGGGCAATCGCCATCAGGCGGGCCTTTTCAGCCGGAACGTCGGCGGCAAATTGCGCGTGGAATTTCGCCGGATCGATATAAAGGTCATTCACACCGTTACCGAGTGGGACCGGGGCCGCCAGGGCCTCGCCCAGGGTGCCGCCGGGGAATTTTCCGGCCAGTTCGGCAATGGTTTCACCCTTTTCCGGGGCGAAAGAGGCGACATAAACCAGCGATTTCACATTGGCTGCACCGGTTGCGGCGTTGCTGATGACCGGCCCACCATAGGAATGACCGACCAGAACCACGTCACCCGGAATGCTGTCGATAAGCGAGCGGGTATAGGCGGCATCGCCCGAAACACTGCGCAGCGGGTTGGCAACGCTGATCACGCGATATCCTTCGTCCTGCAGGATCGGCGCGACACCGTCCCAGCTGTCAGAGGCGGCAAAGGCACCATGGACCAGAAGGATGGTTGGTTTGGTGTTGGCGGCATTCGCGGCCGCAGTGTCAGCGGCAAAGGCCGGAGATTGAGCGGCCATCAGGCCAAAAGCAAAAGCGGTCGCCTTGAGCAGGTTTTTCACATTCAGCATTTTCATCTTCCTTTTCCCGGTTTCGCCGATGACCGGCCAAACGTTGTTTCGATGAAATGCTTGTAGCCGTGAATTTATGATCGCGCAATATTAAATCGTGTGCGATTTAATCACGTAAAATCACATAAGCGTGAGGCCGGTGTTATGGCCCGTGAGCGGGCGGGGTGGGTTTGGTAACGGGTTTTAAGGGAGAGAGCACACACCCGCCGTCACTCCCGCGAAAGCGGGAGTCCATGGTGCAGCGGGCTTGACGGTTGGTTTAGAGGGGGTGGCACGGAGGACTGGATTCCCGCCTGCGCGGGAATGACGGGGAGGGCATGGGCGTTCGTGGTGCGGTGGGGCTCAGAACTTCATTCTGAATCCGGCACCGAGGGCATGTTCGCGGCGGCTTTTGGAGATCGAGGGCTGGTAATCGGCATAGAAGCTCCAGCCGTCGTCATCGGCAAGGGCAAAGCCGAGATTGCCGACGAGTGTATCGCGGTCGGTTTCGCTGCCTGCGACCGTGAAGGAGGATGTGCCGGTAAAGGCCAGTGTGGTGCTGTGGGCTGTCGGGCCAAGGTGATGGTCCCAGCCAAGGCGGAATTGCGGGATCAGGGTCTGGCCATTGCCGGTTTCATACAGGCTCGTAATCCGCAGGCCAAGGCTTGCGGTTCCGGTCAGGGTGCTGTCAGATGCGCGTGACAGATTGGCCGAGCCGGCCCCGGTTTCGGTAAAGGCGTCATGATCGTTCCAGAGCACGCCCAGCGCGCCATAGGGCACAACCCGCCAGTTATGGGCAACGTCAAATCCCCTTGCCAGTTCAAGATTGGCATTGAGCGCATTGTCGGTGTAATCCGCCGTGGCGGTACGATCAATACCGCCAAAAACAAGATTACGGCGGCTGTCATTTGCCGTTCGGGTCCAGCCGGCCTGCCCGGAAAGCCGCAAATCATCGCCAAGGTCACGCGTGCCATAAAGCCCGGCCATGAAATTACGGCTATCGAGGGTGGCATCCCGGCCAGCCTGACGGTTCGTGGCGTCGGCATAACCGAAATAGACCCCCAGAATGGTGGTATCGGAAAGCTGTGTGTCAAAGCCGCCAACCATGCCGGTCCATTGGTAATCGGTGGTGTCGGCATTGCCATCACCATTGATCCGGCCGGTTGCGCCGATGGCCTGAAGCCAGATGGCGGATGCGGCCTGTGGTGCATTTTCAGCCCCCAGCGAGAGCATGTTTGCATCACTGGCATATATTTCGCTGTCACTTGCCATCGGGCCGGAACGGTCAAAGCCGGTAAGTTCGGCGGGGGACAGGGTGCTGGCGGCGACAAGGGACCCGCTGATGGTTTGGGCAATGTTGCGGCTGCGATTCAGATCGGCAAGGCGCGCCCCGATCTGGCCGGTGGCCTGATGGGTGATGCGGGCATTCATGGTGGGGCCCGCGGCAAAGATATCGCCTGAGAGCTGTTGAAAGGCGTGCTGTGCCCCGGCATTCGTCAGGCCGAGAATGGCGTTGCTGATGGTGGTGCCGTCCGTGCCCGAAAGGTTGCCGACCTGGCCTGCGACGGCTTTTTGATTGGGGGTTGTGGCAATGTCGGTAAAGCCGCTGGCGTTGCGGGTCAGTGTCAGGGAGACATCATTGCCGGTGCCGCCGACGGTTGAACGGGCGGCGTCATAAAAGGCAAGTTGATTGTCAATCGTTGCGAAATCGCCGGTAATTGCATCAACGCCATCATTTTCGATGATCACATAATTATAGGTCGTTTGACCGGAGAAACTGTTCCCCGATACGCCTTTGACCCGCAGCGTCGAGCCGGTGATATCGACCGTGCCAGTCACGATGACCTTGTCGGAATTGCCAGCACTATCCACCTCAATCTCAAGGATCGAACCGGCATTGAGAACATAGGCGCCATTGACGGTTTGTGTGCCGATGGAATTGCCCGGCGCGTGAATGCCGCCTGATGAAATGGTGGTTGCCCCGACGGTTCCCGTGCCGCCAAGGGTACCGCCGTTCTGGACCGTGAAGGCCGAAGAAGTGGCAGAGCCGTTAACCGACAATGTGCCACCCGAGACAGTTGTGGCCCCGGAATAGGTGTTGGCCCCGCTGAGTGTTACGGTGCCGGTTCCGGTTTTGGCCAGCGCCCCGGTCCCGGCCAGAACGGCGCTGATGGTGCCCGACTGGGTCGCGAAAGTGCCCGATGATGACAATGTGCCGTTTGACACGGTTGCGCCATTGAGTGTGATGGTGCCGGTGCGGGTCTGTGTCGTCGTGCCGAGATCAAGCGTTCCACCGGTCAGGTTAAGTGCGCCTGCGGCATCCCCGAGTGTTCCCGATCCTGATAGGGATAATGTGCCCGCCGAAAGAGTTGTCGCGCCTGTATAGGTGTTGGCAGCACTCAGTGTTACGGTGCCGGTGCCGGTTTTGGCAAGCGCCCCGGTCCCGGCCAGAACGGCACTGATGGTGCCTGATTGGGTATCGAAGGTGCCCGATGATGACAATGTGCCGTTTGACACGGTCGCACCATTGAGTGTGATGGTGCCGGTCCGGGTCTGTGTCGTCGTGCCGAGATCAAGCGTTCCGCCGGTCAGGTTAAGCACGCCTGCGGCATTTCCGAGTGTTCCCGATCCTGACAGGGATAACGTGCCCGCCGAAAGGTTTGTTGCGCCGGAATAGCTGTTGGCGGCACTGAGTGTCAGGGTGCCTGCGCCGTTTTTGGTCAGTGCCCAACTGCCCGTTCCGCCCGATCCGGCCTGATCGGTGATGGTATTGGCAAGGGTTTGCGTGTTGCCGGTATCAGGATTGAAGGTCAGGGTGCCGCTGCCTTGCAGGAAAACACCATCGCCAAAGGCAGAGCCGTCCCCGGCCGTGCCCGCCGCACCGGTTCCGCCGTTTCCGCCGGTGACAGTGTTGTTATTGACGGTCAGGGTTCCGGCGATGGTCAGGGTTGCGCCATCCATCACAAAGATGGCACCCCCGGCACCAAGGCCACCACCCCCGGCCGCCTGAGAGATGGTACCGCTTGAGACACCGTTGCCCGCGCCAAATCCGCCCTGACCGACATTGGCGACGCTGCCAAGGCCGCCACCACCGCCGCCGCCGCCAAAACCGCCATCGCCCCGGAATGCGCCACCCCCGCCGCCAAAACCGCCATTACCGGCTTTGCCGCCGCCGCCGCCAAAGCCGCCATCGGGGTCGTCGGTGAACGTGCCATCAATGCCGTTGACACCGCCGCCGCCGACCGATTGGTCGCCGGAACCGCCGCCGCCGCCATTACTGCCACCCGTACCACCCCCGCCGCCGAGATCGGCGCCATCCCCACCGGCACCTTCGCCCTGGGCGATCCCGTCACCGCCATTGCCACCATTTGATCCACCGGTTGCCCCGCTGCCAAGGCCGCCGCCGCCGCCGTTAGTGCCACTGACAACCGTGCCGCCATCGCCCCCCATGCCGCCGCCCCCGCCGGTGACCCCACTTGCGGTTTGTGCACCGCCATCACCGCCGGTTGCGGCGTTGTTTTGCGCGACAAGGTTGCTGATGGTGACGTTGGCGCCATCCTTGACGAACAGGGCCCCGCCAAACCCGGCCCCGCCGCCGGCGGCCTGACCTGCGTCGCCGCCGGCCGCAACGGCGTTTTCAATGGTCAGGTCGTTGATTGCCACGGTGCCGGAATAAACGAACAGGCCGCGAAACGCGTTATTGCCACTCAGCGTATTGCCATTCCCGTTCAGCGTGATGTTGCTGTTTAACGCGTTCAGATCGCCGCTGGTCAGCGTGATGGTGCCAAGGCCATTTTGGACATCGATGGTGTTGCTACCACCCGCAGCGTTGGCATCAAAAATCGCCTGACGGAGGGAACCGGCACCGCTATCGGCGGTGTTGGTCACGTTGAACGTTGCGGCCTGTGCCGATCCGATTGGTGCGGTGCATGACAGGATCAGGGGGACAAGACCGTATCGGGTGTGCGCAAAGATACCACGCCAGCAGGAGAATTGACGTGCCCGCCGGGATGGTTGATGCGGATCCATATGACAGCACGCCTTCGGTCATGAGAAATGATGATTTCCCAATCCTTTGGGCGACTTTTGCCAAGGGGACAACCCGCTATCTGGGGCCTTAGGCTTTATTCTGCGCAATCTGGATAAGGGGTTGCGCAAAGTGGATATTTGGCAGGTTTTTACAAGATGAAAAGACCATCCGCCGGGCCGGATCATTCGGGATCAGTTCGCCGGTCTGGCATCGGCCCGTTGGGAGAGATCATCAAGATAGGCCAGAAGATCGGCGATGGTTTCAGGGGTGAAGGTGAATTCCGGCATGGTCAGTTGATCGTGCGACACGGTGATGCCTTCGGCGAGGGCTTCTTCGAGGTTTTCAATCGGCCAGCGCTGGCCGAAGCTTGCGAGCGGCGGGGCGGTGGTGATTTCGGGGTCGGGATAGGGATCACCGGCAAATTCCATATGGCAGCGCAGGCAGGTCTGTTCGGCAATCGATTTGCCGCGCGCGATATCGCCCTGTTCCTCGCCGCGATGGGCCAGCTGGTTGCTGACGATCAGGAAGGTGGCGGCGGCGGCCCCGGTGATCAGGATGACGAGGCTGCTTTTGCGGATTCTGGTTTTCATGGCGGTTTCCCCTTTCTTCTTTGCGCGGAGTATAGCGCCATTTGGTAAAGGAACGTTTTCGAATGTGGTGGGGAATATTGCGAAAGATATTGATAATCAGTCTTAATATCTGCTAGTGACGTTTCCGGTTTCCGATACGCCATTGTTTGTGCCGGTCCAGAAGGAAGATACGGCTTTGTCCGCGAACCCCAATGCCCTTGTCCTGTTCATGTCGCATCGTCCGGCGCTGGTAAATTATGCCAGCAGCATCACGGGCAATCGCGTGCAGGCCGAGGATCTGGTGCAGGAAGCGTGGTTGCGGTTTGACGCGGCATCGGACGGGCGGCTGATCGAGGATGCGACGGGGTATCTTTACCGGATCGTGCGCAACCTGGCGCTCGATAGCAAACGCAGGCTGGTGCGTGAAAGCCGCCTGACATCGGCGGGGGATTATGACGAAGCCGCCCGGACATCGCCCGATGCCACCCCGGACCCGGAAACCGTCGCCCTTTACAAGGATGAATATGCGATCGTGATGGCGGCGATGGATGAATTGCCCGAACGCACCCGCATTGCATGCGAAATGCATCGGTTTGGTGGCGCAAAGCTTAAGGAAATTGCCGCCTTCCTTGGCATATCCGTGCCGCTTGCACACAAGCTGGTGGCGGACGGGATCGAGCATTGCAAGCAGCGGCTGGATCAGGCATGAGCCGGGTTCACAATATTTATAGAAAAAAGTTCCGCAAATGCGTTTAGTAGTTGCAGGGATTTTGGCTTTGGTTTTTTTCGGGGCAGGCCGGTCCGCACCCGCAATTTGCGAGACCGACCGGGGATAGAGACGAGAATGGCAGCGAACACAGATGCGATCCCGCCGCAGGCCTCACGGGAGGCGACCGACTGGCTGATCCTGTTGCAGGAAGAGCCGGACGATCAGGATATTCTGCGCGCATTCGCGGCATGGTGCGATGCCGACCCGGCCCATATGCAGGCATGGAATGCAACCCGCCTGGCAGCCGATGTGATGGCGGCAGGTGTGCCTGAACATGCCAACCGATGGCAGCCGTTTGTGCAGGAGATGCGGGCGGGCGGTGACGGATCGCCGGTTTCATCATCATCGCGCAAAGACAATGTCGTGCGCCCGGCTTTCGGGCGGCGAAAGATGTGGCTTGGTGGCGGGCTTGCAATTGCCGCATCGCTTTTTGCCGCCGTGGTCGGGCCGGGGATCGTTAGCCGTGCCGTGACCGGCTGGCAGGCCGATTATGTGACCGACACCGCCGAGATGCGCACCATCACCCTTGCCGATGCCAGCACGGTGACGATGGCACCGGAAAGTGCGATCCGGGTGCGGTTTGAGGCGGGGGAGCGCCATATCGCGCTTTTGGGCGGTGAAGCGTTTTTTGACGTGACGCCCGATTCAAAACGGCCATTCCGGGTATCGTCGGAGGATGTCGATGTCACGGTGCTGGGCACCCGGTTTGACGTGCGGCGCAATGATGCCGGTACGCTGGTTGCGGTCGAACATGGATTGGTGCGGGTCGGATTTGATGCGATTAACCCGCCGGTTCATGAAATGCTTGAAGCCGGACAAAGTGCCAATGTGACATGGCAGGGGGCGGTGGCACGCGGCAGCCTTCCGGCCGGGCAGATCGCGAGCTGGCGTCAGAACCAGCTGATTGCGCAGGATCAGCCGTTGGGCGCCGTGATTGACGGGTTGCGGCGTTATTATCCGGGCCGGATCATTATTACCGATGATACGCTGGCGACCCGGACGGTGACGGGGGTTTATAACCTTGCCGATCCGCTGGCGGCCCTTCGCGGGATTGCGCGGGCGCAAAATGCGGTGGTGCGGCAGGTGACGCCGTGGGTTTTGCTGGTGTCGGCATCCTGAGAACGGCCTGACGCAGGCCGTTTGACAAAAATCTGAAAAATTTTCCGAAGTTTTTTTGAAAAAAAATCCCCGAGGCACGTTTTGTGTTTTAAGCGCAAATGAGAAGCGTTGTTATTCTCATTTGTGATCATGTATATGACGCAGAACGGAGATCCATGGAATGACCACAGGGGGTAAGGCGGGCATGCGGAGCCGCAGCAGACAGACGGTTTTTGCAAGCGCGCTTTTGGTGACAAGCGCATTGGTGCCGGTATTGATCGCGGCACCGGTTATGGCGCAGGCACAGGTGGCGCAAAGCGGGGCGGGGGTCCTTGCCGCGTCACATGCATTTGAGATTCCGGCGCAATCCATGACCAGTGCGCTGGCCCTGTTCGGGCAGCAGTCCGGTCTTCAGATCACGGTTGATGGCGCACTTGTGCGCGGGGTTGATGCGCCAGCGGTCAGCGGCAGCATGACATCGCAGCAGGCGCTGGATCGGCTGTTTGCCGGAAGTGGCCTGACCTATAACATTTCCGATGACGGCACCGTGGTGGTCGAGCAGATCGCAACCGGTGCGGCGGCGGCAGAAGGCGAGGTTCTTGATCCGATCCGGGTTGAGGGCAATGCGGAGGGGGTCTATGGCCCGATGGGCCCGACACGCGATAGCGTTGTTGCCAGCCGGTCGCGCACGGCATCGAAAACCGACACGCCGATCCTTGATGATTCCGCCGCCGTATCCGTGGTGACGCAGAAGGAACTGGAAACGCGGAATGTGCAGGACGTGCAGCAGGCGGTTGCCTATAGTGCAGGCGTGCAGGCGGGTGAATACGGATCGGATGTGCGGTATGACTATATCCGTATCCGCGGTTTTTATTCGTCGCTTTCGACCTATCGCGATGGATTGTCGTCGCGGAACTATAACTTCACAACCGCCCGCCAGGAACCCTATGGCCTTCAGCAGGTTGATGTCCTGAAAGGATCGACATCGAGCCTGTTTGGCATGAACGGGCCGGGGGGCCTGGTGAATTTGATTACCAAGCGCCCGCAGGATGAAGCGGGGGGAGAGGTTTTCACGACCTTTGGCGAAGATCATGTGCGTGGCGGCGGCGATGTGACCGGGCCGGTTGCGGAAGGCAGCAACTGGACCTATCGCCTGACCGGGCTTTGGCAGGATGCGGAACGCGAACAGGATTATTCGCAGGATGACCGCATTTATGTGGCGCCTGCCTTTACCTATAAGCCGAAGGCAGGTACGGAATTGACGATCCTGACCAGTTACAGCAACCGCGAAAGCAATCTGGGTTATGGTTTCCCGACCGGGATCGAAACCAGCCGCAATGCGTTTTTCGGTGAACCGGATTTCAACACTTTCGATACCGAAGAAACCAATATCGGTTACGAGTTTTCACACCAGATTACCGACAAACTGCAATTCCGCCAGAATGCGCGATATACCCATGTCGATCTGGATTACGAGACGGTTTATCTGAACGACACCACGCCGCTTGGCAATCGTTGGGCTTTTGCGATTTACGGCGAGCTTGACCGTTTCGCCGTCGACAACCAGGTGCAATACGATACCGCACTGAATGAAACGTTCGATAGCAAGACGCTGGTGGGTTTTGACTTCAACCGGGATCAGAACCGGGAAAAACGTTTTGACGGGACGGCATCGCCGATTGATCCCTATAACCCGGCTTATTGCGGGCTTTCATGCATCAACTTTACCAGCAGTTCGGACACGGAAATCACGCAGTCGGCCTATGGGCTTTATGCACAGGAACAGCTTACGATTGCCGATGACTGGATCGCGACCGTGGGTGGGCGTTTCGATTATGTCCAAAGCGATACGGACACGATCAGCAGTGGCACGCTTGACGAACGTGATGACCATAAATTCACCTCGCGCGTCGGCCTGACCTATAAGGCGACGGACGAGGTTTCGGTTTACGGGAACTATTCGGAATCCTTCCAGCCGGTTTATGGCAGTGCGGCATCCCGCCCGGATGGAACCGCGCCGCAGGAAGGCACGCAATATGAGGTTGGTGTCAAATATCAGCCGACGGCGATTGATGCGATGTTTACCGCCGCCCTGTTTGATCTGACGCAGGAAAACGTTTCGCAGTGGAATTCCACGACGTCGACCTATCAGCAGATTGGCGAGATCAATTCACGCGGGCTTGAGCTTGAAGGCAAGATGTCGCTTGACGCGCGGACCAACCTGACGCTGGCCTATACCTATCTTGATGCCGAAATCAAAGACGATGTGGTGACGGCCAATGTCGGTAACCGTCCGTCAAATGTTCCTGAACATACCGCCTCGGCGTGGCTTGATTATACCATTCCCGAACATGGGGTGTTTGGTGATCTAACGATTGGTGGGGGCCTGCGATTTGTCGGGTCACGCTATAACAATGATGCCAATGCCGATCTGCTGGGATCGCATACGGTGGTGGATGCCATGGTGAATTATATGGTGACGGACAATGTCAGCCTTGCGGTCAATGCGACCAACCTGTTTGACCGGGAATATGTCGCGTCCAACACGTTTGGCAGCCGTTTCTATGGCGAGGGCCGCACGGTTCTGGCGACGCTGAAATATAGCTGGTAAGCCAAGGTGCTTTGAAGCATCCACCGGTTTGCAAAAGACGGTCGTCCCATCGGGGCGGCCGTTTTTGGTTTGCGAATTTTCGCGCCGGAATGGGAGAGGAAGTGAACTGGTTCACCGATAGCGGATTTGTGATTTGTGTGATGGCGGGGAATGCAGAAAACTTTTCGCATTCCTGCCACCGCATTCATGATTTCCGCCCCGGTTAATACCGAAGGGAGCCTGTGATGAACCGTTTGACGGCCAAAGATTTCTCGCCGCAATTGCTTGAGCTTTATGATTTTTATGCGCACGGGATCATTTCGCGGCGCGAATTCCTTGACCGGGCCGCGAAATATACCGTCGGCGGGGTCACCGCGATGTCGGTTCTGGCGTCGCTTAGCCCGGATTATGCACTTGCGACACAGGTCGAGTTTACCGATCCCGATATTGCCGCCGAATATATCATGTATCCGTCGCCCAACGGTCATGGCGAGGTGCGCGGCTATTTCGTCAAACCGGCGAACGTGACCGGCAAGGTGCCCGGCGTGGTGGTGGTGCACGAAAATCGCGGGCTTAACCCCTATATCGAAGACGTTGCGCGAAGGGTGGCCAAGGCCGGTTTTATTGCCCTTGCCCCGGATGGGCTGACATCGGTTGGCGGATATCCCGGCAATGATGACAAGGGCCGGGAATTGCAGCGACAGGTCGACCCGACCAAATTGATGAATGATTTCTTTGCCGCCATCGAATTCCTGACCGCGCATGAGGCGACCACCGGCAAGATCGGTATTACCGGTTTTTGTTATGGCGGGGGTGTTTCGAATGCGGCGGCGGTGGCCTATCCCGAACTTGGTGCCGCCGTGCCGTTTTATGGCCGTCAGGCGGACGTGGCCGATGTGCCGCGCATTCAGGCGCCGTTGCTGTTGCATTATGGCGAGCTTGACGAGCGGATCAATGAAGGCTGGCCTGCTTATGAGGCGGCATTGAAGGAACATAACAAGGTTTATGAGGCCTATATCTATCCCGGCGCCAATCACGGGTTCCACAATGATTCAACGCCTCGCTATGACGAGGAACAGGCGAAGCTTGCATGGGATCGCACGATTGCGTGGTTTAATAAACATCTGAGCTAGGCTGCGGTGCAGCCCGCACATTCGCAGCAGCCCGGCGGCCAATATTCCGCCGGGCTGTTTTGTTTTCGATGTGTGCTTGACGGGGACTGCTTTTACGATACATCATAAGTTACGTGATTCGATGTGGTTTGTGATGAAGGAGCATTTCCGATGCAGAACGCGACCGAAAGGGCGGAAAACCCGGTTGAATTCTGGGAAGATCATTACCGGACGAGAAAGACCGATTATTCGGGTAATCCGGGGGAGTTGCTGGTGCGGTATGTCGCCGATCTGACGCCGGGGCGGGCATTGGATATCGGCTGTTCGCATGGGGATGATGCGCTTTGGCTGGCCGGGCGGGGTTGGGATGTGACGGGGGCGGATATTTCGCAAACCGCGATAGAGCGGGCGCAGAAGCGTCTGGTGGGGAGTGATTTTTCTGGCCGGGTTCTGTTTGTTGCCTGCGATCTGGAACGCGAAATACCGGACGGGGAATATGACCTTGTCACCGCATCCTATTTTCAGTCACCGGTCGCGCTTGCGCGGGCCGATATTCTTCGGCGTGCAATGGCAAAGCTGGTGCCGGGCGGATATTTCCTGTGTATCGCGCATGCATCGGCCCCGCCTTGGCGCAAGGGCAATGGCGAACATCAGTTCCCGACCCTTCAGGAAGAGCTCGACGGGCTTGATCTTCGTGCCGGGGAATGGATTTTGCACAAGGCCGGGTACGCGACGCGCAACGTTACCGGGCCGGAGGGGGAGAAAGCGGAAGTGAAGGATATCGTGCTGTTTTTGCAGCGCGGTTGATTTCTGACGACATGGAAAGGGCGGGGCCAATTGACCCCGCCCGTTGTTTTTCATTCGCGGAACTTTTCGCGGGCGGGTGTGCCGCCGCGCCCGCGTTTGAGGCTGGGCAGGGCCAGCATGGCAAGCACGAAAAGCCCGGTTGCCAGTTTCAGATCGGGCGGCGGCATACCGGCGGCCAGGCAGAGCGACACCAGTTGATAATAGATGATCGCACCGACAAACGGGGCGAGGAGCTGGCGAAAGACGCTGTGTTTGCCAACGATGGCCTCGCCGATCATGAGGGCGGCCAGACCGTTGATCAGGATGCCAAGGCCCATATTCACATCGGCAAAGCCCTGTGACTGGACCATAAGCGCGCCGCTGGTGGCCGAAAAGGCACTGGCAAGGCCAACACCGCCGATGGTCGAAACCCAGACGGAAATGCCTTGGGCCTCTGCCATGGCCGGGTTGGCACCGACCGCGCGCATGGCTGTGCCCTTTTCGGTTTTGAAAAACCAGTTAAGCGCCACAAACACCGCCGCCCCGATGATCCCGGCAATGATGATCTTGGCCGCCGGGAAACCGGGGGTGACAAAGGGCGCCCAGTCAAACACCGAACCGGTGCCAAAGATCGACAGGTTCGATTTGCCCATGATGCGCAGATTGATGCTGTAAAGCATCGTCATCATCAGGATCCCGGCCAGAAGCGTGTGAATGCGAAACCGCAGATGAATGAGTGCGGTACAGCACCCGGCAGCAAAACCGCACAGAAGGGCCGCGATGATGGCGAGTGCCGGATTGACCCCGGCGGCAATCAGAACCCCGGCAACACAGCCGCCCAGCGGATAGGCGCCTTCGCTGGTGAGGTCGGGAAAATGCAGGGTGCGGAACGGGATCATGATGCCCATGACGACGAAAGCCAGGATCAGGCTTTGTGCCAATGTTACGGGCACGAGCGCCATATAGCTTGTGAAGGTCGAAGAAAGGAATTCCATCATCAATCAGGCCCCCAGCAACATGGCATCGGATTTGACCGAGAAATGATCGATCAGCTTTGCCACCGTGACACCGGCCTTTTCTTCGCCGCCGATTTCCAGTTTGACCTTTCCGGCATCCAGCATGATGACGCGATGGCCGTAATCGACCGCGTGCTGCATGTTATGGGTGACCATCAGGGTGGTGAGTTTAAGCGCATCAACCGCGCGCACGGTTGCCCCCATGACAAGATCGGCGGTGCGCGGATCAAGGGCGGCGGTATGTTCATCGAGTAGCAGCAGATCGGGCGATCCGCCGACCGCCATGATGAGAGATAGCGATTGACGTTGCCCGCCCGAAAGCAGTTCAACGCGGGTATCAAGCCGGTTTTCAAGGCCAAGACCCAGGATCGACAGGCGTTCCTTGTAATCCGAAAGGCGTTTGGCATTAAGCCCACGGGCAAATGTGCGGCTTTTGCTGCGCAGTTCGGCCAGAAGCATGTTTTCGGCCACCGTCATGCTGGCAGCAGTGCCGAGCATCGGGTCCTGAAACACACGCGCAATGCGCATGGCGCGTTTATGCACGGGCATATTGGTGACATCATCGCCATTGATCAGGATCTGGCCGCGATCAAGGGGCATTGCGCCGGAAATGGCGTTTAGCATCGTGCTTTTGCCCGCCCCGTTGGAGCCGATGACAACACCGAATTCGCCGGTCTGGAGAGTAAGCGACAGGTCGTCCAGCGCGATCTTTTCGTCGGGCTGGCCTTTGTAGAAGGTTTTTCGTGCAGACCGGATTTCAAGCATCCGTATCCTCCGTAAAGCAAAATTGGCGCCCCCCGGTGATGCCGGAATGCGGGGCGCCAACAAAAAGACGAGGCCGGAATTTATTCGACGATGCAGCCGCAATCGTTGAATTCGGCCGGGATTTCGATGCCAAAGGCGGCGGAGGCCTTTTTCGAAATCATCGGGGCGTGGTTTTCATAGGATGGTGCGGATGGCGGAATGGTCGCCGGGTCCTTGCCATTGAGGATTTCAGCCGCAATCTTACCGGCATTCAGGCCGACCTGTTCGTAATCGACCGAGAAGCTGGCGGGCACGGTGCCATTGGCAACCGCCGAGCTATCGGAATTGACAATCGGAACGCCGATCTGACGCGCAGCAGCGGATACCGCAGCAATCGCCGGCTGGATCAGGTTCGAGGCCGGGGTATAGATGACATCAGCCTTGCCCGCGACGGCGGTGATGCGTTGCTGTATGTCATTGACGTTATCGATGCCGACCGGAACAACGGTAAAGCCCGCGGCGGGGGCGAGTTCCTGAACCTTTTCAAGCAGGGCAACATCATTGGCTTCGCCCGGGTTATAGGGCACGGCAAGGCGTTTGGCATCGGGCAGGAATTTGTGGGTGAATTCAAGAACGGCTGCGATGTCCTGAAGATCGGACGCGCCGGTCATGCCTTCGTCGCCCTTATCCCATGACGGGACCAGTTTGGCGGCCACCGGATCGGTCACGGCGGAAAACACGATTGGAATGCCCGAACCCGCCAGTGCCTTTTTGGCGATCTGGGAGACCGGGGTGGTGATGGTATAGATCAGTTTGGGATTTTCGGCCTGCAATTTCGCGATCATCTGGGGCACCAGAGACGCATCGAAATTGGTGTGGCTTTCGGAATAGACAACATCCGTGCCCTCGGCAAAGCCGTTGGCGGCCATGGCTTCCTTGAAGCCCGCGATGGACGCGTTAAGCTGCGGATGTTCGCCGAAATTGGCGATGCCGATCCTGATCGGTTCGGCGGATGCGCTGTTCATGGCGGCAATCATTGTACCCGCGATCAGAAGGCCTGAAAGCGCACCGGATTTGAAAAGTTTCATTGAATGAGGCTCCCTGATTTATTGGGTCGGCATGTGGCAGGCCGACCGTGTCACCGGATCATGCGAAGTTCGGCATTATCCGTCAACAGGATGTCGCACAGGGCGCAAAGCATTGCCGGGAATGAGGGAGCATATGGACAGGGTATCTAAGCCCCGTCAGGAACGGATTGCAAAGGCCCGGCTGGAAATCGAAACCGGATTTCCGGACGGGTCTTTCATATTGGCGAATTGATAGCCATCCGCCTGATGGATCGGGCCGACATCAACGCCACGGGCCACCAGTTGCTTGCGGAAGGCTTCAACATTCTTGACGTCAAAGACCAGTTTGATCAGCGACTGGCCTTCTTTCTGGCCCTTGCCCGCGGGATGGAGCATCAGGATCAACCCATCAAGGGCAGGCCTGAGTTCGACGATGCGGTCACCTTCGAGGCGGATGGCCTGATAGACGAAAAGATCGCAGTAGAAATGGACCATTTCGTCGATCTTTTTCGTGTAGATCACGATCCGGTTGCAGGTCGTCGGCATCAGGTTTTCCGTTGTTATCAGCTGCCACTTGCGGCGCTGAATACCGTTACGCCATTCACGACAATCCGGCCATCGCGCAACAGTTCGACATCGTAATTCGTCATGCCCTGTTTGCCGGGTTCACCGGCGGCAAGGCCATCGACAGCAAAGGGCACCAGCGCGCCCAGCAGGGTCGGGCTTTGCGGGGTGCCGATCAGGTCCTGAAGGCGTTCGCGTCCGATCAGGTCAAGGTCAAGCTGGCCTGCAAAGCCGTAGCGCGCGGCCTGCTGGGCGATGAATTCACCCTTGCCCAGTGCTTCGAGGCCGCGGCCTTCGACATAGATTTCATCAATCTTGACCGGGGCACCGTTATCGGCGGCCTTTTGCCAAAGCTCGTTGGCGATCTGGCGGCGGGCGGCACGCGGCGCAAGACCGGTCAGCATATCATTGAAGCCCTTTTCAATGACGGGTTTGGCTTCGAGCCAGGGCAGGCCGGTGCTGCTGCTTTTGATGCGCACGGTGCGCGGTTGCAGCAGGCTTGGCAGCCAAAGGCCATCATGGGCGTAGTCAAGATGGGTTTCGCCATTTTCGCCGGGATAAAGCAGGAAGCTTGTCGATTTGACCGCGCCGCGTTTTTCCCGGTTCGGGCCGGTCCATTCGGCGGCCTGCCATGAAATCCGGGCTTCGTCAGGCAGCCATCGAATGACAAGTCCGTTCATCAGCCAGTGTTTGCGCGTGATCGGTTCATCGCCAATCAGGAAATCAGCCCCGCCGGTGAAATTGACCGCCGTGCCGTTTATATAGTTCCAGCGCAGGCTGCCGAGTGCCTTGCGCATGGTCAGTTCGCGCTGGTCACTGGTGGCATCGGCCAGCATCTTGCCGCGTTCGGGCAGGGCAATGTCGATATCGACCTGATTGGCGATATCGGTATCGCTTAGCGTTACCCGGACATCTTCAAGGGCCAGTTCACGCGCGGTGCTGTAGCCGCTGAGATCAAGGCGCACTCCGTCATAGGTGAAGGTGACGGCACCGTTGCTGTTTTCCGCGGATGTTTCGGTTGCGGAAATGCCGTTTTGCATCAGGATTCCATCCATGATTTCGCGCGCCTTTTGCGTTTCAAGCGCAAAGGCATTTGCACCGGCGGCGCAAATGGAAATCAGAGAAACACCAATGCCGATGACAATACGGCGTACAGGCATGATCAAGACCCCTATGGGTAATGGTTTGAACGGTTCCATTGTTTAGCGCAAATTTGGTGAAGATGGGGCAGGGATTGTGGCGAGGGCAGGCGAAGCACAGCAGAAGGACACAAGTATGACATGGATCACATCTTGTCCTGGCTGTCATCTGGAAAGCATGGGGGCGTTGCCGGTCAGTCGGTGGCGCAGCCGATTTTGTCACGCTTGCTTTCGACGGTGACCCCGCACAGGAAGACGTCGACGGCGCGTTTGACCCTTTTTGTGATCTCTTCTTCGCTGAGTTTCGGAGGAGAGATCATTTTCATCACCTGATTCTGCCAGTCGCCGACAATCATCGCATCGAAAATTTCGGCATAATGATCGGGATCGTCGATGACAAGATTACCAAGGTCGTTCTGGCGTTTCAGGTAGTTTGCAAGGTGTTTGCGCGTGCTTTCGGGGCCGACTTCAAGGAACTTCTCAACCATTGGTATGAAATGCTGTCCCTCGGAGAACAGAATCTGCGTGAAGCGAACGGCTTCCTCGGTTAGTATCTTGGTCGATAGTTTAAAGGCGAAGTCGGTCAAAGCGTCACGAGGGGGGAGATTGGATTCCAGCGAAATATGCAATTCCGCGGAAAACGCCATGCACCGTTCTGTCATAACGGCAGTCAGCAACCCATCCTTTCCGCCAAATGCCTCGTAGAGAGTTGTACGGGAGCCACCGGATCGAGAAATTACGTCATTTAGCGTAACGCCAGAAAAGCCTTTCTCCAGCAGAAGCTGCCATGCAGCATCCATCATCGCGCGTCGCCGTGCGAAGCCGCGACTGGATTGTTTTCCTTGGGTTTCTGACGCTTCGCTCATGGTTTTTCGATCTTTTCTGTCGACGTTGTTTTTGGCTCTTGATCGTGCAGTGCACAATGTGTACTGTACCGTACAGTATTTAATAATTCAATGGCAAAGCTGCCTGATATTCCCCGGCACGGCAGCGCTGCTTACAGGACTGTGAGAAGGAAAATCATTTTGTCGATGCGATCTTGTTTGAAACTTGCAGGCGTTGCTGTGCTTGCATTGATGGTTGCGGCCTGTGACGAGCAGAAAGAAGCGCAACAGTCGGATGCCAGCGCACAGCAGCAACCGCAGGCAACGCCGGTTGGTACCGTGACACTTGAAGCGCAGACCGTCGGTCTGATCGAGGAAATGCCGGGTCGTACCGTTGCCTTCCGCAAGGCTGCGGTGCGCCCGCAGGTCGATGGTATCATCAAGGAACGCAACTTTACCGAAGGCGCGTTTGTTGAAGCCGGTCAGCAGCTTTATATGATTGATCAGGCCGTTTACATGGCGGAACTTGACGCGGCACAGGCGGAACTTGCCAAGCAGCGCGCGACCCTTGATCAGACGACCAAAACCCGCAAGCGATACGAAAGTCTTGTGAAAACCCAGGCGGTTTCCGAGCAGACCTTTGACGATGCGATTTCGGCAGAAGCCCAGGCAAAAGCCGCGGTTGCCGCCGCGCGTGCGCAGGTCGATCAGGCGCGGATCAATGTGGAATACACCACCGTAACCGCCCCGATTTCCGGCCAGATCAGTTCGTCTGATGTGACCGAAGGTGCGCTTGTGACCGCCAACCAGACCGAAGCACTGACCTCGATCACCCAGCTTGACCCGATCTATGTCGATGTGACGCAGGCCGGTGGCCGGTTAATGAAGATCAAGCAGGCGATCCAGAACGGCCGCATTCAGGGTGTTGAAAACGGCAAGATCGAAGTTGCCCTGATCATTGATGCGACCGGTGTTGAATATCCCCATACCGGGACATTGCAGTTTTCCGACGTATCGGTGAATGAAACCACCGGAACGATCCGTCTGCGCGCGGTTTTCCCGAACCCGGATGGTGTGTTGCTGCCGGGCATGTTCGTGCGTGGACAGGTGCGTCAGGGCAAGCTTGATGGGGCCTTCCTTGTGCCGCAGAAAGCCGTGATGCGCCGCCCGGATGGCACGGCATATGTTTACACCATCGGTGACGGCAAGGTCGTTTCCAAGGATATCCAGATCGAACAGTCGCAAGGCGAGAACTGGGTCGTGACAGACGGTGTTTCGGATGGCGAACAGCTGATCGTTGATGGCATTCAGCGTATCGCACCGGGGGCGCCGGTAACGGCGCAGCCTGTCGAGAATGCTGGCCAGGGTGCCGCCCAAGGTTCAGCCCAGTAAGCTGACGATTAAGGACGATTTCTAATGGCAAAGTTTTTTATTGATCGCCCCGTCTTCGCCTGGGTTGTGGCCCTGGTGATCATGCTGGCGGGGGGGCTGTCCATTTTGCAGCTGCCGATCGAGCAATATCCGTCGATTGCGCCGCCATCGGTGCAGATCGAGGCGACCTATCCGGGTGCTTCGGCGGAAACCGTTGAAAACACGGTGACGCAGGTCATCGAACAGGAAATGAACGGGCTGGATTACCTGCGCTATATGTCGTCGAACAGTAGTGCGACGGGTAGTGCATCCATCACCCTGACCTTTGAACCCGAAGCCGATCCCGATATCGCGCAGGTGCAGGTGCAGAACAAGTTGCAGGCCGCCATGTCGCGTCTGCCAAGCGAAGTTCAGCAGCAGGGCATCACGGTTTCGAAATCAAGCGGTTCGTTCCTGATGGTGGCGGGCTTTGTGTCGGCCGATGGTTCGATGAATGCCGAAGACCTTTCGGACTTTGTGGTATCGACCATCGAAGACCCGATTGCACGTGTGAACGGTGTCGGTTCGGTTCAGGTGTTTGGTGCGCAGCATGCGATGCGCATCTGGCTCGATCCGAACAAGCTGATTTCCTATAACCTGACGGTTTCCGATGTCAGTTCGGCAATCGAAGCGCAGAACACGGAAGTCACGGCCGGTCAGATCGGCGGTGCGCCGTCGGTGCCGGGCCAGCAGATCAACGCGACGATTACGGCGCAAAGCAAGCTTACGACCGTTGACGAATTCGCCAATATTCTGCTGCGTGTGAATACGGATGGTTCGCAGGTCCGTCTGGGCGATGTGGCGCGCATCGAGATCGGTGGCGAAAGCTACGAGGTCGTTGCGCGATATAATGCACAGGCCGCTACCGGTATCGGTATCAACCTTGCGACCGGGGCCAATGCGCTTGACACCGCCGAGGCGGTGAAAGCCCGCCTTGAGGAGCTTAAACCTTTCTTCCCGCAGGGGATGGAAGTTGTTTATCCGTATGACACGACCCCGTTCGTCAAGGTTTCGATCGAGGAAGTGGTCCGGACCCTGTTTGAAGCCATCGCGCTTGTCTTCGTCGTGATGTTCGTGTTCCTGCAAAACTGGCGCGCGACCCTGATCCCGACGATTGCGGTGCCGGTGGTTCTGCTTGGTACGTTTGGCGTTCTGGCGGCGTTCGGATATTCGATCAACACGCTGACCATGTTTGGCATGGTGCTGGCGATTGGTCTTCTGGTCGATGACGCCATCGTTGTGGTCGAAAACGTCGAACGCGTGATGCATGAAGATGGCTTGCCGCCGCGTGAAGCAACGCGCAAATCCATGAGCCAGATTACCGGTGCACTTGTCGGTATTGCGCTGGTTCTGTCGGCGGTGTTTGTGCCGATGGCGTTCTTTGCCGGGTCGACCGGGGCGATTTATCGCCAGTTTTCGATCACCATTGTTTCGGCGATGGTGCTGTCGGTGATCGTGGCGATTGTCCTGACACCGGCCCTTTGCGCGACCATGCTTAAGCCGTCCAAGGGCGATCCGCATGCCAAAAAGGGTTTCTTTGGCTGGTTCAACCGCGGGTTTGATAAAACCAACAATTTCTATCAGGGCAGTGTCGGCCATGTTGTGAACCGCAAATGGCGTTACCTGTTCGTTTATGGCATTCTTGTCGGGGCTTTGGCCTTCCTGTTCGTGCGTCTGCCGGGTTCGTTCCTGCCGGAAGAGGATCAGGGGATCATGTTCTCGATGGTTCAGCTGCCAGCCGGTGCCTCGCAGGAGCGGACGGTCGAGGTTCTCAAGAAGCTCGAAAAGCACTTCATGGAAGACGAGAAGGAAGTGGTGAACGGTATCTTTACCGTGGCTGGTTTCTCGTTTGCCGGGAGTGGTCAGAATGCGGGTATCGCCTTTGTGAACCTGAAAGACTGGTCGGAACGGACATCGCCCGGTCAGTCGGTTGAGGCGGTGATCGGGCGGGCCTATGGTGCCTTTGCCCAGATCCGCGAAGCGATGGTCTTTGCCTTTGCCCCGCCTGCGATTATCGAACTGGGCACGGCGAACGGCTTTGACATGCAGTTGGTGGATCGTGGCGGTGCGGGGCACGATGCCCTGATCGCGGCACGAAACCAGTTGCTTGGCATGGCGGCACAGGATCCGCGTCTGGTCGGGGTGCGTCCGAACGGCCTGAATGATACACCACAGTTCGACATCAATATCGATCAGGAAAAGGCAAGCGCGCTGGGTGTCAGTATTGCCGACATCAACCGCACGCTGGCAACTGCCTGGGGCTCAAGCTATGTCAACGACTTCATCGAGAAGGGCCGTGTCAAGCGCGTCTATATGCAGGCAGATGCGAAATACCGCATGATGCCCGAAGATATGGATCATTGGTATGTCCGCAACAGCCACGACGAGATGGTGCCGATTTCGGCCTTCTCGACCACGCAGTGGACTTATGGCTCGCCGCGGTTGGAGCGCTTTAACGGTCTTTCGTCTGTCAATATTCAGGGGCAGGCGGCACCGGGCGTTGCATCGGGTGATGCGATGACGGCAATGCAGGAAATCGTTGCCAAGCTTCCGGGCGGCATCGGCCTTGAATGGCAGGGGCTTTCCTATGAGGAACGCGAAGCAGGCGAACAGGGCCCGGCCCTTTATGCCCTGTCGATGATCGTGGTCTTCCTGTGCCTTGCCGCACTGTATGAAAGCTGGGCCATTCCGGTTTCGGTGATGATGGTCGTGCCACTGGGCGTTTTGGGGGCCGTGATTGCAGCGCTGCTGCGCGGGCTTCCCGATGACGTTTACTTCCAGGTGGCGATCCTGACCACGATTGGTCTGTCGGCCAAGAACGCCATTCTGATCGTCGAGTTCGCGCGCGAACTTTATGATCAGGGGATGGGCCTGCTTGAGGCAACGGTCGAGGCCGCGCGCCAGCGTCTGCGTCCGATCATCATGACCTCGATGGCCTTCACGCTGGGCGTTCTGCCGCTTGCGATCAGTACCGGTGCCGGTGCGGGGGCGCGTATCGCGGTGGGGACCGGGGTGATGGGCGGCATGATTGCGGCTACGATCCTTGCGATCTTCTTCGTGCCGCTGTTCTTCGTGCTGATTGTTGGCACCTTCGCCAAAAGCCGTTCGAAACGCGGTGATGTGAAGGCCGCCCACGAACATCCGGCGGAATAAACCAAAAAGCAAAGCCGGTCTGAATTCACAGACCGGCTTTGTCGGCGCGCTCGCGACGGTTGCAGACTTGTCTGCGCAGTCCCCCGACCCCGCCGTTGCGCGTGCGTAAGAAGGGCTGGTGCATTGCACCGGCCCTTTTGTTTTGACCGTAACGCCGATGGGCGTCAAGTCGCTTGCGAAAGGCAAAGGTCATTCCGGGGCCAAGTGTTTGATAGTTTTTCAATAAAAAAGCCCCCAACGCGGGGGCTTTTACGTTTGTTTGGCAGGTGATTTGCTACTTTCGCACCAACACCGCCAAAAGCCTATCCAGGAACTTTTCACAGCGCGCGAGCTGGTCGAGTTCGATGAATTCGTCGGGTTTGTGGGCCTGTTCTATGCTGCCGGGTCCGCAGACGACGGTGGGGATATCGCCCATCGCCGAGAATACACCGGCTTCGGTGCCGAAGCTGACCTTGCCGGTGGTGTTCGCCCCGGTCAGTTCCATGACCAGTCTGGTGACTTCCTCGTCATCGCCGGTGGCAAGGCCCGGCATGTCGGAGACGACTTCGATTTCGACCCCGACATCGTCATAGGTTTCGCGCATTTGCGGGATCAGGGTGTTGTCGAGATAATCGAAAATCAGGCCTTTGAGTTCGTTGCGATCATGATTGGGAAGATTGCGGAATTCGAAATCGACATAGCAATTCTGCGGAATGATGTTGAGCTGCGTGCCACCATGGATCACGCCGCTGTGGAAGGTCGTGTGATTGGGCACGAATTCATCATCATGCGGGCCTTCATTGCGGAATTTTTGGCCAAGGCGGCGCAGGAACACCACGAATTCGGATGCGAATTCAACCGCATTGACACCTTCGCCCGGCAGCGACGAATGGCCCGACCGGCCGGTGAAATGTGCGCGGGCGGAATATTTGCCCTTGTGCTGGGTGATGACCTGCATGTTGGTGGGTTCGCCCACGATGCACATGGCGGGCTTATGGGGCAGGGCGTTGATCGCCTCGACCAGGCTTGGCACGCCAAGGCAGCCGACTTCCTCGTCATAGGTGAAGGCAAGATGGATCGGCACGCGCAGATCGGCATTTTTGAAGGTTTCTGCCTTGGCCAGCAGGCAGGCAAGGAAACCCTTCATATCGCAGGCCCCGCGGCCATAAAGTTTGTCGCCGCGGATATCGGTGGTGAACGGGTCGGATGCCCAGTTCTGGCCTTCGACCGGGACCACGTCGCTGTGGCCTGACAGGATCACGCCGCCATCGACCGCCGGGCCGATGGTGGCATACAGGTTGGCCTTGCTTCTGGTTTCGTCAAACACGACCGCGCACAGATAGCCAAGGCTTTCCAGATAGCCTTGCGCCTGTTCGATCAGGGCAAGGTTCGGGGTCAGGCTGACACTTGGATGGCTGATCAGTTTGGCAAGCCATTCAAGGGTTGCGGCAGACGGCATGGCGGTGGTGTTGGCGGCACTCATTCGACGAATTGTTCCTTAAGAATGCGTTCTTCCAGATTGTGTTCGGGATCGAACAGCAATTTGATTTTCATGTTGCTGTCTTCGCGGATGATCACGCGTGAGACATCGCGAACCTCGGTATAATCGGCCACGGCGGAAACCGGACGTTTTTGCGGATCCTGCACATCAAAAACGACTTCGGCCCCATGCGGCAGAAGCGCACCGCGCCAGCGACGCGGGCGAAACGGGCTGATCGGGGTCAGAGCCATAAGGCCGCTTCCCATCGGCAGGATCGGACCGTGGGCCGACAGGTTATAGGCCGTACTTCCGGCCGGTGTGCAGACCAGTGCGCCGTCGCAGACCAGTTCGGCCAGCCGTTCGACCCCGTCGATCTTGATGCGAAGTTTTGCCGCCTGCCGGGTTTCGCGCAGAAGCGAGACTTCGTTGATCGCAAGCGCGCACATGCTTTCGCCCTGCATGGTGTGGGCTTCCATCTGAAGCGGGTGCAGTTGCACGGTCTGGGCCTCGGCAATGCGCTCGGGCAGGTCCATTTCACGGAATTCATTCATCAGAAATCCGACCGTGCCCCGGTTCATGCCATAGATCGGCACCTTGCGCCCCATATAGCGATGCAGGGTTTCCAGCATGAAGCCATCTCCGCCAAGTGCGACAATCACATCCGCCGTTTCCGGCGAGACATGGCCATAGCGATGCTTTAACCGGTACATCGCGTCCTGGGCAATTTTGGTGTCGGCGGCGACAAAGGCGATGGAATGAATATGCATCTGCTTTCCGATCGAATGCGATCCTGTCATCGCATGCCACCATAATCGTGTCAGGGTGGCGTTGGGCGTGGTTCCGGGCGTGGTTCTGAACGTTTCCGGTTTTATTTCTGGCCGGATATGGGGGCCGTATCACCGGCCCGCAATCCCGTAATAGAGACTGGTTTACATGTAATTGCAAGGGGCTGCATCATCGCACGCGCGGGGATACTGTGCGCAAGGTCACGTTGGGTTCGATGTGCTCTCATATTGACCTTGGGGCAAAAACAGGGGAACCTTGGACAGCCTTATCGAACATGGCACAAGATATAAAAATCATGAGCAAACCGCCCTTTAGCATTACTGCCGCACTGGCCCGGATTTCCCATCCGGATGATCCGGTCGATGAGGGCACGATTGAAAATGCCATTGCCGACCATGCGCAAAATGCGCTGGCGACGACCCGACAGCCCCGCAATCCGCAGGCAACCCGCAAGCTGATCCTTGATGCGGCGTTTTATGAAATCCGCATGGCCGGGTTTGCCGGGGCATCAATCAATCAGATCCTGGAACGGACCGGCACGACCAAGGGCGCGCTTTATCATCATTTCCCCGGCAAGGCCAAACTTGCCCATGCCGTGATCGAGGAATGCCTGCCGCAATATATTGATGATGTGTGGCTGCGGCCGCTTGACGGGGCGGATGATATCCTGCCGGTGATGATGGGGCAGGTGGATTGCCTTGGTACCAAGGATGCGCCGAAACTGCTTGAAGGCGGTTGTCCGCTGGCACGGCTGGCATCGGGGGCGGCGGAACTTGATGAAAATCTGCGCAAGCGGATTGATGGGGTTTATCGATACTGGCGGCGCGGTCTGGCGCTGCATCTGGGCCATGGGCAGTTCAATAAAACCATCCGCACCGATATCGAACCGTCATCGGTGGCTGAATTCATCATTGCCGCCCTGCATGGCTTCCTGACCCGCCCGCCTGCCTTGCGCAACAGCGAAACCCATGGCGCGTTTGCGCGCGAATATGCGCGGTATCTTAATGGGTTGCGGCCCTAGCGTTTAAAGATTGCGGTGGATGCTTAATCACTAATGTTTGTCATTATAACAAAAAATAACTGTTATTATATATTAATTGACATCAGATTTATGGTGATTGTATATATTTCACAGATTTATAATTCACCATATCGGAGACAGGCCCCATGCGTTCTCTTATTCTTTCTGCCGTTGCGGCAGTGGCGATTGTCTTTGCGGGTTCTGCCGCTCAGGCCGAGCGCCTGACCGAAAAGCCGCTGGTTGATGCCGCGTGGCTTTCGGACAATCTTGATAACCCGTCTTTGGTGGTGGTCGATATCCGTTCGCTGACCAAGGCAGGCAGCCCCTATGATGCCGGGCATATTCCGGGTGCGGTTTTTGCGCCCTATGGCAAGTTCGGCTGGCGTGCCAAGGTTGGCGAGGTTGTCGGCCAGTTGCCGCCGGTTGATGTGATTTCGGCCCGGATCGGCAGCCTTGGCATTGATAATGACAAACAGGTTGTTGTCGTACCGGCCGGTCAGAATAGCTCGGATTTCGGTTCGGCGACCCGTGTTTACTGGACCTTTAAGGTGCTGGGCCATGATGCGGTGACCATCCTTGATGGCGGGCAGCGTGCCTGGGAAGCAGCCGGCAAACCGGTTTCAACCGATGCGGTCGCCCCGCAGACCTTGGCATTCAATGCCAATTTCCGCCCGGAGCTTCTGGCGACGGCCGATGATGTTGCCAAGGCGCGTGAAAATGGCGTCGCGCTGGTTGATGCGCGTCCGTCGGCACAGTTCCGCGGTGAACAGACCAGCCCCGTCGTGGCGCGTGCCGGTGCGATCCCCGGTGCGGTCAATATCGAACAGTCGGCGTTTTATGATGATCAGAAAGGCCAGTTTGTTGCATCCGATGTGATCAGCGGCCTTGTTGAAAATGCCGGTGTGTCGAAAGACGGTGATGAAATCACCTATTGCAATACCGGCCATTGGGCATCGGTTGCGTGGTTTGGCCTTTCGGAAGTGATGGGCAACAAAAACACCCGGATGTATGACGGCTCCATGACCGAATGGGCGGCTGATCCGTCGCGCGACGTGGTCGTTCCGGAATAATTCGGAAATACGGCGTAACACCCCTATAATACACGATGTTTTGACGGAACCGGGTTGCCCGGTTCCGTTCGTTTTCAGGTTTCCAGTCAGATAGAGCGTCACCACCATGTCTGAAACGACCCTTAATGTCCGTGCTTCGGGCTTTAGTTTTGACAAAGGGCCCGCAGCCGTCACGGCCATCCTGTTTGTGATTGTCGCGGTGCTGATTGCGCAGGCAGTCGATATCCATCAGGCCGTGCTTTATGGCCTTGGCGGGTTGCTGGGCATTGCCCTTTATCATGCGTCATTCGGTTTTACCGGCGGCTGGCGGCGGTTTTCGGTCGAAAAGCGCGGCCGCGCGATGCGGGCCCAGCTTTTGATGATCGGCATTGCCGCGGCGGCGTTTATTCCCTTGCTTGCCATCGGCGCACCACTTGGCACTCCGATTGTCGGCGCGGTGGCACCGGTTGGCGTTTCGGTTCTGGTCGGCGCGTTCATGTTCGGCCTTGGCATGCAGCTTGGCGGCGGATGCGGATCGGGGACGCTGTTTACGGTTGGCGGCGGCAGTGCGCGCATGTTGCTGACGCTTGTGTTCTTTATCGTGGGGGCTGTGATCGGCACCGCACATTTGCCGATGTGGCTTGAACTGCCTTCCATGCCGCCCATGAGCCTCGGAACCGAATTTGGCATCTGGGGCGGGTTGGGCGTGACCTTTGCCGGTCTGGCTTTGGTGGCGTTGATCACGATCTGGGTTGAAAAACGCGCCCATGGTTCGATTGAAACCGCACCGGTGGCACCGCGTGCGGGCTTTGCCCGATTGCTGCATGGTCCGTGGCCATTGGTCGGGACGGGTATCCTTCTGGCCGGGCTTAATGTTGCAACGCTTCTGAGTGCGGGGCATCCGTGGTCGATCACGTTCGGGTTCGGGCTTTGGGGGGCGAAGATCGCCCAAGGTATCGGCATTCCGGTTGAAACCTGGGAATTCTGGAACTGGGCCGGTCCGGCCAAGGCGCTTTCAAATTCGGTGCTGGCGGATAATACGTCGGTGATGAATTTCGGCATCGTGATCGGGGCGGCATTGGCGGCAAGCCTCGCGGGCAAATTCGCGCCCAAAGTGAAGGTGCCGTTTGCATCCCTTCTGGCGGCGGCAGTTGGCGGGATTTTGATGGGCTACGGCGCGCGGCTGGCGTTTGGCTGCAATATCGGGGCGTTGTTTAGCGGCATCGCCTCGGGCAGCGTGCATGGCTGGCTCTGGTTTGTGATGGCCTTTGCCGGTAGCTGGATCGGTATTGCGCTGCGCCCGGTATTTGGCATGGACGGATTTAAAAAGTCATGAGCGAGAAAAATACAATCCTGTTTGGTGCGGTGTTCCTCGCGGCCAGCGGTGCGGTGGCGTTTGATCATTATCATCACACCAGCACGCCCGCCAATCCACCGGCAATATCGAACCCGGCCACCAGTCCGGCGGTCGGGTGTAATCCGTGTGCGGGTAATCCGTGCGGATCGAACCCCTGTGCTGCTAACCCTTGTGCCGCCAATCCTTGTGCGGGTTATAACCCATGTGCTGCGAATCCCTGTGCGGGTTATAATCCTTGTGCCGCAAATCCATGTGCCGCAGCGCCGTGCGGTGCCAACCCGTGTGCCGCATATAACCCGTGCGGCGCGGGAAACCCCTGTGCGGCGTTTAACCCGTGCGCAGCAGAAAATCCGTGTGCGGCATATAATCCTTGCGGGGCAGGGAGCCCTTGTTCTGCCAATTAGGAACAAGAATATTTGCAATCAAAACAAGCCCGCGCTGCTTAAGTGACGGGCTTGTTTGCAAAATAAGCGTGGCCCATGACAAACATGGTGTTTGACAAGCAGACAAAACTCTGCGCATGTTGCCCTTGTTATCTGATCGCTCCAGAAGCGTAGAGGGGACTTTATTGGCCTCGCCTGTTGAGTGATCTACCGGAAAACCGCATTGAAGGGCCCTACTACGCGGGCTTTTCCGAAAGAATATGCAAGGCGCAGAGCTGACGTAATACATTCAAGGGCCGATTCCCTTCCCTCTGCTGCCGCAATACCAAGAGATACTTTTATTTGACCCAATTTTCGGATCTCGGCCTGGCCGAGCCCGTCCTTCGCGCTCTCAAGCATGAAGGCTATGATGCGCCAACGCCGATCCAGGCACAGGCCATCCCATCTCTCCTTGAAGGCAAAGACCTTCTGGGGATCGCACAGACCGGCACTGGCAAGACTGCTGCTTTTGCACTGCCGATCTTGGACCGTCTTTCCAAAAACGAAACCCGTACCCCGGCGAAATCATGCCGTGTGCTTGTGCTGGCGCCGACGCGTGAACTGGCCGCCCAGATTGGCGACAGCTTCCGTGCCTATGGCCGCTTCATGAACACCACGGTTGCCGTTGTTGTTGGCGGGGTTGCGCATGGTCCGCAGATCAAGGCGATCACGCCGGGTGTTGACGTTCTTGTCGCAACACCGGGCCGTTTGCTTGATCACATTGATGCAGGCAAGCTGAAACTTAACAATGTTGATGTCGTCGTGCTCGACGAGGCCGACCACATGCTTGATCTTGGCTTCCTGCCGCCGATCAAACGCATTATCAAGATGCTCCCGCGTGATCGTCAGAACCTGTTCTTCTCGGCCACGATGCCGTCGCAGATCGGGCAGCTTGCCGGTGATATGCTTTCCGATCCGGTCAAGGTTTCGGTGACCCCGGTTGCCACGACCCAGGAGCGCGTCGAGCAGTCGGTCTATATGATCGAGAAAAACCGCAAGCGTCAGCTTCTGGCGGAATTGCTTGATAACCCGCTTTTCAAACGTACCCTTGTTTTCACCCGAACCAAGCGCGGGGCGGATCGTGTGGCGCGTCATCTTGAAAGCTGCAAAATCAGTGCTGCTGCGATTCATGGCAACAAAAGCCAGAATCAGCGTGAGCGTGCGCTGAATGCGTTTAAAGATGGTCAGATCGGCGTTTTGGTCGCAACCGACATTGCCGCACGCGGCATTGATGTCGATGGTGTGACCCATGTTGTGAATTTCGAACTTCCGAACGTCCCGGAAAGCTATGTGCACCGTATCGGTCGTACCGCCCGCGGTGGTGCCAGCGGTTCGGCGATTGCCTTCTGTGACGAGGAAGAACGCGGTCTTCTGCGTGATATCGAGAAAACCACCCGTCAGTCGATCCCGGTCATTGATCGTCGCGATGCCAAGGCAGCCGCCGAGCAGGACGCGATTTCGAAAGCCGAACGTGATGCCAATCCGGACCGTCGCGCCAGCAATGGCAACGGTAGCGGACGTGGTCGCAATGGTGGTGGTCGTCCGGGTGCCGGCGGTCGTAATGGTCAGGGTCGCAATGAGGCCCGTGGTCGTAATGATCGCAATGACCGGAACAATGATCGTCGTCGCACCGAAGAAACCACGCGCGATGTCGCCAGCGGATCGGAAAATTCCGGCCGTTACAAGGGCGGCATCAAAGGTGGTGCGGAGCGCAATGATCGCAATAACGAGCGTACTGATCGCGCAGCGGCCCGTCCGCAGGGGCGTGATGGTGCGCGCCGTGAAGGTCGTGACAGCCGCGATGCCCGTGATACCCGTAACGCCAATGGCGATAGCCGGGTTCGGACACCGAAAAAGGTGACTTCGAACGGGACGGGCGGCGGTGACAACCGCATTGCATCCAACCTTTCATTCCTTGGCAGCTCGGACGAGCGCCGCACAACCGGCAACGGTGCGACTGCAAATGGTAAACCGGGTCAGCCCGGCAAACCGGCAGCCCGCAATGCACGTCCGGGTCGTGCGCGCCCCGGCAAGCCAGTCGGTGGTCGTCCGGGCGCACGCCCGAATGGCGAACGCCGTTCCGAAAACAATTCCGGAAACCGCAGCAGGCGCGAAATCGCCTGAGGCAGCTTTCCAAACTGATTGGTGCATCCACGCGGGATGCGCCGTAACGCCAATCGACACTCTAAAGGAGATTTAAAGATGGCAACTGGTACCGTTAAATGGTTCAACGCAACCAAAGGCTTTGGTTTCATTCAGCCGGACGAAGGTGGAAATGACGTATTCCTGCACATCAGCGCCGTTGAACGCGCTGGTATGAACCACCCGCAGGAAGGCGACAAGATCAACTACGAACTGCGCACCGACTCACGTTCGGGCCGCGTTTCGGCTGACGATCTGACCGCTGCCTAATTCGGTTTGCCTTCGCTTGCGAAGGCGCTGATTTGCGAAACCCCCATCCGGGCAACCGGGTGGGGGTTTTGTTTTCGGGCCTGCTTTTTTATGGGCGCAGAAAGGCGATATTGGCCCGGGTCGCCGCACTTAGCACATGAAAGTGCATGGCATCGCGCGCACCCGATGGATTGCGGTCGCGTACATAGCGCAGGATCTGTTCATGTTCGCGCAACGGTGCCTTGATCGCGGCTGCATTGGCAAAGGGCAGCATCTGGTTTTCATGGATGGTCTGGGCGGCGGGAAAGATCGCAGCGGCAAATAACGGATTGCCCGATGCGGATAGCAATATTTCATGAAATTCGGTATCGGCATTGGCGGCCGTGATCAGGTCGTCAGCCTCGAACGCGGTTTGCATGTCATCAATGCTGCGTTGAAGGGCGATCAGGTGATCGCGCGTGCGGGCCTGTGCGGCAAGGCCCGCAACATAGGGCTCGATTGCAAGGCGGAACTGATAGACCTGTGCGGCCTGGCGTTTCTGATTGTCATCGCGCGGCAATCCGTCATGCGGGTCGGCGACATAGGCGCCCTTGCCAGCCTGAATCCGGATCAGTCCCATGGCTTCGAGTGTTGCCAAGGCTTCGCGCAGGCTGGCGCGGCTGATGCCAAGGGTAGCGGCCAGTTCGCGCTGGGCCGGTAAAGAGTCGCCAGGACCTAAGCCGTTGCTTTTAATCAGGTTACGAATGGCGCGCGCGGCGCGTTCCGGGGCGGTTTCAATGCGTGACATGCGTTTTCCATAACTGGTCTGACCAGTAGTGCCAAAATTTTTCCAACGCGAAAATCCAATATATTTAAGGTTTGTAGCTTTAATCAGCTTGTGATTTTTCGCAAGTGCGAAATTTACCCATGGACAATAGCATAAATTTTATGCAGTTATTTTATGCAGATTAAAAATAAGTCTAATAATCCACTTTCATACGGGTAGAGGCAAATGAACAAATTTCTGAAATCAACCATCGCCGCGATTGCCATGATTGCTGCCCCGCTGGCAGGCGTATCAGCAGGGGCATTTGATAGCATCAAGGAAGCCGGCGTTTTGAAAGTCGCCGTGCCGCAGGACTTTCCGCCGTTCGGAAGCGTTGGCACCGACATGCAGCCCAAAGGCTATGACATCGATATGGCGGCCCTGATCGCAAGCGACCTTGGTGTGAAGCTTGAACTGGTACCGGTCGCGTCCAGCAACCGCATCCCGTATCTGACCACCGGCAAGGTCGATCTGGTGATTTCCAGTCTTGGCAAAAACCCGGACCGTGAAAAGGTGATTGATTTCACCGATGCCTATGCACCGTTCTATAACGGCGTTTTTGGCCCGGCTGATATCGACGTCAAGAGTGCCGAAGACCTTGCGGGGCATTCGGTTGGTGTGACGCGCGGCGCGATTGAAGATCTGGAGCTGACCAAGATTGCCCCGGCGGATCTGGAAATCAAACGGTATGAGGATAATAACGGCACGATTTCGGCCTTCCTTTCAGGCCAGGTTGACCTGATTGCGACCGGCAATGTCACGGCGGCCGCCATCATCGAACGCAACCCGCCGCGCAAGCCGGAGCCGAAATTCCTGATCAAAAACTCCCCTTGCTATGTGGGGTTGAACAAGGATGAGGATGCATTCAAAGCCAAGGTCAACGAGATCATCGCGGCGTCGATTGCCGATGGCCGTTTGAATGCGATTGCCGAAAAGTGGCTTGGCATTCCGCTGCCGCAAAAGCTCTGATCCTGACTTGATTGACTGATGGCTTCACCCCTGACCGGATTGCTTGGTTTCAATGGCTTATGAATTCGATTTCGGTGCAATTGTCCCGCATTGGCAATTGCTGCTTGACGGGGTTGTCCTGACAACCGAACTGACAATCATCGGGGCTGTGGTTGGCGTCAGTCTGGGGACTTTGGGGGCGTGGGCGCGCGCATCGCGTGCCCCCGTCATCAGCCAGATCGTCGGCATATATGTGGAACTGATCCGCAATACGCCGTTTCTGGTGCAGTTGTTCTTTATCTTTTTCGGTCTTCCGGCGCTTGGCGTGAAGCTAAGTGAATTTCAGGCTGCGGTTCTGGCAATGATCGTCAATCTTGGGGCCTATTCGACCGAAATCATCCGGGCGGGTATCCTTGCGATCCCCAAGGGGCAGATCGAGGCCGCCCAAAGCCTTGCGATGAACCGGGTGCAGATTTTCCGCTATGTCATTATCCGTCCGGCGCTCAAGAAAATCTGGCCGGCATTATCAAGCCAGATCGTGATTGTCATGTTGGGGTCGTCGGTCTGTTCGCAGATCGCGGCCGAGGAGCTGACCTTTGCGGCGAACTATATCCAGGCCGTCAATTTCCGTGCCTTCGAGGTCTATTTCGTGGCGACCGCGCTTTATCTGGTGATGTCGGTACTGCTGCGCTGGGGTTTGAAGATATTTGGCAACTTCCTGTTTGAACGGCGCAGTCATGTCTGAATTCAGCCTTTGGGATATTGTTTATAATCTGCTGCTGGCCGCACGCTGGACGGTGTTGCTGTCACTTACCGCCTTTGTGCTGGGCGGGATTGTCGGGCTTTTGCTTTTGATGGTTCGGACCGCCGGTAATCCGTGGGCGATGCGACTGGTGCGCGGCTATGTCGAACTGTTTCAGGGCACGCCGCTTTTGATGCAGCTATTCATCGTGTTCTTCGGTCTGCCGCTGATCGGGATTGATGTGTCGCCCTGGATCGCGGCGATGTTGGGGTTAACGCTGTTTACCAGTGCGTTTCTGACCGAAATCTGGCGGGGGTGCGTTGAATCCATCGGGCTTGGCCAATGGGAAGCATCGGCAAGCCTTGGCATGAATTTCCGCCAGCAGATGCGCTATATCATTCTGCCGCAGGCGCTTCGTATTGCGGTGCCGCCGACGGTCGGTTTTTCGGTGCAGGTGGTCAAGGGGACGGCGGTTGCGTCGATCATTGGTTTTGTCGAACTGACCAAGGCCGGAACCATGATCACCAACGCGACCTATGCGCCCTTTACGGTCTATGGCTGTGTGGCCGTCATGTATTTCCTGATCTGTTTCCCGCTTTCGCTTTATGCCCGCCATCTGGAAGGAAAACTTCGTCATGTCGCTCGTTGAACTGCACGCTATCCACAAAAGCTTTGGCGAGCTTGAAGTCCTTAAAGGCATTGATCTTAAGATCGAGGAAGGGCAGGTGATTGCCCTGATCGGGAAAAGCGGGTCGGGCAAAAGCACGCTTTTGCGCACTATCAACGGCCTTGAAACCATCAATGACGGGACGATCATGGTGGCGGGCAAGAAGGTTGGTGACCGCGATACGGATGTGCTCACGCTTCGGCTTAACGTTGGCATGGTGTTTCAGCAGTTCAATCTGTTCCCGCACTACACCGCACTTGAAAACGTCATGCTGTCGCCGCAGGTCGTGAAAAAACAGTCAAAGGCCGAGGCGAAAGAAGTGGCCGAGGAAATGCTGGCCAAGGTCGGGCTTGCCGACAAGATGATGCATTACCCCGATCAGCTTTCAGGGGGGCAGCAGCAGCGCGTGGCGATTGCGCGTGCCCTTGCTATGAAGCCACGTGTATTGCTGTGTGACGAGGTGACATCGGCCCTTGACCCCGAACTGGTGAACGAGGTTCTGGCTGTCGTGCGCCAGCTTGCCGAGGAGGGCATGACATTGGTGATGGTGACGCATGAAATGCGTTTCGCGCGCGAGGTGTGCGATAAACTGGTGTTTATGCATCAGGGCCGCATTCATGAAAGTGGTGCCCCCGAAGACGTTTTTGCCAATCCGAAAACCCCGGAACTTGCCAGCTTTGTTGGTGGGTTGGCGTGATCGCAGCCTGACAGGCTTTGATGGTTTTGTGACATCCTGATCGCGGGACGCGGAAAAAATTTCACTCTTTTTAGTTGAAACGCTAGAACGGTTCTTTGATATCGCCACCCGATAACAAGGACATCAGTGAAATGCGCGACGGGGTTACAGGACCGGATAGTCCCAATGAACAGCCTGCCATGAATGCCATGCTGGCACGGCTTGATCGATATCCGTTGCTGGTTCTTGCACTGGTGCTGATCGGGGCGTTTGCAACAAGCTGTGTTGCTCCCCTGACCGGGCTTTATATTGTTGAAGGACTGGGCGAACCGCCCTGGAAAACCAGCCTTGTTGCGATTGTGCAGGTTTGCGTCACGCTTTTGACCAACCGGGCATACGGGCGCGCGATTGACCGCGGTGTGCCGATCCGTTTCCTTGTGATCCCGAGTGTTACCTGCTTTGCCGCGGGTATGCTGTTGCTGGGTACTTTTCAGGTTTATTGGGTGTATCTGGCGATTGTGTCGGTGTTGCTGGGTGTCGGGTCCGGGGTTTTGTCGGTTGTCTATTCGTTTGGACGGCTCTTTGCCGAGCAGACCGGGCGCAATATCGCCAAATTCAACGGATTCCTGCGGATGCAGACATCGCTTGGCTGGATGGTCGGACCTGCGGTGTCGCTGACGGTTTTCGGGGCATATGGCTTTGCCGTGACCTATTACGCGATTGCGGCATTGGCGGTGATCTGGTTTGGCGTCTGTTTGATGGTTGTGCCTGCTGCGTTTCGGACCCACCATCCCGGAATGCTTGATCCCAATGCAAAGATTCCGTTCAATCGCGGGCTTTTGGTTGCCTGTATTCCGGTGTTCTTGCTGGGTTCCGGGAATGTGGTTTTTGTGTCGGCCATGCCGCTTTATTTCTCGACCGAGCTTGGTTTGATGCCGTCTGCAGCCGGTCTTGAGCTGACCGTTAAATGCTTTGTCGAAGTGGTGGTGATTTATTACTGCGCATCAATCATTCGCAAGGTCGGCGAACGCAAGGGCATGGTGATTGCAGCGATCCTTGCCATCATCTTCTTTGGGGCAATCCACAGTGCCGACAGTCTGGCCGATGTTCTTGTTCTGTCGGTGCTTGACGGGCTTTATTACGGCATCTTCGCAGGGATCAGCATGACGTTTGTTCAAAACTTTGCCCCCGAGCAGCCCGGTGTCGCGACCAGCTATTATATGAGTTCGCTTTTTGTTGGGGGACTGGTCGGCAATCTTTTGACCGGGCTTGTGGCCAGTGCATTTGATTTCCGCACGACAACACTTTTTGCCTGTGGCCTTGCGGCGATTGGCTGTTTTGTTTTGGTGTTGATGCGCGAAGCAAAGCATTCAGAGCGGACAATAGGGACAGCGTGAAGATGGCTTGACTTTCATCGTGTCCCGGCGATGATCGCGCCATGTCAGAACAAACCCAAAATACGCGCCCGCGTTTGTTTGTCGATGCCGATGCCTGCCCGGTGAAGGCGGAATGCGAACGTGTGGCCGAACGCCATCGTCTGGAAATGATCATGGTGTCAAACGGCGGTATTCGCCCGTCGCGCAATCCGTTGGTCCAGATCGTGATTGTGCCGCCGGAACCCGATGCCGCCGACGACTGGATTGCCGAAAATGCGGTTAGAAACGATGTAATCGTAACCAACGATATTCCGCTGGCATCGCGGGGGCTTGAAATCGGGGCGCGCGTGTTGCGACCCAATGGTCAGGAATTTACCGAGGCGAATATCGGCAATGCGCTGGCGGGGCGTGAAATTGCCGCCCATATGCGCGAAGTCACCGGGGAGCAGGGCCGCAATGCGGGCTTTACCCAGAAGGACCGGTCGCGGTTTTCCAATATGCTGGAAGTCACGATACAGGCCGCCCTACGCGGTTAAGCGCAAGGCGGCCTGCCACAGGTCCCGGCCGATCATCTGAGGGAGTGCGACCGGGCTTCCCCCTGCGGAATGTGATATTCCTAGAACGGATAGTGGCGTTTGCCGCTTTGGATCGTGATCCAGCGCATTTCGGTGAATTCATCAATTGATGCCTGCGATCCGAAGCGGCCATAGCCGCTGGCTTTCACCCCGCCAAACGGCATCTGGGCTTCGTCCTGAACGGTCGGGCTGTTGATGTGGCAGATGCCGCTTTCGATCCGTTTGGCGACTTCCATCGCACGCGGGATGTTGGTCGAAAAGACGGCCGATGACAGGCCATATTCGCTGTCATTGGCGATGCGAACCGCTTCGTCTTCGTTCCCGGCACGGATAACGACACAGACCGGGCCAAAGCTTTCCTCGGCATAAATCCGCATGGCGGGTGTGACGTGATCCAGAAGGGTCGCATCCATCAGAACGCCATCGCGCGCCTTGCCGGAACCGGCGACCAGTTTTGCGCCCTTGGAAACCGCGTCTTCGACCAGCTCTTCGATCCGGTTGACGGCTTCGACATTCACGACACCGCCCAGAATATGTTCGGCCTTTGCCGGGTCGCCAGCGGTCAGCGTTTTGGCCTTGGCGGCCAGTTTGGCAACGAAATCATCGGCAACCGCATTGTCAACGATCAGGCGTTCGGTCGACATGCAAATCTGGCCCTGATTCATATAGGCCCCGAATGCGGCACCATTGACCGCCTCGTCAATATCGGCATCGTCAAGCACAAGGAAAGGCGCCTTGCCACCCAGTTCAAGCAGAACCGGTTTAAGATGTTCGGCCCCCAGTTTGGCGATGATGCGGCCAACCCGGGTGGAGCCGGTAAAGTTGATGCGGCGCACCGCCGGATGGGCGATCAGGGTTTCGACGATTTCCGGGGCGTTTTCGGGGGCGTTGGTCACGACATTGATGACACCGGCCGGGGCGCCTGCCTCGACCAAGCATTGCCCGATCAGGCGATGCAGGGCGGGGCACAGTTCGGATGCCTTGAGCACCACGGTGTTGCCACAGGCAAGCGGCATGGCAATCGCGCGCGTGCCAAGGATGACTGGCGCATTCCATGGCGCAATGCCCAGAACCACGCCAACCGGTTGGCGAATGCCCATGGCCATCAGGCCCGGCGTGTCGGACGGGATCAGGTCGCCCTGAATCTGGGTTGTCATTGCACCGGCTTCGCGCAGCATATTGGCCGCAAGATGGGCGTTGAAACCGCCCCACATGCGCGTACTGCCGGTTTCTTCAAGGACGAGGCGACCAAACTCGTCGCCTTTGGCTTCCATGATGTCGGCGGCTTTGAGCAAAATCTTGCGCCGTGCGCCCGGACCCATTTTTGACCATTCCGGGAATGCGGCGGCGGCGGCATCGGCGGCCTTGCGCGCATCGGCGGGGCTGGCGGCAGCAGCAGAGGTTGCGACCTTGCCGGTGACCGGGTTCTTGCGTTCGAATGTCCGGTTGCTGGTGGCATTCACGGCTTCGTTGTTGATCAATAGCTTGGCATCGTTCACGACGTTTCTCCTGATTTCTTCTTTATGTTCTTCTGTGCGGCGGCGAAAGGCAGCTTTGCGCCGGGCAAGACCCGGAAAGGTCTTTGGGCAGTGATTCCGGTTTTCCCGCTTTGGCGTTACCTCAGGAAGATGGATACAGAAAATCTGTTATCTACTTTGATGTTCAAAGTAAAAATGTGACGTATCCTCCTGTCCGTTTACTCGCATGTGCAAAATAACGGAAACGCATTGTTCAATATGTCTTGTTGTTATTGGCGGTTGCTTTGACCGCAATATTAGTAAGCGCTGTAAGCGTTCCGATGTAAAGATGGTCAAATTGACATTTTAAGACGAAAAATTGTACTATTTTACATATAACCATTTGGAATGTTTCAGGATCAAAAAGGCATGGTTTCGCCGGTGATTGCAAAAAATCAACGCCCGGAAGCGTTTGGCATCCAACCGTTCGGTGATCCGGTGCCGGTCACGACACAGGCAGTGATGTACCGTTTTGATCATGCATTGTCGTCCCAGGACTGGGTGATGAATGACCGGGCGCGTCGGGACCGGTGCCATGCGGTTTTGATGCTGTCGGGGCGGGCGCATATCCGGTTGCGTCAGGGCACGATTGACTGTCATGCCCCGGCATTTGTGTGGTTGCCGCTTGGCGAAACGCAGGCGATATCCGTCAATGCCGGGGCGGATGGATATCTGTTATCGGCGGCGGACGATCTGGTGGCGCGCCATTGCGGGGGCAGTTCAACCGGCACAAGTGTGCCGCCAGTGCCGGGCGGGGGGCTGCCGTTACGGTTTGCCGCCGATACGGTTCATAACGTCACCCCGGCGGAGGGCAGCAATAATCTGGCGTTACTTGCGCGCAGCTTTGATGCGATCCGGGCGGAGCTTATGCAAAATGCGCTTGGCGCAGGGATCGTGGTTGGGGCGCATCTTCAGATCATCCTGACGATGGTTTTGCGACTGGCCAAAGGGATGATCGAACAGCGCGATAAACATCGCCCCGGATCGATCACGTTTCAGCGGTTTTTGCAGACGCTAGAGCTTCATTTTCGCGAACATTGGAACATTGCCGATTATGCCACGGCCCTTGGCGTCAGCGAGAGGCGGTTGGGGTCGGCGGTGATGCGGGCGACCGGAAAGCCGCCCCTGACACTCGTGCATGAGCGGGTCATTCGCGAAGCCTGCATGCGGCTGGAACAAAGTCCGCTGGCGGTCGCGCAGATCGCCTATGGGCTTGGTTTTCGTGATCCGGCCTATTTCAGCCGGTTTTTCAAACGTTACATGGGCGAGGCGCCCGGCGCTTATCGCCGCCTGCGCCGGGCCGAGGAACGGGCGCGCGACCATACCTTTGCCGCGTGGCCATAAGGGGGGCGCAAGGCAATTGTCGCAAAGCCTCACCGTTTTTTGATGCTGCTTTGCAAACCAATTGCCATTTTTTGATCTTATTTGTCGTTTCACATCGTAACATTAATGAAACGTGACATCTGACAGGATTGATTGGTGAGAAAAGGCAGAAATTTCATTCTGGGCCTTCTGGCGATGCTTGTGCTGCCGTTTGGCATCAGCCTTGCACAGGACCCTCCCGCCGAAAAGGCCGAAAAACGCCAGACATGGCGTAATGCGCCGCGACATTCATCGGGCGTTGCCGCCGATCCGGTGGCGAATGCCGATATTGCGATTGTGCAGGTCATGGCGGCCCATACCTATGGCTGGCGTGGTTATTTCGCGGTTCATCCGTGGATTATCTATAAGCGGGCCGGTGAAACCAGTTACACGCGATATGACGTTGTTGGCTGGGGCGGGGGCAATGTCGTGCGCAAGAATTATGCATTGCCAGATGGGTTGTGGTTTGGGTCTGAACCACAAATTCTTGCCGATCATCGCGGCGAGGGTGTGGATGATCTGATCGATCAGATCGAAACCGCGATCAAGGATTATCCCTATCCGGATCAGTATCGCAGCTATCCGGGGCCAAACAGCAATACCTTTGTCGCCCATATCGGGCGCAGCGTGCCCGACCTTGATCTTGATATGCCAGCCAATGCGATTGGCAAGGATTTCCGTGCGATCACCGATCCTGTCGGATTGTCATCCAGTGGTCAGGGTATTCAGGCCAATCTTTTGGGGCTGCTTGGTTTTTCCATCGGTCTTGAAGAAGGGATCGAGTTGAACCTGCTGGGTCTTAACCTTGGCATTGATTTCAATCGCCCGGCACTGCGTCTGCCGTCTGTCGGGAGGTTGGGGATGGATAATGTTGCCCCGGTTGGTGATGTTGAGCCGGTGAAAGCAGCTGAAGCAGCAGATGCAGGCGGTGCCGGAACGCCTGCGTATTGATTTCATCCACCCTACGATAAAGCCCCGCTCATTTTGATTTGGCGGGGCTTTGTTTTTTTAGGGCTTCTATGGCGGATCAATCGGCGAGTTTAACCAGCATCTTGCCGGTATTCTTACCCTTGAACAGATCGATAAAGGCCTCGGGGGCGTTTTCCAGTCCTTTGATCACGGTTTCACGGCTTTTGAGCTGCCCGCTTCGGACCAGATCAGCCCCTTCGCGTACGAAATCGGGGTAACTGCCCCAATGGTCGCTAACGATGAAGCCTTCCATCTTCGCGCGTTGTGTCGTTAACCTGAACAGGTTGCGTGGGCCGGGTTGCGGGGATTTGTCATTATAGTTTGAAATCATGCCGCATACGGCAATCCGTCCGCCAGTATTGATATGATCAAGGGCGGCCTCAAGATGCGCGCCGCCGACATTTTCATAATAAACATCAATGCCCTGCGGGGCGACTTCGCCAAGGCTTCCTGAAAGGTCGTCGGTATCGCGGTAATTTATTACCGCATCAACGTTCAATTCAGTGCGCAGCCATTTTGCCTTGTCCCTATCACCGGTCGATCCGATAACCCGGCATCCCTTGGCTTTGGCGAGTTGGCAAACCACAGATCCAACCGCCCCGGCGGCGGCGGAAACAAAGACGGTATCGCCCGCCTTGCAATTGGCGATCCGGTTCAACCCCACCCAGGCCGTCATGCCGGGCATACCAAGCACACCCAGAAACTTTTCGGGTGGAATATCAGGCATATCGGGGATGGGATGCAGGTAATCACGTTCAAGCAGTGCATGGCTGCGCCAGCCGGTCATCGAGGTAACAAGCGACCCTTCGGCAAAGCGTGGGTCGCGGCTTTGCATGACCCGGCCAATCGCGTGGCCTTCAAGCGGGGCATTCAGTTCGAACGGCGGGATATAGCTTTTGCGTTTGGTCATGCGACCGCGCATATAGGGATCGACCGACATCCAGATATTTTCAATCAGGACTTCCCCGTCAAGCGGATTTGGCAGGACGCTGTCTCTTACCGCGAAGTCTTCCGTGGTGGGAACGCCATCGGGGTAATGCAAAAGGTGGATTTCCTTTGCTGCAATGCTCATCTGGGCCTCCTTGGTCGGTTTTACGCACGCTAAGATGTGCCCGACGTAGGATTCCTACCGTCATTTCGCAATGGCGGATTTCGGTCGAATTTCAAAAGCCCTCTGATTTCAGGAGTGTTTCAGGGGTTAAGAAAATAAATCGATCCGTTGAGCAATGTAGCGAAGCCAACCCACAATGCATAGGGTACCAGAAGCATCCCCGCCAGCCGATCAATCCGCCAGAACATCGCGCAATTAATGATGATCAGGATCAGAAGCGGGATGATATCGACCAGCCCGAGAAATGGTGACTGCGCCCCGAAAAATAGAAACGACCACAAAAGGTTCAGGGTCAGTTGGGCGGCGTAGATGGCAAAGGGGCCCTTTGCCCCGTAAATCCCGCGTTTAAGCCAGACGCGCCAGCCGCTAAAGGCGATCAGGAAATAAATCAGGCTCCATGCCGGACCAAACAGCCAGTTTGGCGGATTGAAAAACGGCTTTTCCAGTGTCGGATACCAGTCATGGACGCTGGTTGCCGTGACGGCCCCGCCTGCTGCCGAGATGATCAGACACAGCACCATGAATGCAATCAGCGCAAAAACGCGCGTGCGGTGATTGGGGTTAAAGATGGTGCCGGTTTGATTGGTCATGGTTTTATCCCTGTTTGCCATTGGACATCCAATAGATCGGACCAGAAGGCTTATCCGCAAGGGGAGGGAGTCCACGCGGGTATGAAGTCACAATAAATATAGCCGCATAAGTGATTAGTATCACAGCTGAAACATGTCTGGATATTGTATGCGCTTGCTATAATCTGATTGTTCCCACTGCCGGAAATGTAAAATACGGTGCGCTGGTGGTGGGATACTTGAAAAGAACAAAACGTTGCCAACATGTTAGCAACGACTAGGCACTGGCTTATGGGGATGGAAATGTTCAATCTGAATTCAATGAAGATCGGCACGCGAATGCTGATCATCGTCGCGGGGGCGATCCTTGCGGCACTGCTGGTTGGGGCGTTCGGTCTGACCGAATTGCGCAGCAATATGCTTGAAGATCGTAAGGCAAAAACCAAAAATCTGGTTGAATCAACAATCAGCCTGATTGGGCATTTCCATGCAATGGAACAGTCCGGCGAAATGACCACCGAACAGGCGCAAAATGCGGCCAAGGCGGCGGTGGCGGCCCTTCGGTATGATGAAACCAACTATTTCTTTGTGTTTGATTACACGCCGGTGGTTCTGATCCATGACATCAAGAAGGATCTTGTTGGCAAGAATCTGAGTGATGCGGTTGATGGATCGGGTAAACACCATTATCGCGAATTCGCCCGTGTGGCCAAAGAAGACGGCCAGGGCTTTGTCGATTATACCTATCAGGTGCCAAAGTCTGACAAGCTCCGTCCGAAGCTCTCCTTCGTCAAGGCGTTCAAGCCGTGGGGCTGGGTTGTTGCCACAGGGATCTACATTGATGACGTAAATGCCGTCTTCATGCAGAGCATGCTGGTGATGGGACTGGTGGCATTGGCGGTCTTGTGTGCGGTTGTCGGTGTTTCGCTGATGATCAGCCGGGGCATTACCCGTCCGCTTTATGCCATTTCGGAAAACATGCTGCGTCTGTCGCAGGGCGATCACAAGATCGACGTCAAATATACCGATCAGAAAAGCGAGATCGGCGATCTGGCCCGCGCCATGGATATCTTCAAATCGAAAACAATCGAAATGGAAGAAATGCGCGAAGCGCGTGAAGAGCAGGAGCGTGTTGCCGAGGAAGAAAAACGCGCCGCACTTCGCAAAATGGCCGACAGTTTCGAGGCTAGCGTCGGGCAGGTGGTTGCACAGGTTATTCAGGCATCGGGTAACATGCAGCATTCCGCCAATGCGATGACTGATACCTCTAAACAGGTTGGTCAGCGTTCGACCATTGTTTCCGCAGCTTCGCAGGAAATGTCGAGCAACGTGGAAACCGTTGCATCGGCAGCCGAGGAATTGAGTGCCTCGATTGCGGAAATCAGCAATCAGGTCGCGCAATCATCTTCCATTGCCAATGGTGCGGTTCGCACATCCGAAGACACCCACCAGAAGATCGAACTGCTGGCCGAAGCGGCAAACCAGATTGGCGAGGTCGTTTCGCTGATTACCGATATTGCCGAACAGACCAACCTTCTGGCGCTTAATGCCACGATCGAGGCGGCGCGAGCCGGTGATGCCGGCAAAGGCTTTGCCGTGGTGGCCAACGAGGTCAAAAACCTTGCCAACCAGACCGCACGCGCAACCGAGGATATCCGATCCCAGGTCGGTGATATTCAGGTTGCGACATCCAACGCGGTAACGGCCATTGCCGAGATTGCCGAAACCATCCGCCGTCTTGACGGTGCGACAACCACGATTGCAGCAGCCGTTGAAGAACAGGGTGCGGCAACCCAGGAAATCGCACGCAATGTCGAGCAGGCCGCACACGGCACCCGTGATGTTTCGGAAAACATCACGGGCGTTTCGTCGGCCGCGGATGATGCCGAAAAACTTTCGAACGAGGTGCTTGGCCTTGCCGAAGGTCTTGGGCGTCAGGCGGCGGTTCTGAACGATGCCGTCGAAGCCTTCCTGGCCGAGGTTCGCAGCGCCTAAGCGGTCGGTTCGCAAGGGACATTATTGCCGCCAGCCTTGTTGAAAGGCTGGCGGTTTTTTTATGCTGCGGCTTTGCGGCCCCAAACCGGGAACGGATCGGGCAGGGATTTATAGCGGTCGGGTTCAAAGCTTCCGGCGTCCAATGCCGCGTCCTCGTCAATCAGGCAGGCGGCAAGGCGGGCGCGAAGGGTTGCTTCGTTCATCTGATCGGCAAGGCCGATAAAGACGATTTCCTGCCGACGGTCGCCGAAAGTCGGATCCCAGTTCGACAGCACCTTATCGCGCCAGTCATTGTTGTCGGGCCAGTGATCACGCGGGACCGCGCACCACCAAGTACCAAGGGCTTCATGCTTTACCGCAGCCCCGGCCTGACTGATTTCGCCAACCCAGTCGGGGCGTGTGGCGATCCAGAAATGCCCCTTGGCGCGGATAATACCCGGCCATTCGGAATGGATGAAATCGTAAAACCGTTTGGGGTGAAACGGCAAAGGCGTGCGGAAGGTAAAGCTTTTGATGCCGTATTCTTCGGTTTCGGGCACATGATCGGCAAAGCCATATAGTTCCTTGGCCCAAAGCGGATGATCCTGCGCGCGGTCGAACTCAAACAGCCCGGTATTGAGGATTTCATGCGGATCAACCCGGCCATGATCGGTTTCGATGATTTTGGCATCGGCATTGAGCGCGCGAATGATGCCAAGCACGATTTTGCGTTCGTCTGCACCAATCAGATCAAGTTTGTTCAGCACAATCACATCGGCAAATTCGATCTGATCGACCAGAAGATCGACGATGCTGCGCTCATCATCGTCGCCAAGGCTTTCGCCCCGGTCATTAAGGAAATCGGTACTGCTGTAATCGGCAATCATGCGCGCGGCATCAACAACCGTCACCATGGTGTCAAGTCGGGCAATATCGCCAAGAGACTGGCCGGTTTCATCGCGAAAATCGAACGTCGCGGCAACTGGCAAGGGTTCGGATATGCCGGTTGATTCGATCAGCAGATAATCAAACCGGCCTTCCTCGGCCAGACGGCGGACTTCGATCAAAAGATCGTCACGCAGCGTGCAGCAGATGCAGCCATTGGTCATTTCAACCAGCTTTTCATCCATGGCCGAAAGTGCTGCCCCGCCATCACGGATCAGATCGGCGTCGATATTGACCTCGCTCATATCATTGACGATTACCGCGACCTTCAGCCCGGCGCGATTGTTCAGCACATGATTAAGCAGGGTGGTTTTGCCCGCACCGAGAAATCCGGACAGAACCGTAACAGGAAGGCGTTGCATAGCGGCTCCTTTTAAATGTTATGTTATAACATAACATTTATTGGGTTTGGGATTACGATGCAACCGGTTTTAGATGCCCCCGCCCGAACGGGCAGGGGCATTGCGCAGAACAAATTGGATCAGGTGTTTTGGGTGCTTCTGGCGGTTTGGCCGAACAGGACTTTTTTGTCCTCTTCGCTCATCTCGCCAGATCGCAGACCTTCGCCGGCCTTATAGGCCGCGATGGTTGCCGGGCGGGCTTGGATGTTTTCAAACCAGCGTTTCAGGTTGGGGAAATCATTCAGGTCCTGCTGCTGTTTTTCATGGCTGACAATCCACGGATAGCAGGCCATATCGGCAATCGAATAATCGTCCCCGGCGATGAAAGTGCGGCCATCAAGGCGCTTGTTCAGCACACCGTAAAGGCGGTTGGTTTCATTGACATAGCGCGTGATGGCATAAGGGATTTTTTCCGGCGCGTAACCGCTGAAATGATGGTTTTGGCCTGCCATCGGGCCAAGCCCGCCCATCTGCCAGAACAGCCATTCCATCACGGTTTTCTTGGCCCGGACATCGGTCGGCAGGAACTTGCCGGTTTTTTCCGCCAGATATTGCAGGATGGCACCGGATTCAAAAACCGTAATCGGATCGCCGCCGTCTGCCGGGTTCTGATCAATGATCGCAGGCATGCGGTTATTGGGCGAAAAGGCGAGGAATTCCGGTTTGAACTGATCCCCGGCACCGATATTGACCGGATGGATTTTGTATTCAAGTCCGGCTTCTTCAAGGAAAAGCGTGATTTTGTGGCCGTTCGGGGTTGGCCAGTAATAAAGATCAATCATGGGGCGAAGCCTCCTTTAACTTTCATGATGTGTGGCTCATCTCAAACTATGACCTTGCCAACACGTTTCTGATACGTCAATTTAAACTGATCGTTCCATAATTCAAGGTCAGGCGAAAAACACGGTTTCGCCCCCTTATCAGGAGACCCCGATGATCCGCTTTTACTTCCACCCGACCCCGAACCCGGCCAAGATTTCGCTTTTCCTTGAAGAATCTGGTCTGCCTTATGAAATCCATCCGGTCGACACCAAAAAGGGCGAACAGCACAGCCCGGAATTCATGGCAATCAACCCGAATGGCAAGGTCCCGGCGATTGTTGACACCGACGGGGCGGGTGGCAAGGAAACCCGCGTTTTTGATTCAAACGCCATCCTGATTTATCTGGCAGAAAAGACCGGAAAGTTCCTTGGTACGGCGGAAGATCGCGGTGAATTGCTGTCATGGTTGATGTTCATTGCATCGGGCCTTGGCCCGTTTTCCGGGCAGGCGGTGCATTTTCAGCATGTGGCACCGGCGGGCAACGATTACGGTGTGAACCGCTATCGCAAGGAAATTGAACGCCATTACAAGGTGATGGATGATCACTTGGCCCAGCGCGAATTTGTTGTCGGTGACAGTTACACCATTGCCGATATGTCGCTTTGGGGCTGGATCGAGCGGGCGGCATTCGTCATGAAAAATGATGCGCCGCTTGATCCTTATCCGAACCTGAAAAAATGGTATCAGGGTATCTGTACCCGCCCTGCGGTGGAACGCGCACGCAAGGTTGGCAGTGACCATGCCTTCAAATCGGAAATGGATGACGTTGCCAAACGGGCACTGTTCCCGTCGAATTACAGCTGATAGTCCGATTTTAACAAAAACACCCCCGGTAGATGACTGCCGGGGGTGTTTCGTTTCACATAGGGAAAGATCAATCAGTCGGTGTTTTTCTGTCCGAACTGCTTGTTGAAATGCAGGACGAGCAGAGTGACTGCCGCCCCCGAAAGCAGATACGCTCCAACGCCAATCGGGCCATAAGCCACGCAGAGCAGAAGGGCAATCAGCGGGGCGAAGCCGGCACCGAGCAACCATGCAAGATCGGATGTCAGGGCCGAACCGGTATAGCGATATTCACGTTTGAAGTTCGATGCCAGTGTCCCGGCCGCCTGACCAAAGCACAGACCCAGAACCGCAAAACCGCCCAGAACGATCATGCCTTCATTGATGATGTTATAGGCATAAAGCAGCGGGGTCAGGAGCGCACCGACCGCGATGATGGCCGCCGAATAACCCAGCAACCGGCGACGACCGATCTGATCGGCAATGAAGCCCGATGCGATAATGCCAAGCGCGCAAAGCACCGCACCGACACCCTGGGTCAACAGGAACTGCCCCGGATTGGCCGGGGTGTAAAGCACGACCCAGCTAAGCGCGAAGACAGTGACCAGATGGAAAAGCGCGTAGCTGACGAGTGGCACAAGCGCGCCGAGAAGCACGGTCCGGCCGTGATGGCGGATGGTGTCGCGGACACGGACGGCCTGCAATTCGTTCTTTTCAAGCAGGCTTCCGAATTCGGACGTTGCGACCAGACGCAGACGGGCAAACAGCGCCACCACGTTGATTGCAAAGGCAACAAAGAAGGCATAGCGCCAGCCGAATGCGAGGAAATCCTCGGGCGACAGGGTCAGGATCAGGTAGGCAAACAGCGAGCATGCCAGAATGAAGCCAAGCGGTGCGCCAAGCTGTGGCATCATGGCATACCAGCCCTTGCGATTATCAGGCGCGTTGAGTGCCAGCAGGGAGGCAAGACCATCCCATGCACCGCCAAGTGCCAGCCCCTGCGTAAAGCGAAGCACGCACAGCAGATAGATCGCAAACATGCCAGCACTGTCAAAGCTTGGCAAAAAGGCCATCGCGGCGGTTGAACCGCCCAGCAGGAACATGGCAACCGTCAGCTTTGTGCCGCGGCCATAGCGCCGGTCCACTGTCATGAAGACGAGGGACCCGATCGGGCGGGCGATGAAAGCCAGCGAGAATATAAAGAAGGAATGGATGGTACCGACGATCGCGCTTTCGCCGGGGAACAGGAGTTGGGGGAACACCAGCACAGAGGCGATGCAATAAACGAAGAAATCGAAAAACTCCGATGACCGACCGATAATCACGCCAAGCGCGATCTGTCCGGGGTCGTTGACTGTGCCAGCCGAGTGTTGGCGTGCGTCGCGTTCCAGTCCAGAGGAGGTGGAGGTCGCTAAGGTATGAGTGGGTTGATTCACGCCTGTCTCCCTAATTATCTGACTTCATTGCTTCTCATTGGACCCATCTTGATTGGCCATCTTGATTGGATCGAGTCTAATTATAGACATGTGAATTGCAAACGTCAGTGTCAATTATTGTGTTGCGTTGCACAACGCATGGTTTACAGCTTTTTGATAATTATCATAAACACCAACCGATGTTTGGCGGCCTGCTTGACATTGTTGCGGCGCAGCTATAGCTAGTGAGCGAAATTTTCTGCTGGTGATCTTTAAGAAAAAAGTTCGCCAAATTTGTGTCCCTTCCGTGGAAGTTTGGAATTTTAATTCCTATATGCCGCTACGGTTGGGGTACGACGTGTGCCGGTCCGGTGGGCTGGTTATGCGGCTCGCAAGCATATGGTTGCTTGTGAGAACATTTTCCAGAGACTGACAAAGTAGAAGCGCATGCTCTCAAAACTTGCACGCGGCGTCGCAATTGCTTCTGTGTTCACGTTACTGACCGGATGTAATCTGGTCGTGATGGATCCGTCTGGCGATATTGCGTCACAGCAAGCCGACCTTATCGTTGTTTCCACGATCCTGATGCTGATCATCATCCTTCCGGTGATGGCGCTGACAGTGTTCTTTGCCTGGAAATATCGTCAATCCAATAAGGATGCAGAGTACGATCCTGAATGGCACCATTCCACCAAGCTGGAAATTGTCATCTGGTCCGCCCCGCTTGCGATCATTATCGCGCTGGGTGCGATCACCTGGGTCAGTACGCACACCCTGGACCCATACCGCCCGCTGGATCGTATCGATGCGGAACGTCCGCTTGAGAAAGATCACAAGCCGATGGTGGTAGAAGTCGTTTCCCTCGATTGGAAATGGCTGTTCATCTATCCCGAGCAAGGGATTGCGACCATCAATGAGTTGGCCGCACCGATTGATACACCGATCCAGTTCAAAATCACCTCTTCGGGGATCATGAACTCCTTCTATGTTCCGGCACTGGCCGGGATGATCTATTCGATGGCCGGTATGGAAACCAAGCTCCATGCCGTGATCAACGAGGAAGGCGTCTATGACGGGTTTTCGGCGAACTATAGTGGCGAGGGTTTCTCGCATATGCGCTTCAAGTTCCACGGGCTGAGCGACGCAGGCTTTGATGACTGGGTTGCCAAGGTCAAATCCGATAGCGCCACTTTGGGCCGATCGGAATATCTGGAACTTGAAAAGCCAAGTATTGCGGAACCGGTCCACTATTTCGGTAATGTCGATCCGGAACTGTACACGGCCATCCTGAATATGTGCGTCGATCAGTCGAAAATGTGCATGAACGAAATGATGCATATCGACAAAAATGGCGGTGGCGGTCTTGCGGGTATCTATAACGTTATGTCGCTGACATACGACACCCCGCGCGAACGTGGCAGCCAGCCTTTGCCGTTGACCGAATCATTCGTGGCAACGCTTTGCACGACGCCGACAGGCGGTCTGAGCCAGGAAATTTCTTCGATCCCGCTGTTTGAAAACGGGTCTGAAGACAGCCGGTTCAGCCCCGTTCCTGCCAGCGTATCGACAGGGTTCTGAAGCAGTGCCGGTTGATGTAAGTCGACCGGCCCTTCGCGGCTTGCGCACCGGCCTGGCCGGTGCGTTGCCGCATCGAAAAGAAGAGTAATCCGATGTTTTCAAATCCGGACCTTTTGCATTTTATATTTGGCCGGCTTTCACTCGACTCCTTCCCGATGTTCCACGAGCCGATCCTGGCTGTGACATTCGCGGGAGTTGTTCTGGGTGGTATCGTCGTTGTTGGCGCGCTGACCTATTTCAAACTGTGGGGTTACCTGTGGCATGAATGGATTACATCTATCGATCATAAAAAGATCGGTATCATGTATATCATTCTGGCCCTGATCATGCTTTTGCGCGGCTTTGCCGACGCGATCATGATGCGTGCCCAGCAGGCGATTGCCTTTGGCGATGTTGCAGGCTATCTGCCGCCCGATCACTACGACCAGATCTTTACCGCCCACGGCGTGATCATGATCTTCTTCGTGGCGATGCCGCTGGTGACAGGGCTTATGAACTTCGTCGTGCCGCTTCAGATTGGCGCGCGTGACGTTGCCTTCCCGTTCCTGAACAATTTCAGCTTCTGGATGACGGCGGCGGGTGCGATCACGGTGATGATCTCGCTGTTTGTTGGCGAGTTTGCCAAAACCGGCTGGCTGGCCTATCCGCCGCTTTCGGACATTGTTTACAGTCCGGGGGTCGGGGTTGATTACTATATCTGGGCCTTGCAGATTGCCGGTGTCGGTACATTGTTGTCGGGCGTGAACCTGATTGTGACCATCGTCAAGATGCGCGCACCGGGCATGTCGATGATGAAAATGCCGGTCTTCACCTGGACCGCGCTTTGCACCAACATCCTGATCGTTGCCGCCTTCCCGGTTCTGACCGCGGTTCTGGTTCTGCTGTCGCTTGACCGTTATGTCGGCACGAACTTCTTCACCAATGATCTTGGCGGCAACGCCATGATGTATGTGAACCTGATCTGGATCTGGGGCCACCCGGAAGTTTACATCCTGATCCTGCCGGCATTTGGCGTATTTTCGGAAGTGGTTTCGACCTTCTGCCGTAAACGCCTGTTCGGTTACAGCTCGATGGTTTACGCGACGATCGTTATTACCATCCTGTCCTATCTGGTGTGGCTGCATCACTTCTTCACCATGGGGTCGGGTGCCAGTGTGAACGCCTTCTTTGGTATCACCACGATGATCATCTCGATCCCGACCGGGGCCAAGATATTCAACTGGCTGTTCACCATGTATAAGGGCCGCATCAGCTTTGACGTCCCGATGCTGTGGACGATGGGCTTTATGCTGACCTTCGTGATTGGTGGCATGACCGGTGTGATGCTCGCGGTTCCGCCGGCGGACTTCGTGCTGCATAACAGCCTGTTCCTGATTGCGCATTTCCACAATGTCATCATCGGTGGTGTGGTGTTCGGGATGTTTGCCGGTATCGTGTACTGGTTCCCGAAGGCGTTCGGTTACAAGCTTGATCCGTTCTGGGGCAAAATGTCCTTCTGGTTCTGGCTGGTCGGGTTCTATTTCGCCTTCATGCCGCTTTATGTTCTGGGCCTGATGGGCGTTACCCGCCGCATGAACCATTTCGATGACGGCTCGCTGCAAATCTGGTTCATCATTGCTGCCTTTGGTGCGGTTCTGATTGCCATCGGTATTGCATCGTTCCTGATGTCGCTGGTCGTGTCCTTCATCAAGCGTGAAGAACTGCGTGATGAAACGGGCGATCCGTGGGATGGCCGTACGCTGGAATGGTCGACCTCGTCGCCGCCCCCGGCCTACAACTTTGCCTTTACCCCGGTCGTTCACGATCTTGATGCCTGGGCTGATATGAAGAAGCGCGGCTATGTCCGTCCGACTTCCGGGTTCCTCGACATTCACATGCCGAAAAACACCGGTGCCGGTGCGATCCTTGCGGGGATGTCGCTTGTCCTTGGTTTCGCGCTGATCTGGCATATCTGGTGGCTTGTCGCCGTCAGCTTCATTGCCCTGATCGGTACCGCGATTGCGCACACCTTCAACTACAACCGTGATTACCACATCCCGGCCAGCGAAGTTGTTGCAACCGAAGACGAACGTACCGCCCTTTTGGCAAAGCAGCAGGCGTAAGGGAATGACAATGGCGAATACAACTGCCTCTCAGACCGAAGCGCCGGTCTTTTACCTGAAGGAAGAGCATCACCCGCAGAACGGGACGATGCTTGGCTTCTGGCTCTATCTGATGAGCGACTGCCTCATCTTTGCGATCCTGTTTGCAACCCATGGCGTGCTTGGCCGCAATTATGCGGCCGGGCCGGCACCGGTGGATCTGTTTGATCTGGAACTGGTTGCGATCAACACCTCCATGCTGCTGTTTTCCTCGATCACCTATGGCTTTGCCATGCTGGCGATGGAAAAGGGCAGCATCAAGGGAACCCAGATGTGGCTGGCGATTACCGGCCTGTTCGGTGTTGCCTTCGTGGGGTTGGAAATTTACGAGTTCCATCATCTTTGGAGTCTCGGCGCCACCCCGATGCGCAGTGGTTTCCTGTCGTCGTTCTACACGCTGGTTGCGACCCACGGGCTTCATGTGACGTTTGGCATCATCTGGCTTGTCACCCTGATGGTTCAGGTTGCCAAGCGCGGTCTGATCGTCGAAAACAAGCGTCGTCTGATGTGCCTTTCGCTGTTCTGGCACTTCCTTGACGTGATCTGGATTGGCGTATTCTCCGTTGTTTACCTGTTGGGAGTTCTGGGATGAGCACGCATTCTCATGCACATGATGACCATCACGGTCACGATCATGCTGACGGTGCCAGCCACGGCACCTTCAACAGCTATCTGATCGGTTTCATCCTGTCGGTAATCCTGACCGCCATCCCGTTCTGGCTGGTGATGGATGGAGTTCTTGACAGCAAGGTGGCAACCGCGGCCTGGGTCATGGGCCTTGGTGTCGTGCAGATTGTCGTCCATATGGTCTACTTCCTGCACATGAACACCAAGTCCGAAGGCGGCTGGAACATGCTGGCGCTGATCTTTACCCTTGTGATCGTGGCGATTGCCATCGCCGGTTCGCTGTGGGTGATGTATCACCTGAACACCAACATGATGCCGCAGATGGATCATGAAATGATCCGAAGCTTCGGCTAGGCTCGGCTTATGTCATAGGGGGCGCAATACTTTTACCGGTATCGCGCCCTTTTTCGTTCCGATGATGTTTTGAAGGTCATGAAGATTATGGCTGATACGGATATGTCTACCGCCAAGGGACCGTCGACCAGAACCCGTATCGTGGTTTGCATTCTGGCCGCGATCCTGTTTTCGGGTTTTGCGGGCCTTGGTGTCTGGCAGGTTGAACGCCGGGCGTGGAAGCTTGATCTGATTGAACGGGTTGATGCCCGCGTTCATGGTGACCCGTTAACCGCACCGGACCGGGCGGATTGGGAAAATGTTACCCGCGAACGTGACGAATACCGCAAGGTTACGTTGCTAGGCCGTTATCGCAACGATCTGGAAAGCCACGTTTATGCTGCCACGGATTATGGTGCGGGATACTGGGTCATGACCCCGTTCGAACGGGTCGATGGCACCATTATCATGATCAATCGCGGCTTTGTCCCAACCGACCGCCGCGAACCTGATAGCCGGACGGATGGCTTGGTTTCAGGCGATACGCGCGTCACCGGTCTTTTGCGGATGGATGAGCCGGGCGGTACCTTTATCCGGGACAACGTGCCTGACGAAGACCGCTGGTATTCGCGCGATGTGCGCGCCATGGCCGCGAAACGCGGCCTTAACCCGGATGATGTCGCACCATATTTCATTGATGCCAATGGAAGTAACAATCCCGGAAAACTGCCGGTGGGCGGGCTGACACGGATCAGTTTCCCCAACAATCATCTGATGTATGCCATAACGTGGTTTGGCATGGCGGCGCTGACGCTGGTGGCGGCATGGATCGTTCTGCGTCCAAGGCGTAGCAGAGATGATGACAGTGATCCTGAATAAGTGATCGCTGTCGCTACTGTCTTGCCGTGGATCACATCCGGCTATCAAAATTCCCGCGGTCTTCGGCGATAACCCGAAGAGCTATAGAAACAAAAGGGCCGGTTTCTGCGAAATGAAACCGGCCGTTTCGTTTTTCAAAATGTCGCCGCGCAGTGATCAGATATTTGCATGATCAATGACTTCGCCGCGTGCCGGATAGTTTTTGGCAATGACAAAATCAAGCGCCCCCAGAATCTCGGCAAAGGCTGGGCGGGCGAATGGCATGGTTTGAACGGTGCCAAAATAAAGTGTGCCATCAGGCCGGACAAGGAACAGGCCCGGTTCGGAAAACAGGGCCGGTTCTTCGAGCCCGGACGAAGTCACGCCGTTGCTTGACGAAATATACAGGCCCCATTCGCGGGCTTTTTCGAGGCTGAGGCCATAACCGAGATCAAGGTTTTCAAGGGCCCATTTTTCTCTGGCCGTTTCGGCGCGGTCCTGTGTATCCGATGACAGGACAATCACATTCACACCACGTTTGTTGAAGTCGGCCAGCTTGTTGTCAAGGTCTTTAAGGTATTTGCCGCAGATCGGACAATGCAGGCCGCGATAGAACACGACCATGGTGAAGTTTTCTGGCGCCTGATCGGCAAGCGACCATGTGCCACCACCGACAAGCGGGACGGACAGGGCAGGGACCTTTTGGCGTGGCATCAGGGGCGTAATTGCGGACATTTCGTTCCTCATGAATGTTATCTGACTGAATGACGAATAATGTGGAATGATCATTCCGAAATAACAACAAACAAATGGTTCCATCACCGAACTGTGATGGCGGATGGTCTGGAATCAGAGTTTGCGGGCAACCACGAAACGGGCATGGTCCGAGGCAGGGTAAAGGCCGGTTTCGATGATTTCGAAACCCTCGCTTGCGATCATTGCGTCCAGTTCGCCATAGCGTAGGGAATTGACAAATGGCGCAAAGCCAAGCTTGCGCATGACGGCAATCAAAATGGCAAGCAAGCGACCCGCTTCACCAATACAGCCGGTTTTTGAAATGAACAGCCCGCCGGGTTTAAGCAAGCGATGAATTGTGCGGATTTCAGCGGGAATATCTCGGACAAGATGCAGGACATTAAACGCCAGAACCGCATCAAATACCTGATCGGCAAGATTGCCATCGGACAGGCGGGCCGCCTGAAAGTGAACATTCGGATGGTTCCCATCGGCGAGCTTGTCCTGCGCAATGGCGATCATGGCAGGGGACAGGTCGGTTGCGGTAAGATGTCCGACTGACGGGGCAAGCAACAGGGCTGTCGAACCGGTACCACATCCGATTTCAAGAACATTTTGATCCGGAGTCAGGTAATGACGGGTACGATCCAGGGTTTCGGCATAAGCCGTCTGGTTTCTAACGGGCTTTCGGGCATATTTCGCTGCTGCCTTGTCCCAGAATTTTGTGTCTTGGTCCATGCCATCCCCCGTATATGGTTCCGTGACCCGCGATGGATATACACGCAAAACGGGTGAATGTGAATTCACCCGTTGGGAGCAGGGCGATATTTTGCCGAGATCGGGAATCAGTCGAGCGTGGACAGGATGGTATTGACGTAATCGTCAAGTGTATCCTTGTCCGCACCACGGCGGGCCATCAAATGCACGCCCTGAATGGAGCCCGCCAGAAATCGCGAGAAGGAGCGGATATTTTTATCCTTGCCGATGGTGCCCTGTTCAACACCGCGGTGAAGTGCGCGGGCAAACATATCTTCAACCCGGCGGAATGACGCCTGCGCAATTGCGGCGGTTTCGGGATCGTGCGGGGCCAGTTCCATGCCGGAATTGACAATCAGGCAACCCTTGTGGCGGCCTTCGCCACAGCCCTGTCGTCCGGCATCGCGGAAGGTCGCGACGATGGCCTCGCGACCATCGACGGTTTCGCGCAGTTTGGCAAAGCGAACCGTGCTGACCTTCTGGCTGTAATGGTCTAGAACACGGAGGAACAGGGCCTTTTTATCGCCGAAGCTTGAATACATACTGGCACGGTTAATACCGGTTTCCTCGACGAGATCCTGCACCGATGTCGCCTCGAAGCCTTTGCTCCAGAAAATGTTCATGGCGTTATCAAGAACGCTTTCTTCGTCAAATGTGCGGGGGCGGGCCATCGGCAATCCTTCCTTGTTCCAGTAACTGGAATGGATGTTCTGAAACATATTCAAAAATAGGCGCGAGAGCGCGCAATATCAACTGACAAAGTCAGAAACAACCGGTAGCGCGCACATTCCCGATATCTATTGTTCCTTGCGATCTGCCAGCAGGTCGCGGATTTCGCGCAGAAGGGCGACATCCTCGGGCGTTGCGGGCGGGGGCGTTTCACCGGCTTTTTCGTCTTCTTTTTTCTTGGCCTTGTTGATTGCCTTGACGACAAGGAACAAGACCCAGGCAATGATCGCGAAATTAAGCGCAATGGTAATGAATGCGCCATAGCCGATCACGGCACCCTGTGCCTTGGCATCGGCGTAATTCGTTGCGGTTACCGCGTCCGACAGGGCAATGAAATAGTTGGAAAAATCGAGCCCGCCAGAAACATAACCGATCACCGGCATGATGACGTCCCCGACAAGAGATGTGACAATCCGCCCGAATGCCGCCCCGATGATCACACCGATTGCCAGATCGACAACATTGCCGCGCAGGGCAAACTTCTTGAATTCTTCAAACATGTTTACCTGTCCTCTTTCATTCTTGGTTTTATCGGACAGGCGGTTTGATGCCCTACCGATAAAAAACTTTAGAATTGAAATGCGAAAACAGGAATTGTTTTGTTTGGTTGAGGAAGGCTATCCGATCAGCCCGCCACCAAAAGGCGATTTAACGTGACAAAGCTGTAATCCGGTCCATCGGGATTTTTGATGGTGGCACGCGCGGTTTCCTGCCATTTTTCGGCGGGCAGGGGATCAAGAAACGCATCGCCATCAATATCATCATGGACTTCGGTCAATTCATACCGCGTGGTGTAAGGCAGGGCGAGTTTGTAAATCTGCGCCCCACCGGCAATGACGACCTCGTTGACATCATCCTGTGCAGCGATCTGATCGGCCAGTTTGATCGCACTTTCGATGTCATGGCAGACGCGGACATTTTCGTGATCAAATGTCCAGTCCTTATCGCGTGTCACCACGATGGTGGTGCGTTTGGGAAGCGGTTTGCCAATCGCCTCGAACGTCACGCGGCCCATGATCATTGGTTTGCCAAGGGTGAGTGCCTTGAAGCGTTTGAGGTCCTCGGGCAGGTGCCAGGGCATCCAGCCATCCTTGCCAATCGCACCGTTTTGGGCGGCGGCAACCACGGCAACCCGTTCGATCCGGTCGTTATTGTTGGCGGGCATCAGACGGCCACCTTGCCCGCGATATGCGGATGCGGGTCATAGCCGGTCAGTTCGAAATCGTCATACTTGAAATCAAAGATCGATTTGACTGCCGGATTGATTTTCATGGTCGGCAACGGGCGCGGTTCACGCGAAAGCTGCAATTCGACCTGTTCAAGATGGTTGGTGTAAAGATGGGCATCGCCCAGCGTATGGACGAAATCACCAACACCAAGATCGCAGACCTGCGCGATCATCATGGTCAGCAATGCATAGGATGCGATATTGAACGGCACGCCCAGAAAGATATCGGCACTGCGTTGATAAAGCTGGCAGGACAGTTTGCCATTCGCGACATAGAACTGGAACAGGCAGTGGCAGGGCGGCAGCGCCATGTTGGGCACATCGGCCACATTCCATGCCGAAACGATCAGGCGACGGCTGTCGGGATTGTTTTTGATCTGGTCGATCAACTGGGTGATCTGGTCGATGGTTTCGCCGTTTGCCCCGCGCCATGACCGCCACTGGCCGCCGTAAACCGGGCCAAGTTCACCGTTTTCATCGGCCCATTCGTTCCAGATGCGTACACCATTGTCCTGAAGATATTTGACATTGGTGTCACCGGCCAGGAACCACAGCAATTCATGGATGATCGATTTCAGATGCAGCTTTTTGGTGGTGACCATCGGAAAGCCCTTTGACAGGTCAAACCGCATCTGGTGCCCAAAGACCGATACCGTGCCGGTGCCGGTGCGGTCTTCCTTATGTGCGCCAGTATCGCGCACCAGTCGCATCAGATCGAGATATTGCTGCATGGTGTTCCCTGCATTTTTGGAATCGCTTTGGTCGCAGCATAGTCAGGTCGGTGGATACGGGCAAGCGGCGCTATCCCATCTTTGGCGCAGCTTTACTAAACGCTTCCTGCTGACAATACTTGTCAGCATACGTCGCGCAAAATTGGCAAGTGCGGGTATACTTAGCCGCCTGAATCGGGGACGTATTTGCCGCATCGGAGCGTTGATCATGCAAGAAGCAGTTCAGTGGGTTGATTGGGATGGAAACGGTCTTGAATACTGTGTCTGTCAGTCTGGCCCGGATGGGATAAAGCTTGAAGGAGTCGTGATTGGTACGCGTCACGGCCACTATGGCGGGTCCTACCTTGTGATGACTGACGCGATGTTTGCCACACGCGAAGTGAAGGTAAGCTATGTCGGCGGGGAGAACATGCATGTGACCTCAGATGGCAAGGGAACATGGTTTGATTGCATCGCGAAGCAAGAGCTGCCGTCCTTGTCGGGGTGCTTTGACGTTGATATCGGTATAACCCCCGCGACAAACATGCTTCCGATCAAACGATTGAAACTGGTTGAGGGAGAAGCGCGTGATGTTTTGGCGGCTTACGTACCGCTTCCAAGCCAGATTGAGGGCGATTTCCTGCCACGTAGCGCGCGACAACGTTACACTTGTCTGGTCCCTGGTCGTCTCTATCGCTACGAGGGGCTGTTTCGCAATTTCGCTGCAGAGCTTGAGATCGATGATGTGGGGCTTGTTACCGATTATCCGGATACCTTCCGTCGCGTGTGATTTCGCGAAAAATTGGAGATCGTACTTTGCCCCGATCACAAAGTGTTCCGCCGAAAATCAAAAAAAGATTTCCCGAATCCCCTTGTGAAAAGGGGGGCGTTTGCCCTATATAGGGGCTGTCGGGGCAACCCGACTATGGCGTTACACGACTTGGCAGAATAGACATTACGGACCCGGGGGCGGTACCCGGCGGCTCCACCAACTTTCATCTATCTGACTTCGTCCGACTCAGGCGAAGATGTTGGGGCCGAAATAGGATCGACGTGTGTAGTAAAAGCCTCTGTTGGCGCTCGGCATGGTACCACCGTTATCGGGCTAATGTTTGTAAACGCAAACGACAACAATGCTCCGGTTGCTGTTGCCGCCTAAGCGGTACTAGCACCAAAGCGAAATTCCGATTGCCGGGAGCGGTAGTCTGGTGGGGGATGGGGCACCTAGCAACAGAACGCCCCGCTCTTGTATTTTTTCCCCTCTCCGTTATGAATAGAAGCAATTCAATTGCGTCATCTGCAAATGACGCGATCAGGTGCCATATATAAATGACGGGCATATCCTGAAATCATCAGGGAACCCGCCAGACACAGGATTATCGATGCAGGAACCGGAAGAATTCCGTTACGACCTTATGGTCGATCAGGCGCTGCGCGGCGTGGTGAAGCAGATCCTTTCGCGCGTGGCCGAAGAAGGCCTTTTCGGCGAGCATCACTATTACATCACGTTCCAGACCAATCATCCCGGCGTTGCTTTGCCTGAAGGACAGCGCAAGGCGCACCCGGACAATATCACCGTGGTATTGCAGCACCGGTTCTGGGACCTGAAAGCGGAAGACGATCATTTTTCAGTCGGCATGAGCTTTGATGGCATGCCAACCACGGTGGTTGTCCCGTATGATGCCATGCTGGCTTTTGTCGATCCGTCCGCCAACTTCATGCTGACCTTCAGCGTCGAAGAAGAGATGGGTGACGATGATTTCGATTACGACGAAGATGACGATCTTGACGCCGATTTGGTCGATGGTGACGAGGATGCAACCCCGCAGCTGGTCACCGAACCCGCCAAACGCAAAAAGAAAAAACCTGCCGAGCAGGGTGAAACCGGCGAAGTCATCGCCCTTGATGCGTTTCGTAAAAAATGAGTTTCAAAGGGGCGGGCATTTGGCTCGCCCTTTTTTCTTTCCCGCATGCCCGGTCCGGTTTCCCGCCGATTGCCGGAAGTCTGTTCATCTAACGTATCGTGGAAATTTACCGCGTTTGGCGTTATGAACGGCACAAATTAAAACAAACCCACCTTGTTTTTGAGAGAGACGAGAACTTATCCCATGAGTGATTTTGTCTATAAACCCATGTTCGAGCAGGGGAAGGACACGACCCCATACCGCAAGATCGGCGACGAAGGCGTTTCAACCGTTGAGGTCAATGGCGAGACGTTTTTGAAAGTCGAACCCGAAGCGATTGAGAAACTGACCCTTCAGGCGTTTTTCGATTGTTCGCATTTGCTGCGCCCGGGCCATCTCGAACAGTTGCGCAAAATCCTTGATGACCCGGAAGCAACGCCGAACGACAAGTTCGTTGCGATGGACCTTCTGAAAAACGCCAATATCGCATCTGGCGGCGTTTTGCCGATGTGTCAGGATACCGGTACGGCGATTGTCATGGGCAAGCGCGGTGGCAAGGTCATCACCAATGGTGCCGATGAAGAAGCCCTGTCGAGGGGGATCTGGCGCGCCTATCAGGAACATAACCTGCGTTATTCGCAGGTTTCCCCGGTCAATATGTTCGAAGAAAAGAACACCGGTTCGAACCTTCCGGCGCAGATTGATCTGTATGCGACGCCGGGCGATGAATACAAATTCATGTTCATGGCAAAGGGCGGCGGTTCGGCCAACAAGACGTTTTTGTATCAGCAGACCAAGGCGCTTCTGAACCCGGAAAGCCTGCGCAAGTTCCTGGATGAGAAAATCAGAACGCTTGGTACCTCTGCCTGCCCGCCCTATCATCTTGCCATCGTGATTGGCGGGACGTCGGCGGAGGCGGCACTCAAGACCGTTAAAATGGCTTCGGCGCGGTATTACGATAACCTGCCGACCGAGGGCGGGGTGTATGGTCAGGCCTATCGTGATCTTGAATGGGAACAGAAGGTCCTTGAGATGACGCGCGAAATGGGCATTGGCGCACAGTTCGGCGGCAAGTATTTCTGCCACGACGCGCGTGTTGTCCGCCTGCCGCGTCATGGGGCAAGTTGCCCGGTGGCGATTGGTGTTTCGTGCTCTGCCGACCGTCAGGTTCTGGGCAAGATCACCAAGGACGGTATTTTCATCGAAGACCTTGAACACAATCCGGCAAAATACCTTCCGGAAGTGTCGGACGAACATCTTGATGACAATGTGGTCAAGGTTGACCTGAACCGTCCGATGGATGAAATCCGTAAACAGCTTTCGCAATATGCGGTCAAGACGCGTCTGGCACTGACCGGGACCGTGATCGTGGCGCGTGATATTGCACATGCCAAGATCAAGGAACGTCTTGATGCCGGTGAAGGCATGCCCGATTACATGAAAAACCACCCGGTTTATTATGCGGGCCCGGCCAAAACGCCCGAAGGCATGCCATCGGGTTCGTTCGGCCCGACCACGGCGGGCCGCATGGATGCCTATGTCGAACAGTTCCAGGCCGCAGGCGGGTCGTTCGTCATGCTTGCCAAAGGCAACCGTTCGAAACAGGTCAAGGATGCCTGCAAAAACCACGGCGGGTTCTATCTTGGTTCCATCGGTGGCCCGGCCGCGCGCCTTGCACAGGATTGCATCAAGAAGGTCGAAGTCCTTGAATATCCGGAACTAGGCATGGAAGCCGTCTGGAAGATCGAGGTCGAAGATTTCCCAGCCTTCATCGTGATCGATGACAAGGGCAATGACTTCTTTGCCGAATTTGGTATCTGATTTCGAGATTGATGATTTGAAACAGGGCAGTGCGGGCAATCCGTGCTGCCCTGTTTTCGTTTCCGGCCGGTTATGCATAGCTGACCCACAGTCAAAATTCTTGCCTTGATTGGGGCTGCGTGGTCTGATTTCCGCAAAATCAACCCTTTAGCGGGAATGCTGATATGTCTCGAACTTCTGCTGTTGCTGTTTCGTCGGCAACGGAAAGCCGTCTGGTCGGTGTGACATCGGCCCTGGCGACGGTGACGATCTGGGCTGCGTGGCTGATTGTCACGCGCTATGCCATGACATCGGATTTTACCGCGGTCGATATCGGGCTTTTGCGCTTTGTCGTGCCGTTTGTGTTGCTGGCCCCGATCTGGCTTAAACGCGGTATCTGGCCCAAGGGGCTTTCGATTGCCAATGGCTTGATTATGCTGGTGGGATCGGGGGCGTTTTATACGCTTCTGGTCGCCAGTGCCCTGCAATATGTTCCGGCGAGCCATGTGGGCATTTTGCTGCCCGGTGTGATGGCTGTCTGGGCGGTTCTGATCGCGGTTGTGATGTTTGGCGAACGTCCGGGCTGGGTCCGACTGGCGGGTTATGCCACGGTGATTACCGGTATCGTCCTTCTGGCGGTACTTAAACCCGGTCATTCGACCGGCGACACGATCCTTTATGGGTATGGGCTTGTATCGGCGGGGGCATTTATGTGGGCGTGTTATACCCATGCAATGCGCCAAAGCGGCCTTGGTGCGCTGGAAGCGGCGGCATTTGTCGGGTTCTGGTCGTTTGTGATTATGGCGGTGGTGGCGCTGTTTACCGGAAGCCATATCCCCGATGCGTCGATGGATGATGTATTGCTGTTGCTTGTGACACAGGGATTGCTGGCGGGATGCGTTGCGGTGGTCACCTATGGGCTTGCGGTGCGTCACATCGGATCGACCGGTGCATCAGCCTTTGGCGCGATGACCCCGGCATTGACCGCGCTCGGCGGTGTGTTCCTGCTTAGCGAGGAAGGCAATCTTGCGCTGGCGATTGCTGTGGGATTGGTAATTTTCGGGGTGATGGTCGCATCGGGTGTTTTTCGCAGGGTTCTGCGTTAACCCGTTGCGGGCTTGTCGATTTGCAGACACCGCCAACGGGTTTTGCCCGTTTGCAGGTGTCTGCAACGCTTTTATACAATCCGATCCGGGAATTGTGCGGTGCGTTTTGCCACCATGCGGGCCAGGGGCGGACCAAACAGCAGCACCATGAAAAAGCGCGTTGCCTGTAACACCAGAATGAAGGACAGGTCGACATTGGTGCTGGCGGCGATGATGGCAACCGAATCAAGGCCGCCGGGGCTGGTTGCGAGATAGGCAGTCAGTGGATCGACATCCATGAAGATCACCAGCAAAACCGAAATCCCGGCACAGAACGCAATCAGAACGAAAATCGAAATCAGGATTTTCGGCAGGGCATAGGCCGCGTGGCGCAATACCGCAGGGGTGAATTTCAATCCGATCATCCAGCCGATCACGGCATAGGTCAGGCCAAGAAACCATTCTGGCAGGACGATATCGACCATACCGCTGATGCTTAGCCCCATCACGACGATCATCGGCACCAGAAGCGGCCCCGATGGCAAACGTGACTTTGCCCCGACAATGCAGAGGATGACGGCAATTGCCAATGTGATGCCGAAATCGCCGATATCAAACGGGTTAAACCATTGATGCGGATTGGCCGAGGCAAGTGCCGGATCGACCCAGAAATTGGCAACACTTGACGCCACGGCAACCACAATCACCACCCGGACATATTGCATGAAAGCCACAAGCCTGGCGTCGGCGCCAAAGGCCTCGGCCATGATGACCATGGCGGAGGCGGCACCCGGTGATGATCCCCAAATGCCTGCCGTCCCCGGCAGAACCTGCTTGATGCACAATATCCAGCCCAGAAAGCTGCTGGCGATCAATGTCAGTGCCGTAACGCCCAGAACAAGCGGCCAGTCATGCATGAAGGATGTTATGATCCCGGCGGTCATCGACCCGCCAACCATGCAGCCAAGCACCGATTGTGCGCCAAGATAGATCGGCTTTGGCATGGCAATGGTGGCGCCATTGGTACCCATGGCAATACCGACAATCATCGGGCCGAGCAAAAGGGCGGCGGGGATATCGGCATCATGCAGAATCACGGACAGGACAAGAGAAACACCGATCAGCAATCCCCATTGCAGGAGATGCGGCATTTTGCCGAGCTTTTCCCGATCTGAGGGCGCTTCGGATTGTTTGGGCTTGGGCGCGTGGGGCGAGGTATCTGGCACGGGAAAGCCTTTGTTTGGGGCAGCGATGATTATTGGGCGGCAAAGGTCAGTTCGGTTGATTGGCGGATGCGCGCAATACGTGGCAGGATTTCAGTGATTGAAAACTGGTGCATTTCGGCTGATTTGGTGGCAGTGGTATCTTCGGCAATCACGACGTTATAGCCGTGTTCCCAGGCGCAACGTGCGGTCGACTCAACGCCGAAATTGGTGACGACGCCGCCAAGAATGATGGTGTCGATGCCGCGACGGCGAAGCTGCAAATCAAGATCGGTGCCGTAAAACGCGCCCCATTGATGTTTGGTAATCAGGATATCGTCGGGCTGTTGCAGGCCATCAGCAAGGGTGCCCCAATCTTCGGGTGGGCATTTCTGTGGGACGGATGGCAGATCGACCATTTGTTGCGGGGCATCGGCCATATCAGAAGACCAGTACACGCGGACCAGAACGATGGGGGCGTTGGTCGAACGGAATTTGGCGATCAGATTGCGGGCATTTTCAAGCACCACATCACCGTTTCGCGGATGCAGAGACTGGGCCAGAATGCCATTCTGCAGGTCGATCATGACAAGGGCGGTACGCGCCGGGTCCAGCAGGATTTGATCTTTGGACATGGGAACACCTGATTGGGGCAAGCTATCGGATTGGGGCAGATGGTGACGCCGTTTGGGCTGGCGCACTGCTTTGGGGAGTGCCATGATAAACCGAAACATCCTGATATGGCGAGTTTTTCGGATGAATAGCGGGGAAACAACGGGCGGGCAGGGGATTGGGACTTGGCCCGATCAATCGCGATGGCTTATGTTTTTGATCGCCACAGGAACAGGGAAACCCGATTGTCATGACCATCGATTTTATCTTTGACGGGCCTGATGATGCCAGGCAGATCATTTTGCTGGCGCATGGGGCGGGGGCACCGATGGACAGCCCGTTCATGAATGAAATGGTCTTGGGACTTGCCGGGTGTGGTTATCGCGTGGCGCGGTTTGAATTTCCCTATATGGCGAAACGCCGGGTGGACGGGAAAAAGCGTGGGCCGGATAGGGCCCCGGTTCTGATCGAAACTTATCAACAGGTTGTGGAACAGCTTGGCACACCTGAAAATCTTGTGATCGGTGGCAAATCAATGGGCGGACGGATTGCCAGTATGGCCGCAGATGATCTTGGCGTGCGCGGTGTTGTCTGCCTTGGTTATCCCTTCCATCCGCCGGGAAAGTCCGAAAACCTGCGGACTGCGCATTTACAGAAAACGAAAACACCAACCCTGATCTGCCACGGAACGCGCGATCCGTTTGGTAGCCCGAACGAAGTGGCGGGTTATGGTCTTTCGGATGCGGTGGCGGTGCACTGGGTTTCTGACGGCAATCATGATTTTGAACCACGCAAGAAGTCGGGCCACACACAGGAAGGCAATATTGCCGGTGTGGTCGCCGCGATTGATAACTTTGTCAAGACAACGGGATGATGCAATGACTGCATCATCCCGCTTTTGATGTTTGTGGCAAAAACATCGATTGGTGGTGACGCGAAGGGGATTAGGCTGGGATGCTTTCGACCGGCATCAGGAAATCCTTGGCATATTCATCACTCATTTCCGCTTCCTGACTGGCGATATCGATCCTTACTCCATTGGGGTCAAGCAGGGTGAAATGACGTTGGCCCCATGGTTCATCGCGGAGTTCAAGGGCGAATTCAAAACCCTTGGCGCGAAGTTCTTCGGCGGCGGATTTGGCGTTGTCGACGCTGATTCCAAAGATACTGCCTTCGCCCATTGTGCGACCCTGAAACAGGGGCGGCTGGGTCGGGTGGTCTGGCTGCATCAATCCGATCTGCACTTCCATGCAGTCGGGCCAGACAAGGTGAATGTACCAGTCGCCGGCAAAGACAGCGACAAAGCCCAGTTTTTCGTAAAAAGTCCGGCTTTCTGTCAGTTTCTCGGTGACAATAATCGGAAAGGCGCTGGTGATTTTCATTGGTTTGTTCCTGACGAATGTTGAAACCCTGTTCCCGATAATTGTCATGTTTGCACATGCCTCCTGACAGGAGCCTGTCAGGAGCGTTATGATAAATTCTCGGTCATGCTGAGAAAGGAGCGAACATGAGAAGGGCCGACCGACTTTTCCGTCTTGTACAGATTTTACGCCGTCGCAAACTTTGCCGGGCGCGCGAACTTGCCGAGGAACTGGAAGTTTCCGAACGCACGATTTACCGCGATATTCGCGATCTTGCCGCGTCCGGTGTTCCGGTCGAAGGCGAGGCGGGTGTGGGGTATATCCTGCGCGATGGATATGACCTGCCGCCATTGATGTTTGATGCCGATGAGATCGAGGCACTGGTGGTCGCCGCCCGCATGGTGCAAAGCTGGACCGATCCGCATATGGCGCGTGCCGCGGGCGATGCTCTGACCAAGATCGAGGCGGTCTTGCCGGAAAAAATGCGGGGCCTTATTGGCGGGGTGCCGATTGCGATTGCCGAAATCGCCCAGGCCCCGATTGCAATTTCGATGCCCGATTTGCGTCGTGCCATTCGCGAACGGCATCTGATCAATATCGATTACACCGATGCCAAGGGGGATGACACCAACCGGCGGGTCTGGCCGTTGGGGATGCTGTTTTTTGGCACCATCTGGCTGTTGGCGAGCTGGTGCGAGCTGCGCCAGGCCTTCCGCGTTTTCCGTGCAGACCGGATCAAGAACATGCAGATCACCACCGATCATTTTCGCCCGACACCAGGGCGGACATTGCGCGATTACCTGATTTCCGAAGGCGTGGAGGGGGAAATTCTGAATGGCATCGGACGATAACGAATTTGTCCATATGGCCCTTGGCGCGGCGCATCGTGTGGCATCGGCAAAGGCTGCCAAAGCCAGGCGCAAAAAGTCGAAACCCGGCAGCAAAGGATAAAAGTTTTCAGGGAAATCGCGGCAAAATCATCCGATTGTTTAAGGTCGCACTGAAAGGGCTGCATTTGCCGCGGATTTTCGTATAAGGTTTTCCTGTAGTAAGAAAACCACGGGGAAAGCGCATCGGTGTGGCGTTAAAGGATTTGTGCCGGAACATTGTCGGGACGTTCCGCGTTCGGGAAGATCAACCCGAACTGGTTCGCGCACAGGTCAAGGCCCTTTCCCGTCAAATCCCGCTGCTATACATCCTTCTTTTTGCCAATGCGGTCGCGCTGGCTTTCACGCATTATGGAACCGCACCTGACTGGATGACGATTTATATTCCAGCCGTTCTGGGGATTGTGTGTCTGATCCGCGGACTTGCGTGGATGCGATTGCGTGATACGGCAAATGATTTTGCCAGTGCGGTGCTGCATTTGCGCCGTATCCGCATTCTGGCCGCAGTCATCAGCGTCGTCTTCACCGCGTGGGCAATCAAGATGTTTGGCTATGGTGACGCCTATCAGCAGGGGCATGTCGCCTATTTCATATCGATCACTGTGGTTGGGTGTATCTTTTGCCTTCTGCATTTTCCCCCGGCAGCCCTTTTGGTCGTGATCATCGTTCTGGGATCTTTCGTCCTGCATTTCGGGTCTACCGGGAACGAGGTATATGTCGCGATTGCGGCCAATATGGCGATGGTGTCCTTGATGATCGTCCAGATCATCCGAAGCTATTACGCGGCGTTTTCCGGACTGGTGGAATCCCAAATCGATCTGGAAAGGCAGCACGCTAAAACCATCGAGCTTTCCAATCAGAACCGTGAACTGGCCTTTCTTGATGCGTTGACCGGGCTTTCCAACCGACGTGCATTCTTTTCCCATCTTGACGAAGCGGTGGCGCGTGCAAAGGACAGCGGGCGGTTTGCGATTGCGATGATTGATCTGGACGGGTTCAAGCCGGTCAATGACGTGCATGGCCATCCGGCTGGAGATGATGTGCTGGTCAAAGCCAGCGCCCGCCTGCGCGAGATTCTGGGGCCGGATGTCCTGTTGGCGCGGTTGGGCGGTGATGAATTCGGTGTGATCCTTGACGGTGTCACGGATGCAACTGAACTGATCCGCATCGGACGGGAGTTGTGTGGAACGTTAAACGATCCATTCGAAGTTGGCGGGGGTACGGTACAGCTTTCCGCATCGCTTGGTTTTGCGACTTATCCGGCGGTGGCACGCGAACCCAATGCCCTGTTCGAGCGCGCCGATTTCGCGCTTTATTACGCCAAGAAAAACATGCCCGGTCATCCGGTTCTGTTTGCCGCCCATCATGAAACCCTGATCCGACATGACAGTCAGATTGAACAGGCGTTGCGCAAGGCCGATCTGGAAAGTGAATTATCAATTCATTACCAGCCGGTTTTTGATTTGCGCAGCGGCAAACTGCATTCGGTCGAGGTTTTGGCGCGGTGGGACAATGACAAAATGGGGCGGGTTTCGCCGGAAATGTTTTTCCCGGTGGCCGAAAAAACCGGACAGGTCGGAACTTTGTCGGCAGTCCTGTTTCAGAAGGCCCTGAAATCCATGATTACCTGGCCGCAGGATGTGCCGCTGTCGTTTAACCTGTCGGCCCGCGATATTGTTCTGCCCGACATGGCGCACTGGCTGATTGACCAGATCAAATTCTTTGGAATTGATTCGGGACGTTTGACATTTGAAGTGACGGAAACGGCTTTGCTGCGGGATTTTGTGTCGGCCCGTGCCAGCATTCGTTATCTGCGTCGCCATGGTGCAAAGGTTGCGCTGGATGATTTCGGGATCGGATATTCCAGCCTGCGCTATGTTCATGAACTGGAATTTGACTGCCTCAAGGTTGATCGCAGTTTTATCGAACCGATTGTTACCAGCGAACGCAGCCAGCGGATTGTCAAAACCGTGATCGACATGTGCGACAATCTGGGCACCGATTGCGTGATCGAAGGGATCGAGACACCCGAACAGCGCGACCAGGTCCTGCGTCTTGGCGGGCGTCTCGCACAGGGATATTTCTTTGCCCGGCCATCGGCCAGCATTGATTGGGATGCCTTGCCCAATGTGGCAGATCGGGATTGGACAGAAACCCCATCGGATGTCCGACAGGTCGACGCAAAATCATAACGTTTCCATCATGAAGCGGGTGATCGCAAATAGGGCAAAACCGGCTGCATCTTTGCCCTATTGATGTCGGTTTCCCGGTTAATCTTCCCGCAACCCAATCAGGGTATTCTTCTGGTCATCCGGCATGACAGATATTGGCATATGCCCGCGTCGCGCGCCGGACTGCACCGGATACCGATTTTGCGGCCTATCTAAGCAATTGAAACGACTCGTTGTTTTTATTGGCTATTGCAAGAATTCAGGCGAGTCGTTACGATTCGCCATCTTAGACGGGAACAGGGCTTCGGACAGATGTCAGGCCAGACGCACATTTCATCCCAGATAGCCGCTGTCAAGATTGACGGCATTGATCTGGCGCCTGAAATTCGCAGCCGTCTTCGCAATCTGATCGACACACTGCCTGACCAACCCGCCCGATTACGGGTAATGGGGCATGTTCTGCTGGATATGGGGCTTGGCAGTCTTGCACTTGATGCGTTTGGACGGGCCCTGTTGCTGGATGATCTTGATCCGACAACGCATCTGGGATTGACCCGGACCTATTTGCAGAACGGATCGCGCGACATCGCGCTTGAACATCTGGAAATCGCGATCAGCCTGCGGCCTGATGCCCGCGAGTTGCGCGTGGTGGCCGCCGATCTTGTCTCTTGCTGCGACCGCATGAAGGCATTCGATCAATTGGGTGCGGTCCTGTCGAGAGATCCGGATCATGCGGGCGCACGCAAGGGGCTTGCGGCATTGATACGATCCGTGATCACAAGCCGCATTCAGGAAAGCAGATATTCTGCGTCAAAGGTTGCGACCGATACCACCCATATCTGGGATTTGCAGGATCATATGCCGGAACGGGAACTTTCACCGCCCCAGCCGTGGTTTTTAAATTAGCTGATTGTGCCTGATGTTATTTTCCTGACCGGGTAAGGGCATTGGGCTGTAATGACACGACGGTGAAGTCGTCATGCAGCTTGACCGGTGCGCGATCCATGAATTGATCGGCAAGGTGGGATGCCAGGTCGGTCATGCCGCCTGTTTCGGAAATTATGTCCTGAACCATTTTCAAAAGCCGTTCACCTTCAAGAAAAGCCCCATCATCAAGCACGGTTTCGATCAACGCATCGCTGTAAAGCAGCAGGAAATTATCGATCCCGAAGGGTATTTCGCGGGTTTCATATCTGGCATCGCGGATAACGCCAAGCGGCACACCTGAGCCATCAAGAAACGTGGTTTCACCGGTTTTGATGTTACCCAGAACTGGCGAGGTGCAGGCCGCACTGGCGTAGCGGAATGTTTCGGCGGTTCGATTGATAACACCATACAGCATCGTGGCGTATTGGCCGACCGGGAGCAGACTCTTGAGGTGGCGGTTAAGAGATTCCAGATAGACACCCGGATCATCATCATGCTGGTCATCCGACCATATCAGGGAATGAAGGCGGAATGTATTGAGTGCGGCACCAAGTCCGTGACCGGCAAAGTCAACGATGTAAACACCCAGCCGGTCATCATCAATCGGGGCCAGTCCCCACATGTCACCGCCAAGTTCAGATGACATCTGGAAGCTGGCACTGATGGTCATGCCATATTCAAGGCCGGTCCCCCGATATTGTTCCGCCTTGGGGATCAGCATTTCCTGCATGTCACGCGCCATTTCCAGTTCGGACTGCGTACGTTCCTGATAGGCCTGCAACTGTTTGACCAGCAGGCGATTTTCAAGATGGATACGCGTACGCGCGATCATTTCCGCCTTGTTTAGCGGCTTTAAAATAAGGTCGGTCGCTCCGTCCTCGAAAATCCGCGTGCGCCCTTCGTTTTCTTCAAGCGCGGTCTGGGCAATGATCGGGGTTTCGGCAAATAGCGGGTCGGCACGCAGGGCCTTGCATACCTCGTAACCATCCATTTTGGGCATGATGATATCAAGGATGATCAGGTCGGGATTATGCTTTTGCGCCTGTGCCAGTGCATCTTCGCCGTCCTTGGCGAAAACCAGATTGGTAAACCCGTCCGAACGCAAATACGACGCGATGATTTCACGCGATATCATGGTGTCATCGGCAATCAGGATCATCGCATCACGCGGGTTGCGAAGGTCTCCTTCCCCGGCGGCCCGTTCGGCGGCCTCGAGACCCGCGACGAAATTGGTATTAAGCGGCAGGGCTGCCGATGCATCGGGGGCAAAAGTCAGCCGGATTGTCCGCCCGCCACGATCAAAGGTGACATCGTGGCAAAGGCTTCGGATCAATGGCAGGCCACGGCCAAAGGTGGATTCAGCGCCGGGTAATTTTGGAAGCGGTGTCTCATCGGGCGGGACAAAGCCTCTGCCCTGATCATGGATCGAAATTTCGACATTGCCGTTGCGCCGTTTTTTCGCCGTCAGCATGATCGCGCGGCCACCATGGATCGGGGATGCCAGGCGGCGCGCCGTTTCCTCGCCCAATTCGTTGAAGCGGTCCATCGACAGATGGCCTGTCGTATTCATTTCCAGGTTGCCGTGAAGCATCGAATTTGCAAACGCTTCCTGAACGGCCATTTCGACCGTCGGCGCGATGGTATCGTGAATGATGTCGCGGTGGCGAAGGGCGGTGACGAATTTTCGTGCCATTGGCAGTTGATAGGCACTTTGCGTCGACATGCAGACCAGAAGGTCCCAATTCGCGCCCCGTTTGGCGGTTCGCAACGGTCCAAGATCACCCAGATCAAGCCCGTCATAGCATTCGACAAAATAATTGCAGTTGAGGCGCACCAGCGCGCCAAGCCATTCCCGACCGGTTTCGGACGGTATCAGGCATAATTGATATCGGTTGCGGTGTTCAAAATCTTCGGGGCTTCGGCCAAAGAAAAGTTCCGCATTCGCGCCTGCGCCATCACCGAAAATATGCTGCCCCCCCAGAACCTTTGCCGCGCGGGCTTGGTCAAGCGGTTCGGCAACCGCAACAAGGGGGCGCGGGTTGGCCTCGCCGGTTGTCGGCATGTGTCAGTCTTCCAGCTTGAACAGGGTATCGAAGCGGGCAACTTCGAGCATGCGTTTTACCTGTCCCTGCGCGCCTTTGAGAATGACCGTTGCACGCGACTTCTCACCTTCGTCACGGGCGAGCAGCAGCATGCCGAGCCCGGCTGAGTCGATGAACTCGACCCCGGAAAGGTCAAGGATTTGTGTTTCGGCTTCCTGACTGCGGATTTCTTCGATCAGTTTGCGAAAACTGGAATGGTCCCCAAATGTAAATCGGCCATTCAGTTCGACCTTGATCGTGTCGCCGGATTTTTCGGTGGTGTAATTCAAGCCGTGATACTCCCGGATGCGAGCAATGTTACTGAAACTATGCCTTTTTTAACCAAAAGCTGATTTCTATGAGATAACGAATCAGCTGACTAGAGGTTAGCAGTTGTGCATGTAATGTCACTATCGGTATGGTTCCGATAGATGAATAGATCGGGACGTGAACGGCAAAATGCCAGAACAGGCACGCATTATCGTTGTCGAAGACACGCTGTCGCTTGCGCGGGTGTATCAGGACTACTTGCGCGCTGATGGCCACAAGGTCGAGCATGTCGTCACTGGTCGTGATGCTATTCAAAGACTGCGAAATGATCCGCCTGACGTTCTGGTTCTTGATCTTATCCTGCCGGACATGGATGGGCGTGATGTTCTGCGCGCCGCCCATCAGGCCGCACCGGAATGCAAGGTGGTTGTGATTACCGCCCACGGTTCGGTCAATGTCGCGGTCGAGGCGATGCGTGACGGGGCGTGGGATTTTCTTCTGAAGCCTTTTACCGCCGACAAGCTTCGGATCACGGTCAGTGATGCCTTGGAAGGCCGGTCTGCTATCAGTCATGCGGTCCAAAAATCTGATGGCGTCGATACCGTCGACGAGATGTATTTTGACATCATCGGCGCGTCGGACACGATGCATGATATCTATCGTATCATTGAAAATGCGGCCCCCAGTCGGGCAACAGTTTTCATCACTGGTGAGTCAGGGACCGGTAAGGAACTTGCGGCAGAAGCCATTCACCGTCGGTCCGAGCGGGTTAACGAGCCGTTTATTCCGCTAAACTGTGGTGCGATCCCCAAAGACCTGATGGAAAGCGAGATTTTCGGTCACGTCAAAGGCGCGTTCACCGGTGCCGTAATCGACCGCGAAGGGGCCGCACACCGGGCCGATGGCGGGACCCTTTTTCTGGATGAAATATGCGAGATGGATCTGGATCTGCAGACCAAGCTTTTGAGGTTCATTCAGACTGGTACATTCCAGAAAGTCGGTGGCAGTTCGATTGAAAGCGTGGATGTAAGGTTTGTTTGTGCAACAAACCGTGATCCGCTTGAAGAAGTGCGTGCCGGGCGTTTCCGAGAAGATCTGTATTACCGTCTTCATGTGATTCCGCTTCACATGCCGCCCTTACGTGATCGCGATGACGATATCCTGCAGATCGCCAATTTCTATCTGCAACGCTTTACCCGAGAAGAAGGGCGCGATTTTCAACGCTTCAGCCCCGATGTCGCCGCCCTGTTTGCGCGCTATGCCTGGCCGGGCAACATTCGTCAGCTTCAGAACATCATCCGCAACATTGTCGTTCTGAATAATGGCACCGAAGTCACCATGTCGATGGTGCCCCGACCGGTTAACAGCGGCACGGACGACGAACGTTTTGGGTCGGAATCCATCGAAGCACCTCCGCCCCATCCGGTCGTCTCAAACGGGTTGGAGGATGCCGGTCGATTTTGGGAAGGGGACCCGGATGCGTTGGCCTTTTTGGCCGGGGCGCGCAACCTGCGCGACGGGGTGGAACCAAAGCATATGGATATGGCCCCTGCCATGATTGGCGCGAATGGCCGGTTTGGCATGGCACCGATGTCAACCGGTTTGCCGATAGACAGCAGCTATGCCGGGATCAAGCCGCTTTGGCTGGTGGAAAAGCAGGCGATTGAAGAAGCAATTGCGCGATGCGGTGGATCGATCCCGCGTGCAGCGGATGCCCTGGGCGTCAGTCCATCGACGATTTATCGCAAGAAACAGGCGTGGGAAGAAAACGGGGCGAAATAGGCAAGGCAGCTTTTAAGTGATTGCCTTTAAGGGCCTGCTGCCAGCGCCTTTTCCAGCCTGATCCAGTCCTTTTCCGTGCCCGGCAGACCAAACCGGATACGGTCAGCATGATCATCAAACAACCGGACCAGAATGCCCTGCGTGCCCAGATGGTGCGCAAGCTTTGCGGCATTCTTGCCGTGATATAGCCGAAACAGTATGGTGCCGCCGACCCGTTCCAGATCGGTCAGGCTGGCAATCAGATTATCAAGGCGGTTTGCATCGATTGACAACTGATGGCGCATATCGGTTTGCCATACCAGATCTTCAAATGCCGCCCGCGCGATGGTCAGTGCCGGACCCGCGATAGCCCATGGACCGATCCGGTCGGTTAGAGCAGCCGCCAGTTCAGGGGGCATGACGGCACATCCAAGACGTAATCCTGCAAGGCCGAAAAACTTGCCAAATGAACGCAGGACAATCATGCGTTCGAATTTATGGCTTTGTCTGCAAATGCTGTATTCCGGGCTGCAATCCATAAAGGCCTCGTCAATCAGAAGCCATTTGCCATGTTCTGTTGCTAGTTGGGCAAGTTCTGTCAGTGTGGTCTGGTCTATCAGGCCGCCATCGGGATTGTTTGGATTAACCAGAATGACAATGTCATCGCGGCCGCCAGGGGATTGCAGGATATCGGCCATGTTCGATACCCGGTTTTCCGGTGTTGTTGTGACGGTTTCCGTTCTGAACCCCGCACGTTTCCAGCCCAGTGCATGTTCGGCATATGTCGGACCGATAATGTGAACGGTTGCGGTTCTGTCCTGATCGGCAAACCAGAAGGGAATGGTCTGGATCAATGCCTGCGTTCCCGGCGCACAGGCAATCTGGTTGGGATGTGAAATGCCGTAATAGTCCGCTGCGGCCTGTTTCAGGGCGTCCAGTTCACTTGCCAGCGGCAATCGTTGCCAATGGATGGCATCAATCGCGGCAATTGGCCAGGCTTTTGCATTGATCCCCGTCGACAGATCAAGCCAGTCCGGTGCGGCAATGCCGTATTTTTCGGCCGCCGCATCGATAGCGCCACCATGGGATGGGGATTGCAGGATCATGAATGTGCCTTTGGCCCGAAATGGGGATACAGAGCGGAAAAACTTAATGCTATCTGCGTAACGCGTGACAGGATCGGGCGCAAGTCGGACTTGCGCGGCAGCAGGTGACTTCGTATCGTCCGCCAGACCCTGCATTGGATTTTCCGACATGATGACTGCGTTTCAGGCCTGCCAACGTGAAAGTTGGCTTTCGATCAACCCGCAACTGACAATTTCCGCCGCCGGTGCGGGGATCTGTGATGTGCCGTCGGTCGGTTATGACAAGGGCGGATTTGACGGTTCGGCGCATTCCGACCGGTTCTGGCAGGATGGATATTTCCTGATTGATGATCTGTTGCCTGTTGAAAGTCTGGCGCAATTGCGCACCGGGATTGAAACATTGGTGGTCAACGGTTTGCCGCCAGCGATGATCTATCTGTATGACGAGGCATGGCAGATTTTCATGCGGCTTCGCCCGTTGCTGACCCATTTTCTGGGGGATCGGGTAAAGCTGCTTCCTCATTTCTGGGCATGGCACGTCGATCCGGGGCAGGGCGGGCGCGGGTGGCCGCCGCATCGCGATTATCAGGGTGAAAGTGTTATTGGCGATGACATGCTGATCAGCCTGTCACTTTGGGTGCCACTGGGCATTGCAAGCCCCGACAACGGCTGTATGTACGTATTGCCGCGTTCATTTGAAAAGTGTTATCCTTGCCCTGTTGCTAAACCGGAAGATGTTGTTTTGCAAGATGTTCGGGCACTACCCGCGAGACCGGGGACCGTGATGGGCTGGCGGCAGGACTTGTATCATTGGGGTGGGCGCGCCAGTACCTTTGCCACCGAACCAAGGATCAGTCTGTCGCTTGAATTTCAGAATGCAGCATTTGATCCCCTGGCGGATCGTCTGCTTGACCTGGACCAGCCACCGGCGTTTCGTGAACGGCTTGAACTGATCGTGCAGCAATTTGCGAAATACCGGCATATGCAATCGATGGACGACGATACCCTGCGATGGGCAAACAGCATTCATGCCGAACTGTCAGGTTGGGCATGACAAAAGCCCTGCATCGCGTTCCAGATGCCGGAATGGCACGCTAACAACGGTCAAAAAGACCAGAACCGGGGTCGATGCCAATATGCCAAAAATGCTGAGCCTTCCCGGTGTCGCATTTCTTGCCTTCTGTGCCATCGCTCCTGTGTTTCTGCTTTTCTCGTCGCTTGATGACGATCTGGTGTCGGGCATTACCGTCTCGGTTCTGGTGGTCGTGGAATTCATCGCGCTGCTGTCGATGTGCATTGGCTGGATCCTGTTCGACATCACCAAGCGCAAGCAGATTTTCTATTTGGCGACCGCGATGGGGGTGCTGCTGATCAGCGACCTTTTGGGTATTCCCAACCTTCTTGCGGCCCGCAGCGTGTTGGGGCAAGAACAGGCACTTGGTTCCTTTACCGGCCTTCTGGTTCTTGTGTTACGACTGGGCTCTTTCTGGCTGGTTGTCATGAGCTGGCATGTCGCAAACCGTCATGAAAGCCGTCAGGGTACTGATCAGGTGTGGGCAATGGTGCCCGGGCTGATCATCGCCGGTGTCGCGGTTCAGGCATTTCTGGTCTGGTTCATGCCCGGTGTTTCAAGCGACGTCAGCGGGGCATTGCAAAATATCAGCACGCTTATCCTGTTTCCGACGACAATCATGATTTTTGCCGGGGCGGCGGGGTATCTGGTACGGTGCCATTACCGGTTTTCCCTTTCCGAAAGCCTGATCTGTTTCACGCTGCTGATTGGCTGCTTCAATCATCTGGCATTTTTCGTATTCGGTCCGGAACACGCCGATATTGTCGCGCGCTTCATCATTCCATCGCGCCTGATCAGTTACAGTTTTGCCCTGGCTTTCATGTTGCTGGAATTGCGCAGCCATTATCGACAGTCATTTCAGGCAAGTTCGGCCAAAAGCGAATTTCTGGCGACCATGAGCCACGAAATCAGAACGCCGTTAAATGGCATTCTGGGCATGGCGCAATTGTTGCGGCAAAGTCAGCTTGACGATGCGCAAAAGGAACGGGTCAGTGCGATCTTGTCATCCGGGCGGGCGCTGATGGCGCTTTTGAACGATATCCTTGATATGAGCAAGATCGAGGCCGGTCGGGTCGAGTTGGAAAAACGCCCCTTTCACCCATCCGACATTACCTATGATCTGTTTCGTGCGATTGCCGACATGGCACGCGAAAAGAACCTTTCCCTGCATTGTGATGATGCGCCGTTGGCAACAAGGGTGTTTACCGGTGATGAAGTCCGGTTTCGCCAGATACTGTGGAACCTGTTATCAAATGCAGTGAAATTCACCCGGAAGGGATCGGTAAGGTTGGAAGTCACCCGGGAGGAAAATATACCGGAACGGGTGCGCGACCTGATTGCGGATGAGGAAGTTTACCATTTTGCCGTTATCGATACCGGCATCGGAATTCCGCGGGATCGTCAGGAACAGATATTTTCCCCCTTTAGCCAGGCCGACAATTCCACCATGCGGCAATATGGTGGAACGGGGCTTGGTCTTTCGATTGCACGCAGTCTGACGGAATTGATGGGCGGCTTCATGAAGGTCGATAGTACCGAGGGCAAGGGAACGCGATTTGATGTGTGGCTGCCGTTTGAAGCCCGCCGATCGGAACGGCATGAGCATGGGGGCGGCCAGATTGCCGAGAGCAGAGGCGACAGTGTTCTTTCGGGTAGTCGCATTCTTGTTGCCGAGGATAACGAGATTAATGCCAACGTGATCCGCGGGCTGTTGCTGCGTTATGGATTGGTTGTCGATATCGTCCCCAATGGTCGCCAGGCCGTGCATGCCTTCCAGCAGAATGACTATGATGCGATCCTGATGGATGCCCATATGCCGGTTCTGGATGGCGAGGGGGCGACCCGCCATATCCGTGAACTGGAACGTGTCACCAGAGGTGGACGTGTTCCGATCATTTGTGTAACGGCCGAAGCATTCAGTGATCGCCATCGTGATTTTCTGGCGGCGGGCATGGACGAGGTTATGACTAAGCCTGTCGAAGAACGCAGGCTTTACGGTGTTCTGTTACGCTTCCTGAGAAACCGTGGCGGCGGGTATTCTGTAACATCCGGTTTGCAGGTTAAAGATGCCGATATGGAAGTGAACCTGCCCGACGCCTTGCCCGTAGATAGTCCGGCGCGAACGGTTAACAGTGATAACGCAACGGGAGACACAAAACCCGTGCCCGAGCCGGCTAAAGCAAACATATCTGCCAAAGAGACAAAAATGAATCTGATCGACAAAATACGTTTCGAGGAAATGAGTCGTGCCTTGGGTGCCGATCAGATGGCCAGCCTGATTGACCTGCTGCCGGCGTCCTATCAGGAAGAACGCGAAAAGATCATCGCAGCAATTGCCGATGGTGACCGCGAAAGCCTTCGCCGTGCGGCACATACGATCAAGGGAATGGCTGCAAACCTTGCTGCAGAAAAGCTGGCGGTCGATGCCCGCCAGTTGGAACTTTATGAAGGCGACTTTGATGGGGCGATCCATGACCGGATTGCCAAACTGGATCGTCTTGCCGAAGACACGGCAGATGCCATGCGCAAGGCATTGCAGGACTGATAGCTGCAATACACGAAAAGGCCCGCTTCATATTCGAGCAGGCCTTTTTGTGGAAAACTGCTTTGTATATCAGCGCGTGACCAGGTCGAGTTGATGACGTGATATGGCTTCGTTGCCGGTTTCGGTAACAATCACCGAATGGCCGGGGCACATGGCGATGCCGCTTTCGCTGTCCATCAGGATCATATGCAGGAAGTAAACCATGCCCGGTTCGGCGATCACCGGATTGCCATGATAAAACATCGGCCAGTCCATCCAGTTCGGGGCAAAGGTCGTCCCCATTGAATAACCGCACGCGTTTAGACGGTGGGCTTTCATGCCGCCTGCATCGCAAACCCTGGCATAGGCATCGAATACCTTGCCGATTGGTTCGCCGGGTTTAAGCGCATCGCGGCAGGCGACCATGGCATCCGTTGCGACCTTGTGCATTTCAACGTGGCGCGATGTTGCCTTGCCGATTGGGATGGTGCGCATCATCGCAGCATGATAATGCCGATAGGCTCCCGCCCATTCCAGCGTGATCTGATCCATGTCAGCCAGATGTTTGCGCCCGGTGAAGTAACGGCAAAGCAGTGCATCGCGTCCGGCACCGATAATGAATTCATTGCCGGGATAATCCCCGCCCCCTTTGAAAATAGCGCCCTGCATGGCGGCCAGTATGTCGCCTTCAAACGCACCTGCATGGACGGTTTCAAGGGCGGCATCCCATGCGTCATCGGCAAGACTGGCGGCGGTGCGGATATAATCGAGTTCCGCCGGGCTTTTGACAACGCGCAGTTCCGATACCAGACGGGATGCATCGGTAAGCGTGCAGAAGCCGTCAAGTGCTGCATCAAGCTTTTTACCATTGGCGGCGGTCAACCCATAGGCATCGTATTCAACGCCAAGTTTTTTGCCGCCACAGCCAAACTCCGCCAGCATGTCGCGCAGTTGCAATGCAGGGTTCACATCCGGGCCATCGACCCAGATACGGATATCTTCGATGTCGGATGTATGTTGTGCCTGACGCAAGTCCGGTGCGCGGGTAATAAGGGCAATGCGGCCGTCAGCCCCCAGATACAGGCACTGGAAAAAGACATAACCGAACGTGTCATACCCCGTCAGATAGAACATGCTTTCCTGGCGGAACATCAGCAGGCCATCAAGACCGGCGGCTTCAAGACGTGCAACCGTTTTTGCGCGGCGGGCCGACAGTTCGGCGCGTTCAAAATGCAATGCCATGGGGGCTTCCCTGATTGTGATTGTTGATTTGCCAATGACGCTAACAAACTCCGTGAACACGAAATAGTAAAAAATACGATCCAATGATGTTTTGTTGATAAATTGCAATTGTTGGGTGGCGATCTTTCCGGGATTGTCGTTTCAGATCATGATCTTACCGAAAGAAATCAGTAAATTTTGTTCGAAACCGTAGACATTTTTTCATTCCATCCCAAATGAAATGTAATGGCAGTGTCACAAAGGGCATCGAAATTGCCCGATGCCAGTTCCGCTTAAGACCATCCCCCTCAGGAGGCAAAAGTGGCTAGCTATAAGAAATTTTCTGGAAATGCGCCGGCAACGTCATCGCGAGAAAGACAGTTCGAACCGGCCTATGAAAAATGGCGGCGCGACGATCTTTATCACCTTGCCAAGCAGCACGGGATCGAGAATCGCGCGAGTATGTCGACCGACGAACTGGCCCGTGCGTTGCGCGATATTGGTTAGACTGGGCTTCCTTTCGGTGACTTTTGGGTGTCATGCTGTTTGCGGGACGCCGCATAATTTTTGTGCCTGATATCTTGCGGATGCGGTTTTGGGAGGTAACAGGCAAGGTAACAGTAAGGTTAAATTGACCTGACATGCTTGCTGCGCGCGGGACTGTCGACCTACCTTCCCTATGGCCAGTCGAGCCATATGGAGGGTCCCGTGAAGCCAGTACAACTTGTTTATCACCGTGGCGACAGCCTTAATGCGCCGGAAAATACCTTTGCCAGCGCCGAAAGTGCGATTGTGGCGGGGGCGGACTATATCGAATTCGATGTGCGTCAGTCCGCCGACGAAGTTCTGTATGTCATGCATGACGCAACCGTGGATCGGACAACCGATGGCACCGGTGCCATTGCGGAAATGACCAGCGCGGAAATTGACCGGCTGGATGCCGGGTCTTGGTTCAATCCGGCATTCGCAGGCGAGCCGGTGCCGCGGCTTGAAGACTTTCTGCGCCGTCTAAAGGGGCGGGTGAAAATATATTGCGAGATCAAGCAGGCAGATGCGGGCAGGGTTGTCGACATGCTTGATGGTTTTGCCTTCGGAAACGACGTTTTTGTCAGTTCTTTTTCTGCCGACATTCGTGACGACCTGCGCCGGGTTGCACCGGATATCCGGCGCAATGTGCAGCTTCATATTACCGGTTCGCTAGAACAGGCGATCCATCATGAACAGGCACATATTTTCGAATTTCTTGAGGAAAATGTGACGCGCGATGCAATACATGAAGCAAAGGCGCGTGGTCTTGAGACGATGATTTTCATCGATACGCCCAATGCGGAACTTTTCGCCAAACTTGTCGAATGGCAGATTGACTATGTCAATCTGGATTATGCGGCGCTTTTCCGCGCGGTTCAGCAGGAAGTCATGTTGCGTTTGGATGGTGCCACCCAGACGATCTGATCCTTCCGTAGGCCAACTTGATTTGACCTTTCGGATATAATTGGTTAATGCGGCGACACTGAAAATAAACAGGCGATCATCGTCCTTTGCACGGTGGGAAAGGCCTGTGACCGGTGTCGAGGGAATAGTCTTTGAAACTTGTAAGCTGGATCGCTGCGCTGTGCGCGATTTTGGGGGGCGCGATGCATGTTGATGCGCGTGACCTGAACAATGTTTCCGAACCGCGCATCGCTTTTATCAATCCGGGTTATGGTGATCGCGGTTTCTGGAAAGACGTGCGCGACACCATGCAGGCCGCAGCCGATCAGTTCGGTTTTGATCTTGTTGTGTTTGACAGTGACCGTGACTGGAAACAGATGGCCGAAAGCGCCAATCGTGTTTTTGCCATGAATCCCCCGCCCGATTACATCATCGCGGTTAATGAACATCAGCAAGGTACCCGGATCGTTCTTGAGGCGCAGGAACGCAGCATCCCGGTTCTGATGCTGCTCAATGATCTGACCGATGAACAAAAGCAGCGATTTGGCCGACCGGGCAGGGAACTCGGCTTCTGGATTGCGACGCTGGTTCCTGATAACGAGCGTGCCGGATTTGAAATTGCCCAGTCGTTGGCTATTGCCGCAAAGGACGCACATAATGGCGGTTTGCGCAAAGACCTTTGCCTTTTGTCTTTGGCCGGGGACAGCATGACACCGGCGTCGCTGCAGCGGCTCCGGGGGCTTGATATGGCATTGGAACAGTATCCCTTGCTTCGTGAACAGCGTCGCCTTGTGGTCAATTGGTCATTTGAGGAGGCCTATCGCAGGACTGCGGAATGGCTTGCCACAGGTGGCTGTCTGGATGCGGTGTGGGCTGCCAATGACAGTATCGCCCTTGGTGCAATCAAGGCGATCGAAGAATTCGGAAAAGTTCCCGGGAAGGATGTCTTTGTTGGCGGCTTGAACTGGTCCACCGAAGGATTGGAAAATGTTGCCAGTGGCAAAATGACGATGACGCATGGCGGACATTTTCTGGCGGGTGCGTGGATTATGGTATTGCTAAAAGATTACCTTGAAGGCATTGAAAAACTGACAACAAATCCCGAAGTATCTTTCGGAATGCAGGCAATAACACGGGATAATTTCGAGACCTACAAGCAGGTTCTTGGCGACCGTGACTGGAATAAGATTGATTTTTCACAGTTCAGCCTTGTCAGCAATCCGGAACAAAGGGACTATCGGTTCAGGATCGAGGAACTGAATTCGGCGCAGGAACGTGATTGGCCAATACCGTCGCGCTGATTGGACTGGCTTTAATGGAAAGGGTGCCGTGTGTCTAAGACAGGAAAGGATACCGTTCAGGACCTGTCTGGACTGAAGCTTGGCAGTTCTGTTGCGACAAGGCAGCTTAAATATTCCCTGTTTGCCGCAATGTTACTTGGTTTTGTTATCACGGCTTTTCAGATTTTCAGCGACTATCAATGGCTTGAGGGGGTCTATCAGCAGGCCAACGAGCGTGTTGTTGATAGCAGCCTGCCTGTGGCGGCCGAAGCGGTGACAAAAAAGGATGCAGCATTGGCCGAGGTCATGGCGCGCGGCATGATGCTGCAAAGATCCATTTCCAGTGTCAAAATACAGCTTGGCGATGGCTCCGTTCTTTATCAAAGAAAACGTCCGGTAGGGGAAATTCCAACCTCGCGATGGGCGGAAAAGTTGTTTGGCGGTTTGCAGCAGCTTGAAATCCCGCTTCAAAATGAAAACAACCCGTCTGCCGATGCCTTGGGAACACTGGTCGTTGGCCTGAATCCCCAGGTTTATGTAACTGCGTTCATGTCGCGGTCTGCCTGGTCGTTTTTGGCCAACATGGTTTTTGCGGTCACCATGGCGGTGGTATTTGCCTCGCTTAGTTATTTTGTGTTTTCGCGCCCCTTGGTGAAGCTGGCGCATTACATCGTCAATTCCGATCCGTCGGATGTTAAACGGTCGCTGGATATGCCGCCAACGTACCGTCATGACGATGAAGTGCAATTGCTGAGTTCGGTTACGGTAGGGCTTTTTGGCATGATACGGGGGCAAATCGGGCAGTTGCAGCGCGCGCGTGATGATTTGCAGGACGCAAATGTCAATCTGGAAACGCGGGTTGAAAGTCGGACGCGCGCATTGAATGAAGCCATGGGCAAGCTTGAAGTGCTGGCTTCGACAGACCCGTTGACCGGTCTTGCCAACCGTCGCATTTTTATGATGCGTCTTGAAGAAAACCTTTCGATCTGGAAGCGTCGTGATACGCCGATGAGTATCATTTTGCTCGATATTGATAGGTTCAAGCTTTTGAATGACACCTATGGTCATCAGGCCGGAGATGCGGTTCTGGTATCACTGGCAAAGCTTTTGAAATACAGCCTGCGTGATATCGATTTGCCAGCCCGACTGGGCGGGGAAGAGTTTGCGGTTCTTCTTCCGGGGGAGGGGGCGGAAGGTGCCATGATCCTTGCAGAGCGTCTTCGGAGCGCGTTTGAACAGGATGCTGTTGGCTTCGGCGGCAAGCATTTGAACTACACGTCAAGTTTCGGGGTGATATCCCTGCCTGCACAGGGGACGGCTGGCAAATTGGATGCGCAAGTTGCCAAAAACGTTGCATTGCTGAAATCCCGCGAAAACACAGATGTTGCCGACATTCTTTATTCGCTGGTCGATGCCGCACTTTATCAAGCCAAGGAAACAGGGCGAAATCGCTGTGTGCCTGTCGATCTTGCCAATCTGGCCGATCAGATCAGCACCTGAGTTGGGGGCTATTGACGGCCGTCGTCATTTCCCTGTCTTGAAATCCGTATATCGCGGTGGATTGATACACTCATCAGAAGGCCAAAGCTGACAAGAATGGTCATCATCACCGTGCCGCCATACGATACCAGCGGCAACGGAACACCGACCACAGGGATAAGTCCCATTACCATGGCGATGTTGATGAAGACATACAGGAAAAAGGTCGAGGTGATCCCGATTGCGACAAGGCGACCGAACTGGTTGCGGCACCGAAGCGCAATCACATAACCATACATGATTACCATGGTATAAAGCAGCAGCAACGCCAATCCGCCAACCAGCCCGAACTCTTCACCCAGCATGGTAAAGATAAAGTCGGTCTGTTTTTCCGGCAGGAAGTTCAGATGGCTTTGCGATCCCAGCATATAACCCTTGCCAAACAGGCCGCCCGACCCAAGGGCAATCTTTGACTGGGTAATGTGATAGCCCGCACCAAGCGGGTCATTTTCAGGGTTCAGGAACGTCAGAACGCGGTTCTTCTGATAATCGCGCAGAAACTGCCAGCCGATGGGAATGATTGCCAGAACCGCGCCAAGTATCAGGGCGAATTTCCACATCCGAACCCCGGCAAGCCAGAAGATGACGCCGCCACCGGCAATCAGCAATAGGGCAGTACCCAGATCAGGCTGGCGCAGCACCAGTGCCGCAGGAGCCAGAACCATTAAAAGTGGCGGTATCAAAAGCGGAATGCGCCCCACTTCTTCGACAGTCAGGCCGTGAAAATAACGCGCAAGTGCCAGCACAAGCGAGATTTTCATCAGTTCGGATGGTTGCAACTGGAAGAAACCAAGATTGATCCAGCGTTGCGCCCCCATGCCAATATCCCCCTTGATTTCAACCCCAATCAGAAGGATCAGCGCGACGAAATAGGAAAAATAGGCAAGTTTCAGCCAGACACGGACATCGGTAACCGCGATACCAATCATCAGGATGGCGCCAACAGCAAAACGCATCATCTGACGTTCTGCCCATGGTTCAACCGAACCGTTGGCCGCCGAATACAGCATGGCAAAACCGATCCCCGACAGTGCGGAAATCAGCAATACCAGCGTCCAGTTAAGCATTAAAAGACGGCGACCGATTGGCACGTAATCCGGATCTTCGCCGATACGATATCTGCGGCTTGCCATCGTTCTAGCCTTCTTCTTCGCGGTCTGTCTGTGACGGGCGCGACAATTGCGCGGTGGATTGAATGTTGGCCGCAGATATGCCCGGGCGTGCGGATTTCAGTTCCTGCGCCTTTATCAGAATGTCACGCGCAATCGGTGCGGCGATGCCCGAACCTGATCCGCCGTGATCAACAACAACCGCACAGGCATAGCGCGGATTGTCGACCGGCGCAAAGGCAACAAACAGCGCATGGTCACGGTATTTCCACGGCAGATCGGCGTTATCAAGAACGCCGGTGGTCTGGCGTTCGCGCATGGTAATGCGGCGGACCTGACTGGTGCCGGTTTTTCCGGCCATCTCCATGCCCTTGATATCAATCCGCGACCGGTGTGCCGTGCCACGCAATTCGTTGGTGACACCATTCATGCCATCGCGAATACGTGCCAGATGGGCACGGTTGACCTGAAGTCCGGGGAATTCCTCATTCGCCCGGCTGGTGATGCCTTCTGCGGTTACATGATCGCGTGTCAGATGCGGCTTAACAGCCTTGCCCGATGCAATGCGTGCAACCATGGTCGCCAGTTGCAACGGTGTTGCCAGAACGTATCCCTGGCCGATTGACGAAATCAGGGTTTCACCACCCTGCCAGCGTTTGCCGAGCTGGATTTCCTTCCAGTCTTTGGTCGGGATCAGGCCGGAACGTTCATTGGGCAGGTCAATACCGGTCAATTCGCCAAGGCCCAGTTTATTGGCCATGGCGGCGATGCGGTCGATGCCGATCTTTTGCGATATTTCATAGTAATAAACATCGCAGGAATGTTTCATCGAGTCATGCATATCGACCCAGCCATGCCCGCCACGTTTCCAGCAATGGAACCGTGCATTGCCAAGATCAAGGTGACCCGGGCAGAAGAAACGCTGATTGGCTGTAACCACACCGGCTTCAAGTCCGGCAAGGGCGACACACATCTTGAATGTCGAACCCGGTGCATAGGTACCGGTGACGGCCTTGTTAGACAGTGGTGCGTATTCGTTATTGACCAGACTGTTCCATAGCTTGTGCGAAATGCCGTTGGTAAAGGCGTTCGGGTCGTATGTCGGATGCGATGCCATCGCAAGCACTTCGCCGTTATGAATATCAAGCACAACGGCAGATGCGCTTTCCTTGTTTGACAGGCGCTGGTTGGCGTAACGCTGCAATTCAAGATCAAGGGTCATGACAACCGTGTTGCCACTGTCGCCTTCTTCGCGGTCAAGTTCGCGGATGACACGGCCAAGTGCATTGACTTCGACCTGGCTGGTGCCAGCACTGCCGCGAAGTGCCAGATCGTAAACTTTCTCGATCCCGCTTTTGCCAATCCGGAACCCGGGCAGTTCAAGCAATGGATCGCCGGTCAGTTCTTTTTCCGACACGGCCGCCACATAGCCCAAAGTATGCGCCAGATGCGGACCTTCGGGATAATCGCGCGAACGACCGGCATCAATGATCAGACCGGGCAGGTCCGGGGCGTTAACGCCGACGCGTGCAACTTCTTCCCAAGTTAAATTGTCGCGCACCGTAACCGGGACAAAGGACCGTCTGCGCGCGACGTCACGTTCAACCCGTTCGATGGTGTCGGGGCCAAGTTCGATGATCTGACCCAGAATTTCCAGGGTCCTCCGAACATCCTGCGCCTGTTCGCGAACGATCATGATGTGATAGTTCTGCCGGTTTACCGCGACCGGAGCACCAAAACGGTCGGTAATCAGGCCGCGCGGTGGCGGCAAAAGGCGATGGGATATCCGGTTTTCATCGGCAAGGACCCTGTAACGGTCGCTTTCCATTACCTGCAGATAGTACATGCGTGCGGCAAGACCGGTCAGCAATATACCCTGCCCCGCGCCGAGCATCAGGGCGCGGCGGGTAAACATGCGATATCTGTCTGAGTCACGGTGCCACATCGGCGTCGTCAAACCTGCTGGTCGGAGTGCCCCGACGGAATTCCGGAAACTTGCGTGCCCGTTTTATCCTGTGCGGTGCATGTTGAAAACTGTCTTTCAAACATAGCCGGTAGCTATTGCCAAAACATCAATATTGATCCAGCTGGTGCTGTTCTAGATATGGCGCAGAAGCGTATTTTGCGCCCGTGCCAGAACCCATGCAACAAGCGGGAAAAGTGCCGCAGTCAGTACATAGCTAATCAATGTCGACTTGATCGGCAAGAAGGCCCCGATTAATGCCGAACTCAAAAGCCACTGAACCAGCAGGGCCGGGATCGCGACCAATGCAAAGCCCCACCACATTACGCTGAACGGCTTGTTATGGAAAAAACGGCCTTGGCTTGCAGATCCGGTCTGCACGAGCAGCAAGACCAGCGAGCTGACGCCAAGGGGCAGGCCTGTCAGCAAATCCTGCAACAGTCCAAGAAAGAATGCCGTCAGCGCGGTTAGCAAATCCGGGCGGTTCACCGACCAGTAAAATACTGCCATCAAAGGCAATGCAGGTGATGCGGTGCTGAGCAATGGCACGCTGATCGGCAGCAGATTAAACAGCAACAGAATGAAAACGCTGAATGCCGGAAACAAGCCTCGCGCAATGATATCCAGCCTGTGCCAGACACCGGGCTTCACGGAAGTCGATCCGTTGGCTGTGCGGGGCCAAGCGTTGGCATATTTGCTGCCGCATCGTTCCCGTCATTGGGTACGATGCCAACACCGTTGGGGATAACGCCATCATTCTGCTGATCACGGCGCATGGCCTGATCGCTCAGGATGCCTTGCAGGCCATAATCCGCGACGCGCAGATATTCAAGTTGGTGGCGGCGGAACAGTGGCGCGACACGCACGGCATTTTCCGAAACGGATGAAACGACACCAACCGGAATGCCAGGCGGGAAGGCACCACCATGACCGGATGTCAGAATGCGATCACCCGGCGCAACCGCCGCATCCGCAGTCAGGAAGGTCAAAAGCGGGCGGTCTGTGTTGTCGCCCGACAGAAACGCACGGTCACGCGAATTTTCAACAATCACCGGGACGCGTGAATTGATGTCTGTAATCAACAGAACGCGCGAAGCCTGATAGCCTGCTTCGGCAACACGTCCGACAAGCCCTTCGTCGGACATAACTGCCTGTCCTTTGATCACGCCATCGCGCGAACCGGCCGATACCATCAGGCTGTGCGCATAGGCACCGCCCATATCGGCAATCACGCGGGTGGTGACAAGGCGCAATGGCGGCGGGCTTGTATAATCGGCAAGGTCGCGCAGGCGGGCATTTTCATGCGCCAGATTACGGGCAACCTGCTGCCACGCCAGCAATTCGCGGTTTTCGCGACGCAGGCGTTCGTTCTGTTCATAGAGATTGAAGATATTGGTCGCTTGTTCCGTCAGCTCGTTGATGCTGGCGGCGGGACGGGAAACAACATTCATGATCGGGGATACAAGATCGGCCGAAGCGGCTCGTATCCTTTCGATCAGAACGGTATCAGCCTTGCCCAGAAGCATAAGGCCAAACGCCGAAACAATCAGAAGGATGAAGGCGAAGCGGTGAAGCGCCGTACGTAACGGCGAAAAGATACGCTGCTGCGGACCGCCATGCTGAGCCACTATATTCCCCGCATTAGATCAGAAAAGTTGTCCCGAAATCCCCGTGGGATATTCAACCTTAACGAAATCACCGAGTCGCGTCCAGTCAGGACATGACCCGGTGAGATGTTTTTTGCCATTTCGCCTTAGTAGGCGGTGTGCAACACGTTGCGAAGCATCTTCTTTTCTTCGAGTGCACGACCCGTACCAAGCGCAACGCAGGACAGGGGATCATCGGCAATCGAAACCGGAAGGCCGGTTGCATGGCGCAGGACATAGTCCAGATTGCCAAGCATTGCGCCACCACCCGTCAGAACGATACCCTTGTCGACGATGTCGGCTGCCAGTTCCGGCGGGGTCTGTTCAAGGGCGACTTTCACCGCCTCGATGATTGCCGAAACAGGTTCTGCAAGGCTTTCTGCGATCTGGCGTTCGGAAATGATCAGTTCCTTCGGAACGCCATTCATCAGATCACGGCCACGGATTTCAACCGTTGCACCATCACCATCGTCTGGTGCGCAGGCCGAACCGATTTCTTTCTTGATGCGTTCTGCGGTGCTTTCACCTACCAGCAGGTTATGGGTGCGACGGATATAGGCGATGATCGCCTCGTCCATCTTGTCGCCACCAACACGCACCGAACGGGCATAAACGATACCGCCAAGCGACAGGACTGCGACCTCGGTGGTGCCACCGCCGATGTCTACAACCATGGAGCCGGTCGGCTCGGTGACCGGAAGACCCGCGCCAATGGCGGCTGCCATCGGTTCGTCAATCAGCCAGACCTTGCGGGCGCCGGCACTTTCAGCACTTTCCTGAATGGCGCGGCGTTCAACGGCGGTCGAGCCAGACGGAACGCAAATGATGACTTCCGGGCTTGCGAAGTTGCGACGGCCATGCACTTTACGGATAAAGTGTTTGATCATCTCTTCGGCGATGTGGAATTCGGCAATCACGCCATCGCGCAGCGGGCGAATGGCCTGAATGTAACCGGGCGTACGCCCGAGCATCTGCTTAGCTTCTTCCCCGACGGCAAGTACCTGTTTCTTGCCTTTTTCGTCGGTGATGGCTACCACGGATGGTTCGTTAAGGACGATGCCACGCCCTTTGACGTAAACCAGTGTGTTGGCGGTGCCCAAATCCACCGCCATGTCGGAGGATAAAACCCCAAGAAGCTTGGAAAACATTCCTGCCCTATGCCCCGGTTAATAGTAAAATCTTGAATACGAATGTACCGGCTTTGATAGCGTAACGCGCCAGTCGATGCACGAATAATCTGCTCAGGGAATTGAGGAATAATTAAGACGGGTCACAAGACTTGAAATAAGATGCAAAAAGATGATCCGCCATATGGTGTTGGCGTTTTCATTCAAGGTTTATCTTCCTTGAGAATTATTCCAGTTTTAAGTAGGAAATCCATGATCAGGGCAGTTGTCTCGGGTCCGGTTTCCACTTTCAGAAATTTGCGAGTCGCTTGTTTTTCCGGTGTTTCATTGCTTTGAAGCATTTTAAACATTACCGGTTCGCGATCCGCATGCAGGTCCCGATCCATCCGCCACTGGCACCATGCCGGCGGGTTTAGCCGATCCCCCGTTACCGTCACCAGCAATGCGGGAACGAAATTATCCATTTCCGACATGCATTGGGCACGCAGTCCCACCATCGAGACGAACCGCTGATCAAATCGTTTGGCGTGACCGTGGCGATAGATCGCGAATTGGGCCGCAGCCGCACCGTATCCGTAACCGAAAATCGCAATCCGATCAGGATCGATACCATCCTGTCCAGCCAGATAGTCAAGAGCGCTTAGTGCATCAAAGGCCCAATAGGTCACGCCGTGTTTCGGATTATCAAGTGTACCAGCGGTGCAATAGCTTTGTGACGGGTGGGCTTTTCCAGGCGATATGCGAAGAACCGCAAGGCCTGCATCATGCAGCGCGGTAATCCAGTCTTCCGGAAAACGGTCGTCACAATCAGGAACAGCAATTACCGCTGCGGTTTTAGCGTTTCCATCCACAGGCGGGTAATAGAGGCCGGGAATATCGAATTGCAGGCTGCTATCGACTTCGGGAATGGCTTTTCCCGCGTCAATCAAACGCTGCCGCAGTCCGCTTATCGGATAAGGTTGAGATGGTATGTCGATTTTCTGCACATCATTAATCGCAGCGGCTTTTGCGTGTGGCGTCATAGCGACAATCACGACTGCACAAAACGCCAATATCGTAATGGCAACAGATCGGTGATGAAACTGAAGAACAGGCTGCATGGTCATGGCTTTGGCCCCTTCGTTCAAGAGGCATAATGTATCACAGAATGCGCGGGTTCACAGCAATCATACCTGCTAAAAAGCGGGGGTACCTGACGGAAACCAGCCCTGAAACGGAAAAAGGGGCGGCAAATACCACCCCTTCTATTCTCAAAATGCAGAATGCCTGATCAGGAAGCCATGGCGTCCGGTGCCGTTTTCTGGCTTTTCTCGATCAGCTTGTTAACCGCGGTTACATAGGCCACGCAGGATGCGACAACGGTGTCGGTATCCGATGCATTGCCAACCACGGTGCGGTCTTCACCATCCAGCTTGACGGTAACCGTACCCTGTGCGTCCGTGCCTTCGGTGACAGCATGAACCTGATAGAGTTTCAGCTTCCAGTCATGCGGATAGATTGCCTTGATGGCGTTGAAGGTTGCATCAATCGGGCCATCACCGGTGGTTTTGGCAGTGCGGGTTTCCCCATTCACATTCAGTTCCAGTTCGGCGGTCTGCGGACCTTTGGAGCCACAGGTGACAGCCAGCGACACGAACTTGATATGTTCGTTATCACGCATGCCATCATCGACCAGTGCGACGATGTCGTCGTCATAGACTTCTTTCTTCTTGTCGGCCAGTTCCTTGAAGCGGGCGAACGCGTCTTCGATGGCATTGTCGCCCAGTTCGGCAAAGCCCAGTTCCTTGAGCTTTTCCTTGAAGGCATGACGGCCGGAATGCTTGCCCATCACCAGACTTGATTTGTTCAGGCCGATGCTTTCTGGTTTCATGATTTCATAGGTTTCGGAATTCTTCAGGAAGCCGTCCTGATGAATGCCGCTTTCATGGGCGAAGGCGTTTGCGCCGACAATTGCCTTGTTCGGTTGTACGACGAAGCCCGATACAGCCGACACCAGACGTGATGCGTTCATGATTTTGGTTGAATCGATCCCGGTTTCATACGGGAAGGCATCGTTGCGCGTTTTCAGCGCCATGACGATTTCTTCCAGTGCCGCGTTGCCAGCGCGTTCGCCCAGACCGTTGATCGTGCATTCGATCTGCCGGGCACCGGCATGGACAGCCGCCAGCGAGTTCGCGACCGCCATGCCCAGATCGTTATGGCAGTGAACCGACAGGATGGCCTTGTCGATATTCGGCACACGGTTAAACAGCATGGTCATCAGGTCGGCATATTCGGTTGGCGTGGTATAGCCGACGGTGTCCGGGATGTTGATGGTGGTGGCACCGGCATCAATCGCGGCTTCGACGCAACGGCACAGGAAGTCATGCTCGGTGCGCGATCCGTCCTCGGCCGACCATTCAACGTCGTCGGTAAATTTGCGTGCCAGTGTGACACTTTCAATCACCTTTTCCAGAACGCGTTCCGGTTCCATCTGCAATTTGAATTTCATATGCAGGGGGCTTGTGGAAATGAAGGTGTGGATGCGTTTGTTTTCTGCCGGTTCCAATGCTTCGGCGGCCCGTTCGATGTCGCCTTTGGCCGCGCGGGCCAGCGAACAGATGGTCGGGCCCTTGATTTGTTTGGCGATTTCATTGACTGACCGGAAGTCGCCATTCGATGCGATGGCAAAGCCTGCCTCGATGATGTCGACTTTCATTTCTGCCAATGCGTGTGCCACACGCAGTTTTTCATCGAGCGTCATTGATGCACCCGGGGACTGTTCGCCGTCACGCAGGGTGGTGTCAAAAATGATGACGCGATTGTCGTTAGCACTAGCCATTACCGTAATTCCTGATCAAGCGGGACTTTGCCCGAAATTTGAAACGTCAATTTGGAAAGAGTGCGGGCCTTGTGGCGCGACTTGTTCCCCTGAGCTGCGGTAAATGGATTGACCTATTTGGTAATCCGAACCGTCTTCGTACGCTCAGGGGCGGGTAAGTCGTAGCGACCCGAGCGCTGCGAGACCAAGGAGACCGAGAATTAGGTTTAGAGCAGACAGCACAAAGACACGCGAAGCATCGGCTTCGGTGCGATCGGCAATTGCAGGAATGTTGCAAATGTCTGCGGTCATCGGTCTTCATCAAATGGTATCGAAGTGCCAGGCTGTGCTGGCGACGCACCCAATTTCATCGGACGGCCCGCCAAGGTCAAGTAATTTTTGTATCTTTGATGCGCTTTTAAGGGGGGAAATTAGCGCGACGGTATTGTCGCGGGCCCATATGGCGGCGTGCAGCATAGGATAGAGCTACATTGATCAAATACGAGAATGGCAAACCACCCAAGCCAAAGATTGCGCTTGAAGTGTTCAAATTCTTGGTTATCTGTTGCAGTATCGATGCGAAATGCCCCAGAAAATTTTCCGATAACGTTTCGTATCAAGTGCCGCCACCAACTTACGGATATACACGATGGTAAGCCTGTCTTTGATCGGGGCCTTTATCCCGACGGCCTTCTTTGTCTCGATCACGCCGGGCATGTGCATGACCCTTGCGCTGACAATGGGAATGACGATTGGCGTGCGCCGTACCGTCTGGATGATGATGGGCGAACTTGTCGGCGTGGGGATTGTCGTGGTGGCCTCGGCCCTTGGTGTTGCAACGGTGATGCTGGAATATCCGGCGGTCTTTGCTGTTTTCAAATATGTGGGTGGTGCCTATCTGGCGTGGCTGGGTATCCAGATGTGGCGTTCGCGCGGACGCATGGCATTTAACGCTGAAATTGATGCCTCCCGCCCGGCAACACCGTTTGCGCTTGCTTCTCAGGGGTTTGTGACTGCGATTGCCAATCCGAAGGGCTGGGCGTTTATGGTGGCTCTATTGCCACCCTTTATCAGTCTGGATCATGCTATCGCGCCGCAGCTTTCCGTGCTGGTGGCAATCATTCTGGTGACAGAACTGATTTGCATGACGCTTTATGCGACCGGCGGCCGGTCGTTGCGACACTTTCTGGAAAAAAGCGGCAATGTCCGTATCCTTAACCGGATCGCCGGGACGCTGATGATCGCGGTCGGGATCTGGCTGGCGTCAAGCTAGGGGCCTATTTGTTTGTAAAACCTCTTTAAATCGGATTATCCTGCCTTATATCGTTGTATAAGTTTATTTGCAGGAAGAGCCATTATGCGCGAATTGCGCTGCATCATTTTCGAGGAAAGCGAGCTGATCAAGGCGCTGGTCGGATATCGCCGCCGCACCGGAAAGCCGTTGCCGCCCGGTCAGATCGGGAGGCTTGAAATTGAAAAATCTCCTGAAATTGCCGCACGGCTCAATATCATTGCCGATCATGGTGACCCGATAATTGTCCCGGCGGCAGGTGCAGAACTGGCGGCAGCCCTGATTGCCTATTGCATTGATGTGCGCGTGCCGGTACCGGCATCTTCGAAAAAGTCGATTACCATGATTGATGGGCATGTCGCGCTAAAGATCATGAAGCAATAGGGACGACTTTAACGCCCAAAAGAAAAAGCGCGGCATTGGCTGCGCTTTTGCAATTGAGGGCAGGGAGATCAAGGTCGGATCAGTGTTACCACTGCATCATCTTGCCTTTGAGAGCGCCCATGCGTTCGTCTTCGTTCTTGAAGCTTTGGCCTGCGACAATCCCGTCCTGCACCTTTGTCATCATCAGCCATTCCTTGACCTTCATGAAACGTGGGGCAAGGAACTGATATGTATCGCGGACCAGACGCACCGCCGGTGCGCCCCGTTCCAGTGCCATCGTATCCCAGCGTTCAAAAAGCGGTTCCCATGCCCGCAGACGGCGATACAGATCATCGCGCTTGTTGCGGATATACTGGCGCTGGGTCGTGAAGTTACGCAGGACTGACATGATTTCGCCGGTATTGGCGTCAATCTCGTCAAAGCTGGTTTCAAACTTTTTCATCGCATCATCAATAAGGCGAATGACCTGTGTGACCGTTTCCAGAACGCCCTTTTCATGTGCATAGATACGGCGCAGTTCCTGCAGCTTCGTGTCGATCTTTTTCACATTGCGGTACTTGTCGCGCAGCGTTTCGACATAAGAAAGTTCCTCGGCAACCTGATGAACCAGATTGACGACTTCCTCGCGGTTTTCGCGGCCGATATTGAGTTTATCGGCGACTTCGTCGAATGCCTGATTGATCTTTTTCTTGGTGCCGGGGTCTTCGGCGATCTGCATCAGCTGTTCGGGATCAGTGATCAGTTCTTCATTCCCGGACATCCAGGTGACAAGCTGCATGGTCAGGCGGTTATAGGCGATTGCACGGTGATCTTCATCGACATCCCACGACGCCTCGCCCGTCAGAACTTCGAGCGGCAAATCATCGCCGGGGCGCAGCACATTGACGAAATCCAGTGACTTGTCGACAAGGCCGATCAGTTCACCATCATTTGAATCCGGGTCGATCCCGAATTCCTTGCAAACCGCCTTAAGGGGCAGGGATACAACCGATCCTTCGGCCATTTTCAGCACAAAAAGAGCCTCTTCCGAAAGGTCGGACTTTTGGAAATGGCATTCCTCGAACGATTTGAAGACCTTGTGTTCAAGATCAAGTTTCCGTTCGCGCATCGGTTTGTTCATTTATTTGCTCCGCCCGGATTGGTACTGCTGGTCTGATTTATCGTCAGCTCCTGCGATAGGGCTGACGGTCAGTTTATTGCAGCAGCCCCCGGGACTGGTAGTGTCCATATTCTCATACCGATAAGGTTGGGAGAACGTATCGATGTTTCCAGTCTCAACCTGACAGATATGTCACATTATCATAATGCAGGTATTTCTGCCTTCCTGTTTGGCTTGATAAAGGGCGCCGTCAGCACGGTCAACAAACTCCAGTATATTCTCGCCAAGCTTATAAGACGTCAAGCCGATTGAAACGGTTAACTTACCGAAATCCTTGCCTGTTTTCTTGTTGATAATTCTTTGACCTGAAACATTGTCGCGCAATTTGTTGGCAAGCTTCGTGGCGTTTTCCAATGTCGTGTCGGGCAGGATGACGGCAAATTCTTCGCCACCGTAACGCGCAACGGTATCCGCCCCTTTGGTCGAATTGACCAGAACCCGTGCAACAGCCTTCAAAACCCCGTCCCCGGCACGATGGCCGTGATTGTCATTGAAGTTTTTGAAATGATCAATATCGATCATCAAAAGGCTTAACGGGGCGCCGGTTTCCATCGTTGTCGTGACCGCATCACGAAGCGATGCATCAAAATTCTTACGGTTGGCTATCCCGGTCAGGGTATCGGTCAATGCATCACGGCGGACCAGTTCCAGTTCGCTGCGAACCCGGCGAACTTCATTGTGGTACTCGTCAAGGCAACCGTTGAATTCACTATAACGGCCATGCGCATCGCGGGTGGCACTTGAAAGTCCGCGTGTGACATCGCGCGCGATTTCAAGCGTGATATCGTCCGAGCTTAACCGATCTGACGCATTGTCGAGATGCTCGCAGAAGCCTTCGGTTTCACGAAGGACGCTGTGAACAGCTTCTTCGACCCGTTCTACCGCAGCCTGTAATCCTTCGACCCCCATATTCAGTCGTTGTTGCAGGGCATGTGTGCCAAGGAATTTGTGGTAAATCCGGAAAACGGTTTCTTCATCCAATTCCTGAGTGTTGCGGATCAAGACCTTGATCAGTTGGCTCAGTTCGGGAATCTCATCGGTCAGATAGCTGTAAAATACGTGATAAACCTGCGGCGTGGGCTGCAGATTCAACTCGGAGATCAGCGTCATGACATTGTGCGCAATGTCGCGTGGATTGGCGATCTTTGTCGTGGCAGTCAATTTATGTTTTCCGATCCGGTCTTCGGCTTAACCTTTTTACCAACTGCTTATGTCCCAATCCGTCCGGAATTATCCGGTTTGCTCGTTTTTTTAATATGTTGTGACTGCGTGCTGCTTTTCACACATTTATTTCTATCTTCAACCGAATTGCCTCTGCTTGTCACGAGAAACCGCGTCAACAATTATGACAAAATCGAACATTCGAAATACGAACGGACAGGGACGCCAGAAATCCTAACGGCTACAGGTGGTTGGTTCTTTTGATTGAATATTGATGTTTTATATTCCCGTTTTATTGTTCGGGGAAAGCATCGTGTATTTGCGGGTGGTACTTCGTGTGGAGCCGGGGCAAGCGCCATGTGATTCGCTTTTGGCCTCTCGTTTGGTTTTGGAAAACTATCGAGGGACTCGGTGCAATAAAGTGATTTCTGACATATGGTGGGGCATTGAAAAACAATCTTTCTATGTTCAATTTTGTGAAAATGTTCACATTTGGCCGTTGCGCCTGATGCGACGGATGGCCCGCTCTGTTGCTTGTTAAATCCGGTATGGCCAGATTGATCCGGCCTGCCTTCTTGCGTGTGGGGGGGCTGAATGGGAATGGTGAAGGATCTGAGGTCGGAAAAATGTGGTTCGAATAATGCCGCTTCCGTCTGAAGCCAAGGGAAATACAAGCGTTTGGGCCGGGTTCACTGATCTTGATCAGGTTGCCAGGCGGTAGCTTGTCACGACAAGGCAGGTCAAAATTGAAATTCGTTCGAAATCAATGTGCCCCCCCGGCGCGATCAGGTTGTGCTGAAAGTTGAACGTCGATCAGCAAGCAATATTCGCAAAATACCGGCTAACCATCAGGGTTGAATAAAGAACTTCAAACACGAATTCGTTGCGTGAAGGTCCAAATTCGCGTAAATGTTGAAACGATGCAGTGCATCTTTGGTCTGTGTTGTTGCCTTCTGGTTGAGGTTTCTAACGCTGGTTCAAAAGCGTATTGCAGGGACGTAACTTAAGCATTTTCCGCGCTTGGGAAATGCGATTACCAAAACTAAGGACGACTACGGATATGGCTACCGGAACGGTTAAGTGGTTCAATGCGACCAAGGGTTATGGCTTCATCACCCCGGACGAAGGCGGCAAGGATGCATTCGTGCACATCACCGCTGTTCAGCGCGCTGGTTTGCAGGGACTTGATGAGGGTCAGAAGGTTCAATTCGAGCTGATTGAAGGTCGTAACGGCCGCATGTCGGCAGAAGAACTCTCCATCATGTAATTTGATTTTGGATTGCAGCTTTTGCTGACAACCGTTAACGCGCCGGTCTCCGGCGCGTTATTCGTTTCAGGGCCTTTTTGCGTTAAATTTGTCTATCACGCCCGTTTCCGACATCGCCATCAGGTTACGCCCCATGACCCGGATCATTTTGCCCGCCCCGCCTAATGTTTCAGACGATGCCGTAATATCTGAGTGGCGCAAGAGTGTGCGCAAGAAGTTGCTGGCATGGCGCGGCAGTATCGATCCGGCCATCCACAGGCAATGGTCCGTATCCGTTTGCAATGGAATGACGGCCATTCTTGCCGAACGGCCAAAGGCGACGGTCGGCTTTTACTGGCCGATCCAGAATGAAATCGATCTGCGCCCGGTGATTGTCGATCATATCGCGCGCGGCGGAAAGGCTGCCTTGCCAGTCGTACCGGCTAAGGCACAGCCGATGATTTTTCATGATTGGACACCGCAAACCGAAATAGCCCCGGGCTTTGCAAGCATTCCCGAACCGGTCGGGACCAAAGAAGCCGTGCCTATCCATGTCATGATCGCGCCACTGGTCGGATTTGACGGTCGTGGCTATCGGTTGGGATATGGTGGCGGATTTTTTGACCGGACACTTGCCGCGATGGCGGTTCGTCCACTTGTTATCGGTGTCGGCTTTGAAGCCACGCGCATCGCCGATATCTTTCCCCATGAATATGACATTCCGGTCGATATCATCCTGACCGAGGCTGGCATACGCCCGGTAAGCGAAAAGGCAACCGGCGATTTCAACAGGGCGGAGGGAGCGTCGCCGCCCTGCTTCCTGTCATCCTGAGCGGGTTATTCGGCGGCCTGTATTTTTTGACGGCCGCTACGTACCGGAACAATATCTTTGCGCGCGGCAAGAAAGTTCGGTCTTGGCTTCGTACCACCAAATGGCGCAACCAGCCTGTTTGACATCGCATTATAAACGAAAAACAGGTTCGACCGCGGGTAGGGGGTGATGTTGTTGCCCGACCCGTGCAGTGTGTTGCATTCGAAAATCAGAACCGACCCGGCGGGGCCGACTGGTGCGACAATCCCGTTCTCATCGACCATTTCCGAGAGGTTTTTCTGATCAGGAGTGCCGATTTCCTGTATCTTGAGCGAGTTTTTGTAGTTCTGATCGGGAGTTTCTCCGACGCAGGAAATGAACTTTTTATGCGATCCCGGGATCAGCATTAACGGGCCATTATGGGCCGAGTTATCCGTCAAAGTGATCGACATCGAAAGGGCACGCATGCGGGGCATGCCGTCTTCGGTGTGCCAGGTTTCAAAATCCGAATGCCAGAAGAATTCCTTGCCTTTGAAGGCAGGTTTGAAATTGACCCGTGATTGATGAATATAAACATCGTCATCAAGGAAATGTTCGGCAATCGCGACCAAGCGGTCATCTGATATCAGCTTCGAAAACACATCGCTTTTGTCATGAACACGGAAAACGCTACGGACTTCGTCGCTGCCCGGTTCCGAGATGACCTCTTCGTCGGTCGGGTCGGAATTTTCGACCAGCCCTGCCTCGCGGCGGAGCTTGGCGATTTCCCCATCGCTGAAAACATTTTTCAGAAACAGAAATCCGTTCTTTTCATAAAACTTCTCATCCTCGGCCGTGATCATCGGGCAATGGCCATGATCGGACCAGATTACCGGATCAACACGATCGATGATGGTCGGATGGGAAGCGTTTCGGGATCGGTACATATCGGTAAGCATCTCATGCTCCTTTGTTGCCAAATGTGCATTCGTTGCCTGTGATTTGTCACAGATCGTGATAGCCCAACGTGCCGCATAGGCGGCAGGTTCCAAAAAGCGTGAAATATCTTTTCTCTGCGTTCCCGGCTTTCCTGCCTGACAGGAAAAGGACTGTTGCACCACATAAGACAATCACGGCTTTGTGCTGCAAAAAAAAATCGTAAAGGTTCGGGATATGCAGATCAGAAAGATGGCTGGGGAACCTGGACTCGAACCAGGACTAGCGGAGTCAGAGTCCGCGGGTCTACCATTAACCTATTCCCCAGCAGGGGTTTTGGTGCGATTTACTGTTCGGTACATATTTGTACGAGACGAACCTCACCATAGCTTGCAAAGCAAGCAAAGGCTGGCTGGGGAACCTGGATTCGAACCAGGACTGACGGAGTCAGAGTCCGTAGGTCTACCGTTAACCTATTCCCCAACAGAGCCTTGAACGCTGTGTGGCGTGGGCCGCTATTTATTAAACCGATGGCACTTTGGCAAGACCTTTTTTGCCCGTTACGTCTTTGGGCACGGGGGTGAAGCCGCTGCTCCATGAGTTAAATGCATACGGGATTTGCCTTGTGCAACATTGTCGGTAAACTCATATGTGTGATTCGCGGGAACGTCATATAATTGTCGTGTTGATGCGATCAAAGAATTTGTAACCGACAAGCAAGGCAGATCAGAGCAGGTGAAACAGGTATCTCCCCATAGCGACACGCACAGGGCTATCCGCCCTGAAGGCGGTGCTGCCATGGCCGGAAATGCCGTGATGGATGCGCCGTGCGTTGTGCCATCATCGAGTTTGCCTGCCGACAGCCTTGTTGTGGATCGCCCGCTGCACCCCACGACCAGTCATCCCCCGCTTTATGCCGCGATTGATCTGGGCAGTTCGAATTGCCGTCTGCTGGTCGCGCGCCCTTGCAAAGACGGGTTCAAGGTGATTGACGCGTTTTCGCGCGTTGTGCGTCTTGGCGAAGGTGTGCGGGAAAAAGGTTATCTTTGTCAGGCGGCAATGGATCGCGCGATTGACGCGTTAAAGGTCTGTTCGAAAAAACTGCGCAAGCATCCCGGTGCAAAACTGCATGCGGTGGCGACAGAAGCCTGTCGGACGGCCAAAAATCGCGATGAATTTGTCCGGAAGGTCTTTGACGAAACTGGTATTGAACTTAAAATCATCAATCCGGACGAAGAAAGCCGTTTGGCACTTCAGGCCTGCTCTGCCTTGCTTGACGAGCGCCCATATGCGGTGGTGTTTGACATTGGCGGTGGCAGCACGGAAATCTGCTGGATCAAGGTCGACAATATGGGCCAGACCCAGTGCATTGAAACGCTTTCGATGCCCTGCGGGGTTCTGTGCCTGACCGAACGTTATGCCGGGATCGAGCAGCGCCGCGAACGGTTCGAAGCAATGCGCACTGAAATTCGCGACCGCCTGCGCGATTTCGCCAGCCGCAATTGCTGCTCGGATATTCTTGACGATGGCAAGGTGCAGATGGTTGGTACATCGGGCACCGTGACCACATTCTGCGGTATTGCGCTTGGCCTTGAACGGTACGAACGTCACAAGGTTGATGGATCGGATTTGCGGTTCGATGATGCGGAACGCGTCACCGAATTGCTGCTGCGCATGGAAGCTGACAAACGCAAAGGCCATCCCTGCATCGGGAATCAGCGGGCCGAGCTGATGGATGCGGGGGCGGCGATCTTTGCCGCGATTCGCGATATCTGGCCCTTGGCGACGCTAAAAGTTGCCGATCGTGGCCTTCGCGAGGGAATCTTGGTCGATTTGATGCGCGCAGACGGTCATGCTATTGACCCGTGCGATGCGCGACGTCATACAGTGTCCCATATCTCGGCCAATCCATGATCGGCATCGCGCCATCGGATCGTACTGGCCTTTAACACGTTTCAGTTCAGGTAAAGAACATGACCGACAATAGCAGCGGAAAAGGCGGGACGCGCCGCCGCAAGGGTTCAGCCATTGCTGCGATCGATACCGGCGCACGGCGCGGGCTGCGGACGCGCGTCAAAAGTGCCAAGGGACGCAAGATTTCCTCGACCCGCTGGCTCGACCGGCAACTGAACGATCCCTATGTGCAGGAAGCCAAGCGCCTTGGCTATCGGTCGCGTGCGGCCTTCAAGCTGATTGAAATCAACAATCAGTTCGATCTGCTGCGTCCGGGCATGCGCATTGTCGACCTTGGCGCGGCACCGGGCGGCTGGACGCAGGTTGCGGTTGACATGGTCGGTTCAAAACAGGGACGCGGTCAGGTCGTCGGGCTTGATATTCTGGAATGGGAAGGTCTTTCCGGTGCAACCTGTTTGCAGGCCGACTTCCTTGACCCGGCAGCACCCGACATGATCAAGCAGGCCCTTGATGGGCCGGTTGATGCTGTGATTTCCGATATGTCGCCCGAAACCACCGGCCATCGCCAGACCGACCATATCCGTATTATCGATCTGGTCGAACATGCATTGCTGTTTGCCGAAGAAGTTCTGGCACCGGGCGGTATTTTCATCGCCAAGGTGTTCAAGGGCGGTACGGAAAATGATCTTTTGAATCGGGTCAAAAAGAACTTCCGCGTATCCAAACATGCCAAACCACCGGCATCACGCCCCGAAAGCCCGGAAGCTTATCTGATTGCAACCGGCTTCCGCGGGCAGAACAATGCCGCCGATGACATTGCCAATGCAGAGTTGCGCGAAGACGACGGCTGGTCGCCGGTCGGCTAAGTTCATGAAAAGGTAAAATGCAAAGCGCGCCACAAGATCGGCGCGCTTTTTTATTTGCAAAAATTCGCTTTCATCCCGCTTGGGTTGTGTCGCGGGTGAAATATTCCGCAATCCGATTGCGCTAAGTCAAGAAGTGGCAATCCGGCATCTTCTATACATTGGTCTAGCAAATAGTCTCCGCACCGGATGAAATTGACGCAGAATTGCGCGACCCGGGCGGGGTTTCGCTATGTCAGGATCGGTTGTGGGACCATTGATCCGTGAACGGGGTGCAATTGATGAAACAGGATCAGCTTTTTCTGACCGGTGTTGAACGTCATTTTGGCGATAATGAAATTATCGTCAGCAAGACCGACACCAAGGGACGTATTACTTACGCAAATGATGTCTTTCTGCGGGTCGCAGGATATCGTGAAAAGGATATTCTGGGCCAGCCGCACAGCATTATCCGCCATCCCGACATGCCGCGCTGCGTGTTCGCCTTACTGTGGGACACGATTTCCAAGGGGCGCGAGATTTTCGCCTATGTGATCAATCGCTCGGCGAACGGGGATCATTACTGGGTGCTGGCCAATGTCACACCGACCTTCGGGCCGAATGGCAATATCGTTGGTTATCATTCCAATCGTCGGGTACCTCGCCGCGAAGCGGTTGAACAGGTTATCCCGCTTTATGCCGATCTTCGTGCAGAAGAAGAACGCGAACGTAATCGCAAGGACGGCATGGCGCGCAGTACACAAAAACTTGGTAATCTTCTGGGGCAGGCAGGCATCGACTATGATCAGTTTGTTTTCACTCTCTAATCTGCGACGGATTTTGATTTCTGGCCTGATGCTGGCCTTTGGTCTGATTGGTGCACTTCTGATGGCGCCAACGCATGCACCGTTTGTTTCTTTGATTGCGACGATTGCGCTTCTGGTCATGGCGTTGATTGGTGCGGTTGCCATCACGCGTCACAAGCGGATCATTGATGAACTGTACGATATCGTCCATGACGCTGCCGATGGAAAAATGGGTGTCAGGGTCAATAATCGTCAAACACAGGGTTATCTTGCGCCCCTGCAAAATGCGGTGAACCAGTTGCTTGACCTGACCGAGGCGTTCGCCAAGGAAGCCGCAGGTGCCATGGGCCATGCATCGCGGGGATCCTATTATCGCAAAATCCTGCCAAGGGGACTGCGCGGTGATCTGATCGGCTATGCCGGGACGGTCAATGCCGCCCTTGATGCCATGCATGAAAAAACCAGAAACTTCAGCGATAGCGCCGGGCGTATCGGTGATGATATCCAGTCGGTGGTTGGTTCGGTCTCGAACAGTGCAAAACAGCTAAGTGACAGTTCCGATTTTCTGTCCCGGCAGGTCAGTCGCATCGCCGAACAGGCCAACGATATGCGCCTTGCTGCCGATGACAGTACCGAGGCCCTGAACGGCATCGCGGTTGCCACCGAACAATTCAGTGCCTCCATTCGTCAGATCGGCGCGCAGATCAATGGTTCCGCCGAACTGGCCGAAGCCGCGGTTAGCCGGGCCCGTGTTGCCGATAATCACATCACGCGTCTTGATGACATGGCGCTTCGCGTGACCAAGGTGGTCGAACTGATCACCGATGTCGCCGATCAGACCAATCTTCTGGCCCTGAACGCCACCATAGAGGCCGCCCGTGCCGGCGAAGCAGGCAAGGGTTTTGCCGTTGTCGCGACCGAGGTCAAAAACCTGGCGTCCCAGACATCGCGTGCCGCCGAACAGGTGATTGGTGAAATCGGCGAAATGCAGTCAATGACCCGCGAAGCCGTTTCATCGGTGCGCGAGATCAATGAAAAGATCAGCGAAATCGATAGCGGTGCGCGTCTGGTTGCCGAAGCCGCCCGCGAACAGACCGAAGTTGTCGGTGCGATCAGTGACCGGATCGATCAGGCGGTGCGACGCATGCAAACCATTGCGGCCATCCTTGCTGACGTTGCCAGCGGCACGACCGAGTCCGGCTCTGTCGTCCTGCAACTCCATAGCGAGGCGACAAATCTTCTGGGGCAGGCCGATTCACTTGATGGTGATGTACGCCGGTTTATCGACAAGGTGCTCAACGTTCCGGATGCTGCGACCGCGTAAAACAGGGGCGGGCGGCTTTCGCGATTGCGGCAAACGCTTGGTCTGCCTTGCAAAATTCGGGGGTGATCCGGGCATAAAAATGGGGCTGCGCCAGATAGCAGCCCCATCTACCAGTTTCTAACGGAACTGCCCGGATAATGCAGCAATAAAATAACAGGGCTGCTATGGGCGCAGAAAACTTGGCATAAAGGCCATAACGTGTATAAGTTCCGCGCCAACTCAGATTAACGAGGTGGCCCCATATGACCCGCATTGCAGAAGCCCTGACGTTTGATGACGTTTTGATCAAACCCGCCGCCAGCGAAGTGCTGCCGGCACAGGTGCAGACCAATACCCGCATTACCAAAAATATCGACCTGCGCATTCCGCTTCTGTCGTCCGCAATGGACACAGTGACCGAAAGCCCGATGGCGATTGTTATGGCGCAGCATGGTGGTATGGGGGTCATTCACAAGAACCTCGATATCGCACAGCAGGCCGAACAAGTTCGCCGCGTAAAGAAATTTGAATCCGGTATGGTCGTCAACCCGATCACCATTCACCCGGATCAGACGCTCGCCGATGCGCTGGACCTGATGGACATCAACCACATTTCCGGTATTCCGGTTGTTGAACGCGCCAGCAACAAGCTGGTCGGCATTCTGACCAACCGCGATGTGCGTTTTGCGTCCAACCGTTCGCAACCGGTTTCCGAACTGATGACCCACGAAAATCTGGTTACGGTAACGGAAAATGTCGAAACCGAAGAAGCCAAAAAACTTCTGCACCAGCATCGCATTGAAAAGCTTCTGGTGGTTGACGAAGCCTATCGCTGCACCGGCCTGATTACCGTCAAGGACATCGAAAAAGCCAAATTGCACCCGAATGCGTGCAAGGATGAAAGCGGTCGTCTGCGTGTTGCCGCGGCAACCGGCGTTGGCGAAAGCGGCTTTGAACGTGCGATGGCGCTGGTTGAAGCCGGTGTTGACGTACTGGTCATTGATACCGCACATGGCCATTCCGCCGGTGTGATCAAGGCAGTCGAATATATAAAATCAAAGATCGGCAATACCCAGATCATCGCCGGTAACGTTGCCACCCCCGAAGCCGTCAAGGCACTGGCCGAAGCCGGTGCGGACGCGGTCAAGGTCGGCATCGGTCCGGGGTCGATCTGCACCACCCGCATTGTTGCCGGTGTGGGTGTGCCGCAATTGACGGCCATCCTTGAATGTGCGGAAATCGGTCACAAGCTTGACGTTCCGATCATCGCCGATGGCGGTATCAAGTTTTCGGGCGACATTGCCAAGGCAATGGCCGCCGGTGCCAGCACCTGCATGGTTGGCTCGCTTCTGGCCGGTACCGACGAAGCGCCAGGCGAAGTCATCCTGTATCAAGGCCGTTCGTACAAATCCTATCGCGGGATGGGTTCGGTCGGTGCGATGGCACGCGGGTCTGCGGACCGTTACTTCCAGCAGGACGTTCAGGATAACCTGAAACTCGTCCCCGAGGGCATCGAAGGCCGCGTCCCTTACAAGGGCCCGGCTGGTCAGATCATCCATCAGATGGTTGGCGGTCTTAAGGCATCGATGGGCTATACCGGTTCGGCAACGCTTGCCGATTTCCGTGAACGGGCCCAGTTCGTTCGCATCACCAATGCGGGCCTGCGCGAAAGCCATGCCCATGACGTGACCATCACCCGCGAGGCCCCGAATTACCGTCCTGGTAACTAATCGGGGCACGCTGATCAATTGGCTGGGCTGCCTTGCGCTTGTCGCTGTTGGCGAATGGCCCAACCCGTGATATCAGCGGGCACAAATTTCAGGTGACGGCAGGCAATCCTGCCGTCATCGCCTTTTTTATCGTATGGTGTTTATTTGAATTCCCATATCGGGACAGGAACATCACACTCAGACAGGTTGGACATTCGTTTTGAAACCCGGTGCACGTATCGCGGCTGTCATTGAACTTTATGACGGCTGGACCCAGACCAGAGACGACGCAGACCGCGTCATTTCCGGCTATTTTGGCAATCGCCGTTATATCGGTGGTGGCGATCGTCGTGAGATCAGCGAACGTTTCTATAACTTGATCCGCCATCAGGCGCGTCTGGGCTGGTGGCTTGCCGAATGCGGATATGAGTTTCAGGACGGTCGTGCGCGCATGATCGCCGAACTGGTCTTGCAGGACAAACGCAAGGCCGAAGACATTTCAAGCATGTTCAATGGTGAGGAGTTCTGCCCGAACCCGCTGCATCCGGCAGAAAATCACCTGATCAACAAGCTGACCGGCAAGACGCTTGATCATGACGGCCAGCCAGGTGCGGTCAAAACCGAACTGCCGAAATGGCTTTATGCCGAACTGCTGAAACTCCATCACGAAAACCTTCCGGCTGAAATGGCGGCCTATAATCAGCCCGCCAAACTTGATCTGCGCGTTAACCGCCTTCAGGGCACGGTTGAAGACGCAATCAAATCGCTCGAAGCCGATGGCATCCACAATATCGAAAGAACGCCTTATGCGCCCAACGGCCTGCGTCTGCCGCTTGGTGTGAATATGCTGGTTACGGCGGCCTACAAGGACGGCCTGATTGAAATCCAGGACGAGGCATCGCAGATTTGCGTGCGGCTGGTCGATGCCAAGCCGGGCATGCATATCCTTGATATGTGCGCGGGCGGTGGCGGCAAGACGCTTGGCATGGCGTCCGACATGCGCGGCAAGGGCCGTATCCTTGCCTGCGACACCCATGGCGGTCGTCTGGATAATTCGCGCAAGCGTGCCAAACGTGCCGGTGCCGGTGACTGTATTCAGCAGCGCATCATCGCTGATGAACGCGATAGCTGGCTTCGCAACAAATCCGGTTTCTTTGATCGTGTGTTGCTTGATGTCCCCTGTTCGGGGCTTGGCACCCTGCGCCGTAACCCGGCACTGCGCTGGCGTATCGGGCAGCGTGATATCCGCACCCTGATGGCAAATCAAAGCAAGATATTGAAGGCCGGTGCGGCAAAGGTCACCAAGGGTGGGCGCCTGATTTACGCGACCTGTTCGATCATGCCCGAAGAAAATGAACGTCTGATCGAGACCTTCATGCGGGATCGCAAGGATTTCAAACCGGTTCCGATCAGTGAAATCTGGCCCGACGGACCCAAATCCGTTCCGGTACCCGGTGGCAAGGACAAGCCGTGGCTTCGCCTGTCGCCTAATGTTCACGGTACGGACGGTTTCTTTGTCGCGGTGTTTGAACGCACAGCCAAAGGCAAGGTGAAATAATGACAATGACGGCTATGGTCATCGCAAACAACCCGATGTCCGATGCCGCCCTTGGTCTGCTCGCAAACTGTAAAATTGCGGCAAGAAAAATGGCCCTGTCCCGAATGGGGACAGGGCCAATTCTTTTCACAAGTGCATTTTACCGTGAACGCGATGTGAAGATTGGATCTTCCACAGTTTACCCGGCCGGTTTTTTATTCCGTCTTCGGGGCAGCTTCGCCATCGGTGGTGCCGCCGTCATCCTGCGGCATCAGTTCCAGCGGGCTGCTATCTTCGCCTGCATTGCCATCAAGACCCTTCATGCCCGGAACTTCCTGATTGTCTTCTGGAAGGACGGTGTTCGGCGCTTCGCCGGTTTCGGCCGCCGGGGCATCCGGTGCCGGGGTCATGGTATCGCTTTTTTCAGTACCGGTTTCGGTGCCAAACAGCGACGCCGGATTGTTGGTCTCGGATTGGGTCATTGCAATGGCCGTTGCCGCACCAGCGACCAGAAGAAGGCCAGCGACGGCAAGCGCGATTTTACTGCCTTTGTTCTGTGTCATTTGTCTGTGTCCCTTTGCATGGTCAAACTTGATTTGCTCATGATTTCTGATTCTGTCGGACGCGGTTATCTCCGTGCTCCGTTGGAAACCAAGTTACAGACGCATTGCGCAGGAAAAAGGGACCAATTGTGCTCTTTTCGGGGGCGTTCCGGCAGGAAAAGGCCGCAATTGTCCCCAAATGCCGGAATTCGGCATCAGAATTTCATGAATGCATCCCAAGGTAACCGTTTGCGCCGGGTTGCCGAGACGGATGGTTTGGCGTATGTACGGCGCAACCCCATACTCGACGGAGATACGGCCCGATGACAGATCGCGTGCTGATTATTGATTTTGGATCGCAGGTCACCCAGCTGATTGCACGCCGCGTGCGCGAAAGCGGTGTCTATAGCGAAATCCACCCCTTCAACAATGTCTCGGATGCTTTCCTTGACGAATATGCGCCCAAGGCCGTGATCCTCTCGGGTGGTCCGGCATCGGTCCATTGGGACAAGGCACCCTCTGCCCCGGCAAAGGTGTTCGAGCTTGGCGTGCCGGTGCTTGGCATCTGCTATGGTCAGCAGACCATGGTCAACCAGCTTGGCGGCAAGGTCGCAACGTCCGATCACCGCGAATTCGGTCGTGCCTTTGTCGATGTCATCGAAGATTGCGCGCTGTTCACCGGCATCTGGGCTGAAGGTGCACGCGAACAGGTCTGGATGAGCCACGGCGACCGTGTCGATGCTCTTCCTGACGGGTTCCGCGTTGTTGGCAAATCCGAAGGCGCACCGTTTGCTGCCATCGCCAATGATGACAAGAAATTCTACGCCGTGCAGTTCCACCCCGAAGTGGTCCACACCCCGCATGGTGCGCAGCTGCTTAAAAACTTCACGCATGGCGTTGCCGGTTGTTCTGGCGACTGGACGATGAACGCCTATAAAGACGATGCAATCGCCAAAATCCGCAAACAGGTCGGCGATGGCAAGGTCATTTGCGGTCTTTCCGGCGGTGTTGACAGCTCTGTCACCGCGGTTCTGATCCACGAAGCGATTGGCGATCAGCTGACCTGCGTGTTTGTCGATCATGGTTTTATGCGCTCGGGCGAGGCCGATCAGGTCGTCACCCTGTTCCGCGACCATTACAATATTCCGCTGGTGCATGTTGACGCGTCCGAAACCTTTATCGGCGCGATCGAAGGCGAAATTGATCCGGAAACCAAACGCAAAACCATTGGCCGTCTGTTCATCGAAGTGTTCGAAGAAGAAGCCAAGAAAATCGGTGGTGCCGATTTCCTTGCACAGGGGACCCTTTACCCGGACGTCATCGAAAGCGTGTCTTTCACCGGCGGCCCGTCGGTCACTATCAAGTCACACCACAACGTCGGTGGCCTTCCGGAACGCATGAACATGCAACTGGTCGAACCGCTGCGCGAATTGTTCAAGGACGAAGTCCGTGACCTTGGTCGTGAACTGGGTCTGCCCGACAGCTTTGTCGGCCGTCACCCGTTCCCTGGACCGGGCCTTGCCATTCGTATCCCCGGCCAGCCGATCACGCGCGAAAAGCTCGATATCCTGCGCAAGGCCGATGCGATCTATCTCGAAGAAATCCGTAATGCCGGTCTCTATGACGCCATCTGGCAGGCCTTCGCGGTGCTGCTGCCGGTCCGTACCGTTGGCGTGATGGGCGATGGTCGTACCTATGACTATGCCTGTGCACTTCGTGCCGTCACCTCGACCGACGGCATGACCGCCGACTTCTTCGCCTTCCCGCCGGAACTGCTTGGTCGTATCGCCAACCGGATCATCAACGAGGTCAACGGTATCAACCGCGTCACCTATGACTACACCTCGAAACCACCGGGAACGATTGAGTGGGAATAAGCTTTCCGATCATCGGAAATGACAGCGGCGCGTCCATTGGGCGCGCCGTTTTGTTTGGGGCTGTTCTAATAACCTGGCCCATCCGAGCCGCAATCCCCTGTCGAATTGCATGCATTCGATAGAATCTGCTGAACGCTGCGCTGCCAGTTGAAGGTCAGGCAGGAAGGCAGCGACAGGGTTGCGACTATTGCGGCGATAAGGGCAAGGTGGCGCATGGTGGCCCCCGTTTCTTTCGGGTGGTTCAAGCCGGTATCAGACGACGACATTGTACCAGAACCCGGTCGCAATGTCGTCGCCATAGTCCTGTGGCTCACAAGCCCGCAATCAGATCTTTTTGACAAATTCGGATTTAAGCTTCATCGGGCCAAATCCGTCGATCTTGCAATCGATATTGTGGTCGCCTTCGACAAGGCGGATATTCTTGACCTTGGTGCCGACCTTAAGCGATTGAGACGCACCCTTGACCTTCAGATCCTTGATGATCGAGACCGTATCGCCGTCAACAAGCACATTGCCATTGGCATCCTTGTATTCGGTTTGATCGCCACTTGCCGCGGTTTGCAGCGACCATTCATGGGCGCATTCCGGGCAAATCAGCAATTCACCATCTTCGTAGGTATAGGGCGACTGGCATTTGGGGCAGGGGGGTAACGTGCTCACGGCAGATCCTTGGGTAAAAGCGTTAAGTCATGACCCTACCCGTTCCGGTTTGGCCGCCTATCTCGTAACGCCCGAAACCCGGCTTGTCGAGAGTTTGCGCCGACAATTACGACCCGAATAATTGCGAGACAAAGGCAAGCATCGCAAACAGGCTGACAAAATAGGCAATGGATCGCACGCCATTGATCCCCGGAACGCGCGTGATCCCGGCAACATAGAACCCGGCATGTGCGATACGGGCGAGGGTAAAGACAACTGCGCAAGCCACAGTGACAGTGTTAGAAATGCCGATTACATGCGCGACCAGAACGATAATCGCGAACGGCACCAGATTTTCCAGATGGTTCTGATGGGCGCGCAGGCCGCGGGCAGCCAAGCCCTGCCGTTCGGGCAGATTGTCGCGATTGCCCAAAAGGCGTTTGCCGCCGACCTGCTTGCCATAGGACCAATTGTAAACCCACGGGAAAGCAAGGCAGAAAAGGGCGTTGAAAACTAGAAGGGCAAGTTCGATGGTCACGGAAACACCTTTTGGTGATGGTTTATCCAAGCCATACGCAGGAAAAAGGGCAGGCGATCAAACTTTTGCGCCGCGAGGCGTGCGTGTTTTATCAAGCTGATCGCCCGAAAGTGCTTATTCTTCTGCGGCCTTGCGAAGGGCCGGGAGCCCGACACCGGCCGTTTCAAACCCGCCATCGGCCGCGATCACCTGACCGGTAACGTAGCTCGCTTTGTCGGAGCATAAAAACGCAATGACCTCGGCGATTTCGCGTTCGTTACCGTATCGGCCAAGCGGCATGGCATCAAGATAGGCCGATATGATTTCCGGCGAATGGACCGCCATGGCAAGCTTGGTCTTGACCGGGCCAGGGCAGACGCAATTGGCCCGCACCCCGAAATCGCCAAGCTCGATCGCCTGCTGTTTTGTCAGGTGAATGACGGCGGCCTTAGATGTGCCATAAGCGACCCGAAGGGTAGATGCCCGAAGCCCGGAAATAGAGCCGATATTGACAATCGCGCCCTTGGTCTGCTTCAGAGCAGGGATTGCCGCCTGTGAGACAAGAAAAACACCATCAAGGTTGGTTTCCATGATCCGGCGCCACGCGCTGAAGTCGGTTTCACCAATTGGCAGGAAATCGGCAACCCCGGCATTATTGACGACCGCATCAATCTGTCCGAACTCGGTCAGGACCTCGTCGATCATCAGATCGACCTGTTCGGGGATTGATACGTCATATTCAAATGCCTTGGCATTTGCGATATCACGACATGATTTGCGAAGTTCCGCGCTGTCGCGATCAATCATCGCAACCTGCCAGCCCTGTTCGATAAAAAGATGTGTGGTGGCAAGTCCGATGCCGCGCGCGGCACCTGTTACGAGGGCAACCTTGTTTTCCATTCACGTCTTCCCTGATAACAGCCGTTAAACAGGCTGCTTGGTTTCTTATGAAGGACGGCCCCCTGTTAACCGGGCCCGTCATGATCACAAGAGCTTACAGGTCGTCGGCAACGAATTCCAGAAGATCACCGGGTTGGCAATCAAGTTCCCGACAAATCGCGGCAAGCGTTTCAAACCTGACCCCGCGCACCTTGCCTGATTTCAGAAGCGACAGGTTCTGTTCGCTAACGCCGATCCGCGCAGCGAGGTCCTTGGATTTCATCTTTCGCAGGGCAAGCATCACGTCAAGCCGGACAATGATCGCCATCAGACGAAGCTCCTGTTTTCGTCTTCGATACGGGTGGCTTCACCCAGTACCCATGCAATCACCAGAAGCAGCCCACCCAGAAACAGCGTGCTGGCTTCGGCATTGCTCAGCCCGATCGACAGTACCCGTTCGCCTTCTGGCCGGGTTATGGTTGCCAGCACGGATGTCAGAGCGCCTGAAATCGGCTTGATCAGGGTCTGTGCCATAAGGGCCACGGAAAATGCTTTCAGATGGGCAATTGGGGCAGGCTGGAAAATATGGTTTTCGGCAAAAGACAGGAACATCTTGCGCAACCGCCAAAGCCCATAGGCCATAACAAGTGTCGGCAGCATCATCGATGCCATCACGGCATATTTCTGCCATCCGGAAAGGGCGCGCAATTCTTCAATGCTGATGGTCATCTGGCTGGCGCTGGTATCAATCCAGCCATCCACATGCCATATCAGCGGCACGAGACAGATTTCGAAAACAACGCCGATAAGGCATACCCAGCCAAGAATGCGGCTGACGGTGCGGACATTTTTCAAGGTATCGACCATGACGGGGCTCCATCCAGAAGCATTCGGGTGACGCTTAAATAACGAATCGAATTTATTAATTAAAATAAAACATGAATTTTTTATCGAGATGAGTCAATTCGGATTTTTGCCCGTAACCGGTTTTGATCCGTTGCAGGGCGGTGGTCGGCCAAAATGCAGACAAAAAAATGCAGCCGGGGCGGTTGAAACACCCGGCTGCAGAAGGAATGGCGGGGAGGGGAGGAAAACCCGCCAGGGAAGAGAGGGAGACGAAAAAGTCTGGCTGCTTCCAGCGCGGCGTCGTTAATGCCGTTTGGAAGAGATCATCGCGTCCCACGCACCTTGCAAACGTTGTTTGGCTTCACGAAAACGCTGCAGGCATTCTTGCGGGATATCACCGCTATGATCCTTGATCTCGCCCCAGGCGGCATCCATGTCATCCCACGCCTGAACAACCTCGCTTGGCAATTGTTCAAGCCCGGCTTCGGATTCCTTGCAATGGGCTGTAAGGCCGAATTCCCAATCCTTGAATTCCTGATGGAGCTTGGCGTGCTCCGGAAGGGGACGGGCTGTCATGGGAGCCTCCTTTTGCTTTTCCAGACAATTTCAATCTGGCGCGTAATCATGTCATCGATTTGCAATGAAAAGGCGATTTTGGGGCATTCTCTATAAAGGGCATAAAACCGGCAATTTACCTGCCAATCATATCGTTCCATGCTTTTTCAAGATTTGCGGTCGCCTTGTGGAACTGCTCTGCGGTGGCGTTGCTTGCGGCATCGCCTTCGGCCTTAAGCTTTTCCCATGCCTCATTCATCTCGTTATAGGGGCCGGTTACCTCTTTGGGCAGATTTCCGACCTGCATGTCGTTTTTCGCGCAGTAACCGGCAACATTCCGTTCCCAGCTGTCGTGGGACTGGCGCAGATTAAAAATGTCGAGTGCTGTTTGCTCTTGCATCGGTGTGTCTCCTTGTTCTGGTGGGCACTTTCGATGATGTGTCATACCTGTAACGTTCCCTGCGTGGCGGAGTTCCATGCACGCAAACATCAAGTCCCCTTGCCAAGCGATGCAGGGCGTGGAAAATAGGGGCATGTCACAAAGCAAAGCAAAATCCCGTAAAGTCGAAGTCACACCGGCCCGCCCGGTCGTGGTCAGCGCCAATAATGATGGTGACGGTTGTCATGAATGCGATACCGCCGCACGTCTTGGCCTTTCCACCGAACAGGGGGAAGCCGTAACGCGTGATGCGTCGCGCGCCACCGGTCATAACCTGTCGCTGCCCGATATCGAGGCGGCGGCGAAAATCTTTGCGCTTTTGGGGGATGCCGGGCGGTTGCAGCTTGTTCTGCGCTGCATGGAAAAACCGCAAACCGTTGGTGAACTGGCCGAGGCATCGGGCATGTCGCAGTCGCTTACCAGCCATCATCTGCGTCAGTTGCGCGATCAGCGCATTCTGGCGTCCGAGCGCAACGGGCGTCATATCTTCTATCAGATTGATGACGAACATATTTCCCGTGTTGTTCGAGATGTCTTTGCCCACGTCACACACGACTAAGCCACCCCCGCACTGATCTTTGCGGGCATTCCAGTCGCATATCGACAATCGGGCGAATATGTTCGGCAAATGATCACCCGGCCTGCGTGGTTTTCACATTGCACTTGCGCAAAATTACCGTCATAAACGGATGGCTTGGTTTTTCCCGCTCTGCTCGGGGTTGGGAAACGAAGAGGGAATTTGGAAAGCCGTCTGTTTGACGGTCAAAGCCAAAGCCGCCCCCGCGACTGTATGCGACGAGTGCCCGCCATCATACCACTTGCGAAAGCAGGGAAGGTCGGCGACGCATGAAGACCCGCAAGCCAGGAGACCTGCCAGGCATGGACCCGAACCGACTGTCGGGTGTGACAGCAAAGGAGATTTCTATGACCACGCAGACCGCGGCATTTGCCGTTTCGAAAAAATCCGTTCTTCTGCCGATCCTTGCCTGTGCCGTTTTCGGCATGGCGATTGTCTTTGTGACCGGCCACGTTCAGGCGGACCTGCTTCATGATGCGGCACACGATGTGCGCCACGCGACCGGCTTTCCCTGCCACTAAGTCATGTTCACACGCATAGTAACCAGCGCGTTGTTCGCTGGTGCTGCAGCGGGGCTTATTGCGGCCCTGCTACAGCTGTATTTTGTGCAGCCCGTTTTGCTGCATGCGGAGCTGTATGAAACCGGTGCCCTTGTGCATTTCGGCGGTGACGCGGTTAGCGCGCATCAGGATGTCGGCGGGATTGATCCGCTGCGTGACGGGCTAAGCATCCTGTTCACCATGCTGGTCTATACCGGCTATGCACTGATCCTGATCGCGGCCATGGCCTTTGCCGAAAATCGTGGTCATGTGGTGACGGCGCGCAATGGCATCATCTGGGGCATTGCAGGGTTTGTCATCGTGCATTTCGCACCGGGCTTCACCTTGGCGCCAGAGGTGCCCGGTGTTGCTGCGGCCGATGTCTATGAACGGCAAATCTGGTGGTTTGCGACGGTGGCAACCGCGGCACTTGCGGTTTGGCTGATCGCCTTTGGCCGGAACTGGCTGGCGTGGGGGGCGGCGGTTGTTCTGCTTCTGGCGCCCCATGTTATCGGTGCGCCGGAACCCGATCAGTTCAGCGGTCCCGTGCCGACCGAACTCGGCGCGCTGTTTGCTGCGCGTGCCTTTGGTATCGGGGCGGTGGCCTGGGTGTTGACCGGGCTGTTTGCCGGGCATTTCTGGCGGCGTGAAGCCGACCGGGAAGCGTAAAACGCAATCACATTGATCAGGCGCGGTATATTCCGCGCCTGTTTTCTTTCATTGATTTGCCTGGATAAACGTAATGCCACGTTCACTTGCTCTTTTCGGGATCGGGCTTGTTTTTGGCGGCGGGATTGGCTTTCTGGTGGCGGCGGGCAATGGCATCACCCTTGATGGTCATGACCATTCCGATCCGCGCGCGCATGGGGAAAGTGCCCATGGTGATACGCATGACACGATGAATGTCAACGGTGCCCATGCCAGCCATGATGCCGTCATTTCACTGCCCGATGCCGTTGATGCGCCAAGGCTTGATGTTGCCATTGCGCCCGATCCGGTCAGTGGCTGGAACCTGCATCTCTTGGTCCAGAATTTCCGTTTTGCCCCCGAACATGCCAGCAGTCCCCATATCCCGGGCGAGGGGCATGCTCATGTCTATGTTAACGGCACCAAGATCGCCCGCCTGTATGGCCCGTGGCTTCATATCGCAGACCTTCCAGCGGGTGATAACGAGGTTATCGTGACCCTTACGGCTAATGACCATAGCCAGCTTGCCGTTGGCGATAAGCCGCTGCGTCAGGCCATGACTGTTTCGGTTGCACCATAATCACAGGGCCGGGATACGGGCCTTAAGGCAAAATCGAAGACGTCCGCAGCCGCGTGCGTCTTCGATCCATCCATCCGGGGCGTTCAGATATTCCCGGCAGGTGGCAATGATATCGTCAATATCACGATGTGCCGATAATCCGGCAAAAAGATAACTTGCCCGCCCGGTTCCCTGAAGTGCAACCGATGTCGGGTCGCTGCATGATCCCATGCAGTCAACCTGCGTGATTTCAAACGTTTCGGGCAATTCCGCCTGATCAAGTGCCGTGCCTAACTGCCGCGCAAAACCATCCGCATCGACAAAATCCACCTTTGAGGCCGGATCAGCATCGGGTGCTGGTTGGCAGGTTTTGCAAATGACAATACGGGGCATCTGGCGGTTGGCCTTGGTTCTTAAATCGGGTGGTCACTATGGCCGCAGTGCTGGCGTAATTCATCAACTTTTTCGGGGCGTCGGGCATTGTGTGTGATAACATTCAAATCATGGTTTGAATGTTCTTGACTCCACAACATATGAATTGTTATTTGAATATAACGCATGAATGTAAATTTGAATGTTGGCGAGGTCCAGAATGTCCGTCATCGCAAAATGGGATCAGTTCCCGGCCATTGGAAATTGTGAAAGCTGCAAGTCATCGCTGATTGCGGCTTTGAACGACGCCGTGCCGGGGCAAAGCTTTATTGCTGCCGCCGATGGCCTGCACGCGCAATCCGAACTGAGTGGCAGGGAACAGGGCACGGTTGATGATGTGCTGGACCGCCATCGTGATGGCGTTTCGCATCGTCATTGGTCCGTGTCGGGCATGGATTGCGGGTCCTGTGTGGCGAAAATCGAAACCGCGCTTTCCAAACGTGAGGGCGTGCAATGTGTCGATGTGTCGATGATGCGTGAAACGGTGACGCTGGGCCTTCGCGACGACAGTGCCGAAACGCGTTCCGATATCAGCACCATGCTGACCAAACTGGGTTATCCGGCAAAGGAAAAGGTAATTCCGGGGGCGGGGAAATCATCCGAAGCCGCTTGCTGCGCTGGCGGCTCCTGTGGCTCTGCCAATCCGGCTGCGACGGATAATGCCGCGTCGCAAGATATCGATGCGAATGACAAATCCCTGCTGCGCAAACTGGCCCCCTGGCCGGAAGCCGGGGACGAAATTGCATGGGCGGCGGTCTGGCTTGTGCTGGGCGGGCTGGTTGACTGGCTGGTTCCGGTCACCGATGCTTATGCCATGTCCATTGCCTCGATCATCGCGGCATTGCCGGTGATGAAATCGGCATTCCGTCTGGCCGCAAGCGGGGCGTTCTTTTCCATCGAACTATTGATGAGTGTCGCGGTGCTTGGCGCGGTCGCGATTGGCGAAAGCCTTGAGGCCGGGATGGTTGTTCTGCTGTTTGCGATTGGCGAAAGCCTCGAGGGTGTCGCCGCAGGCCGTGCGCGCAGCGGTGTCAAATCGCTGATGAAACTGGCCCCGGAGACTGCGCGGCGGGTTTCACCATCTGGTGGCGGCTTTGATACGGTTGCACCCTCGGTGCTTGCGCTTGACGACATCGTTGAAGTCCGCCCCGGCGAACGCATCCCGGCGGATGGTATCCTGACTGTCGGCTCGGCTGAAATCGATAACAGCCACCTGACCGGGGAATCCGTTCCGGTTGCCTCCGAGCCGGGGGACGAGGTTTTTGCCGGTGCCATTGTTACCGACCGACCGGTGCACCTGCGTGTGGCCCGGGGGGCCGGGCAAACCATGCTGGATCGCGTGATCGATCTGGTCGAACAAAGCGAAAAGCACAAGGCACCGGTCGAGCGCTTCGTTGCCAAATTCGCCCGTATCTATACGCCAATCATCATGGCGCTTGCGGCCCTTACGGTCGTTGTTCCACCGGTTCTGTTCGGGCAAGGCTGGGAAGAATGGATCTATCGCGGGCTGGCCCTGCTTCTGATCGGCTGCCCCTGTGCCTTGGTGATCTCCACACCGGCGGCGGTGACATCGGCCCTTGCCCGTGCATCCAGGATCGGCCTGCTGGTTAAAGGCGGTGCAGCACTTGAGGCCATCGGGGCCGTACGCACCATGGCGTTTGATAAAACTGGCACGCTGACCGAAGGCAAGCCGAAGCTGACGGCAATGATGTCGGTGGATGATATGTACGAGGACCGGCTGCTTGCCATTGCCGCCGCCCTTGAAACCGTGACCTCCCACCCGCTGGCAAAGGCGGTGGTCAATGCGGCGACGGACAAGAAACTTGATCTGCCGGAAATCACCGATGCGCGAACCATCGCCGGTGCCGGGGTCGAAGCCCGGATTGATGGCACGCTTTATCGTGTCGGGGCGGCCAAACGCCTTGATATCAAACCGGCTGCCGAAGTTGCCGACTGGCTCGCCGCACAGGAAGACGCCGGTAGCACGGCCGTTGTCGTCCTGCGTGATGGCGATGTCATTGGCGCGCTTGCGTTGCGCGATATCGCACGCGCCGATGCAAAGGATGCACTTGGCAAACTGAACACTTTGGGTATCAGTCCCGTGATGCTGACCGGCGATGCCGAACGTGTCGCCAAACGTATGGCTGGTGAACTTGGCATTGATTACCGGGCGCAGCTTCTGCCCGAAGACAAGCTGAACGTGCTGGCCGAATTGCGCAATGATCCGGTGCGAAAGGGGCCGATTGCCATGGTGGGCGACGGCATCAATGATGCCCCGGCGCTGAAATCGGCCGATGTTGGCATCGCAATTGGCGGGGGTACGGATATTGCGCTTGAGGCCGCCGATGCGGTGGCGGTCAAGGACCGGCTTTCGGATGTCGTTAATCTGGTGAAACTGTCCCGAACCACACGTCGCGTGATCCGCGAAAACATCGCACTGGCACTGGGGCTCAAGGCCGTCTTTCTGGTCACCAGTATCACCGGTCTGACGGGACTTTGGCTGGCGGTGATGGCCGATACCGGCGCAACCGTTCTGGTGACGCTTAACAGTCTTCGTCTGCTGATCGCGCTGCGCAACCGCTGATCCCTCAGCCGGGCAAGCTACTCCAGAAAATTATCGAAAGTCGGCCGCTATTGCATCTCGTGATAGCGGCCGATTTCTTTTTGCTACCTTCCATGCCGCGACTCCCGATCTGCCCTGTGTGCGTGACCTTCATTTTGCGCAGAAATATGCGGAAAACGGCCTGTTTTTACAGGACGTGCAGGTCATGGCATCCACGAAAATCCCCTGACCGGAGGGTCCGGGCAACAAAATCACTACACTTAGAAAACCAAGGGAAACTGCGGGTTTCGCAAAAGCGAATTGACATGGCTAGATTTTGGTTTCAAGTTAAATCCGTAATAACGATATTAATTCCGGTATAACGGAAAAACCGGGACTCATCAAAAACGGTTGGCTCTTTTCATCAGCGGAGACAAACATGACCTTCTTAAAGACAATCGCAGTCGCGGCTCTTATGACCGCAACTGCCGGATCGGCCATTGCACAGGAAGCCAGCAAGCTCCAGCAGGTCCTTGACCGCGGTTACCTGATTTTGGGGACCGGCTCCACCAACCCGCCATGGCACTTCATTGACTCGGATAACAAGCTCAAGGGCTTTGACGTTGATATGGGCCGCCTTGTTGCCAAGGCCCTGTTTGGCGATCCCGACAAGATTGAATATGTCCAGCAGTCCGGCGATGCCCGCATTCCGAACCTTGTGACCGACAAGGTCGATCTGGCCTGCCAGTTCATGACGGTGACCGCCGAACGCGCCCAGCAGATCGAATTCACGATCCCCTATTACCGTGAAGGCGTTGGTCTGTTGCAGATGGAAGGTGGCGACTACGCCGATTACGAAGCGCTCAAGGCTGCCGGGTCCGACGTCACCGTTGCCGTTCTTCAGAACGTCTATGCCGAGGAAATGGTTCACGCCGCCCTGCCAGAGGCAGAAGTTGACCAGTATGACAGCGTGGATCTGATGTATCAGGCGCTTAATTCCGGGCGTGCCGATGCCGCCGCAACCGATCAGTCGGCACTGCGCTGGTTCATGGTCAAAAACCCGGGCCGTTATCATGACGCCGGATATGGCTGGAACCCGCAAAGCTATTCCTGTGGTGTAAAGCCCGGCGATCAGCGTTGGCTGAACTTTGTAAACACGGTTCTGCACGAAGGCATGACCGGTGTTGAATTCCCGTTCTACGCCGACAGTTTCAAAACCTGGTTTGGTACCGAACTGTCGGTGCCGCAGATCGGCTTCCCCGTCGAATACAAATAACCCAGCAGCATCCGGGAAGAACCGCTTTGAACTACGATTTCAATTTCAGCGTCATCTGGCGCAATTGGGAACTGCTGGCGCAAGGGCTTGGCCTTGGCTTGTCCCTTGCCCTTGTTTCGATTGCAATCGGTTGCGGGATCGGACTTCTGGCGGCTTTCGGGATGCTGTCCCGTCATCGGGTTTTACGCTGGATCGCAGTGGCTTATGTCTCTGCGATCCGCAATACTCCGATCCTTGTTCTGATCCTGTTTTGCTATTTCGCATTGCCTCAGCTTGGCATTGCGCTTGATAAAATACCGTCCTTCATTTTCACGCTGTCGATTTATGCCGGTGCCTATCTGGCCGAAGTTTTCCGTTCGGGCCTTGTGGCATTGCCAAAGGGCCTGCGCGAAGCCGGGCTTGCCATCGGTCTGACGGAACTGAAAATCAAAATCCACATCATCATTCCGGTGATGTTGCGCAATGTGTTGCCGTCGCTTTCGAACAATTTCATTTCGCTGTTCAAGGACACGTCGCTTGCGGCCGCCATCGCGGTTCCCGAACTGACGTTTTATGCGCGCAAGATCAATGTCGAAAGCTTCCGTGTGATTGAAACATGGATGGTTGCGTCACTGATTTACGTGGTGGCCTGCTATGTCATCGCGTGGTTCCTGCGCCAGCTTGAACAACGACTTGCGGTTCCGCGCTGAAAGGCTTTCACATGAATTTTTCTCCTTTCCTGACAGAATTGTGGAACGCCCGGATGAACCTGTTGGCCGGGCTTGGCGATACGGTTCTCATTTCCGTCGCGTCCGTGCTGCTTGGAACGTTCCTTGGCGTTTTCGTCGGTCTGGCGATGACATATGGCAACAAGCCGACCCGGTTCGGGGTGCGCGTCTATATCGACTTCCTGCGCGGAACTCCGGTCTTCGTTCTGATTCTTGCCTGTTTTTATATTCTTTCTGTTGTTGGCCTGGATCTCAGTGCGTTTCAGGCTGGTGTGCTTGCGCTGACGATGTTCTGTTCGTCGCATGTTGGTGAAATTGTCCGTGGTGCGCTAAAGGCGATCCCGGCCGGGCAGACCGAAGCCGCCAAATCAATCGGGCTGACTTTCGGGCAGACCTTTGCCTATGTCCTGCTGCCCCAGGCCCTACGTCAGATATTGCCAACCTGGGTCAATACCGCGACCGAAATCGTCAAGGCATCGACGCTGCTTTCGATCATTGGTGTGGTTGAATTGCTGCTGGCAACCCAGCAGGTCATTTCGCGGACCTATCTCAGCCTCGAATTCTATCTGTTCGTGGGTTTCGTCTATTTCATTCTGAACTTCCTGATCGAACAGGCCGGCCGTGCTGTCGAACGCCGCATCTCGATCCCATAATGAGGCAGCCATGTCCCCCATTCTGACAATTACCGACCTTCACAAAAGCTTTGGCGATCTCGAAGTCCTCAAGGGCATCGATATGACCATGCAAAAGGGTGATGTCGTCTCGCTGATCGGATCATCGGGTTCGGGCAAGACAACCCTGTTGCGCTGCGTGAACCTGCTTGAAGATTTCGAACGCGGTTCCATCGAACTGGACGGCGAAGCCATCGGCTACAGACACGAAGGTGGTGAGCGTCGCCGTCTTTCCGAACGTCATATTGCGCGTCAACGCGCCATGACCGGCATGGCGTTTCAGCAGTTCAACCTGTTCCCGCATATGACCGCCATTCGCAATGTCATGCTGGGTCTGACCAAGACCAAGAAAATGGCAAAGGACGAAGCCTATGCCATTGCCGAAAAATGGCTTGAACGGGTCGGCATGATTGAACGGCGCGATCATTTCCCCGGTCAGTTGTCCGGCGGACAGCAGCAGCGTGTCGCGATTGCGCGCGCGATTGCGATGAACCCGCGCATCATGCTGTTTGACGAAGTGACATCCGCCCTTGATCCGGAACTGGTCAAGGAAGTTCTGGCCGTTGTCCGCGATCTTGCCGATGACGGCATGACCATGCTGCTTGTCACCCATGAAATGCGCTTTGCCCGCGATGTTTCAAGCAAGGTCGTGTTCATGCATCACGGCCGTATCCACGAAGAAGGTCCCCCCGAACAGATTTTCGGCGCGCCGGAAACAGACCGGTTGCGGGGCTTTCTTGCAAATTCTGAAATGTGATTGAAGACCAGGAGATATTGAATGACCATCAAAAGACACGGTGTCGGTGAAGCAAAAGGCAATGGTCAGAAGGCACTGCCTTTTGCAAAGGCTACGGAAGCTGACGGATGGCTTTACGTGTCCGGACAAACGCCGATGCGTGATGGCGAAGTCGTTGGAAACGGGATTGTCGAACAGTCCCGCATTGCTATCGAAAACATGCTGAAAATCGTCGAGGATGCCGGGTATGGCGCAAGCGATATCATGCGCATCGGCGTCTGGCTTGATGATGCGCGCGATTTCTGGAGCTTCAACGGCGTCTTTCAGGAATATTTCGGAGACCATCCGCCTGCGCGCGCTTGCGTTCAGTCTTCAATGGTGGTGGATTGCAAGGTCGAGGTCGACTGCATTGCCTTTCGCAAGGCATAAGAACCTCTATCCAAAGAACTGATCGCCAGCGAAGAGGGGACTTATGAAAGAAGGGCAAATACGGAAACGGGCGCGCGGCATTGATCGGGCGTTTGATATTCTTGATCATTTGCGCTCTGTCAAAGTCTCGCAACGGCCTGCCGAGATCGCTCAGGCGCTCGGCGCGCCGACCTCTACGATCTATGATCTGATCAGCGTTCTACTGGAACATGGCATGCTCGAGGTCACCGATGCCAACGGATCGGTGTTCCTTGGGCGTCGTGTCTATTTCCTTGGGCTGGCCTATCGCGAATATTTCGATCTGACCCGCGAAGCCGGTGTCGTGCTGGATGAAATCACCGCCACGACCAAGGAAACATCGCAGTTCTGCATGCTGGACGGCAATAAATACACCGTCGCCCTTCAACGCGAAGGCAGCCGTCCGTTCCGCATCAGTGCAAATGTTGGCGAACGCACCCCGATCCCGTGGACGGCATCGGGTCGGCTGTTGCTGGGCCATTTTTCCGATGATGAAATCCGCGATCTGATTCCGGCAAACGATTTTGTTCTGCCCGATGGCAGCCATACCGATTTTGATGCCTATATCGCCGAAATCCGGCAGGCGGCAAAAGACGGATTCTTTTCCTTTGATAGCATCGTTGACACCTTCACCCATTGCTTCGCCGCCCCGATCCGCGATCAGAACGGCGTCTGTGTTGCAACGGTATGTATTGTCGCGCCAAAGGATGATGCCCGCAAAAACTATGCGCAGTATCGCGACGCACTGAAATCCGCTGGCGATAAACTATCCCACAGCGTCTGATTACTTATCCGTCCGCACACAATATCTTTGCGTGGAAGAATGCCGGTTTCTTTGTGCTGAAAAGAGAAAGCGGCGGTTATCGTTTCCCGCATCGATAACCACCGCTGTTCCACCTTGAGAGGCCTGCGGGGAGAGAGACCCGCAGGTGAGAGACAAGCCTTTTGGGGACAAGTGCGAATGGGTTGCATTCGCGGGCTGTGTCGAGACCCCTTATAGGTCAGGAAAAATGACTGCGCAAGTGAAAATCGTTCGCATTTGCATAAAATTTTTGGTTGAGAGATTTAGGGTGTTTATATCCCGACTAAAATGGTTGGTTAATGCCGCGGTTTTCTGCGGATTTCAGGCCGAAAATGCCAAAAAGGCCGCACGATCTGTGCGGCCTTTCAGGTCGGGTTAAATGACGATATCTAGATGGAAATACGCCGCAGATGATTGTCCCAATGAAGCGATTTAAGCGAATCGTCGGGTAATTCGACGCGTTTTCGGCGAATCGCATCCATGCGCCATCCGGTACCAAGGCCGCTGGTGCCAACGAACTGACCCGCAACATCTGTCGCGGCAAGCCCGCAGCCATCCGGGGCGGCGATATGGGTCAGGAAGCCCGATGTTTTGGCATCCCAGAATGTGATCAATCCGCCGCGTGGGCAGGAAATGCCAAATACCTGTCCCGATGCGTCAAAGCGCACCGATCCGCAATATTGCCGCATGCGCAGCTGGACATTGTCCGGGGCCTCGATCGGGCGGATTTCGCTACCCGGCTGCCACAACCCGACCAGCGGCACCTGATCGGTCAGTTCCCCCTGATACTGGAAGCCCGCCGCAATTGTCCCATTGGATGCGACATCAAGATGGCGGATGGATAATTGATGCCAGTCGGCTTTGAGGGCCGCCTGATGGATCAGCTTGCCGGTATGCCGATCAATGATCGACAGGTTCGGTTCCATACTGTCGATATTAAGGGCTGTGCGTCCGTCAAAGTCCGGATGGGTGTGCAAGCCACCATTGGCGATCACAAGGCTTTCACCGTCCGGCATCAGGTGCAATTCGTGCGGGCCGGTGCCAAAACTGTCAAATTCGGCAATGCGGCGATACCCGTCTTCGGCATCCCAGACGGAAACAACCCCGCGGGCATGGTTGAAATCATTCTCGGTGATATAAAGGAACCGGCCATCATTGGAATAAACCGCGTGGCCATAAAACCGGCGGTCTTCCGGGCAATGCAGTTTGGCGCGGACCTCGCCGCTATGGCGATCAAGGATCAGGCCATAGAGACCCGGTCGGCGTTCAACTGCGGCCACATCGACATGGTTTGGGCGCAGGCCAAGGTCGTGACCCCGGCCGGGCAGGGCCTGTTCGAACAGGATTTTGCCATTGGCGTTGAACGCGCTGACGTAAAAGTCATCATGATCCCCGGCACTTGCGGAAATATAATGTGCCCGGTCTTCCATCGCGGGGGCGCTCGCCGCACGCCCAATGCCAACCGGCAACAGGGTAAAGGCCCCGCCAACACCCATGAGTTTCAAAAACTCGCGTCGTTGATGTTTCACTTTTTGAACTCCTGTTCGCCTAGTCGCCATCAAGCGCGTTAAAACCGCCGCCCAATTGCGTCGTACCGCCAACGTCGCCCTCAACCAGCGTATTCACGAAACTGACCTGATCGGCGAAATCTGATAGTTTCTGATAGCCATCGGGCTGATCAAGCAACTCGACAATCGAGGCAGGCAACTGATCAAGTCCGTCTGACATGGCCTGCCAGTTCAGCCGGAAGGATCGATCCAGAAGGCTGCTATCAATCAGGGCCGAAAGGCCTTTGCCTTCTTCGCCGGTATCGCCCCACTTGCCGTCATAAATCGCAAACAGCCCGGTCAGGTTATGGGCAATGTTGCGCAGGGATCGTTCGGAAGTCGGGCTTTCGGCGCGGCTGGCTTTGCCATCCTTCGGTCCGTCGCCAAGCGGTCGGCCAAGTTTCTGACTGACAATGATCAGAAGTCCTTCGTGAAGCGCACGATAAAGGTCGGTCGCGGCAAATTTGGCATCCGGGTAATCCATACTATCAGGGCCGGCTTCGATCATGCCTTGGGCAAATGCCGGCCATTCATCGACCAGTTCACCGGTCATGCGTGCCAGATTGGCGCCGACGGCCCCACCATAACCGCACAGGAACACGCCATCCTCGTCATCGTCCAGAAGCTTGGGTGACAGCTTGTCATCAAAGAGAACCTGCTCAAGCGCCGGGAACCCCTGCAACGCAGCACTGGTTTCGGCGATTTTCTCCCCGTCGGTATAGATTGCGGGCTTATCAAACATCAGTTTGCGGAACTGCCTTGTCGCCGTACCATGTTTGTCAGGCCAGTATTCGATATGCTGATCACGGCCATTGGCAATCAGCGGTCCCATGCGCCAAGGCTGCACTTCCTGCCAGATATCCATGGCCGCATGGAAATCTTCGCGTACTTCGTCAAGGCCATCCTGATCGGGCTCGGCACAGAAATCATCCATTTCATCGGACAGGTTTGTTGTGGCGTCATACAGCGCATCAAGCTTGGGTGGCATGACCTCACCCAGAAGATGTTCAAGCACCGGGCGGTAATTTTCATCGGGGATATCGGCGCGCGCGCCGGGCGGTGCCAGCCCCACCGTCAGCAAGGCAGATGCCCCCAAAAGGGCGGCTTTGCGAGTGCGAAACAGGAAAGGCATGATATCCCCCGAACAGTAAGGCTTATAAAATAACGCTTATAAAGAATTCAAAAACGCGATCAACTTGCTGCGATCCGATGATGGCAAGAATGTGACGGCGTCACGCGCGGGTTTTGCCTCTCCCCCGTGCCACAATATGGCTTCCAGAATGTTGCGCGCCCGCCCGTCATGCAGGTATCCGGCACGTGGATCAATTTCCTTTGCGCGGCCCAATCCCCAAAGGGGCGGGGTGCGCCATTCCGTTCCGCTGGCATCGGCTTCAGGCCGGTTGTCGGCAAGCCCGGCCCCCATATCGTGCAATAACAGGTCGCTATACGGCCAGATCACCTGCCCGGATTGCTCCGCCAGATCAGTCTGTTCGGGCAATTGATAGCTTGGCGTGTGGCAGGCTCCGCAACCGATTGAATTGAAAATCTCACGCCCTGGGATCACCTCCGGATCGGATACGTTTTGTCGCATCGGCGGGGCTATGTTACGGGTGTAATAAAGCACAAGGTCGGTGATCTGCCCGTGCGCTTCCAGATTGTCAAATTCCGGATCATTACCATCCGGCGCACCACGGCACAGTGTCTGGGCTTCGGTGCAGTCACCGTATCCGTTGGGATATAGTGGGGTTGAAAGGCCGATATCGAACTGGAATGCATTCTGGTTCTGCTGATCAAGGCTTGGCATTCCGGCTTTCCAGCCAAACCGCCCGATGGCAAGCTCATCCTTTGCAATATCCCAAACCCGGTTGACCCGGCCCGATATGCCATCGCCGTCATGATCTTCCGGATCCGCGCTCGCAAGCAGTACTTCATCGGGAATGGCTTCCAGAAGCCCAAGCCCGATCATCGGCGGTGCAATGCGCGGCGATATCATCACATCGTCGTGCAATGGCCCATAAGCCAGATCGCGCATGCCATAGGTCGGATGGCGCAATTCGACTCTGGTACCATCGGCTAGTTCGACGGTTTGCATGTCATAACTGACGGTGACCTTGCCTTCGGCTTGAACGGTCGGGATCGAAAAATCCTGAAACTGGCCGCCATAAACCGGATCGGGCAGGGTGGATGCATGGCCTGACGCCAGTAATTCCCGATCCGCATCATTTTGCGGCGGGATCGACAGGCGCAACAACATCGACGTCGCCCCGGCAGACGGATCATCTTCATCAACCGGATGGCCGCGGCCATTTCTGATATGGCACCCGTTGCAGGCCCGTGAATTAAACAGCGGCCCCAAACCGTCTGCTGCCTTGGTGCGCGTTGGGGCGGTTACCCAAAGCCTTTGAAAAAGGGCCTCGCCAAGCTTGAAATCAAGCCGCTTTTCAAAGGTCATATTGGCCGAATGATGGGTGAATGCCATTCGTCCGGTTTTCTTTTGCCAGGTGGTCGCCCCGCCCGGCAGGGCATCGGCGGGTATGGTTTCATCGGCAAATGCCGGTGTCATTGCCCCAAAAACAAGGGCGGTCGCGATCATGAAACGGGAAAGGCGCATGGCGGGAAACTGCATGGAATTCTTCTAATCGTAAAAGCGAAACGGCGGGAGAAAAATTCCCCCGCCGTCGGACTCATTTGGGGCATGACCCCGAATGCGGATCGTATCTGATCAATTGATCGAGGACGGATTGTCAAGGCTGTCCGACCCTTCGAACTCGATCCCGTCAACGCCAATCGCGGCAACGATCTGTTCGATCGATTTGGTCTGATCAACAAGCGCATCGACAAAGGTCTGAACAACGGCATTGCCGTCTTCATTGTCCATTGCGATCAGCTGGTCGAAATGCTCGCCTGCCTGTGCGCGGCTGACCATGGCCTTACCGGCCAGAACCGATGCCGCCAGTTTGGCACGCAGTTCGGTATCAAGGCCTTCATCCTTGGCGGCAACCATATCCGAAAGCGATGCGCCTTCGACGACCGAACCGTCAACACGGGTATAACGGCCAAGATAAACGTTCTGGATGCCCAGCGCATCATAGTAGTGCGAGTTGTGGGTGTTGTCCGAGAAGCAGTCATGCTCTTCTTCCGGATCATGCAGCAGCAGGCCAAGCTTGGTGCGCTCACCCGCGAGTTCGCCATAAGACAGCGAGCCCATGCCGGTCACGATTGCGGTCAGGCCCGGAACGCCGTCACCTTCAAGAACGGTCGCACGTGCTTCGCCACCATCCGCCCACTGTGCGGTCATCCATTCAAGGTCCGAAACCATAAGGTCGGTTGCGGCCTGAAGATACGCACCGCGACGGTCGCAATTGTCGTTGGTACAGGCATCGCCTGCGGCATAGTCGGTCCATGCGCGTGCACCGGCACCGGCTTCGGTTCCGTTCAGATCCTGACCCCACAGAAGGAATTCAATGGCGTGGTAGCCGGTTGCAACGTTGCTTTCAACGTCGTCAATCTCATGCAGGCTTTCGATCAGTGTGGCATCGATGGTTGATGCATCGATGGTTTCACCGGAAATGCTCAGGCTCGGATTGGCAACGACATTGGCGGTATAAGCCGGGTTTTCTTCGTTTTCTTCGCCGTAAAGGTCAGTTTCGACATAGTCGATCAGACCTTCGTCAAGCGGCCATGCGTTAACCTTGCCTTCCCAGTCATCAACGATCGCATTGCCGAAACGGTAAACTTCGGTCTGCTGATACGGCACGCGTGAGGCCAGCCATGCGGATTTCGCAGCATCAAAAGTCGCCTGCGACGGATTGGACACCAGCGCATCAACAGTGGTCTGGAGCTGTTTTGCGGTGATGAGCGAATCTTCGTAACCGGCATGTGCAATATCGGCATAGGTGGTCAGGACGTCTTTTGCGTCCGGCGCGGCATAGGCCTGTGCACCAAGGGTGGTTGCCAGTGCAGCCATCCCGAGAATTTTAACGAATTTCATAGGAGTTCCCATCTGTCCCTGAAGGTGAGCCAAGGGCATAGCCCGTGATACTTCGGGGTAATTGTTACTGCTTGTGATAATGATTTGCAAACTCGAAATATCTCAACAAGCAGATTTTCCACATTTTTTGCTGTGATAAACGGAATTTGACCTGCACTTTTGCCAAGATCGGGGCATCATCAAACAAATGCATGATGCGACCGCCAACAAGCAGAAAGAGGGGACCTGAGTATGAGCGATGATACAGAACCGCAAAAAACCGTTCGGCTTTGGGATTTTCCCGTCCGTCTGTTCCATTGGGCATTGGTGATCGCGATTGCGACATCCTGGTGGTCCAATCAGGAAGTCATGATTGATATCCATGCCCTTGCCGGATACAGCGTATTAGCACTGGTGCTGTTTCGCACAGTCTGGGGATTTGTCGGCAGTTCCAACGCACGGTTTTCCAGTTTCCTTGCCGGTCCAGGCAAGGTGATCGGCTATATGCGCAAATTGCCAAACGGCTCGGTCCGCGACCTGACTTATCCAGGGCACAATCCGGCGGGCGGCTGGATGGTTATTGTGCTGATCCTGCTCGTGGCGATACAGGCGATAAGCGGCCTTTTTGCCAGCGAGGATACCTTCCTCTTCTTTGATGGTCCGCTGGTTGCCTATGTCAGTTCCGATGTCGCCAGCACGATGAATTTCATTCACCACACCAACATCAATCTGATCTACGCCGCGGTAGCACTGCATGTTCTGGCAGCGATTTTCTATCTGATGATCAAACGCGAAAACCTGATCGGTGCAATGATCACCGGCGTACGCAATGTCCCCGAAAGCATCTCGGCCGGCTTTCTGCAAATCCGCTTTGCCTCCCCGGTCCTCGGGATTGCGATTCTCGTGGTTTGTGGTCTGGCGGTGTGGGGGATGGTCACGCTGGCGCGCTGATAAAGAAATCCCCGAAAGGTTTTTCCTGTCGTGCCGCCGGGGGAGGGCAGCAGGGGGGGATGACAGGGCCTTTCGGGGATGTCCGAGCTTGCTCGTGCCCGGCATCTTCGATCTGTTACTTCGAACGGTATTCGTCGTGGCAGCCTTTGCAGGATTTGCCAAGTTCGCCAAGGGCGGCACCCATTGCGCCCTTGTCACCGGCTGCGGCCGCAAGGTTCATCGCCGCGGTTTTCATTTCCGGGAAACGGCCCGAAAAATCGTCCCAGTTTGTCCAGACATCCGGTTTGGCGGTTGTTTTTACCGATGCGTCGGCTGTATTGGGTTCGAACGCGGCCGGGGCGGCAGTGGCGGAAAACGCAATGCCATTGGCAAGGTTGCGGATCACACCATCGGGCAGTTCGCACTGGCCCTTCATGTAGCAGCCAAGTGTCCCCATCGCACCACCGATGCCATCCATCAGCATCTGACGGGTTTGAACGGCTTCATTATCCATTGCCTCGTCGGCCTGTGCAGTTCCAAATGCCCCCAGACCAAGGGCGAGGGATGCGGTCATCAAACCTGCGGTCACAATATGCTTCATGGCTCTCTCGTTGGTTGTCTCTTCGAAACTCTCTGACGGATCCGGGGCACTGGCGTGCTGCCCCGGCTGTTTTAATTCTTATATTAAGGTCATAAGCGTTGTTGCCTATGACTTGCCGCTGCGCTTAGTCTCCCAATTGCGCCCCGAAATTCGGAATCACAACCGCGTGATCACCGAATAAATTATTGTAAATGACGTGCACAAGGAAACGCCCCCAAATGTCCGCTGTGTCCAACGCCGCCCCCGATGCCAGCCAAACCGCCATTCGTGAGGGCAGATCGCGCGCCCGCAAGCTGATCGCCGACTGGAACCTTGATAAGGCATTCATCAATGGCGAATGGGCGCGTGCTGATTCGCGCGAAGCCATTGATGTGTATGATCCGGCAACTGGCAAGGTTATCGGCGATGTGCCCTTCACGCGCACTTCCGAGGCAAGGCGCGCGATTGATGCCGCCGATGCGGCGTTTCCGGCATGGTCGCGCATGCTGGCAAAGGAACGATCCGGTTACCTTAAACGTTGGCGCGACCTTCTGGAACAGTATCAGGATGATCTGGCCGCCCTGGTCACGCTTGAACAGGGTAAACCCTATGATCAGGCCTTGCGCGAAGTCGTCGGCGCCATTGCCTATGCCGAATGGTATGCCGAGGAAGCTAAACGCGCTTATGGGCAAACCATGCCCGCGACCCAGCGTGACCGGCGCGTGGTTGTGCAAAAGCATCCCGTGGGTGTTGTGGCGGCGATCACGCCATGGAACTTCCCGTTGACGATGGTGGTGCGCAAATGTGCCCCGGCACTGGCGGCGGGGTGCACAATTGTTGTCAAACCAGCCGAAGATACCCCGATTTCGGCACTGGCCGCCGCCAAGCTTGCCGAAATGGCCGGTTTCCCAGCCGGAGTGTTTAACGTTGTGACCGGCCAACCCATGCCGATTGGTGAGGCTCTGACCGGGGATCCGCGCGTACGGATGCTGTCCTTCACCGGCTCTACCGAGGTCGGCAAACGGCTGATGGTGCAATGTGCGCCGACGGTCAAGAAACTGTCGCTTGAACTGGGCGGCAATGCGCCTTTCATCGTGATGGATGATGCCGACATCGATGCCGCTGTGGCTGGGGCCATGATTTCCAAATTCCGCAACAGCGGCCAGACCTGCGTTTGTGCCAACCGCATTTTCGTGCAGGACGGGGTTTATGAAAGCTTTGTCGAAAAATTCATCGCGGCAAGTCATGCGCAGACCATCGGCAACGGCTTCATTCCCGGTACGGATATTGGCCCGCTGATCAATCGTCAGGCGGTGGCAAAAGTTGAACGATTGATCGATGATGCGAAAAAACGTGGCGCGACCCTGCATTACGGTGCTGACCGCCCCGAAGATGGCCATTTCATCCGGCCGCTTGTCATAACGGATGTGCCCCTTGACGCCGATTGCTTCAACGAAGAACTGTTTGCCCCGGTGGCACCGGTCTATCGTTTCAGGACCGAGGCCGAGGTGATCGAACTTTCCAACCGGGTACGTGCCGGTCTGTCATCCTATCTTTTCAGTCGCGATATCGGCCGTATCCAGCGGATTGCCGATGGGCTTGAAACCGGGGTGGTTGGCATCAATGATGGCACCACGTCCCACGAAGGTGCACCATTTGGCGGCGTGAAGGAAAGCGGACAGGGCCGCGAAGGCGGTCATTGGGGGCTGGAAGAATATCTTGAACCCAAATATCTGAATTATGCACTGGGTTGAACCCGCGAATATTCGCTGACTTTCGTAAGATAATTTGAAGATCGCATAACGGCAATTATGCGCACCACTATTGCCGTTCTCCGATTTCTTAATCAGCCATGCAAAATTGAACGGTGCGCGATTCCAGGAATCGAGTCTGCAATTTAAAACCGATTTGTCGGCAAATTGCCATTTAAGACCCCGCTTTAAGCATCGAAATCGCCCTGTTTGATCTGCCTCAATCCCTTTATATGCAAAGGATAGAGGTCTAATTGATCCGGCCTGTTCGGATTGTGTTTGAACTGTGTAAAACGGGTCGGGGAAAATTTCGTTCAAGTTGAATGGTTTATTTGTCATGAGACAATCATGCGTCTTTCGCATGAAATGATTATGACGGACTTGTGTCTGGATATGCGTCAAATGCATGGGTGAGGTGAAAAAACTCGTCTCGTCGGATCGAATAAACAGGCGTACACCGGCTTCAGAACAAATCAACGCGAAACCGGAGCGCACATAGCTCCGCCTGTTATGGAAAGGATAAAGCCATGCGTCGTTATGGTGATTACGATCTGACCACGCTGCAGCGCGAAGCCGAAAAACTCCGTGCTCAGGCGATCCGCAAAGCCGTTGTTACTTTGGCCCGCAAAATTGCTTCCCTGTTTGGCGGTAACCGCCTTCCGGGTGGCCGTCCGGCTGGTGCCTAAGCTTAACGCTTGGCGATGAATACCGGGTCGAATGACCCAAAAAACACCCCCGCATTCCTCCCATGCGGGGGTGTTTTGATTCCATCCCCACCACAGGGCTTCACGCCACCGTCCGGTCCCGCTATTAAAGGGAATAACCAGATAACCTGATTGCGGAGCGTGCCTGATGAAACTTGCCCATTATGCCTTTGGCGAAGAGAACCGTGACAATGGCACGCTTGTGATCCTGCACGGGCTGTTCGGGCAGGCGCGTAACTGGACCGCCATCGCGCGGCGTCTGGCGGAAAAATATCATGTGATTACCGCCGATCTGCGCAATCATGGCCGGTCTGAGTGGGATGCGAACATGACCTACGCGGCGATGGCATCGGACATCGCTGAGCTGATCCGGGATGTTGCCAATGGTCCGGTTCACCTGATCGGACATTCGATGGGGGGTAAGGCATCAATGGTGCTGACGCTGTCACAGGATGCCGATCTGGTGGCCGATCTGGTTGTGGTTGATATTGCGCCTGTGACCTATGACCATGACTATACCGACTATATCAGTGCCATGAAGTCGGTGGATTTCGATGCAGTATCGCGGCGCGCCGAAGTCGAAGATGCACTTGTCCGTGGCGTTTCGGAAAAGGGCGTGCGTCAGTTCCTTGCGCAGAATGTCGCAACCGACAAGGAAACCGGCAAAATGTCATGGCAGGTCAATATCGATGCCATGGCAAACCACCTCTCCGACATCACCGGCTGGCCCGAAACGGCCAATGGCAGTTTTGATCGCGATGTGCTGTTCATATCCGGGGCCAATTCGCATTATGTCGATCCCAAGGACCGCGATCACATCAAGTCGCTATTTCCCAAGGCGGCCTTTACCAGCATCAAGGGCGCAGGCCATTGGGTTCATGCCGAAAAACCCGATGCGGTATTGCTGACCCTGTCGGCATTTCTGAACCGCTAACGGATATTTTGACATGACAGAGCTTCCCAAAGGTTGGAACTTGCCGGAAAACGACGATATCCGCGTTCAGAACATCGAATGCCTGTCGGACAACTGGTATCACCTGTACCGCGTCAGCTTTGATCTGCGCCGCAGCAACGGCGAATGGCAGCATCAGCAACGCGAAGCCTATGACCGGGGCAACGGGGCGGGCATCCTGCTTTATAATCGCGGGGCTGGCACCGTGGTTCTGACACGGCAATTTCGTCTGCCATCCTTCGTGAACGGCCATGAAAACGGCATGCTGATCGAAGTTCCGGCGGGTTTGCTTGACGACCGCGATCCGGCATCCGCCGTGGTTGCCGAAGTCGAAGAAGAAACCGGCTACAAGATCGGCAAACCGCAAAAGGTGTTTGATCTGTTCATGAGCCCCGGTTCGGTTACCGAACGTCTGCACCTGTTCGTGGCCGAAGTCACAAGCAACCACCGTGCGGGCGAGGGCGGCGGCTTGCATGAAGAGGGCGAGGATATCCACGTGCTTGAAGTGCCCTTCAAGGACGCACTGGCCATGATCGCGGATGGTCGCATCAGGGATGCCAAAACGGTGATTCTGTTACAGCACACCTTGTTGAAGGGGCTGTTTGATTGATGTTTTTGCAGCTTTACCAAGGTAATTCGCTACCATCATAGGCAAAGAAACCGCCGCTTTGTGATGGTTGCAGCCCGTCAATCACCATCAACATATTGGCCGTTGCCAAATCGGGGCTTTGTACATTGAGCCCCGATTTGGCAAACGGGCCCGAAAGGCCGGTATCAACCGTGCCAGGATGCAGGGCGACGCAGATGGCATTGCGTTTGCTGCGTGCAAGTTCGATGGCGGTGCATTTGACCAACTGGTTCAATGCGGCCTTTGCGGCACGATAACCGTACCAGCCGCCCATCCGATTATCGCCGATGCTACCGACCTTTGCCGACAGGGTGGCAAATACCGATTTGCCGTCGCGCGGCAATAACGGCGTGAAATGCTTCATCAGCAAAGCCGGGCCAATGGCGTTGATCAGAAACGATTTCGCCATGTAATCGGCATCAATCTGGCGCAATGATTTTTCCGGCTGAAATACCTCGTCATGCAGATAACCGGTGGCATCGATGATCAGGCGAACGGATTGGTTCTTGGCAGATGCCTTATCACGAACAAAGGCGGCGGCATTTTCGATGCTGCCGGGATCGGCAAAATCAATGGCTGGCTGGGTGCTGCGCGATAGTTCGATCACACCATCGAACCGGCCACAATCGCGAAGATGTTTCACAAAGGCCCGGCCGATGCCGCCGGTTGCCCCGATTACAATTGCGATGCTGGCAGCATCAAAACTTTGCAGTTTGGGGGCGGGTGGTATCGACATGATCTGATCCCCGATCTGGTTTTCTATCCTGTCTGTTTTACGTAGGCAAAACCGTGTTGGTTTATGGATTGTCACAGTAACGGATTACACCCGTCTCAGATGCGTCAGTTATCCTTTATCTTTCGCAAATCCGGGACAATCCAATGCCATATGTTTTTAGCCAGGCCGCCGATACCGAAGCCATCGCCGAACGGGAATGGGGCAAAGCGGCTCAGATCATGTTTACCGGCTTTTCATCGTGCATCGGGATCATGGCAATCAAGAACAATGAGGTCATCGGTGTGCATCTGCCACTGCGTGATGGGAATAACGCGGTGACCAATGACGATATCGATACGGCAATCGGATTGCTGGATGGTGGGGCGTATCCTGTCGTGATCGGATCGATCAGTGCATGGGAAGCATCGGCGTCTGCGGTCTATCAGCATCTGGTCGATACACTGCATCCGGTTGAACAATATGCCTATGGCGACGGGACCTATGGTGGCGAAATCGTCAATGGCCGGATTCAGCCGCGCTTTTGACGTCAAGCTGACTGATGATCGGGGCGTGAACACATCCCCATATCCCCCGTCTCAGGCATCAAAGCCAAAAGCCGCCCCGGATAAGGGCGGCTTTTGAGTGTTCTATTCATCCGAGGATCGGGGCGCTGCCTATTCGGCGGCTTCGATCCGGGTCATGTCGGGCGCGCTTTGGCGGCCTTTGCCCTGCTGGTCGTGGCGGCGGATGAAATCCTTGATCCGCGGGCTGATCTGTTCGCGCCAGCGACGACCGTTAAACACGCCGTAATGACCAACGCCCTTCTGGATGTGATGCATGCGCATATTATCGGGCAGATTGCTGCAAAGCTTGTGCGCGGCACGAGTTTGTCCCATGCCGGTGATATCGTCGCGTTCACCTTCGACCGTCAGAAGGGCGGTCTTGGTGATGGCGGACGGTTCAACCGGAACTCCCTGCCAGCGCATCGTCCCTTCGGGCAGCTGATGTTCGTGGAACACGGCTTTCAGCGTCTGAAGATAGAACTCGGCACTCATATCCATCACTGCCAGATATTCATGATAGAAATTGCGCTTGGCATCGGCACTTTCGCCGTCGCCTTCGACAAGATGGGTGAACATCTCGTGGTGGGCGGAAACGTGCTTGTCCCAATTCATGCTCATGAACCCGGCCAACTGCATGAAGCCAGGATAAACGCGGCGCATCACACCGGCATGGGGCAGCGGTACATGCGAAATGACATGGCGTTCAAACCAGTCCAGACTGTGCTGTTTGGCGAAATTGTTGACCTCGGTCGGGTTTTCACGCGTATCGACCGGGCCGCCCATCAGGGTCATCGATGCCGGCTGGCACGGCTCGTTACCTGCTGCCATTAGCGATACGGCGGCAACCACCGGAACGGATGGCTGGCACACTGCCATCAGATGCGTATTAGGGCCCAGCTTGCGCAGGAACTGCATGACATAGTCGATATAGCTATCAAGGTCGAAATGACCCAGATGCACCGGCACCGTGCGCGCATCGATCCAGTCGGTGATGTAAACATCGTGATCGGGCAGTAATGCCTCGACCGTGCCGCGCAGAAGCGTCGAGAAGTGACCTGACAGCGGGGCCACGATCAGAAGCCGCGGATCGTCGGGCTGATTTTTAAGGTGATCGGTTTCGCGTTTGAAATGCAAAAGATTGCAGAACGGTTCGCTGTGAACGATTTCCTCGGTCACGGCAACGGTTTCACCATTGATGATCGTGGTATCAAGGCCAAATTCAGGCTTGCCATAACGATGCGTGATATGGGTGAACACATCAAACGCGGCGGCCGCCGCGCGGCCCTGATGGGTATAGGCAAGCGGGTTGACCGGATTGCGCAGCCACTTCTTGCTGGCATCTGCCGCCATCCGCAATGGACTGATGGTGGCGTGCTGCAGTTCATAGAGATGGTACAGCATTAATCTCTCACTCCCCGGCGATGCAAAGGTTCGGTGGTGGGGTGCATCGACCGTGTTGGTCCCCGGCTGCATTTTTCCGAAAGGATTTCCGGTGGGCAGGCCTTCTGATTTTCGTAAGTTCCGAACCCGCGTCCGGCCGTTTTTTGCGGGTGACCATCCGGGGTTCAGCTGATTGCGGGCTAAGACACCGCAAAATCACGATAAACAGAAATCCTGCAATTCATCAGAATCCTACGATACTTCAGGTTTCAATCAATAGCCTAAAAGTATGATGAATTTCCAAACTTTCGTTTTTCACCTTGATTCAAACCAACATTCGGGGTGCTGTCGAGTGAAATTTTGCAATGCAGCGTAAGTTGTTGCGTTGCAATAATAGTTTTTCCCTGAAAGATGAGGTAAATCCGTCCTGATCTATGCAATGGTATAGTATCTGCGGGACTCGAGGTCCGAAAGAACCAATCAAAGAAAAACGCTGCTGTCGGGGAAACAGCAGCGTCAAGTAGCGCGGAATAACGAAAGTAATATGCAGGTTACAATTTACGTGACCCGGACCGATGGAAGAGGGACGACCGACAGACGGGACAGGGTATGGGTGCGGGGTTGCCTGCCGGTCGTCACCCTGGATGGGAAGTCCATCCGGGTCTCGTAAAAGGTATGAGCTTTGATCAGATCAGACCGCGAAGGGTTTGCGCCATTCCCAGTCCAATCACGAACAGGAAAAATCCGGTGCTTCCGACCACGGCGACCGTGCTGCAAAGCTCGTTTAGGCGGTTCGGATTTTCAAGCAACTTCATCATGGCGATGTCCTCCTCAATCTGTCTGAAGAAACCATACTGATCCCGTTTTGTTCTCACAAGAACAAAATTAGAACAAAGGCCGATTAAATTGTTAAGTTGATGTTTTTAAATGAAATTTATTTGTTCTCGATGTTCTCTTTTTACTGCTGAAAATGAGAACATCGATGGTGAACACTGTGTGTCAGGTCGAATGAAACCCGCAGAAAACAAAGGCTTTACGCGAGTCTTCAAGGGGGTGGGCCATAGGAGAACGCAAAATGGAACATCGTCGCATTCCAGATGTTCCGTATTGCTTCGCAGGACCTATTCTGCGGCGGATGCCGGAATGGCTGTGCGGCGGTCCGGGACACCGTCGACCTCGCTTGGCAGCGGGCGGGCCGGAACGGCGCCGATGCGGGCATCGGGCATCGGTGGGTGATCGGGGAACTGGCCATGAATGCGAATGTTTTCGCGATAGTCGCTGGCTGATTTTCCGCGATACTGGCGAAAACGCCGGTTGAAGTTAGACAGATTGCTAAAGCCGTTATTTTCGGCGATCTGATAGATCGGAAGATCGGTGCGCGATAGCTGCACGCAGGCCCGCGAAATCCGGTATTCGTTCAGATATTCGACAACACTGCGCCCGGTATAGCGTTTGAACAGCCGGTAAAAACTGCTTTCACTGACCCCTGCCACATCGGCAAGCGATGAAACCCGAAGCGGTTCGGCGTAATGGGCATGAATGAAGGCCAGTGAGCGATCCACCCGGATAGATTCGCTATTCTTCCCGGCTTCGCCGCCAAAATTGGCCGATGCCAGCGGTTTGTCGATCCCGGCAAGCAGGGCTTCAAGCAGTTCGATCATCAGGATAAAGCGCCGCCGCGGTTTGGCATCATCAAGATGCGGGCAGATTTCCCGAACCTGTTCCACGGTTTCATCGCGAAAGGAAAGACCGCGGCGCGCACGGGCAAACAATTCGTGAAAATCGGCAAATTCAACAAAATCCCGCGTGAGGTTTTCGACCCATTCCTGCGACAGCCAAAGCACATAAACCTCGATCGGGCGGGACGGATCAATGCGTTTGCATTCCCAAAGATGGGGCAGGTTGGGGCCGACCATGGCGAAATCCAGCCCGTCAAACGTCTGCCGATGATCGCCAATCAACCGCGATCCTTTGGCGTTGAGCGTCAGGGTCATTTCATATTCGGGGTGCTGGTGCCAGTTGCAGCGAAAATCATCCCAGACATAGTGAAAATAACCCCAGCTATATCCCTGTGGATTCGTGATCCGTTCCTGAATGATCCGCATATCGTCCTACTATTCGTGTCCTGATCGCCGCGAATTTGCAGAATAGTATCATCCTTTGAAGGATATGACACTTTGAAAAGGTGCGATGAGGCGTATCCTTTTTCAATCGGGCGGCTTCGCGCCGGGAAGCAATCACCAAAACAGATTGCAGCCGGTGATTGCATCTGGGGGTCCGGTACGGGTGCCCGACCCGGACAAAAAGACCAATCAAAACGAACAAAAGCAGCTGCCAAAAGCTGTATGGGAAAACCGATAACATCCTAGGGAGGTCTCAATGACCTTGATGAAAAAATTGCTCGCAACGGCGGGCGTTCTTGGCGCAGCTTTCGTGATGGCCGGACCGGCCAATGCCGCAAAAATTTCTATTTCCTGTGGTGCCGTCGGCCAGGAACTTGCGCTTTGCCAGGAAGGTGTCGATGCATGGGCAAAGCAAACCGGCAACGAAGTTGCGGTAATTTCCACCCCGAATTCGACTACCGAACGACTGGCGCTGTATCAGCAGATTCTTGCTGCCGGATCATCCGATATCGACGTGTTCCAGATTGATGTGATCTGGCCGGGGATTCTTGGCAACCACTTCATCGATCTTAACGAATACATGGCGGACGAGGCCAAGCAGCACTTTGAGGCCATTGTTACCAACAATACCTTTGAAGACCGGCTGGTCGCAATGCCGTGGTACACGGATGCAGGCGTGCTGTATTACCGCAAGGATCTGCTGGAAAAGTACGGCGAAAGCGTTCCTGAAACCTGGGAACAGCTGACTGCGACGGCTCAGAAAATTCAGGAAGGCGAACGCAAGGCCGGTAATGACAAGATGTGGGGCCATGTGTTTCAGGGCCGCGCCTATGAAGGGCTGACCTGTAACGCGCTGGAATGGGTGGTTTCGTTCAATGGTGGTTCGGTGGTCGAACCGAATGGCGATATTTCGATCAATAACGATCAGGCAAAAAAGGCGATTGAAACCGCATCAAACTGGGTCGGCACCATTTCCCCCGAAGGCGTTCTTGGCTATGCCGAGGAAGAAGCGCGCGGTGTGTTCCAGTCAGGCAATTCGGTTTTCATGCGCAACTGGCCCTATGCCTGGGCATTGGCCAATTCGGCAGACAGCCCGGTCAAGGGCAAGGTCGGTGTTGCTGCCCTGCCCAAAGGCGCTGAAGACGGCCGTTCGGCCGCAGCCCTTGGTGGCTGGCAGCTCTCGGTTTCGAAATATTCGGAAAATCCGAAACTGGCGGCCGATCTTGTGAAGTTCCTGACATCTTACGGGGAACAGAAACGCCGTGCGATCAAGGGTTCCTATAACCCGACCATTGCCGATCTCTACAAGGACGAGGAAGTCCTTTCTGCCAATCCGTTCTTTGGCGATCTGTACGAGACATTCACCAGTGCGGCACCGCGCCCGTCAACCGTGACCGGTTCGAAATACAATCAGGTATCAAGCGAGTTCTGGCAGGCGGTGCATGCATCCTTGTCGGGATCGCAGAACGCCGATCAGGCGATTACCGGACTTGAACGCAACCTGAAACGTGTGAAACGTTCCGGCTGGTAAACAGGGTTTGCAACACCGGGAGGCTCTTGTTTTCCCGGTGTTGCTCCAATCCTGTTTTCGTACCGGCTTTGCTTTGGCCGGTTTGATGGATGGCGGTCATGATCGATCATCCCCCTTCAAGATCAAGAGCGGTTCCCATGGCGCAAGCTTCGTCCCTGACGCGTGCAAGACGGCGTTCGGCATGGCTGTTTTTAACACCGATGCTGGTCATTCTTGCCGCAGTGGCCGGTTGGCCGTTGCTGCGGACTTTCATCTTCGGTTTTACCGATGCAAATCTTTCCGACCTTGGCAATTATGGCTTTATCGGCTTTGAAAATTTCTATGCGGTTTATGACGGCGAGACGTTCGGCCTTCTGGCCGATCCGGAATGGTGGCAGGCAGTCTGGAACACGATTTACTTCACCGTGATTTCGGTTTCGCTTGAAACGGTGCTGGGTATCATTGTGGCCCTTGTCCTTAATCAGGAATTCAAGGGGCGCGGTCTGGTTCGGGCGGCGGTTCTGATCCCGTGGGCGATCCCGACGATTGTATCGGCCAAGATGTGGAACTGGATGCTGCATGACCAGTTCGGCATCATCAATGATCTTCTGATGTCACTGGGGCTGATTGCATCGCCGGTTGCCTGGACAGCCAATCCCGATACGGCAATGGTCGCGGTAATCATGGTCGATGTCTGGAAAACCACGCCATTCATGGCGCTTCTGACACTGGCGGCCCTCCAGATGCTGCCAAGTGACTGTTACGAGGCCGCCCGTGTCGATGGCATTCATCCGATCCGGGTGTTTTTCAAGGTGACATTGCCGCTGATCAAACCGGCATTGATGGTCGCCGTGATCTTCCGTGCCCTTGATGCATTGCGTGTGTTTGACGTGATTTATGTTCTTACGCCGAACAATCCGAACACCATGACCATGTCGGTCTATGCCCGGCAGCTTCTGGTCGATTTTCAGGAAGTCGGATATGGCTCGGCGGCATCAACACTGCTGTTTCTGGTCATCGCCTTTTCGATCATGGCCTACATGATGATCGGTCGGGTCCGGCTTGACGAAGGGGGACATTAAGATGAACCGCAATGTCAAATCCCTGATGATGAAGGCAGGGTTCTATCTTCTGGTGGCGGTGATCGTGATCTTTGCCGTTTTCCCGTTCTACTATGCGACCCTGACCGCGTTCGAAACCGGGTCTGCGCTGTTTGACGTCAATTATCTGCCGGAAAGTTTCAGTTTCTCGAACTATCTGTCGGTATTCGAAGGCCAGCCGTTCGGTCGCAACATCTTCAATTCGATCTTTGTCAGTGTGATGGTTGTGGCCCTGTCGCTTCTGATGGGGGTAACGGCATCCTATGCGCTTGCACGGGTTAAATTTGCCGGACGCGGCCTGTTGCTGGTGACGATCCTGTCGGTGTCGATGTTCCCGCAGGTCGCGGTGTTGTCGGGGATGTTCGAACTGATCCGGGCGGTTGGGCTTTATAATTCGATGTTCGGGCTGGCGATTTCATACATGATGCTGACCCTGCCATTCACGGTCTGGATATTGACCGCCTTCATGCGCGAATTGCCCCGTGAACTTGAAGAAGCCGCCGTGATGGATGGGGCAAGCCCCTGGACCGTGATTACGCGCGTGTTCCTGCCGGTCATGTGGCCTGCCATGGTGACCACCGGGCTTCTGGCCTTCATCATGGCATGGAACGAATTCCTGTTTGCCCTGACCTTTACCCTGACCAATGAACAACGCACCGTGCCGGTTGCCATCGCCCTGATTTCCGGGGCCAGCCAGTTTGAAATGCCATGGGGCAATATCATGGCGGCATCGGTGATCGTGACGGTTCCGCTGATTGTTCTGGTTCTGATTTTCCAGCGTCGCATCGTGTCCGGCCTGACCGCCGGGGCTGTCAAAGGCTGATGCGGCTTCTCGTCCCACATGACCTAAGGTGACTTAAATGGCTTTGGCCGGAAATCCTGACTGGTGGCGCGGTGGCGTCCTGTATCAAATCTATCCGCGCAGCTTCTTTGATTCCAACGGCGATGGTATTGGCGACCTGCCCGGGATTACCCAGAAACTGGATTACATTGCCGATCTGGGCGTTGATGGCATCTGGCTGTCGCCATTCTTTACCTCGCCGATGAAGGATTTCGGCTATGACGTGGCGGATTACCGCGATGTCGATCCGATGTTCGGGACATTGGCCGATTTCGACCATCTGGTTGAAAAGGCCCATTCGCTTGGCCTGCGTGTCACCATTGATCAGGTTCTGTCGCACAGTTCCGATCAGCATGCCTGGTTCAAGGAAAGCCGGTCATCACGTGATAATCCCAAGGCCGACTGGTATGTCTGGGCTGATCCCAAGCCCGACGGCACGCCGCCCAATAACTGGCTGTCGATCTTTGGCGGTTCGGCATGGAAGTTCGATACCACCCGGCAGCAATATTACATGCACAACTTTCTGGTCAGTCAGCCGGACCTGAATTTCCATAACCCGGATGTTCAGGCCCAGTTGCTTGACGATGTGGAATTCTGGCTGCGTCGTGGGGTGGATGGTTTCCGGCTTGATACCGCCAATTTCTATGTCCATGACGCGGAATTACGTGATAACCCGCCATGGGTTCCGGGCACCCACCGGCCCGAAGGCGCGCCAAAGGAAAATCCCTATACCCGCCAGATGCATGTCTATGACAAGACACGCCCGGAAAATATCGCGTTCCTTAAAAAACTGCGCGCGGTTCTTGATAAATATCCGGGGGCAACGACGGTCGGTGAAATCGGGTCGGACAATTCGCTGGCGACGATGGCGGAATATACCGCCGGGGGCGACAAGCTTCACATGGCCTATACGATCAATCTGCTCGAAAGCCCGCTTGAAACGCCGCTGATCCGCGGGATGTTGCGCAATGTGTTTGACGTTCTTGGCGACGGTTGGCCGTGCTGGGCGGTGTCGAACCATGATTTTGTCCGGGTCGCGACCCGTTGGGGCAAGGACAAGGGCGGCGATAATGATGCGCGCCTTCGCATGATCCCGGCCCTTTACACCACATTGCGTGGCACGCCCTGCATCTATCAGGGGGAAGAACTTGGCCTTGAAGAGGCCGTCGTGCCCTTCGAATTGTTGCAGGATCCCTACGGGATTGAAATGTGGCCGGAATTCAAGGGGCGCGATGGATGCCGGACCCCGATGCCGTGGATGAATGCCAATATCCCCCATGGTGGTTTCACCACAAGCGATACGCCGTGGCTGCCGGTCCCCCAGGATCACAGCGCGCTTGCCGTGGCCGAGCAGATGGATGATCCCAACTCATTGCGCAGTTTCTATCGTGATCTTCTGGCGTGGCGTAAAATCCATCCGGAAATCATCGATGGCGATATCGAGATGCTCGATATCGATGACAATGTCATTGCCTATGCCCGGATGGCGGGCGTGGTCCGGACCATTTGCGTGTTCAACACTACACCCGATGCCCGGACCGTGACCTTGCCCGGCCGCTCGGATGCGAATTTCGCCCTTAACAGCGGATCGGTTACCGGCAATCAGCTTTCGCTGCCGGGCTGGGGCTTTTATTTCGGAACGATATAAATCGACAAGTCGAGGGAGGAACCCGCATGTCGGAAGTGGTTCTTAAGCAGGTTAAAAAACGTTTCGGTCCAATCGAAACTATTCATGGTGTCGATCTGAACATCCGCGATGGCGAGTTTTGTGTGTTTGTCGGCCCGTCGGGATGTGGCAAATCGACCTTGCTGCGCCTGATTGCCGGGCTGGAAGATATCAGCGACGGCGAACTTTCCATTGGCGGCGATGTCGTCAATGACAGGGCGCCAAAGGATCGTGGTGTTGCCATGGTCTTTCAGTCCTACGCGCTTTATCCGCATATGACAGTCTATGAAAACATGGCGTTCGGCCTTGATCTTGCGAAAAGAAGCAAGGACGAACAACGTGAACGCGTGATGGCTGCGGCCAGGGTGCTGCAACTTGAAGAATTGCTCGACCGCAAGCCAAAGGAACTTTCAGGTGGGCAGCGTCAGCGCGTCGCGATTGGCCGGGCGATTGTACGCAAGCCGAAAGTCTTCCTGTTTGATGAACCGCTGTCGAACCTTGATGCCGGTTTGCGCGTGCAAATGCGCATCGAATTGACAAAACTTCATGAAAAATTGAAGTCCACGATGATTTATGTGACGCATGATCAGGTCGAAGCCATGACAATGGCCGACAAGATCGTGGTTTTGCGGGCCGGTTCGGTCGAACAGGTCGGGACCCCGCTTGAACTCTATCATCACCCGCAAAATCAATTTGTTGCGGGCTTTATCGGGTCGCCTAAAATGAACTTTGTTCCGGCGGTTGTGATGGGGGTTTCGCAACAAACTGTTACGGTTAAACTGGATTCCGGTAAAGAGGTGATGCTGCCTGTTGATGGCAGTGGTCTTGACGCCGGAGATCGTGTAACAGTGGGCATCAGACCGGAACATTGCAGCCTTGCCGATCAGGACACGGCAATGCTGTCAGGAACGGTCGAAGTGGTTGAACATCTGGGCGAGGCGGGTCTCGTCTATGTGCAGGCCGATGGGGACGAACTGTTTGTTGCCCGTGTCACGGGTGATACGGCAATTGTAACAGGATCATCCATCGGCATTCATGCCCGGGTGGAAGATTGCTATCTGTTCGATCAGAACGGACAAGCCAGACGGCGCCTTGATGTGGATAACGAACCGCTCAGAGCCCAGCTGGCAACAGGATAGGCGGTGGCGGGGAAAACCCGACGCCTGCCAACACGGTAAATACCGTGGCCCGGTCGTTTGCCAGAGCCCTTCGGGCTCGGGATCCCACCTTTACGACGGGGAGGAAACGAGTGAGAGCAAAGCAGTTCGCTTGGAAGGCTTAGGGCAAGATGACACAAACGACGACGCAGCGCCAACGGCTGAAGCATCGTATCGCTGATATCGTGATTTTCGGTGGGACCGGAGATTTGGCGTTACGCAAACTTTTCCCCGCACTTTACGAAATGGAACGTACCGGGCGTTTTGACGATACCACCCGTATTTTCGGTGCATCACGTAGCGAACATTCCGATGAAGAATTCCGCGCCAAGCTCGAAGAAGCCGGAAAAAAATACATTCCCAAAGGCGAATTTGACGCCAAGGTCTGGAAAAAATTTGCCGCACGCATCGCCTATGTTCAGGTATCCGCGGGGGATGAAACCGGGTTTAAAATCCTGCATGAAAAGCTTTCCGATCAGCCGGATCGGGACCGTGTCTATTATTTCTCGACCAGCCCGTCGCTGTTTGCCGATATGGCCTTTAACCTCAAGAAAGCCGGTCTGGTAACGCCCAATTCGCGCGTTGTGCTTGAAAAGCCGCTGGGCCACGATCTTGAAAGCTGCCGTGAAATCAACGGCCAGATCGGCGAAGTCTTCGAAGAACACCAGATTTTCCGTATCGACCATTATCTTGGCAAGGAAACGGTGCAGAACCTTTTGATCCTGCGCTTTGCCAATGCCATGTTCGAACCGCTGTGGAACAGCGCGCATATCGATCATGTGCAGATCACGGTTGGCGAAGAAGTCGGCGTCGAAGGGCGCTGGTCCTATTATGACGATGCCGGTGCGATGCGCGACATGGTTCAGAACCATATGTTGCAGCTACTCTGCCTTGTCGCGATGGAAGCCCCGCATGTTCTGGATCAGGACGCGGTGCGCGATGAAAAGGTCAAGGTGCTCAAGGCGCTGAAACCGATCAACGATTCCAATATCGACAGTGCCACCGTGCGCGGCCAGTACCGCAATGGTGCCGTTGGCGGCAAGGAAGTCCCGGGCTATCTTGAAGAAGAAGGTGCCAATATTGACAGCACCACCGAGACATTCGTTGCCATCCGGGCCGAACTGAATAACTGGCGCTGGGCCGGGGTGCCGTTCTATCTGCGGACCGGGAAACGCTTGCCGAAACGTCATTCGGAAATTGTCATCCAGTTCCGCGATGTGCCGCACCAGATTTTCCCGCTGGCAAAATCAATGACCAATTATCAGGCCAACCGCCTTGTTCTGCGTTTGCAGCCTGATGACGGCATCCATCTGGTTCTGAATACCAAGAATCCGGGGCCGGGTCTTGTGCGCCTGCGTCCGACCGCGCTTAACCTGTCCTTTGCCGAGGCGTTCGGCGGGCGCAGCCCGGATGCTTATGAACGTCTTTTGCTCGATGCGATTGATGGCAATAACACGCTGTTTGTTCGCCGTGACGAGCAGGACATTGCCTGGCAGTGGGTCGATGCCATTCAGGAAGCATGGCAAAGCAATCACATCACGCCCAAGGGGTATACCTCGGGCACGTGGGGGCCTTCGGCGGCAATTGCGCTGATCGAGCGTGACGGCCGGACCTGGAACGAAGAAGCCGGGTTCTGATGACATGCGGGTCGCCTTGTCTTTTGGTATGGCGACCTTGCGTGACGATGAACCGGTTCCCAATTTTCTGGACGAAGACATGACAAACGAACGCATTTTCCAAAGCGGCGATGACATGCTTGCGGCCATGGTCAAGGAAACCGTGGAACGTCTTGAATTCGCCATTGCCACCCGCGGCCATGCCAGCATGGCGGTGGCCGGTGGACGTTTTCCCAAACCGCTTTTTGAAAAACTCTCGACCGTCAAACTGGATTGGTCAAAAGTCACCGTCACCCTTGGCGATGATCGCTGGGTGGGGCTGGATGACGATCAGTCAAACGAAAAGCTGGTTCGCGATCATTTCCTGATCAACGAGGCCCAGCATGCGCGTTTTGTGTCGCTGAAAACTGGCGATGCCAATCCCGAAGACGCAATTTCAACGGTTTCAAGCCGCCTTCGCACCGATCTGAACTGGCCGCTTGATATCGTGTATCTGGGCATGGGGGATGATGGCCACACGGCATCCCTGTTCCCGTCATCCGCGCCCGATGCCCTGCAAAAGGGACTTTATCCCGCCCATGGCGAACTGGTTGCCGCCGCGCGCCCGACCGTATCCCCGGTCCCGCGCATCAGCATGACTTTGCCCGCCATCCTTAATGCCCGGTATATTGGCATCCATATTACCGGACAATCCAAATGGTCGACCTTTGAAACCGCGAAAAACGGCACCGAGATCGAAGAAATGCCGGTTCGCGCAATCTTGCAGCAGACTGACATCCCCGTCGATCTGTGGTGGAGCGCCGAGAACCCGAAAGGCTGAACCCCATGAAACGTGAATTAGAACAGATTACCAAACGCATCATCGAACGTTCCAAGCCGACCCGCGAGGCATATCTGGAACGGATCGAAGCCGCCGCGTCCGACCGTCCGCATCGCTCATCCCTGTCGTGCGGCAACCTTGCCCATGCGTCTGCGGGCTGCAGTGCGGCGGACAAGGAACGCATCAATGGTGACGAAGGTGCCAATCTGGGCATCGTGACATCCTATAACGATATGCTGTCGGCCCATCAGCCATTGGGCGTCTATCCCGACCGCATCAAAAAGGCCGTGTTCGAAGCCGGGGCAACCGCACAGGTTGCCGGTGGCGTGCCCGCCATGTGCGATGGCGTGACGCAAGGCCGTCCGGGCATGGAGCTGTCGCTGTTTTCACGTGACGTGATCGCGATGTCGACGGCGGTATCGCTGTCGCATGATGTGTTCGATGCAGCCCTTTATCTTGGTGTCTGCGATAAAATCGTACCGGGTCTTGTCATGGGCGCACTTGCCTATGGTCACATTCCGGCGGTGTTTGTGCCAGCCGGTCCGATGCCGTCCGGTTTGCCCAACAATGAAAAGGCCCGCATCCGTCAGCTTTACGCGCAGGGCAAAGTCGGTCGCAAGGAGCTTCTTGAAGCCGAAACCGCGTCCTATCACAGCCCGGGGACCTGTACCTTCTATGGTACGGCGAACTCCAACCAGATGCTGATGGAAATCATGGGGCTGCATTTGCCCGGTGCGGCGTTTGTTAATCCGAACACCGATCTGCGTGATGCCCTGACCGAAGAAGCCGCCCGTCGTGCGCTTCAGATCACCAAGCTTGGCAATGATTACCGTCCGGTTGGCAAAATTCTCGATGAAAAGGCTTTTGTGAACGGCATTATCGGTTTGCTTGCGACCGGTGGATCGACCAACCATACCCTGCATCTTCCGGCGATGGCCCGTGCCGCAGGGATCGAACTTCGTTGGGAAGATTTCGATGAATTGTCGAAACTTGTGCCCTTGCTGTGCCGCGTTTATCCGAACGGGCAGGCCGATGTGAACCATTTCCACGCCGCGGGCGGCATGGGCTTTGTGATCAGCGACCTTCTGAAAAACGGTCTTCTGCATCCCGATCTTCAGACCATCCATACCGGTGGCATGGCGGCCTATGGCACCGAGCCGTATCTGGATAATGGCAAATTGTCGTGGCGTGATGCCCCGGCCACCAGCCATGACGAGGAAATCCTGCGCCCGACCGAAAAGGCGTTTAGCACCGATGGCGGCCTTCGCATGCTGGCGGGGAACCTTGGCCGTTCGGTGATCAAGGTATCGGCGGTGAAGCCGGAAAACCGCGTGATCGAAGCCCCGGCGGCGGTCTTTACCTCGCAGGAAGAAATGATGCAGGCGTTCAAGGACGGCAAACTGCATCGCGACGTTGTCTGTGTTGTGCGTTTCCAGGGGGCGAAGGCCAATGGGATGCCGGAACTTCACAAACTGACCCCGCCGCTTGGCGTGTTGCAGGACCTTGGTTACAAGGTCGCCCTTGTCACCGATGGTCGCATGTCGGGTGCGTCGGGCAAGGTCCCGGCGGCAATCCACGTCACCCCCGAAGCCATGATGAATGGTCCGATTGCCAAGGTAAAAGACGGCGATATCGTGCGTCTGGATGCCGAAACCGGCGAACTGATCCTGAACGTGACCGAGGCCGAGCTGGCCAAGCGCGACTTTGCGACCTTTGATAACAAGGCCGAACATCAGACCGGTTTCGGTCGTGAATTGTTTGGTGTGTTCCGCGAACATGTCGGACTGGCCGAAATGGGGGCCAGTGCGGTGCTTCCGGGGGCTGTCGAGGTCGAGGTAGCATAATGCGGCTGGTTGGTGATATCGGCGGTACCAACGCCCGCTTTGCCTGGATTGACGAAAATGGAAATCCGCAATCACCGATGACATTGCCGGTCCGCGATTATGCGACCATCGGCGATGCCATGCGCGATTTCATGGTGAAAACCGATTGCGCGGATCTGAATGAATTTGCGGTTGCCGTGGCCTGCCCGGCATCCGCAGATATCATCAAATTCACCAATAACCCGTGGGTGTTTTCCAAGGACGCGCTCAAGGCCGAATTTGGTCTGGATCGTCTGGTGGTGGTCAATGACTTTACCGGCCTTGCGATGTCCGTGCCCTATCTTGGCGACGAAGACCTGATCACGCTGTTTGATGGTCCGGGGCGCCCGGGATTGCCATTGGCGGTGATCGGAGCGGGCACCGGGCTTGGCGTTTCGGGGCTTCTGCGCCATGACGATCACTGGATTCCGATCCAGGGCGAAGGCGGCCATGTGTCACTGCCCGCCGTCGATGATCTTGATTATGAAATCGTCAAATTCCTGACGGCTGAACTGGGCCGTGTGTCGGCCGAACGTATCCTGTCGGGGATGGGGCTTGAAAACCTTTATCGTGCGCTTGCCGCCATTGACGGGATCGACGTCACACCGCTTAGTGCGGCGGAAATCGTTGAAAATGCCATGCAGAAAAACGATCCGCTTTGCCTTAAGGTGCTGGATCGGTTCTGTCTGTTCATGGGCGGGGTGGCCGGTGATCTGGTCCTGACGCTTGGCGCGTTTGATGGTGTGTTTATCGGCGGCGGCATTGGTCCGCGGATTGCCGGTTTTATGAAACAAAGCGGCCTTAAGGATCGTATGATCGCCAAGGGCCGTTTCCATGATTTGATGAATGATGTGCCGGTGCGCCTGATGACGGCGAAATACCCGGCCCTGATCGGTTGTGCCAAAATTTTGACGGCCTGACCGATAAACTGGAGGATACCCAATGAGCCTTTCGTCACGCGAAATTCTGTCCAAGGCCCCGGTCGTACCGGTTCTGGTGATCGAAGACGCCAATGATGCCGTTCCGCTTGCAAAGGCGCTGGTGGCCGGTGGTTTGCCGGTGCTTGAAATCACACTGCGCAGTGCCGCGGCCGAAGAAAGCATCAAACGCATCATCGCCGAAGTGCCAGATGCGATTACCGGTGCGGGCACCGTGATCAATGCCAAGCAAATGGAACGCATGGCAAAAATCGGCTGTGCCTTTGCCGTGTCGCCTGGCCATACCAAAAGCCTTCTGAAGGCGGCCAAGGATACCGGCGTGCCGTTGCTTCCGGGGGCCGGAACCCCGTCCGAGATCATGTATCTGCTTGAACATGGTTACGACATGCTGAAATTCTTCCCCGCCGAACAGCAGGGCGGTGTTTCAATGCTCAAAGCCCTTTCCGGCCCGCTGCCGCAGGTCAAATTCTGCCCGACGGGTGGTGTGTCGCTGGCAAACCTTGGCGATTATCTGGCCCTGCCAAACATCATCACCGTGGGTGGTTCATGGGTGGCCCCCAAGGACGCGGTCAAGGCCGGTGACTGGGCCACCATCACCCGCCTGGCACAGGAAGCGACTGACAAGGTTGCCGAATTGCGCGGCTGATTGGCCGGGATAAACGACCACAAAAGGAGCCCGGTTCGGGCTCCTTTTGCGATGAGGGCTTTGGCGGGGGAATAGGATGATCATGCCCAAGGCATTGATAAATATTGTCTTCTCGCTGTACTGAGCTTTGATTGGGAACTTTTTCCGGTTTTCTGGAAGATAGTTCTTGATTTGTTCTTTATGTTGTGGCATAAAGATAAAGTCAACAGGACAAATGGGTCCGGAGACAAAACCCGCAAAGCGTGATTCGCTTTTGCGGGTTTTTTGCGTTTCGGGCGGCAAAACAGGAATGAGACGATGGCAGGGCAGCGATCTGACGCGATGACATGGCGGGGGTGGTGTCGCCAAAGGAGCATCTCTGGCGCATGGAAAAGCCATTACGGCGGTGGTGCGTCCGGGCCGTAAGGACCTTGGATATTTGCGAAAAACGGGTGTTTATCATGACGGGAGAAATGTGCCCTTGGGGCAAGGGCGTTTGTTCGGGGCAGCGATAGCCGGGGCGAGGCGAAGTTCGTCCGGTCCGTTTAGTCCAGTCCTCCGGTCGGTGAAGTGTGACAATGCCGAGAAACAGCGGGCCCGAATTGCGCCTGGATTGGATCGGCACGGGATCGACTGGCCGGGATTGGCAGGCAGGATCGGTTGTCAGCGGGCTGGTAGACCGTTTGGCGATGCGAAAGGGCGGTGATCGATGGCGGGAGTTGTGTGCCTGCCATGCGGCAACGTGTGGCCCTTGGGGTGAGGTGCGTTTCGGGTCAACCAAGGGCGGCGGGTGTTTGTTCGGGGCAGCGGGGGCCGGGGCGTGGTCCGTCCGGGCGGTGGCGTTTGGCGATGCCGGGGGCAGCAGGTTTGGCTTGGTGGGATTGGGTCGTTTGCCAAGAGCGGCTGGCGGGATCGGTTGCCAGCGGGCCGGTGGAGCATTCGGACATGCCGAAAGGTCGGTCATCTCTGGCGGGATTTGTGCCTGTCACGCAGCAACGCCGTTGCCGTTTGGGGTGAGGTGCGTTTTGAGGTCAACCGAGAGCGATGGGTGTTTGTTCGGGGTAGCGGGGGCCGTCCGGGGCGCGGTCCATCCGGTCGGTGGCGTTTGGCGATGCCGGGGGCAGCGGAGTGCAGACCCGGAAACCCTATCCCGTTGAAATGGAATGGATTCCCGTCTTGTCATTCGCGGGAATGGCGATCCGGTTGGGAGGGCCTTGCCGGTTGGGAGGGCTGTGTCAGCGGTTCGGGAGCCCGGTATGGGCTCCCTTTTGTTTGCTGGTGGTGCGAGGGACGGTCATCAGACAATGCGCGTGACGCGCCACTGGTTGCCGTCAAATGTGCGTTGCAGGCCGACATCGCGAAGCTGATCGTCACTCAGATGCGCCATCACCTCGCGTTCGTTTTTGCGTTTGCGGGCGTCGAGCGAATAGCTTGCGATCTTGTTGATGAGGCGGCCAAACGGGACGCGGTTGGCGATCGGGTCGGTGCGGATGTCGAAGTCCTGTGCTTTGGTCGGGGTCTGATAGGCCATGATGTCCTCCTGATTTTCCAAAAGGTCGTGTTCTGTTGATGACCTGATCCTCTCATATGCAAAATAAAACGGGAATTTGGTTGTTTTGCAGATTTAATGTGCAAAAATAAACGGAACTGCCAAGGCCCGATCATATGGACTGGTCAAGTACATGAACTGGAACGATTTGCGTTATTTCCTGATCCTTGCCGAAGAAGGCAGTCTTTCGGGGGCTGCGCGACGGTTGCGCAAGGAGCACACCACCGTGGCGCGGCGGATCGAGGCGCTTGAAGAGGCGGTGGGGACCAAGCTGTTTGATCGTCTGCCGCGCGGCTGGCAACTGACGGCTGCGGGGCAGAACCTTGTGCCGGTGGCCGAACGGGTCGAGGCAGAGGCGCTTGGCTTTGAACGGCAGGCCAGGGGCGATGAAGCCGCCCACGGTGTGGTGCGGATATCCGTGCCCCCGGTCGCGGGGCGGGTTTTGTTTGCGCCCCGTCTGGCGCAATTGCTGACCGCGCATAAGGGGCTGGAATTTGAAATTATCGGTGCGTCCAACGTGGTCAATCTGGCCCGTCGGGAAGCCGATCTTGCGGTGCGCATGATTACCCCGCGCGAACCGGGCCTGATTACGCGCAAGCTGGTCGAACTGGGGGTCGGTCTTTATGCTGCACGCGGATATCGTGACAGCGTCCCCGAACAGGATTGGGAATTCTGCGGGTACGAGGACACGTCCTATGGGGCAGCCAAAAAGGAATGGGTGCGTAATATTATGGGGCGGGAATTGCCCTGCCGGTTTCGGGCCGATGATACGGAATCGGTGCGGCAATTCATCGCGGCCGGGCACGGGGTCGGGGTGTTGCCGCGCTACCTTGCCGATGGCGACGACCGGCTTGAACTGATCCGGGCCGATACGGCGGGCGAAAGCCGCGAAACCGCATGGCTGGTTGTGCATCCCGATATGCGCCGGTCCCCCGGTGTGCGGCTTGTCATGGATGCCCTGATCAAGGCCGCCGACAGCATTTCGGCAGAATTTCAGGTGTGAAAAACAAAAAGAGACCCCGTGTGGGATCTCTTTTGCTGCCTGAGGGAGGCATATCAAAGCGTGTCGATTGCCGGGTAAAACAGGGATCACAATCCCCTGATATTGTACGGCCGCTTTGAATTCGATGTAATCACCACATTTTTTCGCGCAGGCTGCCATCCTGGGTGCGCTCCAGACCCATATCGCGCAGTTGGTATTCATTAAGTCGCATCAGAGCCGCATCGGTTTGATGGCTTTTAAAGGCTCTGATCACGAAATCGGCGGCGGCGCGAAGTAGGCGGCCAAGCGTCAAGGTCTTGAAATTCGCCGATTTCTTTGCACGATTGCCCATGGTTTCGCATGCCGTGCGTGCTTCCAGGCTGACTTGTCCGCTCATCATCTGACCTCCTGTGCCACGAATGTTTGATGTCGATGCACAGACTTTCTCATGCGCATAAAAATCACGTAATCCGATTAATTTGCGCTATAGTTGTGCAAATTTGCGCAAGTTGGGGCGAGGCATCATGAACTGGAATGATCTGCGATATTTTGTTGTTCTCGCTGCTGAGGGAACACTTTCCGGTGCGGCAAGACGCCTTAAAAAGGATCACACCACCGTAGCACGCCGGATCGAAGCCCTTGAGCAGGATCTGAATTCCAAACTGTTTGATCGACTGGCAACCGGATGGACTCTGACCGAGGCGGGGGAAAATCTTGTGCCCGTGGCGACCAAGATCGAAGAAGACGTTCTGGCGTTTGAACGGCAGGCACATGGCGACGAGACCGCCTATGGCGTGGTGCGTATCTCGGTGCCGCCGGCTGCGGGGCGGCTGCTTTTTGCGCCGCGTCTGGCCGAGGTGCTCAAAGATCAGAAACATCTGCAATATGAAATTCTTGCATCAAGCATTGTCGCCAATCTTGCCCGGCGCGAAGCAGACGTTGCCGTGCGCATGGTGCAGCCCGACCAGAACGGTTTGGTGGTGCGCAAATTGACCCATCTGCGGATGGGTATCTATGCCTGCCGGGGATATTGCGAACAAACCCCGCCTGATGAATGGGAATTTTGCAGCGAAGAACGCAATTCCCGTGGCGAACGGCAACAGGCATGGGTGTGGAAAAAACTGGGGCGGCAATTGCCTGTCCGCGTCCGTGCTGACGATACCGAAACAGTGCGATCCTTTATCGTCGCCGGATATGGATTGGGTATTCTGCCGCGCTATATCGGGGACGAGGATCAGCGCCTTGAACTTGTCCTGCGCGATGATGACTGCGAGATCAGCAGACCGGTCTGGATGGTGGTCCATCCCGATATCCGTCGATCACCGGCGGTGCGCATCGTGATGGATGCGCTGGTGCGCGCGACCGAGAACATCAATCCGGAATTTAAACACGGGTTTTAGTGATCAGTATGCCAGAACCTTTCGTAAAAATTTATGGCTTGGGAACAATCATCTCGAAAAAATGATACATCGGTTCGCCGCAGGGTGGCGGCGGACGTCAATTGGCGGATGGCATGGGGACATCAACCCGGGATCTGGAACAGCTTCTGGCGCGTGCGGCCGATGGCGACATGGACGCCTTCGGGCAGCTTTATCATGCGACATCGGCGAAACTTTTCGGCATTGTCCTGCGTATCTTGAAGAACCGGGCCCAAAGCGAGGATATCCTGCAGGAAATCTATGTGAAGGTCTGGGAACGTGCCGGGGATTTTGAACCCAGGCGTGCATCAATCATCACCTGGATGGCAACGATTGCGCGGAACCGGGCGATTGATGCGCTGCGTCGTGACAAGCGTCATGAGGTGGTGGTGGATGATTTCGATATCGACCAACTGGCCGATCATGATGATCTGTCGGTTGCCGATGATGCCGAACGCAATGATGACCTGCGCCAGCTTGAATTCTGCCTTGGCGGGCTCGATGATGATCGCCGCACAATGGTCAGGCTGGCCTATCTTGACGGATTTTCGCGCGCCGAACTGGCAGAACGATTTGCCCAGCCGGTCGGCACGATCAAGACATGGCTGCATCGCAGCCTGAAACAGTTGAAGGAATGCCTCGGATCATGACCGACCGGGAAGATATCGACATGCTGGCGGCGGAATATGTGTTGGGAACGCTTGATCCCGACATGCGCCGCCTTGTCGATGAACGCCGGTCAAACGAGGATGACCTGAATGCCGCGATTGCCGATTGGGAAAAACGCCTGTCGCCGTTAAATGCACATTACCGTGATGAAATGCCGACGCGTGATCTGTTTCCCGGTATCCGTGCGCGGATAGAAGGGGCCCGGATCGAGAGGGCGTTTGTGCAGGCGGATAATATTGTCGAAATCGATCTGCTGAAACGCAAACTCGCCCGGTGGCGGATCGGGACATTTGCCACCGGTGCACTGGCGGCAAGCCTGATGGTGGCGGTGCTGGTATCGGATTTTGCCGCCCCGGTTTCGGATCGGCAATTTGTCGCCGTCTTCCACCGTGACGATACCCAGCCCGCCTTTGTTATGAGCATTGATCTGGATACCCGTGCGGTGATCATCCGCCCGGTTTCGGCAACATTGCCCGAAGGCAAGACCTATCAGTTGTGGATTGCATCCGATGAGTTGGGCCCGGCCCCAAAATCGCTGGGTTTGCTTGAAAACGCATCCGTGCCAACAACCCGGTCGCTGGGGGAATTTGATCCGGCCCTGCTGCGCAATGCGACCTTTGGCATCAGTCTGGAACCCGAGGGCGGTTCGCCCACCGGGCGTCCGACCGGTCCTGCCATTCATGGTCGTCTGATCCCGGTCGAACACTGATTTCAAAAAAAAATTTCCCGGTCTGAAACCCGGCCTGTCTAGTCTGCGTAGCTTCGATGCGCGCAACACAGTGCGACACGAGCGGACGGCAGCAAACAGCCCGTCCCGGTTTAACAGACAAGGAGACTTCACATGCTGGTGACCAAGAAAATGGTCGGTATTTTCGGTGGGGCTTTGATGGCCGGTGCCTTGAGCGCCGCCATTCCGGCGGCGGCCAACGCCATGGGGCCGATGGTCGAGGCGATGGATCAGGATGTTTCGGGCGGAACCGTCAGTGCATCGAAAATCATGGCCGGTGAAAATGGCTGGCTGGTGGTGCATCGCACCGATTCCGAGATGAAGCCGGGCCCGGTTGTCGGTTATGCGCCGCTTAAAAAGGGCGAGAATATGGATGTTACCGCCATTTTGCAGGAACCGGTCAAATCCGGTGAGATGCTGATGCTGATGATCCATTCCGAACAGGGCGGCATGAAAACCGGCTATTTCGAATATACGCTGGGTGCCAAGGAAGACGGCCCGATCAAGCCGGATGGCAAACTGGTGATGAAGGTCGTGACCGCCCAATAATCTGGTTGGCAGTTTAAATCAAACGGCTCGCAAGCGACCTTGCGGGCCGTTATCTTTTACAGCCAGCCAAGCTGCCGGGCGGCCGAAAGCAGTAGCAACAGGCCAAACAGCGTAATCAGGGCGGCCCCTGTCAGGCCAACCCCACGCCGAAGCCAGCCCGAAGTGCTTTCCGACACAGTGAAAAGATGCTGGGTGCCGGTGCGAATGCCGATGGCCGCCAACCCGATCAGGCTGATGGTCAGTGCCACCCCGAGTGCCATGGCAAAGGCCGATGCAACCCCGATCAGGAACAACCCGTTGGCCAGCGTAAACAGCAGCACCAGTATCGATCCGGTACAGGGACGCAGGCCGACCACGACACCGCTTGCGATCATCTGCCAGCGCGATTTGATCGGGGCGTGGTTGTGGTCATGATCGTGATGATGGTGCGCATGATCATGATGATGATGGGTGTGATCATGATGGTGATGATCATGCCCGCCGTGATCGCAACAATCATCACGCCCCTGCAAGATGCGGATACACATCAATCCGCCCAGCCCGGCAATCAGGGCATAGGATATGGCTTCCAGTACCAGTCCGTTTTGCGTAACCGCCGCCGGGCCGAGATTAAGGATCAGGGTCAGCGAGCCGACAAGGACAATCGCCGTCACCGCCTGAACGGCTGCAATCAGGCTGCCCATGGCGACACCCTGTTTCCAGCCGGCATCGCGTGACAGGAAATAGGTGGTGGTGACCATCTTGCCATGGCCGGGGCCCGCAGCGTGAAACACGCCATAGGCGAATGAAAGCGCGATAATGGTCAGCCCCGGCCACCACGCATCGCCGGTTTTGGCACTGCGCAATGTTGCGGTCATCTGCCGGTTAAGCTGCGTCTGGATCACCACCACCTGACCGACAATATCCGATAGCCATCCCGGCAGGCTGATCAGGCTTTCGCCATCATTTTGTGTCGTCTGATCGGGGGCATTCGGGGCCTGTTCGCTGCTTGTGCCGCGGCCCAGAAGGTTGCTGGCCTGGGCAAAGGCCGGATTACTCGGCAGAAACGAAATCGCCAGCAGAAAGGCCATGATCAGAGCCGGCATCCGCAACCTGTTTTTCGCAGGCAAGGTCGGCGCGGATCGGCGAAACCAGATCAAAATAGATGCGGTTCTTTTCATCTTCGCTCATTTCATAGTGGCATTTGAGATGGCGGTTGCCGCGAAACAGGATCGGATCGACCTGGGTGAAGGCAACATCAATATAGAATTCCGCATCATAGACCGACAGGGCAATCGCATCTTTTATCGGATCAAGCGGTTCTTTAAGCGTCAGGGTGAAATCGTAACTTACCCGGCGATCATCGGTGATATCGGCCTTGAAGTCCGTTGCGTCGGCAAATGTCACCAGTTCCTCGTTCCGGCGCAGGTGGGTGAGCCAGGAAACTTCGGAAAGCAATGCAAAGGCATTGTCGTGAACATCGGTGTTTTCTGCGTCAAAGAATCGCAAATCGTGATTTTTGTCGAACTGGTCGATCAGGGTCAGGCTGAACAGATCATCAAATACCCAATGCAGCCGGATCGCGGTGATTTTGTCATCTTCAAAAACCATCTGTGCATCGGCATCGATCCAGACATGCGGATGGGCCGATGCGGGCATGCCCGATCCGGCCCAAAGGACGGATGCGAGCATACCGGCGGCAAGATTTTTAGGACTGCGACAGGCAGTCAACCAGTGCGCCCACATTCTGGCGCAGGATGTTCTGATAGGCATCCGGTCCTGCCGGAATATCCGCGCCCAGCGGGTCAAGCGTTCCGATATGCGCGCCCGTATCGGCAACCACGGCCTCGACGATGGCCGGGCGGAATTGCGGTTCGGCAAAGACGCAGACAGCATTGCTGTTGCGGATTTTGTCTTCGATCTCATGCAGGCGCTTTGCTCCGGGCTTCTGTTCCGGTGAAACCGTAATCGAACCAACCGCGTTCAGGCCAAATCCCGCTTCGAGATACTGATAGGCATCATGGAAAACGACGAACGGCTTTTCGCGAACCGGTGCGAGTTGGGTTTCCAGATCATTCCCAAGTGCATCAAGGCTGGCAAGGAACTTTTTCAGATTGTCCTGATAGGTGCCTGCATGGGCCGGGTCGATTTCACCAAGTTCGGTGGCAATTGCTGTTGCGATGGCTGCGCCGTTGGCCGGATCAAGCCAGATGTGGGGGTCGGCACCTTCTTCGTCATGATGGTGACCTTCTTCACCCTCATGGGCGTGATCGTGATCGTGATCGTGATCGTGTTCTTCGGCATGGGCGTGTTCATCATGACCGTGTTCGTCATGACCGTCATGACCATGTTCATCATGATGTTCGTCTTCATGACCTTCGTGATCGTGACCTTCGTGATCATGGTCATGCGATTCCCATGCGCCACCTTCGCGCATTGCCCGGACGGTCAGGCCGTCAATATCGGCCAGTTCAAGCTGATGGGCACTGTCCGACAGGGTTGCCAGCGGCTTTTTCAGGAAGCCCTCAAGGCCGTGGGAGACATAAATCACCAGATCAGCTTCCTGAAGCGAGCGGGCTTCGCTGGGGCGTAGCGAATAGGCATGCGGCGAGGACGCGCCATCAATCAGCAGTGCCGGTTTGCCAACGCCTGCCATGATCGCACTGGCAATACCGTGGATCGGTTTGATCGAAACAACGACCGACGGATTTTCTGCCGCCTGTGCCGTAAATGGCAGGGCAAGCAACGGCAGGGCAAGCAGGGTGCTGCGAAGGCTTGAGAGGGGCATGATATCAATCCGGTTGGGAACAGGGATGGGGTAATCGGTGAGGATATGTTTGTTATGTTATATCATAACGTTTCGTCAAGCGATAATTACATCCCTGATCCGGCGGGGGTGTTTTTGATCCTAATAGATGTTTTCTATTGATCAAAATAAGTGAGTTTCGTGTTCGTAACGAAAAATCCGCATCCGTAGTTGAAGACGCATTTTTGCCGATTTCATTGCAGAACAAATGTTGGGGAATGGTAATGATGCGGCTGCCATATGCGATTTGAACCGGCAAGAAACAATCCGCATCGAAGGCGGTTCCATATTTTCGGGCCGGTTAAAATATCCTGCCGGGATGTTACATCCGGCACGGAGGACATTTCATATCCGGGGTGCCGGTCTCGCGATCGGTATGCAAATCAGAAACACTCAGCCAGAAACGGTCATCGATGTTTTTTGTCGTCTGACTCATGATGGTATTTTCGATGTTGAAAACGTGCCGCCGTTCTGTTTTCAGGGCATCAAGGGCGCGTGCAATCGCCGGGGCATTGTGAAAATGTTCCATGAAGGCACCGGTTCGATACGCTTCAAGAAGGCCATCGGTAATGGTTTGCCACAGGGCGCTGTTTTTCCTGTTCACATAGATGAAAAAGTCGAACGGATAAACCAGCATGACGGTGTCATTGAGAACCACATCCGGATATTGCGCCTGAATTGCGGGCAATTCCCGATAGGCTTCGTGAACGGCACGGGTTAAAGCATCAAACCGCCTGTTTTCCAGCATTTCCCAAAGGTTGCTGCGCGGGCCGCGTTCAACACAGAAACCGTTATCTTCCATGATGTCGCCATCGGGCCAGTCAGACCCCACCCCGATGCAGAACTGGCGCAATTCGTCCAGGGTTTCGACATTCCTAAGCGCCTCGGCCCGGTCCTTTTTGACCATGAAAACACGGTGCCCCAGAATGCCGCGGGTGATGGGAATATTGACCTGGCGAAATCTGCTTTCACGTTCCGCACTGTAACCGGCAAACATCACATCGATATCACCGGCCAACAGCATTTCGCTGATGCGTGACTGTGTCGCGCCTTTTAATTCCTCGATATCCATAACGTAATCAGTGCCCGACAAGTCCAGCGCCATTTCGATGACGCCGAATTCATAGGCAAAAAATTTCTTCAGACCTTCTGGGAAGGCCATTTTGATGGTTCTGGTATCGGCCTGTGCGGTTTCCTGGAGCAAAAGGCAAACACAAACGACCCAAAATGCAAAACGCAGGATTTTCAAAACATTCGCCCATATAAAGGTCACGTGAGGCTCAGCCTACGATGTATATTGGGCGCGCTTTGCGATGTTAAAGGGACGTCCTTTGAATATTATATATCGTTAATGTTGCGGGCGTCTTGTCGAGGACGGCTTCATGCCCTTTAGCCATGGCAGGAAGCCATCGAGAAATCGTGTGGTCGCGGGCATGAAATGGCTGCCGTGATGATACATCGGGTCCAGCGTGGTGACGATCATCCGGCCCGGCGTGGTGACCGTGTCGTCATAAAGAACCGATCCCAGATCACCGACATCGATCAGCGATACCGCACCATCAGGTACGATAAGATGTCCGTGATGATGCCACGTCGCATCGGCCAGCGTGATGTGATCAAACAATGGGTGATCGGGGGCCGTCACATGAAGGCCAAGGCTGCCGCCTTCCTTCCACCACCAGAAATTGGTCGGGGTGAAATGCCATTCGATCCCCGAAATCCATTCCGCCGGTCCGGTCGATCCCATGATGACAAGTGTTCTGCCGCTTTCAAGGAACTGCCTGAATTTTTCACGATGCGGCCGCAACACGGACGGATCGGTACGGCATGACACAATCAGCGTGTCATAATCCTCAAGCACCGTATCGCCGAGTTCGCGGGTATAGATCACACCATCGAAAAAGTCGCGATAGCGCGGTTCATAAAGCGTTCTGTGGTGGTAATAAGTCCCGCTATCAAGGGCTGCGATCCTATGGGTCATGATACAGCTTCCTGTCCTCTATCGCCGCTACCGGCCCACTGGCAAAGCTGCGGCACGATCCGTGCGGTGCTGTCCTCTGATCCGGCATACATCCATAAATCATTGCCTGCATGCATCAGGATGCGGCCGCCTTCGGGACGATGATAAATCCAGTCGCACGGCAGCCGGTCCGGGCCAACCCCGTGCAGGGCAATCGCGCCCTTGGGCGGCGGGTTGTAACCGCGGGCATAAAACCCCGCCACACCGCGCCGGAATGTCAGATGATGCGTATCCACACCTTCGAAAACCGGGTGATCGGCAAGGCGATGAATGATCAGGTTTTCAAGCGACTGGTTTTCAAGCGGAACAAAGGTCTGGAATTCCGGCAACATTGGCCATGCGACATGCCCGTTGAACACAAGCGTCCCGCCGTCGTCAAGGAACCCCTCGATCTTGGTTGTCAGCGTCCCGAAAAACCGCTGATCAAGATGGGCGGGTAACATCAGGGCGGCATAGGGTGAAAGATCGATATCGCTCAGGTCGTAATGATCGATCTGTGCGATACCGGGCGCATGATCACCCACATCGGGCAAATCATCCCCGGCCCCCTTGATCGGATTGATAAACAGGCAAAGTCCCATGGCTGTTTCCTGCAAGAAAAGCGGGTAAAATCCCGTCCCCGGCGACAGTGCCAGGGACGGGAAGACCATCAGTCTTTCGACACACTCTTGAAGTCATAGAAGAAGCCGGACGGATGGATGCGATAACCTTCAACATCCTTGGCCGACGCGCCGACCGAAACCTTGTGCACCAGCGGAATGATCGGTGCATCGTCATGCAGGATATTCATCGCCCTGCGATAGGCTTCGTCCTTTTCCGCACCGGGCGAAAGGGTCCGGCCGGTATCGACGGCCTCGTCAAATCCGGCATTGTTCCAGAACTGGTAATTCAGCCCGGCCTTCGAATGGAATTGCGATTTAAGGTGCAGGTCCGGGTGGCCGGTCATTTCCGGGGTCCAGAACACGACCGAGATGTCGTATTCACCGCGCTTGACCAGATCAAGCATTCCTTCCCAGGTATACATCTGCACATCGGTGGCGATGCCGTTCTGGTTCAGAAGGGCAGCGAGTGCCTCGGTAATCGCGGGCATTTCGGTCCGGCTGGAATAGCTGAGGATACGCAGCGTAAGAGGCTTGCCATCCTTTTCCCATTTGCCGTCATTCTGTTGATATCCGGCATCGTTCAGAAGCGACGTCGCCAAAGCGGTGTCAAGCTTGAAGGGGGCATCGGCCTTGGGCGCCCAATCAAATTGCGGGCCAAAAAACTCCCACGCTGGTTCGCCAATCCCGTCAAGGGCACCCTTGACGATCAGGTCGCGATCCACCAGCGCATTGACCGCCTGACGAATGCGCACATCCGAAAGCGGGCTTTTGTCCCCGGCATTGAACGCGCCGTAATAAAGCCCGGCAATCGGTTTGGAATAGACCTTGAAATTTTCATCGCGTGACAGGCGTGCCACATCGGATGGCAGCATATTGTCGATGAAGTCTACCTCGCCGGCCTCAAGGGCCAGCGTGCGCGAATTATGATCGGGGATGAAGCGGTATTCGACTTTCGAAAGGGCCGGTTTTTCACCCCAATACCCATCAAACCGGGTCACAATGGTGCGGTCCTGTTTGCGGTATTCCTCGAATTTCCACGGGCCGGTACCGACCGGTTTGACGAATTCACCTGCATCATTGAACGATGCCTTGGCATAAATGCCGGTGATCGCGTCAGTCAGCTGGTTGGGAAGTGCGGCAAACGGTTCGTTCGTCTCGATCTCCAGAACCAGCGGTGCGGTGGCCGACATCTGTTTGATGTTCAAAAGATCAGCAGCATAGGGCAGCAGCGCAATCACCCGTTCGAGCGAGAATTTGACCGCCCCGGCATCAAGTTTTGTCCCGTCATGGAAGACGACATTTTCACGCAGGTTGAAATGCCAGACAGTCGGTGAAATGCGTTCCCACGATGTCGCAAGACCGGGAACGGTATTCAGGTCATAGTCAAGTTTGACCAGCGTATCAAGGATCTCGCTTTCATTGAAAAAGCGCGACCGGCGCGGCTGCATCGCCAGCGGCAGTGCTTCCCACATCGTGCCGACAACCAGCGTATCCTGTTCGGTTGCGGCTGCTTTCTGCGGGGCGGCTGCGATGGTACCGATTGCCAGTGTTGCAAAGGCAAAAGTGCAAAGGGCCTTCCTGAATATCGTCATAGTGATCCTTCTAGTGAAGATAGTTGATCTGACTGAGCCGGAAACGATCGCCAAGCGCGTCTCCAAGCAGGTTTACGGCAACGACAAAACCGGCAATGGTCAGGCCAGGTGCCAGAACCAGCCGCGGATAATCGCGAAGGTAGTTGCGGGATTCTGCAATCATCAGGCCCCATTCCGGCGTGCCCGGTTCCACACCCAGTCCAAGGAAACTGAGCCCCGCGAAGGACAGGATCACCCAGGACATGGAATAGGCACCAAGGGTCAAAAGCGGTCCGACGATATTGGGCAGGATATGGCGTCTGGCGATCCGGTGGCGTGGCGCGCCAAGCGCCTCGGCGGCCATGACATAGGGCTTGGCCCGTTCAACAATCACCGCATTGCGAACGATCCGGGCATAGTCGGTCCAGTGAATGGCGATCAGGGCGATGATAACGGCGTTAAGTCCAAGCCCCAGCACCCCGGCAATGATCATGCAAATCGCCAATGCCGGGAAAACCGAAATACCCTCGCAGAACCGCATCAGGATACGGTCTGGCGTTCCGCCGATCATTGCGGCAACCGTGCCAAGCAGACTGCCAAACAGGGATGATGCAATCACCACAACAATCGCCGAGGCGGTGGTAAGCCGCGCGCCATAAAGCAACCGCGAAAACACGCAGCGCCCCATTGCATCCGTGCCCAGCGGATAATCAAGACTTGGCGGCTGCAACCGAAACAGGAATTGCGCCTGATAGGGATCATGCGGGGCAAAAAACGGCAGGATCAGGATTGCCACCATTACCGAGACGACGACGGTCGCATACATATTGCCATTCCGGCCAAGAAGGGCAGACAGCTTTTCGTGGGCGATGGATTTGGGGACAAAGGATCGCGCCAGCATCTAGACGATCTCGCGCGTGCGGGGATCGTAAACCGATATGGTGATATCGACGATCAGATTGACCAGAATGTAGGACGCGGCAATCAGAAGGAAACAGGCCTGTATCGCCGGATAATCACGATTAAGCAGTGATTCCACCAGATACCGCCCGATCCCCGGCCATGCAAACAGCGTTTCGACAATGATCATGCCATCAAAAATCCGGGCAAATTGCAGCCCGGAAAATGTCAGAAGACCCGGCACGATATTGGGAATTGCATGATGCAGAATGACGCGTCTGCGTCGCCCGCCCTTGGCGCGTGCGGTGCGGATATAGGGTTTTGATAATTCTTCCAGAAGACTGCTGCGCACGAACCGTGACAGAACGCCAGTGATAGATGTTGCAATCACGAGGGTCGGCAAAATAGCATGTTGCCATGTACCGTGCCCGCCGGTCGGCAACCAGCCAAGCGCAAGCGAAAACAGCAGTGCAAGCAGCAGCGAGTACCAGAAATTCGGGATCGACATGCCGATCACGCTGATGATTCCGGCAACCCGGTCAATCTTGCTGTCGGGATAAACCGCACACAAGATGCCGATTGGCGCCGCAAGTAAAAGGGCAACCGCCAGCGCACAGATCGCAAGGATCAGCGATTGTTCAATCCGCAACAGAATGTCGGTGATAATAGGTTCACGGGTCACAAGCGAAAGACCGAGATCGCCCTGCATCAATCCGCCAAGCCAGCGCAAATACTGCATCGGCAACGGATCGTTCAGACCATGACTATCGGCAAATCTTGCAACCTGGGAGGCATCGGGCAGGGTGCCATCCATCTGCGCCATTAACAGAACTTCGGCAAAATCACCCGGCATCAGCCGAAGCAGGGCAAAGCCCGCAACCGAAACGGCAAGCAGCAGAACAAGAGCATGTGCAATGCGGGCTGCCAGGCGGGACGCCATCGGATCGATTTTCCATCTTGTGTCATGAACCGGGAATTCGAAACCGCATCGGACACGGTTCGAATTAATATCGCAAGTAATATGCAGTTGCATTAAAATGATGCAACTGATTTCCATTATTAATTAAGTAGCTTGCGAATATGTTGATTGTATCTGCTGATAAGGCACAATCTTTGGGTGTGGATGTGCTGAAGTCACGGTTTTAGAGGGATAAGTTCGTGGCCTGATACAGCTTCAGGTTTTCTTTGGCGCGCAAAAAGGCAAATCCTGTTCCGCCGTACGTCAACGAAACGGATCGGATTCTGGGGCGGCTAAACTGCCGCAATGCCAATATCAGGTGTTGGCAAGGTCTTCGGGCGTGAAGTTCATTTCATGCAGGATTTCACCGGTTTCATTGTCAACCGCCTGCAAGGTCACGCCATATCCCCATAACTGCCCGATATAGCCCAGTGTCATTTCCGCTTCGGATTTTTCAAGCCGGATGCCGTCATGTTCGGTGTGCTGGATGTAAAGCTGCCGGTTGCCGCGCAGGTCGACATCAACCACCTGCATGTCGGGTTCGCGTACCGAAATGTCATGCATGCGTGCCAAGGCGCGGCGCACCTTGCGGTATCCGTTATCGTCGTGGATGGCGGCGACTTCCAGATGCGGGCTGGAACTCAGATCGTCGATCAGGAACATCCGCATGTCGCGCATCAGTTTGGGCGACAGGAATTGCAGGATGAAACTTTCATCGCGGTAATGCGCCCACGCTTCTTTTAGCGTTTCGACCGGCGCGTTATTGCCCGCAATATCGGGGAACCATTTGCGGTCTTCCTCGGTCGGGTCGACACAGATGCGGTGAATGTCCTGCATCATGGCAAAGCCAAGCGCATAGGGGTTGAACCCGGAATAACGCGGATCGTCATATTCCGCCTGAAACACCACGCGCGAATGGTAATCGATGAATTCCATCATCGCACCTTCGGAAATCAGGCCCTTGTCATAGAGGCTGTTCATGATCGCGTAATGGACATAACACGCACAGCCTTCATTCATCATTTTGGTCTGTTTCTGCGGATAGAAATATTGCCCGATATTGCGCACGATCCGCAAAATCTCGCGCTCCCAGGCTTGCAGGGTCGGGGCGTTTTTCTCCAGGAAATACAGCAGGTTTTCTTCGGGTAATCCGAACTGGGCCCGGCGTTCCTCGACCCGCATCTTGCGACGCATTTCATCAAGGTCTTCGTCGTCCTTTTCGGCCTGCGGCAAGGTCCGCCACAGATCGTTATAGGTTTCGTCCTCGTATTTGGCGCGTTCGCGTTCACGTTCCAGTTCTGCCGCCAGATTTGGCTTTTCCGGGTGGGAATACCGGTTTACCCCCTGTTCCATCAGGGCATGCGCCGCATCAAGAACCCGTTCGACCGCATCAAAGCCAAACCGGTCCTCGCATTTGGCGATATAGCGTTTGGCAAATTGCAGATAATCGAGAATGCCTTCGGCGTCGGTCCATTGCTTGAACAGGTAATTGTTCTTGAAGAAATGGTTATGGCCAAAGGCGGCATGGGCGATCACCAGGGCCTGCATGACGATGGTGTTTTCTTCCATCACATAGGAAATGCAGGGGTTGGAATTGATCACGATCTCGTATGCCAGGCCCTGATATCCCTTGCGATACATCACATCGTCGCGCACGAACCGTTTGCCGAACGACCAATGATGATACATCAACGGCATGCCGATGGATGAATAGGCGTCCAGCATCTGCTCGGACGTGATCACCTCGACCTGATTGGGGTAAACGTCCAGTTTCAAGTCGTTGATCGCGATATCCTCGATCGCGTCATAGGTGGCCTTAAGGGTGTTGAAATCCCAGTCGGCACCGGAAAACAGAAGTTCGGGGGCGGTGGCTGGTTCGGTCTTTTTGGTCATCCTTTGACCCCGCTTAGTTTTTCCGCACGGTTTTTGGCAAACAGTTCCCGGAAGACCGGGAAGATATCGGCGGCCTTGGTCACCCGTTTAAGGGCAAATCGCGCATTGGCGCGGGCAACCGGGGCATAGGCCTTCCAAAGCGCGGTTTCGCCTTCGGCGGAGGAAAAAATCTCGGCCTCGCGCTCGTCGGTGATTTCGATATAGGCGTAGTACTGGCATTTCGGCAAAAGGTCCTCGGCCAGCAAGGCGGTGCATTTTGCCCCGTCGTTGGAATAATTGTCGCCGTCCGATGCCTGGGCGGCATAGATGTTCCATTGATCGGTCGGGTAACGATCCTTCATCACCCGTTTCATTTCTTCCAGCGCGGTCGAAACGATGGTGCCGCCGGTTTCGCGTGAATAGAAAAACGTTTCCTCGTCCACTTCGGCGGCGCGCGAGGTATGGCGGATAAACACCACATCGACATGTTCGTAGCGGCGATGCAAAAACAGATGCAGCAGCATGAAGAACCGTTTGGCCAGTTCCTTCATCTGTTCGGACATCGATCCCGACACATCCATCAGACAGAACATGACGGCCTGGGTGTTCGGATCGGGGATTTGCTGAAACTGGTTGTATCGCGTGTCGATGGGATCGATGAACGGGATCGCCTTCATGCGGCGTTTGGCTTCTTCAAGATCGGCCAGAAGCCCGTGAAGGGTATCCTCATCGGGCTTGGTCAGTTTGCCGGACGGGCGTTTTTCGGCCTTGGCCTGAAGGGCGGCGATTTTTTCTTCAAGGTCGCGGATTTCGGCGGTTTTCGGGCGGCGCAGGCCAATCCGGCGCGCCAGCGAATTGCGCATGGTGCGCACAAGGCTAAGGTTGGCGGGTGTTCCGTCCGATGAAAAACCCGCGCGCGCCGTGCGAAAGGCGGTGGTCTGTTTCAGGCTTTTTTTCAAAAGGTCGGGCAGTTCCAGATCTTCGAAAAAGATATCAAGGAACTCGTCACGCGACAGGGTGAACTGAAATTCGTCTTCACCGTCGCCATCGGGGCTGGCCTGTGATCCGCCTGCACCGCCATCGCCACCTTGCGGACGCGCAATCCGGTCGCCGGGGACAAACTTTTTATTGCCGGGCAGCACATAATTGCGATCCCCGCCGCGGCGTGCGTGATGAAAACCCGGTTCATGCAGGGTCTTGCCCGGAATGGTGATGGAATCGCCGCTATTGATATCGGTGATGCCACGCGTGCGGATGGTGTCTTCGACTGCTTTTTTGATCTGTGCCTTTGCGCGCCGCATAAAGCGCTGCCGGTTGCCAAGGCTTTTGCCTTTCGGGTTCTTGCGGCGGTCGACGATATAAAGCATGGGCAGTTACATCCTTGCTTGCGCAGCTGTCGTTTCGAGAACCCCGGCCGACGGATCGTTGGAAAACCGTCGACCGGGAGCTCGGTGCACCGGGCGGACAAGGGGACAAACCGCCCGGTGCGGGTCGGCAAAGCCGCAGCTTGGGCTTAACCGGCCTTATTGACACGCATGTACCATTCGACCAGACGGCGGGTCTGACGTTCGGTATAGCTTCGATCAATCATGCGTTTGACGAACTCGTTATGTTTCTTCTCGGTGTCGCTGTCTTTTTTCGACCCGAAGGAAATCACCGGCAGCAGGTCTTCGACCTGACTGAACATGCGTTTTTCGATGACTTCGCGCAGTTTTTCATAGGACGTCCATGCCGGGTTCTTGCCCTTGTTATTGGCGCGTGCGCGCAGGGCAAACTTGACGACCTCGTTGCGGAAATCCTTCGGATTGGCGATGCCCGCGGGTTTTTCGATCTTGGACAGTTCCTGATCGATGATCTTGCGATCCAGCAACTGACCGGTATCGGGGTCCTTGAAGTCCTGATCCTCGATCCAGGCATCGGCATAGGCGACATAACGGTCAAACAGGTTCTGGCCGTAATCGGAATAGCTTTCGAGATAGGCCTTCTGGATTTCCGCCCCGATGAACTCCGCATAACGCGGGGCCAGTTCGGATTTGATGAAATCCATGTAATCCTTTTCGCGTTCTTCGGGGTATTGTTCACGCCGGATCGCCTGTTCGAGCACATACATCAGATGTACCGGGTCGGCCGCGACCTCGTGGGTGTCATGGTTGAAGGTTTCCGAAAGCACCTTGAAGGCGAAACGGGTTGAAATGCCGTCCATGCCTTCGTCGACACTGGCGGTATCGCGATATTCCTGCATCGATTTTGCTTTGGGGTCGACATCCTTCAATGTTTCGCCGTCATAGACGCGCATCTTGGAATACAGGTTTGAATTTTCGTGTTCTTCAAGGCGCGACAGAACCGAAAACTGTGCCAGCATTTTAAGCGTACCGGGCGCGCAGGACCCCTGTTCCAGTTCGGATCCCTGCAACAGTTTGTCGTAAATCAGGGTTTCTTCTGTCACCCGCAGGCAATAGGGAACCTTGATCACGCTGATACGGTCGATAAAGGCCTCGTTATTCTTGTTGGCCTTGAAGGTTTGCCATTCCGCCTCGTTCGAGTGCGCCAGAATAAGGCCCTGGAACGGGATCGCACCAAGGTTTTCGGTGCCGATATAGTTGCTTTCCTGCGTTGCCGTCAGCAACGGATGGAGCATCTTGATCGGGGCCTTGAACATCTCGACAAATTCAAGAAGTCCCTGATTGGCGCGGTTAAGGCCGCCGGAATAGCTGTATGCGTCCGGGTCGTTCTGGCTGTAATATTCAAGTTTGCGGATATCGACCTTGCCGACCAGTGACGAAATGTCCTGATTGTTTTCATCGCCCGGTTCGGTTTTGGCAATCGCAATCTGGCGCAGGCGCGACGGGATCAGTTTTACGACCGAGAATTTGGAAAGATCGCCGTTAAACTCATCAAGCCGTTTCACCGCCCATGGCGACATCAGCCCGGTCAGGCGGCGTTTGGGGATGCCGTATTTGTCTTCGATCGCATCGCCCATTTTGGCCGGATTAAACAGGCCAAGCGGGCTTTCGAAAACCGGGCTGATCTGATCGCCGGCTTTGAGCACGTAGATCGGCTCGACCTCCATCAGTTCCTTTAACCGTTCGGCAAGCGAACTTTTACCGCCGCCAACCGGGCCCAGCAGATAAAGAACCTGTTTGCGTTCTTCCAGTCCCTGGGCGGCATATTTGAAGAAGCCAACGATGCGTTCGATGGTTTCTTCCATGCCAAAGAAATCTTCAAAGGCGGGATATCGTTTGATGGTGCGGTTCAGGAAAATTCGGCCGAGACGGGAATCGGTCGAGGTGTCGATCATTTCGGGTTCGCCGATTGCCTTGATCATCCGCTCGGCTGCGGATGCGTAGGCCGATGGATCATCGCGACATAGATTAAGATAGTCCCGGATGGTTAGTTCGGTTTCGCGTTTTCCGTCATAGCCTTCCGCATACAGCTCGAAGATGTCCTTGTCTTCAGCCATGGCGCGGTCTCCTTTCCAACGTTATCGCACTTCTGTCAGATGTCGTTTCCTGTGTTCTTTTGATCTTGGGGCTTAACCGGCATGATGGCCGGATTGCCCGATCCTGTTGCAAGACGGCAGCGGGTTTGCTGCGCTGCGGTGGCATTGAAAGTAGCCGCCGTTCATTCTGTCTACGTCCGAAATAAACGAATCGTTCAATCGGGCGGTGAGTAAATAAAATAATGAACTTTATTTAAGGTTCGTTTAAAGGTCTGCCAGATGATGGCAAAGAAAATGGGTGATGACTTTTTAGAATGGCTTGCAATATTTGCAACCGGCAATGGTAATAGTCAAAGTCCCGCTTTGCGGCGACCCGAAGTCACTTTTTCCTAGGGGCGGGCGTAGCCGGTGAATGCACCCGGATAAGGTCCGCTCCTGTGACCCTGTCTCTTTGACGTGGGGCTTCCGGTATCATTCCGCAATGGTCAAGCTACGAATATTGTTGGTAAAAACGCTTGCGAAACGATCACGTCGAAGTGACCGGGCCGGATGCCGGGAAACCGGCACTCTGACGGCGAATTCATCCGCCGTACCCATTTTGCAATTGCACAGTCAAACCGCAAAATTATATCAGTTCTGTCTTTCTACTGTGCGCCAAACCCGCCCCGAAGGGAAGTATCGAATGACCGATGGTAGCGTGAATTTCGTCGAAAGTGGTGAACTTGATCACCTGATCGCACAGGGTAACGTGACCCTGATTGACGTCCGCGAACCCGACGAATTCAGGTCCGGTCATATCAGCGGGGCGATCAATATGCCGACCTCGACTTTCGATATTCCGGCACTTGTCGACCTTGCCGACGATACAGAGACGGATTTCGTGTTCATTTGTGCCGTCGGACAGCGATCTTTCGGCGCCGCCAACGCCGTTCTGCCCCACCTCGACTGCAAGGTGATGAACCTCAAAGGCGGTTTGCAAAGCTGGACACGCGACGGGTTTGATCTCGCCCAAGGCTAACAAACGCGCCACGTGCCTTTGCCTCTATCTCATTCTGTGTTTGCCGCCCGGCGCTAACCCCTTTTTATCGTATGAGGCCCCAAAAATGAGCGATCAGATCACCATTGCAAGCTTTGACGCCGATCAGCTTGAAAGCCACCTTGAGGCGTTTGGCGAGATGCTGCATGCCTGCGTACATGACGGGGCCAGCATCGGGTTTATCGACCCGTTTGACATCGAGAATGCGGTGGCATTCTGGCGCGATATGGTCCTGCCTGCGATGCGGGGCGGCAGACGCGATCTGTTTGTGGCGCTGCTGGGCGGCAAGGTGGTCGGAACCGTGCAGCTTGATTGCGCGACCATGCCCAATCAGGTCCATCGCGGCGAGGTCTGCAAGCTGATGGTGCATCCGCACTATCGTCGTCTGGGCATTGCACGGAAACTGATGGAGGCACTGGAAAAACGGGCGTTTGCGAAAGCACGTCATCTGCTGACACTTGATACAAGAACCGGCGACAGTGCCGAGCCGCTTTATGCCTCGCTCGGTTTTGAAACGGCGGGCGTGATCCCGGCCTATGCCCGCGATCCGTTTTCCGAAAAACTGAGTGCAACCACCGTGATGTATAAGCGGCTTGCTGTGTAATACGCTGGTGGACGATTCCCGTATTCTGTATTCAAAACCGTTTTGCTGGCATGCCAGATTGCGTAGAAAAAGTGAATAATCAGCCCGATTATTCACGTTTTGCGGTGCAGCATGGCATGGCCTGAGTGGTCGATTTTTCCCTGAAATAAAGGACATTCATGCTGATGTGCGGTGCACTAAGGGTTAATGCGTGTGACAGTGGTATGACCAAAACATCTTGAATGCCAAACCGGGTTGAGCGCATCTTTGCGCCTGAAAGCTTTTGTATAAAATAAAAAAACCCGGAGGACGTTCGTCATGAAGAAATTTGCCCTTGCGGCGGCCCTGATGGCTGCCGTTGGTTTTACCGGCATGACCCATAATGCCATTGCGGCCGATCTGACCCTGCGGATTTCGTTGCAACTGCCGATGAAAAGCCACCTTGGCCAGAACCTTTTGATGTTCAAGAACGAGGTCGAGGAAAAATCGAACGGCGATATCGCGGTCGAGATTTATGACAGTGCGCAGCTTTACAAGGACAAGGAAGTTCCCGCCGCCGTCGGTTCCGGGGCGATTGAAATGGGTGTGGCGTCGCTGACCCGTTATGTCGGGGATGTTCCGGCGGTTGATGTGTTCTATCAGCCGTTCCTGCTTGATTCCGAAGATAAAGTCCGTGCGGCCGTTGCCAAAGGTTCCCCGGTGCGTGGCCCGCTGGATGAGGCGATTGCCGATACCGGTGCGACCGTCCTGTGGTGGCAGGCTTATGGCGGATCGATCATGCTGTCGAACGGTGGTCCGATCAAAGGCCCGGAAGGTCTTAAAGGCCAGAAAGTCCGCGTATTTTCCAAAACCCAGGGCGATTTCATTTCAGCAGCTGGTGGTGCGCCGACCCTTGTTTCCGGGTCCGAGCAGTATATCGCCTATCAGCGTGGCACGGTTGATGTCGGCATGACCGGCATGTCGGGCGTCAAATCCCGCCAGCTTTGGGAAGTCATGGATACGGTGACCGTCACCAACGATGCCGATGTTGAATTCATCGTGGTGATCAATACCGATTTCTGGAACGGCCTTTCGGATGCGCAGCGTGACATCATTTCGACCGCAGCAATGAACGCGGAAAAAGACGTCCGTGATCGCATGTCATCCATCGAAGCCGAGGCCTATGCCGAAGCCAAAGCCAACGGCATGACCGTCTATACCCCGACGGACGAGGAAATGGCGGCATGGCGTGAAGTTGCCAAACCGGTTTACGAGGAATTCCTCAACCATACCGGCGATCTGGGCAAGCAGGTTTTTGATGCGGCCAGCAAGCTTTAAGCCTTGCCCGGTGATTGCAGACTGAACTGCCAATAAGGAAGACATCACCGCATTTTCGGCGGCCCCGCCGTTGCGGTGATGTCTTTTCATCTATTCATCTGTCTCTCTTTTCAGGAGGCGGTCGAGACCGGGGCGCATATTCCCGGCACGGCCAAGATTTCATCATGTTTGATCGTTTGATGCTTTTGCTGGCCTGGATCGCGGCCCTGCTGTTTGTCGCAGCGGGTGTGATGCTGACCTATGAGGTCGTGGCCCGTTATTTCTTTATTCGTCCCACCATCTGGGCGGCAGAGCTTTCGCAGCTTTGCCTGATCTGGGGATCGTTGCTTGGCATGCCATGGGCATTGGCGGCACGGCGGCATATTTCCGTCGATGCGGTGACCCGGCTTTGCAAACCATCGATGCGCCGTGTGCTTGAAATCATCGCGATGGCGGTGGTTCTGGTGTTTTCCGTGATGGTGACGGTCAAGGGCTGGGAAATCTTCCTTGAGAGTTTCGAGCGCGGCCGCACCAGCGGCACGATGCTTGACCTTCCGGCATGGGTTGCCGAAATCCCGGTCGTGATCGGTTTTGCGCTTCTGGCTGTTCAGGCCGTCATTGAAATTGTCGGCGTGATCCGCGGCAAGGATATTCCGGAAGGGGCGCACGAATGACGATTATCCTGACACTTGCGGCAATGTTCGCCTTGCTGCTGATCCGTGTGCCGGTGGCCTTTGCGCTGGGCGGGCTTGGCCTTGCCATGCTGATTCTTGGTGGCTTTTCGCCGCTGATGGCACCGCAGGCGATCCTGTCGACACTGGATGGTTTTATCCTGCTGTCGGTGCCGCTGTTTTTGCTGATGTCCAATATCCTGCTGCGTGCAGGGGTCGGTAACGACCTGTTTGCCGCGGTCAGTGCGTGGGTCGGTCATTGGCCGGGCGGGCTTGCGGTGGCAACCATCCTTTCGTGTGGCGTGTTTGCCGCGATTTCGGGATCATCGGTGGCAACCGCAGCCACGATTGGCACGGTCGCCATCCCGGAAATGGTCCAGCGCGGCTATAACAAGCGTTTCGTCTATGGCCTGATGGCGGCGGGCGGCACGCTTGGCATCCTGATCCCGCCTTCGATCCCGATGATCATTTATGGCTTCGTGACCGAAGAATCCGTGATTGCGCTTTTCCTTGCCGGGGTCGGGCCGGGCATTGCGTTGCTGTTGCTGTTTATCGTCTATTCGATGATCTATGCCCGGTTTGGCGGGCAGGAACGTGAACCCAAACGCGGCTGGGATGAGCGCAAGCGCGCCACGTTAAAGGCGCTGCCTGCCGTGCTTCTGGCGGTGCTGATCATATCGGGGATCTATTCCGGGGCCTTCACCCCGACCGAGGCCGCGGCCATCGGTTTTGCCGCTGCCCTTCTGATTACGGCAGCGATGCGGGTTCTGACCTGGAAGGCGTTGAAGCTTGCGATTTTTGATACCATGGCGACCACGGTTGCGATCATTCTGATCATTGCCGGGGCGAAGGTATTTGGCAAGGCGATCACGCTGTATCGCATCCCGCAGGATATCTCGATGATGATCAGCCAGGGGATCGATACCGAACTTGGTTTTATCCTCGTCGTGACGGTCGTATTGCTGATCATGGGGCTGGTATTTGAAGCACTTTCAATGGTGCTGATCATGACGCCGGTTCTGTTGCCCGCAGCTTTGGCACTTGGCTTTGATCCGATCTGGTTCGGGGTCTATATGGTGATCATGGTTGAATGCGCGCTGATCACGCCACCGGTGGGGCTTAACCTTTATGTCATTCAGTCGGTGGCGAAAACGCGATTGGGCGAAGTGGCGCGCGGCGTGTTGCCGTTCCTGCTTCTGATGTTCCTGACCGCAGCCATTCTGTATGTCTGGCATGATCTTGCCCTGTATATCCCCTTTAAAATGTGACGCTTATGACCAAACAAATCTCTCCTGCCGATAAACTCCGTGCGCTTCTGGCGACTGGCGATCTGATTACCATGCCGTGCTGCTTTGATGCGCTGTCGGCCAAGCTGATCGAACAGGAAGGCTTTGGCCTGACTTTCATGTCGGGCTTTTCGGCTGCAGCATCGCGGATCGGCGAACCTGATCTTGGCCTGATGTCTTATGGCGAAGTTCTTGATCAGGCGCGCAACATCACTGATGCGGTTTCGATCCCGGTGATCGGTGATGGTGATACCGGATATGGCAATGCGATGAATGTGAAACGCACCGTCACCGGATTTGCCAAGGCAGGCTGTGCCGCGGTGATGATCGAGGATCAGCTTGCGCCCAAGCGTTGCGGCCATACCAAGGGCAAGGAAGTTGTTGGCCGGGACGAGGCATTTGATCGTATCAAGGCCGCCGTTGATGCAAGGGAAGCCGGGGCGGATATCCTGATACTCGCGCGGACCGATGCCCGTCATCAGCATGGTTTGAGCGAGGCGATTGACCGGGCCGCGAAATTTGCCGAACTGGGTGCTGACATATTGTTTGTCGAAGCCCCGAAAACCGTCGCGGAAATGCGTGAACTTTGTGCGGCCCTGCCGGGGCCGAAAATGGCCAATATCGTCGAAGGCGGGGAAACCCCCGATCTGACCCCCGAAGAACTGACCGATATCGGCTATCAGATTGCGGCCTATCCTTTATCGCTTATGGCAGCCGCCATGAAGGCGATGGTTGAAACCCTGCAATTTATGAAGGCCGGGAAGCCACGCACCGATATGCTGATGGATTGGGGCCAGTTGCGCAATCGCATCGGCTTTGATGCCTATTACGAGGAATCGGAACGCTACGCGACCTCGAAACGCGGGTAGGGCAAGCGTTCATCTGATTGTCGGTCAAACGGCGCGCGGGGGGATTCTCGCGCGCCGTTTTGCATTTTAGTCCGGAATGCGGGCAATGACCTTGATTTCAAAATCAAACCCGGCCAGCCAGTTGACCCCGATTGCGGTCCAGTTCGGATAGGGGGCTTTTGGGAAAACGTCACCCTTCACCTTCATGATCGTTTCAAACTGGTTTTCGGGATCGGTGTGGAAGGTCGTGACATCGACGATATCGTCAAGCGTGGCTCCACCAGCCTTGAGCGTTGCTTCAAGATTGTCGAATGCCAGACGCACCTGTGCCTCGAAATCCGGTTCGGGCGAACCGTCAGAGCGGCTGCCGACCTGACCGGAAACGAACAGAAGATCGCCCGATTTGATCGCGGCGGAATAGCCGTGTTCGGCATAAAGGGCATGTCGGTTGGCCGGGAAAACGGCGTTGCGCTGTGCCATGTGGATTTATCCTTTTATCCGGGTGTGCAGTTTCACATACGATGCGTATATAAAACTCAGATACATTGCGTATGTCAAGTTTTATATACGTGGCGTATGTGGAATGATATGTGTCGGGTAATTGATCAGGGAGGTTCGCAATGGCCGCACGGCGTCGCCAGAAAACGATGGAAGAAAACCGCGAAAAGCTGATTTCGGCGGGGCGAAAGGCGTTTGGAACGCAAGGCTTTGCCGCGGCGTCGATGGATGAATTGACCGCATCGGTTGGCCTGACGCGGGGCGCGCTTTATCACAATTTCGGCGATAAAAAGGGGCTGCTTGCGGCCGTTGTCGCGCAGGTCGATGGCGAGATGGCTGCGCGGGCGCGGGCGGCCAGTGCCAGCGCCGGGGACGGGTGGCAACAGCTTCTGGCAGAGGGGGCGGCCTATATCGCGATGGCGCTTGATCCCGAGGTGAGGAGAATCGTGCTGCTTGACGGGCCAGCCATTCTTGGCGATCCGTCACATTGGCCAAGCCAGAATGCCTGCCTTGAGGCCACCAAAGAAGCGGTCGAAAGGCTGATTGCCGACGGGGTTATGAAACCGGTCGATACCGATGCCGCTGCCCGGCTGCTGTGCGGGGCGGCCCTGAACGCGGCGTTATGGGTTGCGGACAGTGATGATCCGAAGTCTGCTTTGCCCAAGGCGGTTGATGCCTTCAGCCTGATGGCCGAGGGGTTTCTGGTCGAAAAGCGCTAGTTTCCTGACCCTGGTTTCCTTGGGCAGTTAGTCCGCAACATCATCATATCGAGTTTGTTGTACCGCTGACTGGATGCCCGCCTTCGCGGGCATGACGTTTTGGGGTCTTCACAAACCTATCCGTCACTCCCGCGAAAGCGGGAGTCTATGGTGCCGCGGGTCCTGTGCCGAGGCAGGGAGCGCGCGCACGGGATTCCCGTTCCGGTTTTGCCGGGAAACTGGCACTATCGCGCAAATCCGGCATGACGGGGCAAGCCACCAGCCACCATACATTCCGAGGACGCGATGGAATATGTCCCCTATCTTCTGACCGCCTATGCGATTTTTGCCATGGCGGTGATGTCGCCCGGTCCGAATTTTCTGGCGGTGACAAGTGCCTCGATGACGGTGTCGCGCCGTGCGGGATTGGGCATTGCGCTTGGCATCGGTACGGGCACGATCTGCTGATCGACGATGACTGTGCTTGGGCTGACCGCGATTCTTGCCGCGTCCGAGGAACTGGCGATTGCCCTTCGCTGGATTGGCGGTGGGTATCTGATCTATATGGGGTTCATGGCGCTACGCAGTGCTTATAAAAGCCGGGGGCAGGGGCTTGAGGTGCCCGTGTCGGACGCGAAGGCGGATCGCCCGTTATGGCGCTATGTCCGGCGCGGACTTCTGGTGCAGATGAGCAATCCCAAGGCGGCCCTTTTCTGGTTTTCGATCATGTCGATTGTACTGCGTCCCGATGCGCCGGGCTGGGTCGGGCTTGCGATTGTGCTGGGCACGACAACGTTTTCATTTGGCTGGCATCTGGTGCTGGCGTGGTTCTTTTCAACCGAAGCCGTCATGCGCGTTTATCGCCGCGCCTATCGCGCCATTCAGGGGGTGATGGGGACGGCATTTGTTTTGCTGGGCGGGCGTATGATCGCGAATTGAGAAGCCAAGCCGATCAAAAGAAAACCCCGCAGCCAAAAGGCGTGCGGGGTTTTCTTTTTAATGGTGCCGGCAGAGAGACTCGAACACTGTTCCAAAAACCTGATAAACACTTGATTTGTAAACAAATTAGCGTCTGACACTAGGTAAACTGGTACACAAAACTGGTACACATTTCAATCAAAATGGTTTGGGTGCTGGCTGTAAATCTCTATCTCTGGTGACATCTTCCATCAGTTTACTATTAAGATTTACAGGTGTGTCAGACCCTATAGAGACACTAGGTTTTTTCTGTTTTCTGTCAGATTTCTTATCTGACATTCTGCCGATTTTCGGAGTTTCATACTTTGCCATAGGAGACTCAGGTTTTGGTGGTTCCGGCTTGGTTGGTTCTGTCTTCTGAGTTTCAATATCAGTTTTTGTGGGATTAAAGATTTCATTCTCTAATTCATTAGAAGTAAACTTATACATAATTTTTTGGTCGTCTGACATATTGTCAATTTCGTTTAAATCATCTAAGTCTTTTTGATTGATTTTAGATTCATCTTTGAAAATAGATTTAAAGAATTTTGAAATATTTTTTAATAAATTATTATTATTTTTAATTTCATTTTTTATTTTGAAAATATTTTCCGAATTATTAATATCATTTAAAATTTTAATTTCTGAAAATGTCATTAATTTATTCTCTTGTATATTTCTTTCATCAATCCTTTCAGGCTTGATATTTCTTTTTTCTGTTCGTCTATTTTGTGATTCATTTGAACCATTAGTTCTATCATCTCGTCGATTTTGTTTGGTCCCTCTTGGGGTTGAACGAGTTCTAATATTTCTGTTGTGTCCTTCTTTATGTCTCTTGCTGTTATTTTCATAATTATTTCCTTTCATAAATTGTTCAAAGTCTGATTTTTTCATTTTTAAAAGTCTGTTTGCAGAGCCAATAAAGGTTCCATCTTTCTCAATAATGTGGGCTTTTTCGCCCATTTTTATCTGGTATCCAGATTCTTTTAACCCTGCTTCAAATGACTGATAGTTATCTGACCTTGAGTGGATATCTTTAATCTCAATTTTTGATTTAGGTAAGTCAATTCCTTGTCGTTTCGCTATCTGTAAATCATTAGAAGAGTAGGCCGCTTTGGGTCTTGGTTTAGTTGCATGAACTTCTAACATAATTTCTGATAATTCTTTGTATTTTTCATCATTTTCAAGGGCATGACCTACAGATTTATTGTGTTTCCCTGTAGTGATTTCATGTTTGAAATCATATTCACACATTCTGCTAATCTTCTCATTTCTCTGATAAGCAAACTTATTGTCCAGAGTTTTTCCTGAGAAACGTTCTGGAATAACTAAATGAATGTGTTTGTTATCTGAGCCATCAGCTAACTTTTTTGAGTGACCTACTGCAAAATAAGGGCGGTCTTTTGCACCATATTCTTCCCTTATTTTATCAATCGTTTCAGACATTTGTTTATTGGTCCACTTTTGACCAGGATTGATAGAAAAATGTCTAAGGGAATACATAGTTTTATCTTCATCAGCAAACTGATGAAATGTTTCAAAATCAGATTCGTCGCCGTGCAAAACCTTAATGACTTCATTGTCTTCTGGTTTATTGAGAAGGTGATTTGTTATATTTTTGGTTCCACTTTTTGTTTTGATACGAGTTGATTTTATAATCATAGTTTTTGTTTAATCTCTTCTAATAAAGTTTGAATATTTTCTAAGTTTTCAATGTCTCCTGTTTGATGAGCATGTCTCGTTAACTGATTAAGGTTATTTCCAATTGACTTTATTTGAGAGAGAATTCGTTTTGTTTCTACAAGTTGTAAGTTATTATTTAAAATAGATTCATTCTTCAAAGCAATTTTGATAACTTCTCTGAGCCATCGACTTTTGTTGTATCCTAATTCATCAGAATTTTTTGAAATGTCGTTGAACATTTTTTCTGTTAATCTTAAATGTAAATATCGTGGGTAGTTATTTGTCTCCATGTTGTTTTTCCTTTTTGTTATTAATAGTAATTGATGTTTGTTAATTCGTCTGTGTCCATTACTCCGTAAAGTGTCACCAAACCTGACGGGAGATTTATGATTACGTTTCCGTCTAGGTCGTAATCTAATGATGAATTATTAGGGATGTAGATAGAGTCAGTGCCAGGAATATAATCCACGACCTGATATGTTCCGGTATCTGAGAAACGATAGGAATGAGGTTTTTCAGGATTGGAAACGACACCTTCGTTTTCACATGTAAACTCTTCACAGTGTGAGAGAGGTGGCTCTGGCTCCGTTGGTGCGGATGGCAAAACGGTTTCATTTTTGACATGGATGATTCCGTTAGATTTATATCTAAAGACATATTCCTGTGCGGACGCTGTATTTGTCAACATTGCACAAAAAGTTAGTGTAAAAATTATATATAAAAAATTGTGTTTCATTCTTAACATTCGAGGTTCCTTATTCTTAGGGGGTCAAGCGGGGATGAAATCCCCCTGCCAGTTCTCCCGAAGTGCGTAGCACGAAGGGAAGGGCTGGCTATTCTAATAATGAAACTCATTATACATTATATTAGGAACATGTCAAGTATAAAATCATTGTAAAACAATGGCTTACATGTGCTTAAACTTATCCATGCCATGCAGCAAAATGACCCCATTTGAGTCAAGTTTTTGCGGAATGGTGTGGGTAAGTTTTTCAGAGTTAATTGTTACGACAAGTCGTAAGTTTCCCGCTCCAAAACCCAATGTGAAACATTGGGGATAGAACTTTCCCCTGGGGGAGAGTTCGTTTGAAATGGGAGAGGGGGGAATAATGAAGATCTCTTTTTATATAAAAAAAATTAGGTCATCACATATGAAAAATGTTTTAATCCCGATTCTGACTTCCAATATATTCATATATGGCATCTAAAATCGGGTCATCTTCCACTATAATCTCTTCTCTTGGATAACTAGGATTAAGTGTAACCGTAAGCCCATCATCAGTCTGATTATCTAATTCATCTTTAGATATAATTCGCCATTCAACAGGTCTGAAATCTAGTTTGGTTTGTGTGCCTGATTCAGTGTCTAAACAGATAAGGATATCTGGTTTTTTATACTCTTCATTATACATATTTAATGCTGTGATATAATCAACCTTAAATGTATATCTGACGTTATCAGAAAATGCACCTAATTGCTCTAAAGCTGTTTTCCAGTCTGCATTTTTGAGTGAATCCCAAACTTCGCCCAAGCCTCCGGCTGGTCGTTCTTTCTGTTTATATATTAAACTCCATATTCCGATTGTGCTTTTGATTCCTATGAATCCGTATCTTCTGATTCTTCTTGAACTCGCCCATGCGCGATGTCGGTCAAAGTTGTTTAGGTGGTCTTCGTCCACTTTTTTGTCTGTCTGAGTGTCAGTCTCTTCTAAGTTCAATGTCTTCTGAAGGTACTTGTTCACATAGATAACAGACCCTTTATAATCATTGAGATACTTGAGATTGACAGAAACTCCTTCCTCTATATCTCTGTGCTGATTTTCTTCAGTTTCAGGGAAATGATACCTAAAACAATAGATTGCCTCATTGACATCAGCAGGATGTATATAAAATAGGCCGTGCCTATGTGGGGTTCCGTCTTTATGTCCTTCTGTGACATGAAACCCAAAAATACGAACTCCTTTTTTGGCTAATAGAGAACGAACTAGGGTCCATCTTTCTTGCATAGCAATTCGCTGTTCAAGCGGACCATAAGTGTCATCATATTTATCTGAAACTGGATGGTACTCAGGCGGGAGAGTGAATGTTAGGAAGCAAGGAGTATATCTTAATTCCTCTGCCTTCTCAGCCATGCCCAGGAGTTGGGCATACATCATAGATTGTTTGGATTTTAGCTTGTTTCTTACAATTTCTGATAACTGAACTTTGTCACCATCTTGATTGATGATGTAGTTATCAGCGAGGAACTTTTTGTTCCCTGCACACATTTGTTTATATAGCTTCAAGGTGTGTTTTGATACGAAAGGTGTCTTGCGTTTTGCAAGCCTGAGAATATTGCTAATCCATTCTGAGATTTCGTAGACTTCTCGTCTGAGTTTGCGTTTCCAATGCCTTGGACATTCTAATCTGAGATTTCTCTCATCGTCATCGAGATATCTATGTTTGTGCCTGTAGAGTGCTGCAATTGACTCAGCTTGCTCTCTTAAATCATCCTGATTTTTGCCAACCAATTCGAGTGTGATTTCGTCAAACTTCTCTAATTTTTTGAGTATTTTATATAATTCAAAAGTGCCTGTGATTTTTTTAAATTGTAAGAATATTAGTAGGTCAGCTTCTCCCCATTTATAATCAATATGGGATGTTGAGATTTCAAAACGTTCTTTGAGATGAGATATATAATTGATATCTAATCCGGTGATTTTAGAAAGGGCGTACCTAATGTCTTTTTTAATGAGTTCAGGTAGAAACTCGAACTTTCTCACTATCTGATTGATAGTGTCTACCTTATGTCTATAGATATTTTTATCTATCTCAAAAAATCTCATATCAGGATTTTTAGATATGAAATCTCTGTATTGTTCATACTCAGATTGTGTCTCAGATGTGAGTTTATCCAGAGTTTCTAAGGTTCTTTTTTCTTTATATAGAAAGTCTGTGTTTAACTCTAAATCTGATGTATCCCCTTGATTGCCAAGAAACTGGCAAGGGACAGCATAGCTAAAATTTCTTATTTCTGTTGGTGTTGCATCTTCAAAAATTAACATAAAAAAAGCCTCCGATATTTTTTTTGTCGGAAGCGATTTTCTCTATTGACTTTTTTCTAAATTAGTATATGATAATCTTTATTAAACCCACAGATTAATGAAAAAAGAGTTAGAGTTAAAAAATGTTTTCCCGACATATTTAACTCTTTTTTTATATAATAATTTATTAATATTGTCAATAGTTTAATTGTAGGAACATATTCCTACGTTCTTATTAAAGAAAACCCCACCTGAAAAGGCGGGGTTTTCTTTAATCTCACTGTTATTCGGGTTTTATATAGGAAGCTACTAGCTTTCCTCTGCCCTTAATTTCTTCAACTGTTCTATTAATCCCCTTAGTTGGTGCTTTTAGCCAGTCTTCTACGAGATTTGCAGGGGCACCGGCGTTGAGAGATAAAGCCTTTACAATTTCTTCTAGGTTTTCAATTTTGTTTCTTAGCATTTCAATTTCAAATGAAAGATGATCATCTTCAGTTGAGTTGGGGTCTAGCGTTTTTGTTGGTTTGTATTCCGACATAGTATTTTCTCCTATCCTACACATATAGATGAGACAACTCTAAACCTTCATACTTGAGTGTCAAAACTCTTTCTGATTGTATTTTTTTTATCAGTCCATCGTTGTATGTCTTAGCCATTCTAAGATTTTTCTCGTTTCCTTCGTGTCCCATAGCCATAGAAATGGTTTCGGAATCTACTCCAGATTCAACCAGTTTGTTTCTAAAGCTATGTCTGAAACTGTGAACAACGATATTTTTTCTGAGTGTTCCTTGTTCTTTAAAAGATTCAAAAAGTCTCAGGATTCTGCGGCTATCATAAGTTTTAGTTTTCTCATTATATGAAATATCAAACAGATATTCTTCTGGGTTTTTTGACTGTTTCAGTCGTTCTTCGACATACTTGAGTAGTCCGATTTTTTGGAGTTCGTCGTGAACTGGAACAAGCCGATATGACGATACTGTTTTCAGTGATTTATCATTCCCTGTTAAATCAAAATGAAGAATCCCATTGTGTTCAACAATATCTTTTAGTTTTAATTGTCCAAGTTCTCCAAATCGAAGTCCAGAAAACAACAGAATCAAAGGGCCGTAGTAAACTAAATCTTTGTGTCGATTTGTGAAGTTTTCACTATTAAAAATAGTGTTTAGTTCTTCAATTGAGAAAGATGGCCTTTTTTCTTTTCGTTTTATATGTTTTTCTTTTGTTGTTAAGTCACTGGTCATATCATCAAATATGTTAAAGTCAACATAACCTTGTTTTATGCCCCACTTAAAAAATGGAACTAAAACAGCTAAATGTTTTTTATTGAATGTTGTTTTTGATACGGTATCTCTTTTTAGTTTTTTATTTTTTTCTAAAACTTCGGATACTTTTGTTGTCGCAAAATACTTTTTCCAATTGGCCGGATATTTTGGCAATTCGAGAATTGTATTGCGATACAGATTTGAATCACTTCTTTTGTATTCAATAAGATTTTTATCTTCACAGATTTCTATAAAGAATCTTAAAACAAGTTTATGGAAGTTATAAAAAGCAGGTGTTATTTCCGACTTTTTTTCTTCCATGAATTCATGAAAACGCTTGGAGAAAAGGTTTACAGAATCCTCTTTTAGAGGATTGTTTTCAGAAACCGCTTTTTTAGCAATTATCCTATCTTTTACAATTCCTTCCATCTCTAAGTCAGCAATTTGAGATGTTTGTTTATCAAGTTGTTCTTGTTTCTTCATTAATCCAAGTTTTTTTGATTGAATGATTCTTTTATTTTTACGAAACAAATCAAACAACATCTCTTTAGTGACTTCTTCGTCTGACATTCTTAAATCCTGGAAAAAGTTGACAAGCTGATACGATACCTTAGCAGCCTGCTGCTTGGCTTCAACTGGATTTGGTGTTCCAAGGGACACTTTATATATGGGCGAGGGAAAAAGGTGCTGTAAATCGCTAGGGATGCGCTTTCTGAAATAGTAGCGACTTCCACGGCGGAATACATTTGTGCATAGAGACATTTGTTGGGACTCCTATGTGGTACACATAGTGTTCATGAGTCCCAATTTCGCCCTAAAAAACCCTTTTAAAACAAAGGGTTAATAGGGGAAATGGTGCCGACAGAGAGACTCGAACTCCCAACCTTCGAATTACAAATCCGCTGCTCTACCAGTTAAAGCTATGCCGGCGTGGGCGGCGCGAAACATAGTCCGGGATGCGCGCGATTGCAAGCCTTTGATGCAGGGAAAATCGCATCAAATTTTGCGGCATATTTTCCCTGCTTCTGGCGGTGCCCTGGCTGCTGGGAATCCTGGCTTTGGGCCTTGTTCCTAGCGGCGATACAGCTCGTACAGGGCAACTGCTGCCGCGTTGGACACATTGAGGCTTTCGATGCGGTCCGACATCGGCAGTTTGACGAGGAAATCGCAATTTTCACGCGTCAGGCGGCGCAGGCCTTCGCCCTCGGAGCCCATGATGATGCCGACCCGGCCCTTGAGCTTGGCTTCGGCCAGTGTTTGTTCGGCATAGCCATCCATACCGGCCAGCCAGAAATTCGCACCTTTAAGTTTCTCGATGGTCTGGCTGAGATTGCCCGCGTGAATATAGGGCACGGTTTCAAGCGCGCCGCTGGCCGATTTTGCCAGAACACCGGTTTCGGGAGGGGCGTGACGGTCGGGCACGATGACGGCAGCCGCACCAAAGGCCGCCGCACTGCGGAGAATCGCGCCGACATTGTGCGGGTCGGTGACCTGATCAAGGATCAGGACCGTGCATTGTTCCTCGTCCCTTGTGTCGGCAATCAGTTCTTCGACCGAAATCTGGGGCAGGGGGGCGCAATGCATCGCCATGCCCTGATGGACGGTGCCCGGCGGCAGCATTTCATCCAGATCGGTGCGCCCGGCTGCGTCGAGCTGGACATCGGTGCGTTCGGTATCGGCAAGGGCGGCGACGATTTCGTCGCGTACGGCTTCGGACGCCCAGATTTTGTGAATCGTGCGTTGCGGATTGTAAATCGCGTTCAGAACCGGGTGACGACCAAATAGAATCAGGCGCGATGCCCCACCGGCATTGCCGCCGTCACGACCGCGTTTTCGTCCGCGACGCGAATTGCCATCGCGTTTATCATCGTCTTGCGGGAAGCTGTCGCCCGGACCCGTCCCGGTCGAACGGTTGGCAGAACGTGAATTGTTGCGACGCGACATAATGGCGGAAACCTCCGGACGGTAAGGGTGTGAATGCTGTTTGTTTCGCTTTGGAACGAAAGCACGGGGAACATATAGGAAAGGAAATACGATTTCGTGTTTTTTTTGCTGTTGACAAGGAAGGGCCCTGCAACGTATTCCCTCCCTCGCCGAACGAAGCCGGGGGCAACCCCGACAACGTTTTGACCCTGATGGAGGGGTGGCAGAGCGGTCAAATGCAGCGGACTGTAAATCCGCCGACTTAGTCTACGCAGGTTCGAATCCTGCCCCCTCCACCATTCTCTCGCCCTCGCGAGAGCTCGCAATAAAAAATATGCGGGTGTAGCTCAATGGTAGAGCAGAAGCCTTCCAAGCTTACGACGAGGGTTCGATTCCCTTCACCCGCTCCAGATTTTATATGATCCCGTCGGCTCGTGCGGTGGGTTCTTACGTGTTTTTTTTGGTTCGGATTAGGATCTGAGTGTAATGGCTAAAGAAAAGTTTGCGCGTACAAAACCGCACGTGAACGTTGGCACCATCGGCCACGTTGACCACGGTAAAACCACGCTGACCGCAGCGATCACCAAAGTTCTCGCAGAGAGCGGCGGCGCATCGTTCCAGGACTACAGCATGATCGACAAAGCGCCGGAAGAGAAAGCTCGTGGTATCACGATCTCGACCGCGCACGTCGAATATGAAACGGCGAACCGCCACTATGCGCACGTCGACTGCCCGGGCCACGCTGACTATGTCAAGAACATGATCACCGGTGCGGCACAGATGGACGGCGGCATTCTGGTTGTTTCGGCAGCAGACGGCCCGATGCCGCAGACCCGCGAGCACATCCTGCTTGCGCGTCAGGTTGGCGTTCCGGCCCTCGTCGTGTTCATGAACAAGGTTGACCAGGTCGATGACGAGGAACTCCTCGAACTCGTCGAAATGGAAATCCGTGAACTTCTGTCGTCCTACGACTTCCCGGGCGACGACATTCCGATCGTCAAAGGTTCGGCTCTTGCTGCCCTTGAAGGTCGTGATGACGCGATTGGCAAAGAAGCGATCCTGAAGCTGATGGAAGCTGTTGACAGCTACATCCCGGCACCGGAACGTCCGAAAGACCGTCCGTTCCTGATGCCGATCGAGGACGTGTTCTCGATCTCTGGTCGTGGTACGGTTGTGACCGGTCGTGTTGAAACCGGTATCGTCAAGGTTGGTGAAGAAGTCGAAATCGTCGGTATCAAAGACACCGTCAAAACGATTGTCACCGGCGTTGAGATGTTCCGCAAGCTGCTCGATCAGGGTGAAGCTGGCGACAACATTGGCGCGCTGCTGCGCGGCACCAAACGTGAAGACGTCGAACGTGGCCAGGTTCTGGCGCATGTCGGCTCGATCAAGCCGCACACCAAGTTCACCGCAGAAGCTTACATCCTGACCAAGGATGAAGGTGGCCGTCACACGCCGTTCTTCTCGAACTACCGTCCGCAGTTCTACTTCCGTACCACTGACGTCACCGGCTCGATCGAGCTGCCGGCAGGCACGGAAATGGTTATGCCGGGCGACAACGTCCAGATGACCGCGACCCTCATTGCACCGATTGCAATGGACGAAGGTCTGCGTTTCGCAATCCGTGAAGGCGGTCGTACCGTCGGCGCGGGTGTTGTTGCGAAAATCATCGAATAATTTTTGAAGATTTGCACCATTGGGTGCTTGATCTTTGATGTGCGGGCGGATATAAGCCGCCCGCACACCCTGCCGCCCGGGCAGGACTGTGTCGGAAAGACCTGAAGAAATTCAACTTTCTGATTACCTTGTAGGAGTGTAGCTCAGTTGGTAGAGCATCGGTCTCCAAAACCGAGGGCCGTGGGTTCGAGTCCCTCCGCTCCTGCCATTTACCCGGGTCCTGGAATTGAATTTTTGAAAGCGGTGTAACCCCGACAATGGCTAAAACGTCGCCGGCACAATTCGTACAGCAGGTTCGCACCGAGGCCAAAAAGGTCTCGTGGCCGTCCCGCAAGGAAACAACCGTTTCGACCATCATGGTTTTCGTCATGGTGGCCTTGGCGTCTGTTTTCTTTTTTGTTGTCGATCAGCTTCTCGCCTGGGGCGTTCAGTTGATCTTTGGTGTCGGGGGTTAAGTCATGGCGCATCGCTGGTACGTTTTGCACGTCCATTCGGGTTTTGAGAAAAAAGTCGCCCAGTCGATCCGCGAGCAGTCCATCAAGAAAGGTCTTGAGGGCGAAATCAAAGAGGTCCTGGTTCCGACGGAAGAAACTGTCGAGGTTCGTCGCGGTGCGAAGGTCAATGCCGAGCGGAAGTTTTTCCCCGGCTACGTGCTGCTGAATATGGACCTGACAGATGAGAGCTGGCATCTGGTGAAGAACACCGCCAAGGTCACCGATTTCCTTGGCAGCCGTGGCAAGCCGATGCCGATTTCCGAAAAGGAAGCCCAGCATATTCTGCATCAGGTGCAGGAAGGTGTCGAGCGTCCGAAGTCGACCATCTCGTTCGAGGTTGGCGAGGAAGTCCGTGTTTCCGACGGTCCGTTTGCATCGTTTAACGGTGTCGTCGAAGGGGTTGATGAAGAACGTTCGCGCCTTAAGGTGTCGGTTTCGATCTTCGGTCGTTCAACCCCGGTCGAACTGGAATATACCCAGGTCGAAAAGCTTTAACGAGCTTATCAAGTGAAGTTTCTGTCTGCGTGATGCAGGCAGTTTTTAAAGCGCGGGAGGTCAGCCATGACCGTACCGCGCGCTTCTGTAATGAGGTACTCTAATGGCGAAGAAAATCGACGGCTATATCAAGCTGCAGATTCCCGCCGGCAAAGCCAACCCGTCGCCGCCTGTCGGCCCGGCTCTTGGTCAGCGCGGCGTGAATATCATGGAATTCTGCAAGGCGTTCAACGCAGCGACCCAGCAGATGGAACCAGGGATGCCGATTCCGGTCGTCATCACCGTTTATTCCGACCGTTCCTTCAGCTTTGTCACCAAAACCCCGCCGGCATCCTACTTCCTGAAAAAGGCAGCAGGCATTCCGAAAGGTTCCGGTACGACCGGTAAAGGTTACATCGGTAAAGTGACCAAAGCACAGGTCAAGGAAATCGCGGAAGCCAAAATGGCTGACCTCAACGCATTTGACGTTGAAGGCGCGATGTCGATGATCGAAGGTTCTGCCCGTGCTATGGGCCTCGAGGTTGTGGAGTAAGACGATGGCCAAGACTGGTAAGCGCCTTGCCCAGGCTTATGAGGGCATCGACCGTAACACCCAGTACGAACTGACCGCAGCGGTCAAGCTCGTCAAGGATGGTGCAAAAGCGAAATTCGACGAAACCGTTGAAATCGCAATGAACCTTGGTGTTGATCCGCGTCACGCAGACCAGATGGTCCGTGGTGTTGTTTCGCTTCCGCATGGTACCGGTAAAACCATGCGCGTCGCCGTCTTCGCAAAAGACGCCAAAGCAGAAGAAGCCCAGAAAGCTGGTGCGGACGCTGTTGGTGCTGAAGACCTGATGGAAGCAATGCAGAAAGGCGATCTGAACTATGATCGCGTTATTGCAACCCCGGACATGATGGCTGTTGTCGGTCGTCTCGGTAAGGTTTTGGGCCCGCGCGGCCTGATGCCGAACCCGAAACTCGGCACCGTGACCATGGATGTTGCCCAGGCTGTTTCCGATGCCAAAGCTGGCCAGGTTCAGTTCCGCGCTGAAAAGAATGGTATTGTCCATGCCGGTATCGGCAAGGCATCCTTCAGCGAAGAACAGCTTGTTGAAAATGCCAAGGCATTCGTTTCTGCGATCGTCAAAGCAAAACCGACAGGCGCAAAAGGTGTATACCTTCAGCGCGCTGCCATCAGCTCGACCATGGGCGCTGGCGTGAAACTGTCGATTGCGGATATCGCATCGAAGTAATTCAAGAATTCTGACCGGTCGCATGCGGCCGGTCAGGACCGGAGAGGGTTGCAAGATCCTCTCTACCTGTCTGTCCCAGACTGCAGGTGAACGGTATTTGCCGTTCTTAATCTCCTGCATAGGCAGAGGTTCCGGTTTTTAGTTTTCCCCGGTTAACGGGGCATCACAAAAGGCTTGGACATCTGGCAAACGGACGGGCGTCACAGACCGGTTCGAAAGGACTGGTCACGTCTGTGAACCCCCCATGGGGTTCAGGGCAATAAGCAATGTCGGAGACTTAAAGTGAACCGCGATGATAAAACACAGTTCGTAGCAGAAATGCGCGAAGTGTTCGAAGGTGCGGAAGGCGTTATCGTTACCCAGTACAAAGGGTTGACGGTTGCGGAAATCACCGCTCTTCGTGCGCAGATGCGTGATGCTGGTGCGGGCTTCAAGGTCACCAAAAACCGGCTTACGCGACTTGCTCTGGAAGGCACCAAATTTGCTGGTCTTGCAGACCACTTCACCGGCCCGACCGCGATCGCCTATTCGGCTGATCCTGCGTCGGCTGCGAAAGTGGCCTCAACGTTCGCAAAAGCCAATGACAAGCTCGTTCTTGTTGCTGGCGCCATCGGTGAACAGATTCTGGACGAACAGGGCGTTAAAGCTCTGGCAGAACTGCCGTCGCTGGACGAACTGCGCGCGAAACTGGTGGGTATGATCCAGACCCCGGCACAGCGTATCGCTACGCTGACCTCCAAGCCGGCGGCCCAGATTGCCCAGGTGCTGAAGGCATACGCCGACAAAGGCGAAGCCGCGTAACCCAATTTACCAACTTATCCAAGTTCAAGCCTAGGAGTTTATACAAATGGCCGATCTTAAGGCACTCGTTGAAGAGCTTTCGAAGCTCACCGTTATCGAAGCTGCAGAGCTTTCCAAACTTCTCGAAGAAGAGTGGGGCGTTTCCGCCGCTGCTCCGGTTGCTGTTGCTGCTGCTGGTGGCGCTGCTGCCGGTGCTGCTGCTGCAGAAGAAAAAACCGAATTCGACGTTATCCTGGCTTCTGCTGGTGACAAGAAAATCAACGTCATCAAAGAAGTTCGCGCAATCACCGGTCTTGGCCTGAAAGAAGCCAAAGACCTGGTCGAAGGCGCACCGAAAGCTGTTAAAGAAGGCGCGTCGAAAGACGAAGCCGAGTCGATCAAGAAGCAGCTTGAAGAAGCTGGCGCAACCGTCGAACTCAAGTAATCGACGGCTTCTTGCCAAGGTTTGGGTCGGCGGCCTTCGGGTCGCCGACCTATCCGTCTCTGCGGTGCGGGCAATGGGTGTCCGGACTGTCGGGACGCGAAAAGGAAATTTACGGTTGACGCTGCCAAAGGTAATCGTACATAACGTAAGGCCGTTTAGGTCAGAGGTTATCTTTGACGGCGTCGACAGCCGAGGGATCAGTGATCTCATTCATGTTGGATGTCACATAACATCCACGGTCATAATCAAGTGAACGCCCGCCCCGTACGGGGCTCGGGCGTCGTTGTGCTGTATGCTTTCTGCATAATGGCACGGGGACGAACGAGTTACGACGGTGTGGGGAGGCGCGATTAAAGGAACGATGATGGATAAGTCCTTTACCGGTCGAAAGCGCATCCGCAAGAGCTTTGGACGGATCAGCGAAGTCGCTCCGCTCCCGAACCTGATTGAGGTTCAAAAGAATTCTTACGACAAGTTTTTGCAGACTGGTACCCCGCAGGAGCAGCGGGACGATGCCGGCCTCCAGGAAGTGTTCAAGAGCGTCTTTCCGATTAAAGATTTCTCAGAGCGCGCAACCCTCGAATTTGTGTCGTATGAGCTGGAGCAGCCCAAATACGATACCGAGGAGTGCCGTCAGCGTGGCATGACCTTTGCCGCGCCGCTGCGCGTGACACTGCGTCTGGTTGTCTGGGATATTGACGAAGATACCGGTGCACGTTCGATCCGCGATATCAAGGAACAGGACGTGTATATGGGCGATATGCCGCTCATGACCGAACACGGTACCTTTATCGTGAACGGCACCGAGCGTGTTATCGTCTCGCAGATGCACCGCTCGCCGGGCGTCTTCTTCGACCACGACAAGGGCAAAAGCCACAGCTCGGGCAAGTACCTGTTTGCTGCGCGCGTAATCCCGTATCGCGGGTCGTGGCTGGATTTCGAATTCGACGCGAAAGACATCCTGTATGTCCGCATCGACCGTCGCCGCAAACTGCCGGCGACCACGCTGCTTATGGCTCTTGAAAACGAAGAGTCCCAGGCCCTGCGTGCACAGCGTGCCGAAGAAGGCCGCTCTGTCGATCCGTCGGAAATCGAAGGCCTGACGCCTGAAGAAATCCTCAACTATTACTATGAGTCGGCAGAATACCGCCGCACCAAGGATGGTTGGGTAACCGATTTCAATGCAGATCGCTATATCGGTCAGAAGCTGGTCTTTGACCTGCTTGACGCCGATAGCGGTGAAGTTGTTGCCGCCGCCGGCAGCAAGATCACCAAGCGTTCGGCAGCCAAGCTGGTCGAGCAGGGTGTCAAACACATCCTGGTGCCGGAAGAACAGCTTAACGGCTGGTTCATGGCAGAAGACCAGATTGACGGCGAAACCGGTGAAATTCTTGCCGAAGCCGGCCACGAACTGACCGAAGGTGTGTTCGAGCAGCTTAAAGAATGGGGTGTCGACACCGTTCGTCTGCTGATGATCGATCACAACAATGTCGGTGCGTATCTGCGCAACACCATTGCACTGGACAAGAACAGCAACCGCGAAGAAGCCCTTGTGGACATCTATCGCGTCATGCGCCCTGGCGAACCGCCGACCATCGAGGGTGCGGAAGCCATGTTCAAAGGCCTGTTCTTTGATGCAGAGCGTTACGACCTCTCGGCTGTTGGCCGTGTGAAAATGAATGCGCGCCTTAATCTGGAATGCCCGGATACGGTTCGTGTTCTGCGTCGTGAAGACATTCTGGAAGTCGTCCGCGTTCTGATCGATCTGAAAGACGGTCGTGGCGAAATCGACGATATTGACCATCTTGGCAACCGTCGTCTGCGTTCGGTCGGCGAGCTGATGGAAAACCAGTTCCGTGTTGGCCTGCTGCGTATGGAACGTGCGATCCGCGAGCGTATGAGCTCGGTCGAGATCGACAACGTTATGCCGCATGACCTGATCAATGCGAAGCCGGTTGCGGCTGCTGTTCGTGAATTCTTCGGCTCTTCGCAGCTATCGCAGTTCATGGACCAGACCAACCCGCTTTCGGAAATCACCCACAAGCGTCGTCTTTCGGCACTTGGACCGGGCGGTTTGACCCGTGAGCGTGCAGGCTTTGAAGTTCGTGACGTTCATCCGACCCACTATGGTCGTATCTGCCCGGTCGAAACGCCGGAAGGTCCGAACATTGGTCTGATCAACTCGCTGGCGACCTTTGCCCGCGTCAACCAGTACGGCTTCATCGAAAGCCCGTACCGCAAGGTTGTCGATGGCGTGGTTACCCCTGAAGTCATCTATCTTTCGGCCATCGAAGAAGGTCGCTATGTCATTGCACAGGCGAACGAACCGCTGACCAAGGAATTCGGCTTCGAGAACGAACTGATCAACACCCGTAAAGCCGGTGACCACTATATGGCCCGCTCCGAAGAGATCGACCTTATGGACGTCTCGCCGAAGCAGCTCGTATCGGTCGCATCCGCGCTCATTCCGTTCCTTGAGAACGATGACGCGAACCGCGCACTGATGGGGTCGAACATGCAGCGTCAGGCGGTTCCGCTGATCCGTTCTGAAGCGCCGTATGTCGGTACCGGTATGGAAGTTCCGGTGGCACGTGATTCGGGTGCAACCCTGATCGCACGCCGTGATGGTGTTGTTGAATCCGTTGACGCGACCCGTATGGTTATCCGCGCAACCGGTGACATCGCCGCATCGGAATCGGGTGTCGATATTTACACCCTGCTGAAATATCAGCGTTCCAACCAGGGTAGCTGCATCAACCAGCGTCCGCTGGTGAAGGTGGGCGATGTTGTCCAGAAGGGCGACATCATCTCGGATGGTCCGTGTACCGATATGGGTGAACTGGCTCTGGGCCGTAACGTGCTGGTCGCGTTTATGCCTTGGAACGGTTACAACTTCGAGGATTCCATCCTTCTGTCCGAGCGTATCGCACGTGATGACGTTTATACCTCGATCCATATCGAGGAATTCGAAGTCATGGCCCGCGATACCAAGCTGGGTCAGGAAGAGATCACCCGTGACATTCCGAACGTCGGTGAAGAGGCGCTCAAAAACCTCGACGAGGCGGGCATCGTTTACATCGGCGCGGAAATCAAACCGGGCGATATCCTTGTCGGTAAAGTGACGCCGAAGGGCGAAAGCCCGATGACGCCGGAAGAAAAACTTCTGCGCGCCATCTTCGGTGAAAAAGCATCCGACGTCCGTGATACCTCGCTGCGTGTCCCGCCGGGACAGTTCGGTACGGTTGTTGAAGTCCGCGTGTTCTCGCGTCGTGGCGTTGACAAGGACGAACGTGCCCTGGCAATCGAACGTTCCGAAATCGAACGTCTTGCAAAAGACCGTGATGACGAACGTGCGATCCTGGAACGCAACTTCTATGGTCGTCTGAAAAACCTGCTGCTTGGCCAGACCCTGGTCGACGGACCGAAAGGTCTGAATGGCGAGATCACCGAAGACGCCCTTTCGGGTGTTGCACGTGGTCTGTGGCGTCAGATTGCCGTTGCTGATGACAGTGTCATGTCCGACATCGAAGCTCTGAAGAAACAGTTCGAAGAATCGATTGCTGTTCTACAGGCTCGTTTCGACGACAAGGTCGACAAGCTTCAGGCTGGTGATGAACTGCCGCCGGGCGTGATGAAGATGGTCAAAGTCTTTGTTGCGGTTAAGCGCAAGATGCAGCCGGGTGACAAGATGGCCGGCCGTCACGGGAACAAGGGTGTCGTATCGCGCATCATGCCGATGGAAGACATGCCGCACCTCGAAGATGGTACGCCGGTCGATATCGTTCTGAACCCGCTTGGTGTTCCGTCGCGTATGAACGTCGGCCAGATCCTTGAAACCCATCTTGGTTGGGCGTCACGTGGTCTGGGTGAACAGATCGGCGAGCTCGTCGATGCTGTTGCCGATGGTCGTGCCGAGATGGACAGCCTGCGTGGCAAGCTCAATGAAGTGTACGAGGACGAACAATACGTCACCGGCATTAAAGAGCTGAGCGATGGCGATGTCATCGAGCTTGGTAACAACCTGCGTCGTGGTGTGCCGATGGCCACCCCGGTCTTCGACGGTGCACGTGAGCCGGATGTGGTTCGCATGCTCGAAAAAGCCGGGCTTGATGGCTCTGGTCAGGTCGATCTTTATGATGGTCGTACCGGTGAGAAATTCCATCGCAAGGTGACCGTGGGCTACATCTACATGCTCAAGCTGCATCACCTGGTTGACGACAAGATCCATGCCCGTTCGATTGGTCCGTACTCGCTTGTTACCCAGCAGCCGCTGGGTGGTAAGGCACAGTTCGGTGGCCAGCGTTTCGGGGAGATGGAAGTGTGGGCACTCGAAGCTTACGGTGCTGCCTACACCCTCCAGGAAATGCTTACTGTCAAGTCGGACGACGTTTCAGGCCGTACCAAGGTCTATGAGGCGATCGTTCGTGGCGAAGACACCTTCGAGGCGGGCATTCCGGAATCCTTTAACGTTCTCGTTAAAGAACTTCGGTCGCTTGGTCTCAATGTCGAGCTTGAGCAAGACGACGTTTAAGAGCTTGGCGGGCGGGTACCATTCGGGTAACCCGTCCGCCATCAAGCATCTTTCGGCCTGAAATTGGCGAAACCCGGCGAGACCGGGCATAGCGGGAGAGCCTTTATGAACGAGTTGATGAAGATCTTCGGGCAGCCGCAGGGCACCCAGAGCTTCGATCAGATCCGGATCCAGATTGCCAGCCCGGAGCGCATCCGTTCCTGGTCCTTTGGTGAAATCAAGAAACCGGAGACCATCAACTACCGGACCTTTAAACCGGAACGCGACGGCCTGTTCTGTGCGCGCATTTTTGGTCCGGTAAAGGATTACGAATGCTTGTGCGGCAAGTACAAGCGTATGAAATATCGCGGCATTATCTGTGAGAAATGCGGCGTCGAAGTGACTCTGGCCAAAGTACGTCGTGAACGCATGGGCCATATCGAGCTAGCGGCACCTGTTGCCCATATCTGGTTCATGAAGTCGCTGCCGAGCCGTCTGGGTTTGCTGCTGGACATGACGCTCAAGGATCTTGAGCGCATTCTGTATTTCGAAAACTATGTGGTTATTGAGCCGGGTCTGACCCCGCTCAAGATGGGTGAGCTTCTTTCAGAAGATCAGTACATGACCGCACAGGAAGAGTATGGCGAAGATAGTTTCCGTGCCGGTATCGGTGCCGAAGCGATCCGCGACATGCTTGCAGCGATCGATCTTGATGACGAACGCGAAACCGCGAAAATCGATCTCAAGGAAACCAATTCCGAAGCCAAGCGCAAGAAGCTGGTCAAACGCCTGAAGCTGATCGAAGCTTTCCAGGAGTCCGGTGCGCGTCCGGAATGGATGATCCTTGAAGTCATTCCGGTCATTCCGCCAGAACTGCGTCCGCTGGTTCCGCTTGATGGTGGCCGTTTCGCAACGTCGGATTTGAACGACCTTTACCGTCGTGTCATCAACCGTAACAACCGTCTGAAGCGTCTGATCGAGCTTCGTGCGCCCGATATCATCGTGCGTAACGAAAAACGTATGCTTCAGGAATCGGTTGATGCGCTGTTTGACAATGGTCGTCGTGGTCGTCCGATCACCGGTGCCAACAAGCGTCCGCTTAAATCTATGTCGGACATGCTTAAAGGCAAGCAGGGTCGTTTCCGTCAGAACCTTCTGGGTAAACGCGTCGACTATTCCGGTCGTTCGGTTATTACCGTGGGTCCGAACCTGAAACTGCATCAGTGCGGTCTGCCGAAGAAAATGGCGCTCGAACTGTTCAAGCCGTTCGTCTATGCGAAGCTTGAGCTGTACGGGATGGCAACCACCATCAAGGCTGCAAAGCGCATGGTGGAAAAAGAGCGTGCCGAAGTTTGGGATATCCTTGAACAGGTTATTCGCGAACATCCGGTCATGCTCAACCGTGCACCGACCCTTCACCGTCTTGGTATCCAGGCTTTCGAGCCTACCCTGATTGAAGGTAAGGCGATCCAGCTGCATCCGCTCGTTTGTACGGCTTTCAACGCCGACTTCGACGGTGACCAGATGGCCGTTCACGTGCCGCTGTCGCTTGAAGCGCAGCTTGAAGCACGTACCCTGATGATGTCGACTAACAACATCCTTTCGCCGGCATCGGGTAAACCGATCATCGTGCCGTCGCAGGATATTGTCCTTGGTCTGTACTACATCTCGATGGAACGTGACGGTCAGCCGGGCGAGGGCATGTCCTTTGTCAATATCGCTGAAATCGAACAGGCACTTGATGCCGGTGTTGTGACCCTGCATTCGAAAATCAATGCACGTTACAAAACCGTCGATGAGAACAACGAGCCGATCACCATTCGTGTTCAGACCACGGTTGGCCGCATGTTGCTGTCCGAACTGCTGCCGCGTCATCCGCGTATTCCGTTCGCGACCATCAACAAGCTGCTGACCAAGAAAGACGTGTCGAACGTTATCGACGTCGTCTATCGTCACTGTGGCCAGAAAGAGACCGTTATCTTTGCTGACCGCATGATGGGCCTTGGCTTCAACTGGGCGTGCAAAGCCGGTATTTCGTTTGGCAAGGATGACATGATCATTCCGGAAGCCAAGGAAAACCTGGTTGGTGCGACCCATGACAAGGTCAAGGAATACGAACAGCAGTATCAGGATGGTCTGATCACCCGCGGTGAGAAATACAACAAGGTCGTAGACGCCTGGTCACAGTGCACCGATGACGTTTCCGAAGCGATGATGAAAGTCATCTCGGCAACGGCAGAAGGTGACAATGTGAACTCGGTTTACATGATGGCTCACTCGGGTGCTCGTGGTTCTGCCGCCCAGATGCGTCAGCTTGCTGCTATGCGCGGCCTGATGGCAAAGCCGGACGGCTCTATCATCGAGACCCCGATTATCTCGAACTTCAAAGAAGGCCTGACCGTGCAGGAGTACTTCAACTCCACCCACGGTGCCCGTAAAGGTCTGGCCGATACCGCATTGAAAACGGCGAACTCGGGTTATCTGACCCGTCGTCTCGTCGACGTCGCGCAGGACAGCATCATTACCCAGCATGATTGCGGTACCGAACGTGGCCTCGACATTGCTGCGGTTGTCGACTCCGGCGAAGTTATCGAGACGCTGTCTGATCGTATCCTCGGTCGTTTCACCGCTGACGAGATTGTCAATCCGTCAACCGGCGAAGTCATCGTTCCGAAGAACGAAATGGTTGTCGAAGATCACCTTGATCTGATCGAAAAAGCAGGCGTCGAAATGGCGCGTATCCGCTCGGTCCTGACCTGTGATGCCGAAACCGGCGTTTGCGGCCATTGCTATGGTCGTGACCTGGCACGTGGTACCACGGTGAACATTGGTGAAGCTGTCGGTGTTATCGCCGCGCAGTCGATCGGTGAGCCGGGCACGCAGCTTACGATGCGTACGTTCCACATTGGTGGTGCGGCACAGCGTGGTGCGGAAGTTTCGGGTGTCGAAGCCAACTTCGATGCGACCGTCAAACTGAAGAACCGTGCTGTCGTTACGAATTCGAGCGGTGTCATGATTGTCATGGCACGTAACCTCGAAATCCTGCTGATCGACAAGACCGGCCGTGAACGTGCGAAATACCGCGTCCCGTACGGTGCGAAACTGCTTGCTGATGACGGTGACCAGATCACGCGCGGCCAGAAACTGGCCGAATGGGATCCGTACACCCTGCCGATCATCACCGAGAAAGAAGGTTATGTGAACTATGTCGACCTTCTCGAGAACGTAACCATTCGCGAAGTCTATGACGAAGCGACGGGTATCGCCTCGAAAACGGTTATCGACTGGAAGAGCATGCCGAAGGCATCCGACCTTAAGCCGCGCGTTACGCTTCGTAACGAAAACGGCGAGGTCATCAACCTGGATAACGGCCTTGAAGCCCGTTACTTCCTGTCGGTTGATGCCATTCTCTCGGTTGAGAACGGTCAGAAAGTCAACGCCGGTGACGTGCTTGCACGTATTCCGCGCGAAGGGTCGAAAACCCGTGACATCACCGGTGGTCTGCCGCGTGTGGCTGAATTGTTCGAGGCACGCAAGCCGAAGGACCACGCCATCATCGCCGACATCGCTGGTCGTGTCGAGTTCGGTAAGGACTACAAGAACAAGCGCCGTGTCATCGTGCACCCGCTTGAAGATTCTGGTCTGACCGAACCGGTTGAATACATGATCCCGAAAGGCAAGCATCTTGCCGTTCAGGAAGGGGACTTCGTAGAGAAGGGCGACCAGCTGCTTGATGGCTCGCCGGTTCCGCACGATATCCTTCGCGTCATGGGCGTTCCGGCACTGGCCGATTACCTGGTCAACGAGATCCAGGAAGTCTACCGTTTGCAGGGCGTTAAGATTAACGACAAGCACATCGAAGTCATCGTTCGTCAGATGCTTCAGAAAGTGGAAGTGACCAAAACCGGTGACACCACGCTTCTGGTTGGCGAAATCATCGACCGTGTCGATTTCGATGCCGAAAACGAACGTGCCGTTAAAGAAGGCGGCGAACTGGCCGAAGCTGCACCGGTCCTTCAGGGGATCACCAAAGCATCGCTCCAGACGCATTCCTTCATCTCGGCCGCGTCGTTCCAGGAAACCACACGCGTTCTTACCGAAGCAGCCGTATCGGGCAAAACCGATACCCTGATCGGTCTGAAAGAAAACGTGATTGTGGGTCGTCTGATCCCGGCAGGTACCGGTGCGGTGATGAACCGCTTCCGCGCACTTGCCGCCGAACGCGACAAGAACGTACAGATCGAGGCAGAAGAGGAAATCGGCGACAATTTCGGCCCGCAGGCCGGTGCCGAGTCCCCGTCATTGCCAGCCGGCGAGTAATATCGCCGCGCAAGCTTGTTAAAGAATCAGAGGCGAACCGGGAATTTTCTATCGATGCACCGGTTCGCCTCGGCGTTTGAAGCGCCAACTCGAAGGCCCACAGGGTTTTGCTTGACGCGAAATGGGGCCGTCACTAGTATGCGCCCACCGAATCTCGGGGGGTGTAGCTGTGTCGGTGCCATTTTGTTTGGCAGCGGGCGGTTTTGCCCCCCGTCGCTTGAGTGCGACTCTAACGGCCGTCGAGGGCAGGGTGATCCTGCGTAATGGGCGGTCCGTATTTGCGTTTGCAGGTTTTGCAAAGGCATGCGGTCGTTCGTCGTGCGTCGATAGAGCAGCGCCCTTGTGGCGTCCGTTAAAGTACAAAGGGAAAGTTAATGCCCACTATCAACCAGTTGATCCGCAAATCGCGGACTCCGCGCACCCAGCGCGACATGGTTCCGGCACTGGAAGCCTGCCCGCAGAAACGCGGCGTATGCACCCGTGTCTACACCACGACCCCGAAGAAGCCGAACTCGGCACTTCGTAAGGTTGCTCGTGTCCGTTTGACCAACGGCTACGAAGTCACCAGCTATATTCCGGGTGAAGGTCACAACCTGCAGGAACACTCTGTCGTCATGATCCGTGGCGGCCGCGTAAAGGATTTGCCGGGTGTGCGTTACCACATCATTCGCGGTACCCTCGATACGCAGGGTGTCAAAGACCGTAAACAGCGTCGTTCGAAATACGGCGCGAAACGCCCGAAATAAGGAGCAGCTCAGATGTCACGTCGTCACGCTGCTGAAAAGCGCGAAGTTTTGCCTGACGCCAAATATGGCGATAAGGTTCTGACCAAATTCATGAACGGCCTTATGCTCGACGGTAAGAAATCCGCCGCAGAAAAGATCGTTTATGGTGCACTGGAAGTTATGGAAGGCAAGGGTGCCGATCCGGTTGCCCAGTTCCATGAAGCCATGGACAACGTCAAGCCGAACGTCGAAGTGCGTTCGCGCCGTGTTGGTGGTGCTACTTACCAGGTTCCGGTTGAAGTTCGTTCCGAGCGCCGTCAGGCACTGGCCATTCGCTGGCTGGTTGACGCTGCTCGCAAGCGTTCCGAAACGACCATGGTCGGTCGTCTCGCCGGTGAACTGATGGACGCAGCCAACAACCGTGGCTCGGCCGTCAAGAAGCGCGAAGACACCCATCGTATGGCCGAAGCCAACAAGGCTTTCGCTCATTACCGCTGGTAATTCAGACCTCAAGATCAAGAGTCGATTATGGTACAACGTACTCCGATCTCTCGGTATCGCAACATCGGCATCATGGCTCACATCGATGCTGGTAAAACGACGACCACCGAGCGAATTCTATTCTACACCGGCAAGTCCTACAAAATCGGCGAAGTCCACGACGGCGCCGCAACCATGGACTGGATGGAACAGGAACAGGAACGCGGCATCACGATTACGTCTGCTGCGACGACCTGCTTCTGGAAAGATAACCGCATCAACATCATCGATACCCCGGGCCACGTTGACTTCACGATTGAAGTTGAACGTTCGCTTCGTGTTCTCGATGGTGCATGCGCTGTTTTCGATGCCGTTTCCGGTGTTGAACCGCAGACCGAAACCGTATGGCGCCAGGCTGACAAGTACAACGTTCCGCGTATGTGCTTTGTCAACAAGATGGACCGTACCGGTGCGGACTTCTTCCGCTGCGTCAAGATGATCAAAGACCGTCTCGGTGCCAACGCGGCTGTCATGCAGCTGCCGATTGGTTCCGAAATGGAATTCGAAGGCGTTGTCGACCTTGTTGCCAACAAGGAAATCGTCTGGAAAGACGAAAGCCTTGGCGCCGAGTTCGAATATCGCGACATTCGCGATTCGCTCAAAGACCAGGCTGAAGAGTACCGTGAAGCTCTGATCGAACAGGCTGTTGAGTGTGACGAAGCTGCCATGGAAGCTTACCTCGAAGGCGAAATGCCGTCCGAGGAAGTTCTCAAGAAGTGCATCCGTAAAGGTACGCTGAAAGGCGAACTGGTTCCGGTCCTTTGCGGTACTGCGTTCAAGAACAAAGGCGTTCAGCCGCTTCTTGATGCCGTCATCGATTACATGCCGGCTCCGGACGATATCGAAGACGTGCGCGGCATCAAGCCGGGCACCGAAGACGAGCCGGACTCACGTCCGCTGAACGACGAAGCACCGTTCTCCGGTCTTGCATTCAAGATCATGAGCGACCCGTTCGTTGGCTCCCTGACCTTCGTTCGTATTTATTCCGGTATGCTTGAAGCCGGTTCTTACGTTCTGAACTCTGTCAAAGAGAAAAAAGAACGTATCGGCCGTATGCTGCTTATGCATTCAAACAACCGCGAAGAAATCAAATACGCTTGCTCGGGCGACATCGTTGCTCTGGTTGGTCTGAAGGATACCACCACCGGTGATACCCTTTGTGACACGGCCAAGCCGATCATCCTTGAGCGTATGGAATTCCCGGATCCGGTTATCGAGATCGCTGTAGAGCCGAAATCGAAAGCCGACCAGGAGAAAATGGGTCTCGCCCTTGCACGTCTTGCACAGGAAGATCCGTCGTTCCGCGTCAAAACCGACCACGAATCCGGCCAGACCATCATTTCCGGTATGGGCGAGCTTCACCTCGACATCATCGTCGATCGCATGAAGCGTGAATTCAAAGTCGAAGCAAACGTCGGCGCGCCGCAGGTTGCTTATCGTGAGACGATTTCCCAGGAAGTCGACATCGATTACACCCACAAGAAACAGTCGGGTGGTTCGGGTCAGTTCGCACGTATCAAGTTGACCTTCACCCCGGGTGAACCGGGCAGCGGGTTCTCCTTCAAGGACACCGTCGTTGGCGGTAACGTTCCGAAGGAATACATTCCGGGCGTTCAGAAAGGTCTTGAAACCTCGCTTAACAGCGGTGTGATCGCCGGGTTCCCGGTCACCGACTTCTCGGTCACCCTGACCGACGGTGCATACCACGACGTTGACTCGAGCGTGATGGCCTTCGAAATCGCAGCTCGTGCCGCATTCCGTGAAGGTCTTGCGAAAGCTCGTCCGAAGCTTCTCGAGCCGATCATGAGTGTCGAAGTTGTGACGCCGGAAGAATACATGGGCGACATCATTGGTGACCTTAACAGTCGCCGTGGTCAGGTCCGTGACATGGATTCCCGTGGTATTGCACGCGTTGTTAGCGCGTTTGTCCCGCTGGCGAACATGTTCGGTTACGTCAATACGCTGCGTTCCATGTCCCAGGGCCGTGCCCAGTTCGTGATGCAGTTCGATCATTACGCCGACGTCCCGCAGGCAGTTGCGGACGAAGTCAAGGCCAAGTCGGCCGGCTAAGGCGAAGCCAGAATAAACGGAGTTAGAAATGGCTAAAGAAAAATTTGCCCGTACAAAACCGCACGTGAACGTTGGCACCATCGGCCACGTTGACCACGGTAAAACCACGCTGACCGCAGCGATCACCAAAGTTCTCGCAGAGAGCGGCGGCGCATCGTTCCAGGACTACAGCATGATCGACAAAGCGCCGGAAGAGAAAGCTCGTGGTATCACGATCTCGACCGCGCACGTCGAATACGAAACGGCGAACCGCCACTATGCGCACGTCGACTGCCCGGGCCACGCTGACTATGTCAAGAACATGATCACCGGTGCGGCACAGATGGACGGCGGCATTCTGGTTGTTTCGGCAGCAGACGGCCCGATGCCGCAGACCCGCGAGCACATCCTGCTTGCACGTCAGGTTGGCGTTCCGGCCCTCGTCGTGTTCATGAACAAGGTTGACCAGGTCGATGACGAGGAACTCCTCGAACTCGTCGAAATGGAAATCCGTGAACTTCTGTCGTCTTACGACTTCCCGGGCGACGATATTCCGATCGTTAAAGGTTCGGCTCTTGCTGCCCTTGAAGGTCGTGATGACGCGATTGGCAAAGAAGCGATCCTGAAGCTGATGGAAGCTGTTGACAGCTACATCCCGGCACCGGAACGTCCGAAAGACCGTCCGTTCCTGATGCCGATCGAGGACGTGTTCTCGATCTCGGGTCGTGGTACCGTTGTGACCGGTCGTGTTGAAACCGGTATCGTCAAGGTTGGTGAAGAAGTCGAAATCGTCGGTATCAAAGACACCGTCAAAACGATTGTCACCGGCGTTGAGATGTTCCGCAAGCTGCTCGATCAGGGTGAAGCTGGCGACAACATTGGCGCGCTGCTGCGCGGCACCAAACGTGAAGACGTCGAACGTGGCCAGGTTCTGGCGCATGTCGGCTCGATCAAGCCGCACACCAAGTTCACCGCAGAAGCCTACATCCTGACCAAGGATGAAGGTGGCCGTCACACGCCGTTCTTCTCGAACTACCGTCCGCAGTTCTACTTCCGTACCACTGACGTCACCGGCTCGATCGAGCTGCCGGCAGGCACGGAAATGGTTATGCCGGGCGACAACGTCCAGATGACCGCGACCCTCATTGCACCGATCGCAATGGACGAAGGTCTGCGTTTCGCAATCCGTGAAGGCGGTCGTACCGTCGGCGCGGGCGTTGTTGCCAAGATCATCGAGTAATTTTCTCTTGATCTTTGTGAAGCGGGCGGCTATGTAAGCCGCCCGCAACACTTTTGCGGCAATCGTCAACTCCAGTTGAGGGGCCGGTGTCCTTTTGAGGGCTCCGGTACATAATTACATGGATAGTCAGAACATTCGCATTCGCCTGAAGGCGTTTGACCATCGCGTGCTGGATCAGTCCACGCGCGAGATCGTCAATACGGCGAAGCGCACTGGCGCAGAGGTCCGCGGCCCGATTCCGCTGCCGACCCGCATTGAGAAATACACTGTTCTGCGGTCTCCGCACATCGATAAGAAATCGCGTGAGCAGTTCGAAATCCGTACGCATAAGCGTCTTCTCGACATTGTCGACCCGACTCCCCAGACCGTTGATGCTCTGATGAAGCTCGACCTGGCTGCAGGCGTCGACGTCGAGATCAAACTTTAATCGGGAGTAAGCCGCAATGCGTAGTGGACTTATTACCCAGAAGGTTGGCATGACTCGCGTCTTCACGGACGAAGGCGTGCACCTTCCTGTCACCGTTCTGAAAGTCGATAACCTTCAGGTCGTTGCTAATCGTACCAGCGACACCGACGGTTACGTTGCTGTTCAGCTTGGCTATGGCAAAGCAAAAGTGAAAAACGTATCGAAGCCGATGCGCGGTCACTTTGCAAAAGCCAAGGTTGAGCCGAAAGCCAAACTTGCTGAATTCCGCGTTAGCGAAGATGCGCTGATCGAAGTCGGTGCCGAACTTTCGGCAACCCACTTTGTTGAAGGCCAGTACGTTGACGTCATCGGCACCTCCATCGGTAAAGGTTTTGCCGGTGCGATGAAGCGCCATAACTTCGGTGGTCTGCGTGCGTCGCACGGTGTGTCTGTATCGCACCGTTCGCATGGTTCCACTGGTCAGTGCCAGGATCCGGGCCGCGTCTTCAAAGGTAAGAAGATGGCTGGTCATATGGGTGCGGCGCGCGTAACCGTTCAGTCCCTGAAAATCGTCTCTACCGACGAAGCAAAGGGTCTTGTTCTGGTTCACGGTGCTGTCCCGGGTCATGCCGGCGCTTATGTCCTTGTCAAGGATGCCGTGAAACGTGCTGCACCGGAAGGTCTGCCGTTCCCGGCCGCGCTAAAGGGTGCTGCCCCGGCTGCTGAAGAAGCTGCCGCCGAGGATAAGGAATAAGCATCATGAAGCTCGACATTCTTAAACTTGACGCGTCCAAGGCCGGTAACATCGATCTCGCAGAAGAGATCTTTGGTCTGGACGTTCGTCGTGACATCCTGCACCGCATGGTGAACTGGCAGTTGGCAAAACGCCGCGCCGGTACCCACAAGGTAAAGGAAAAAAGCGAGATCTCTGCGACCACGAAAAAGTTCGTACGTCAGAAGGGCAGTGGCGGTGCACGTCACGGTTCCCGTAAAGCCGTACAGTTCCGTGGTGGTGGTGTAGCGCATGGTCCGCGTGTTCGCGATCATTCGCACGATCTGACCAAGAAATTCCGTAAGCTCGCGCTGAAAACCGCTCTGTCGGCCAAAGCAAAGGACGGTAAGCTTATCGTTCTGGACTCCGCGGAATTCTCGGACGCCAAAACCAAGAATCTGGTCGCTGCTTTCGCTAAGCTCGGCTGGAAATCTGCACTGATCATTGACGGTGCGCAGATCAATGAGGGCTTTGCACGCGCTGCGCGCAACATCCCGCAGGTTGATGTGCTGCCAGAGATTGGTGCTAACGTCTATGACATCCTGCGCCGTGACACCCTGGTGCTGACCAAGGGTGCGGTCGAAGCGTTGGAGGCACGTCTCAAATGACGATCATCAGCAAAGAGCGGATGTACGAAGTCATCCGCGCCCCGCATATCACTGAAAAGTCGACGCTGATTTCTGAACACAACGCCGTTGCGTTCAAAGTTGCGATCGACGCCACCAAGCCGGAGATCAAGGCTGCTGTGGAAGGTCTGTTCGGGGTGAAGGTCAAGGCGGTCAATACCTCTGTGGTAAAAGGCAAGACCAAGCGTTTTCGCGGTACTGTCGGTCGCCGGAGCGATTTCAAGAAAGCGATGGTTACCCTCGAAGAGGGTCAGTCCATCGACGTGACGACGGGAATCTAAGACATGGCTTTGAAGAAGTTTAAACCAACCTCTCCTGGTCGCCGTCAGCTGGTTCTTGTCGATCGTTCCGATCTCCACAAGGGCAAGCCGATCAAAGCGTTGACCGAAGGTCTTCGCAAGAAAGGTGGCCGTAACAACTCTGGTCGTATCACCGCCCGCCGTATTGGTGGTGGTCACAAGCGTCGTTACCGCATTATCGACTTCAAACGTACCAAGTTTGATGTCGTTGGTACGGTCGAACGTCTGGAATATGATCCGAACCGCACGGCGTTTATCGCCCTGGTTCGTTATTCCGATGACGAGTTGGCCTACATCCTCGCACCGCAGCGTCTTGCTGTCGGCGACAACATTGTTGCAGCCGAACGCGTAGACATTAAGCCGGGTAATGCCGCACCGCTGAAGAATATTCCGGTCGGTACCATCGTCCATAACGTCGAACTGAAAGCCGGTAAAGGTGGTCAGATCGCACGTTCGGCAGGCACCTATGTGCAGCTTGTCGGCAAGGACCAGGGTTACGCCCAGCTTAAGCTGTCCTCCGGTGAGGTACGTTTGGTTCGTGGTGAATGCATGGCTACCATCGGTGCCGTGTCCAACCAGGACCAGCAGAACACAAACCTTGGTAAAGCAGGCCGCAATCGCTGGCTTGGCAAGCGTCCTTCGGTTCGTGGTGTTGCCATGAACCCGATCGATCACCCGCATGGTGGTGGTGAAGGTCGCACTTCGGGTGGTCGTCACCCGGTTACGCCGTGGGGCAAGCCTACCAAGGGCAAACGTACCCGCTCGAACAAAAAGACTGACGCGCTCATCATGCGCCGTCGTCATAAGAGCTAACGGAGGAGGCTAGACTATGGCGCGTTCCGTTTGGAAGGGTCCGTTTGTAGACGGATACCTTCTTAAGAAAGCCGAAACAGTCCGTGCTTCAGGCCGGAATGAGGTAATTAAGACCTGGTCGCGGCGCTCGACGATTTTGCCGCAATTCGTAGGCCTCACCTTTGGGGTTTACAATGGCCAGAAGTTTCTGCCGGTACTTGTGAACGAAGATATGATCGGTCATAAGTTCGGTGAGTTTTCGCCGACCCGTACCTACTATGGTCACGCGGCCGACAAGAAGGCGAAGAGGAAGTAACGATGGGTAAAAAAGCTGACATCCGTCGGCTGGCGGACAACGAGGCTGCGGCTTCGCTCCGGGCAGTACGCATTTCCCCGCGTAAGCTCAACCTCGTCGCCGAGTCGATCCGTGGTATGAAGGCAGAGGCTGCTTTGGCAGAGCTCACCTTCTCCAACAAACGCATTTCGCAGGACGTCAAAAAGCTGCTGGAATCGGCAATTGCTAATGCCGAGAACAACCACCAGCTCGATGTTGACCGTCTCTTTATCAAAGAGGCGACTGTTGGTAAGGCATTCGTGATGAAACGTTGGCGGGCCCGCGCACGCGGTCGCGTCGGCAAGATCATCAAGCCGTTCTCCAACATGCGCATCGTCGTCTGCGAACGTGAGGAGGCCGAGTAATGGGTCAGAAAGTAAATCCGATCGGTTTACGCGTTGGCATCAACCGCACGTGGGATTCCCGCTGGTACGCCAACAAGGCCGATTTCGCTGGCCTTCTTCATGAAGACCTGGCGATCCGTAAATACATCTTCGACCGTCTGAAACAGGCGGGTGTTTCGAAGGTGATTATCGAACGTCCGGCGAAAAAAGCCCGCATCTCGATCCACTCTGCCCGTCCGGGTGTTGTGATCGGGAAAAAAGGCCAGGACATCGAGAAGCTCAAGAACGATCTGCAGAAACTGACCAAGTCGGAAGTGCAGGTTAACATCATCGAAATCCGTAAACCGGAAATCGATGCCAAGCTGGTCGCTGACAACATCGCCCAGCAGCTTGAGCGCCGTGTTTCGTTCCGTCGCGCCATGAAGCGCTCGGTTCAGAACGCAATCCGTCTCGGTGCTGGTGGCATTCGTATTAATGCCGCTGGTCGTCTTGGTGGTGCTGAAATCGCTCGTACCGAATGGTACCGTGAAGGTCGCGTTCCGCTGCACACCCTGCGTGCGGACGTTGATTATGGCACTTCGGAAGCTCACACCACCTATGGTGTCTGCGGTCTGAAGGTCTGGATCTTCAAGGGCGAAATCATGGCTCACGATCCGTTGGCTTCCGAGCGTAAAGCGCTCGAGTCGGCTGGTTCAGGTCGTAAGTAAGGAGATAGAGAGATGCTTTCTCCAAAACGTACAAAGTTCCGTAAAGCACACAAGGGTCGCCTTAAAGGTGAGGCCAAAGGTGGTACGGAACTTAATTTCGGCGCTTATGGCTTGAAAGCCTTGGAGCCGGAGCGTATAACGGCGCGTCAGATCGAAGCGGCCCGCCGCGCGATCACCCGCCACATGCGCCGTCAAGGCCGTGTGTGGATCCGCGTTTTCCCGGATCTCCCGGTATCGCAAAAGCCTGCTGAAGTCCGTCAGGGTAAAGGCAAAGGCTCGGTCGAATATTGGGCGGCACGTGTAAAACCGGGTCGGATTATGTTTGAACTTGACGGTGTTCCGCTGGATCTTGCACGTCGGGCTTTCGAGCTCGCAGCGGCAAAATTGCCGATCAAGACCAAGTTTGTCACGCGTCTTGGTGAAGGGGAGTAATTAGTGATGAAAATTGCTGATCTCCGCGCGAAAAGCGCTGATGAACTAAAACAGATGCTGCTCGACCTGCGTAAGGAATCGTTCAATATGCGTTTCCAGCAGGCTTCCGGTCAGTTCGAGAACACTGCGCAGGTCCGTAAGGTCCGCCGTGATATCGCCCGCATCAAAACCCTTCTCGGAAACGAGAAGGGTGCTACTGCGGCCTAACTGGACACGCATAGGAGTTAAGACACATGCCGAGGCGTGTATTGCAGGGGACAGTCGTTTCGACAAAAAACGACAAGACTGTGGTGGTCCGTGTGGAACGCCAGGTCATGCACCCGCTGTATAAAAAGTATGTGCGCAAGTCGAAGAAATTCCACGCGCATGATGAAGAGAACCGCTTCAAGACGGGTGACGTCGTTCGTATTCGCGAATGCCGGCCGATCTCGAAATTGAAGTCTTGGGAAGTAGTGGTCGAGGAGTGAGTCCTCAGCCCAACCATAGTCAAGGGGTAAACCCATGATCCAGATGCAGTCCAATCTGGACGTTGCCGATAATAGCGGCGCTCGCCGTGTTCAGTGCATCAAGGTGCTGGGCGGCTCGAAGCGCAAAACCGCTAATGTCGGTGATGTTATCGTGGTTTCCGTCAAGGAAGCCATTCCGCGCGGTCGTGTTAAGAAGGGTGCAGTACACAAAGCTGTTATCGTTCGGACCGCAAAGGAAATTCGTCGTTCCGATGGTTCGGCGATCCGCTTTGACCGTAATGCTGCCGTTCTTATTAATGCGAACGGTGAGCCTATCGGTACGCGTATTTTCGGCCCGGTGACCCGTGAACTCCGTTCGCGTGGTTACATGAAGATCATTTCGCTTGCCCCGGAGGTGCTGTAATGGCTGCCAAGATTAAAAAGGGTGATCGCGTCATTGTTCTTACGGGTAAAGACAAAGGGAAAACCGGCGAAGTTATCGCCGCTTTCCCGACCGAGAACAAAGTTCTGGTTTCGGGCATCAACCTGGTGAAACGTCACCAGCGTCCGACCGGTGCTGATGCTGGCGGCATCGTCGAGAAGGAAGCGAAAATCAACGTTTCCAACGTGGCGATTGTCGACCCGAAAGAAAACAAGCCGACCCGCGTCGGTTTCAAGACCCTCGATGATGGTCGCAAGGTTCGCGTAGCGAAGCTCAGCGGCGAAGTCATCGACAACTGAGGGACGGAAAAATGACGCGCCTGCGCGAACATTACAAAGAAGTGGTGCGTGACGCACTCCAGAAGGAGTTCTCCTACGAGAACTCCATGGAGGTTCCGCGCCTCGAGAAGATCGTGATCAATATGGGTGTCGGCGACGCCACCCAGGATCGCAAAAAGCTGGAAGGTGCGGCTGCGGATCTCGCTGCCATCACCGGTCAGAAGCCTATCTTCACCAAGGCGAAAAAGTCGGTAGCGGCTTTCAAGCTTCGTGAAGGCATGAACATCGGTTGTAAAGTGACCCTGCGTCGCGACCGTATGTACGAGTTCCTGGACCGTCTGGTTTCGGTCGCGCTTCCGCGCGTTCGTGACTTCCGCGGCCTGAACAAAAAATCCTTCGATGGTCGTGGCAACTTTGCCATGGGCCTCAAGGAACAGTTCGTCTTTCCTGAAGTCGAGTACGACAAAGTCGACTCGGTCCGCGGGATGGACATCATCATTTGCACCACGGCAAAGTCCGACGCCGAAGCTCTCGCCCTTCTCAAGGGCTTTGATCTTCCGTTCGGAAACTAACTGGAGGTTGGCCCATGGCCAAGAAAAGCGCCGTTCAGCGCGAACTTAAACGTGAGCGCCTGGCTAAGCAGCATGCTGCCAAGCGTGCCGCCCTTAAAGCGGTCATTAACAATCGCGAGACCTCTCCTGAAGAGCGTATCGCGTGCGTGATCAAACTCGCCCAGCTGCCGCGTAACTCGGCCCGTATCCGTCAGCGTATCCGCTGCCAGGTTTCCGGTCGTCCGCGCGGTGTCTATCGCAAATTCCGCCTGTCCCGTATCGCGCTTCGTGAACTTGCTTCGCGTGGTCAGATCCCGGGCATGGTGAAGTCGAGCTGGTAAGGAGGACATCACATGTCGATGACTGATCCCGTAGGCGATATGCTCACGCGTATCCGCAACGGTCAGCGCGTTGGTAAATCCAACGTTGCTTCGCCGGCTTCAAAACTGCGTACCGGTGTGCTGGATGTTCTCCAGCGCGAAGGTTACATCCGCGGTTACAGCATTAATGAAATTCGCAAGGGCGTCAGCGAAATCAACATCGAACTCAAATATTTTGAGGGCGAAGGCGTGATTAAGCAGATCGACCGCGTCTCGACCCCGGGTCGTCGTGTGTATTCGAAGATCAAAGATCTTCCGAAAGTATACAACGGCTTGGGCATCGCAGTCCTATCCACTCCGAAAGGGGTTCTGTCGGATCAGGAGGCTCGCGAGCAGAATGTCGGCGGCGAAATCCTCTGCAAGGTATTCTAAGGAGGGCCAACGATGTCGCGAGTAGGAAAAAACCCGGTGGTCGTGCCTAGCGGCGTTACCATCACCCTGACCGAAGAACAGATCAGTGCAAAAGGCAAGCTCGGTGAGCTTCGTCTGCCGCTGACCTCGGACGTAACTGTTTCACAGGATGACAACCAGATCACCGTGAAACCGGCCAACGATACCAAGCGCGCCCGTGCCCTTTGGGGTACCACACGCGCCAATATCGCAAACCTCGTAACCGGGGTTTCGGACGGCTTCACCAAGAAACTGGAAATCACCGGTGTTGGTTACCGTGCGCAGGTCCAGGGCAATAAACTGGTTCTGCAGCTTGGCTTCTCTCATGACGTGGAAATGGAGATCCCCGCGGGTCTTAACGTCGTCGCAGAAAAGCCGACCCTTATCGCCATCTCTGGCGCAGATAAACAGCTCGTTGGTCAGTTCGCTGCAAATGCACGCGGCTGGCGCGGTCCGGAGCCTTACAAAGGCAAAGGTGTCCGTTACGAAGGCGAGTATATCTTGCGCAAAGAAGGCAAGAAGAAGTAAGGACTGGCACGATGAAAAACGCGAGAAACCTCTTCGAGCGCCGCAAACGCCGCGTTCGTTTTGCGATCCGCCAGAAAGCGGCCGGTCGCCCGCGCCTCAGCGTGCACCGTTCCAACGCGCATATCTATGCACAGATTATCGACGATCTGGCAGGCAAGACTCTTGTCTGCGCTTCGTCGGCCGAGAAAGATCTCGGTGGCAAAGGCAGCAATGCCGAAGCAGCTGTGCTGGTCGGTAAAGCTATTGCCGAACGTGCCGTTGCCGCTGGTGTGAAAACGGTCGTATTTGATCGTGGCGGGTATTTGTTCCATGGCCGGGTGAAAGCTCTGGCCGATGCCGCCCGTGAGGGCGGTCTGGACTTCTAAGGAGCACGACCATGGCACGTAATCAGAATACACAACAGCAGCAGCAGGCGCCGAAAGCCCGTGAAGAAAACGAACTCGTCGACAAGCTGGTTGGTATCAACCGCGTCGCGAAAGTCGTTAAGGGCGGCCGTCGCTTTGCTTTCTCCGCAATGGTTGTCGTCGGTGACCAGCGCGGTCGCGTCGGATACGGCACGGGCAAAGCCCGTGAAGTTCCGGAAGCGATCCGCAAGGCTACCGAAGCAGCCAAGCGCAACATGATCCGCGTTCCGTTGCGTGAAGGCCGTACCCTTCACCACGATGTGCAGGGCCACTTTGGTGCAGGTCGGGTTATTCTCCGTTCTGCTCCGGCTGGTACCGGTATCATTGCTGGCGGTGCGATGCGCGCAGTTTTCGAAACCATGGGTGTTCAGGACGTCGTGTCCAAATGCACCGGTTCGAACAACCCGCACAACGTTATCCGTGCAACTCTTGACGCTCTGGTCAACGGCGCTTCACCGCGTCAGGTCGCTGCAAAACGCGGCCTGAAGGTTGGCGAGATCGTTGCCCGTCGCGATAGCGGTTCGGCTGCGGCCGCCGTTCTCGAAAAGGAGTAATTCGATATGGCTGCTAAGAAAAAAGCGACCGTTCGCGTTACCCAGACGGGTTCGCCGATCGGACGTCCGGCTGATCAGCGCCAGACCCTTGTGGGTCTTGGCCTGAACAAACTGCACCGGACTCGTGAGCTGGAAGATACTCCGGCTGTTCGCGGTATGATCGCCAAGGTCAAGCACCTCGTCCGCGTGGACGAGGCCTGATTGGCCCCCAGATCGAAAAGGTGTTGATTAATGAAACTCAACGAACTTGCCGATAACCCGGGTGCCCGCAAGGCGCGCACCCGCGTCGGTCGCGGTATCGGTTCGGGCAAAGGCAAAACTTCTGGCGCAGGTCAGAAGGGCCAGACGTCCCGTTCCGGTGTAGCGATCAATGGCTTCGAAGGCGGGCAGATGCCAATCTACCGTCGTCTTCCGAAGCGCGGCTTTAAAAATCCGTTCCGGAAACTGTTCGGTGTCGTGAACCTTGGTACCCTTCAGACCGCCGTTGATAACGGCGTTCTTGAAGAAGGTGCGAATGTCACCATCGAAGTTCTGGTCGAAAAAGGCCTGGCCCGTCCGCAGAAAGACGGTCTGCGTCTGCTCGCTAAAGGCGAACTGAAAGCGAAACTGAACATCGAAATCACCGGTGCTTCCAAGTCGGCTATCGAAGCCGTCGAGAAAGCTGGTGGCTCGGTCAAGGTTCTTGCTCCGGTTGCCGCAGCAGAAACCGCAGAATAAGCCTCTATGACTACGTGAGGGTCCGGTTCCCAAGATTACGGGACCGGACCCTCCAGTTTTAGCCTATTGGGAGATAAGTGCATGGCATCGGCCGCCGAGCAGCTTGCCGCGAACCTGAACTGGTCGTCTTTTTCTAAGGCAACCGAGCTTAAAAAGCGCATCTGGTTCACGTTGGGCGCGCTTATAGTTTACCGTCTGGGAACATATATCCCGATTCCCGGCGTTGACCCGTCCATTCTTGCTGATATTTTCCAGCAGAATGCTGGTGGCGTCCTGGGCATGTTCGACATGTTTGCTGGTGGTGCGCTAGGGCGTATGACCATCTTCGCGCTGAACATCATGCCTTACATCTCCGCCTCGATCATCATTCAGCTGATGACCACTGTTTCGCCAAGCCTTGAGGCTATGAAAAAAGAGGGCGAACAGGGGCGTAAAAAGATTAATCAATATACCCGTTATCTGACCGTTGTGATCGCCACGATCCAGGCTTGGGGCATTGCCGTTGGTCTTGAAAGCATGAGCGGTTCATCCGGCTCTGCGGTTCATGATCCGGGCATGTTCTTCCGCTTTACTGCGGTTGTGACCCTGGTTGGCGGCACCATGTTCCTGATGTGGCTGGGCGAACAGATCACCCAGCGCGGTATCGGTAACGGCATTTCGCTTATCATCTTTACCGGTATTGTTGCGGGCCTTCCGGCCGCGATTGCGGGCACGCTTGAGCTTGGCCGTACCGGTGCGATTTCCGCCCTGGTGATCGTTGCGATCATCGTGCTGGCGATTGCCGTCATTGCCTTCATCGTGTTCATGGAACGTGCCCAGCGCCGTGTTCTGATCCAGTACCCGAAACGCCAGGTCGGCATGAAGGTCATGGAAGGTCAGAGCTCGCACCTGCCGCTCAAGATCAATACGGCCGGCGTTATTCCGCCGATCTTTGCAAGCTCGCTTCTGCTGATGCCGCTGTCGGTTGCACAGTTCACTGCCGGTGCGGATGCGCCTGCGTGGCTTAGCACGGTGACAGCACTGCTTGGCCGTGGCCAGCCGCTTTATATCGGTCTGTATATCGCGCTGATCGTCTTCTTTGCCTTCTTCTATACGGCGGTTGTTTTCAACCCGGAAGATACGGCAGACAACCTGAAAAAGCATGGCGGCTTCATTCCGGGCATCCGCCCGGGCAAGAATACCGCCAACTATCTGGATTTCATCCTGACCCGCCTGACGGTCATCGGTGCAGCGTATCTGGCATTTGTCTGTATCCTGCCAGAGCTTCTGATCGCCGAATGGTCGGTGCCGTTCTACTTTGGTGGGACTAGCTTGCTGATCGTTGTCACGGTAACCATGGATACCGTAGCACAGATCCAGTCGCATATGCTGGCACACCAGTATGAAGGCCTGATCAAGAAATCCAAATTGCGTGGACGCCGCCGCTAAGGCGGCGCCACCAAGACCATCAGGGGGACGGACAACAATGAACATTATCCTTCTTGGCCCTCCGGGTGCTGGCAAAGGGACCCAGGCAAAGCGTCTTGAAACGGGACGCGGCATGATTCAGCTTTCGACCGGTGACATGCTGCGTGCAGCGGTCGCAGCCGGTACCGAGCTGGGGCAGAAGGCAAAGGAAGTCATGGATGCGGGCAAGCTCGTCTCCGACGATCTGATGATCGGTCTGATTTCCGAACGACTTGATCAGGATGATACCAAGAACGGTTTCATCCTGGACGGTTTTCCGCGCACCACAGCCCAGGCACATGCCCTGGATGTGATGCTGGAAACCAAGGGACTGGCACTTGATTATGTGATCGAGTTGCGGGTTGATGATGCCGCCCTTGTGGCACGTATCGTTGGTCGCTACACCTGCGCGAAATGCGGGCAGGGATACCATGACACGTTCCAGAAACCCAAGCAGGACGGTGTTTGCGACGTATGTGGCAGCACCGAATTCAAACGCCGTGCGGATGACAATGCCGAGACGGTCACCTCGCGACTGGAAGCTTATCACAAGCAGACAGCACCGATCATTCCCTACTATGAGAATGCCGGTAAGCTGAAAACAGTTGACGGGATGGCCGAAATCGACGAAGTTACGCGCGAGATAGAAGCCATCCTGGGGTAATTTCCCGGGCAGGGCATTTTTTTGCTGGCGGGTTGGCAGTATTGCTGGCCCGCTTTTGCAGCGCCCCGTCCTACCGGATCTGCCGCAGGGTTTGTTAACAGGAAACAGGAGTCTCACACAGTGGCTCGTATTGCTGGCGTAAACATCCCGACCGCTAAGCGCGTCGTGATTGCGCTTACCTACATCACCGGCATTGGCCCGGCGAAAGCTAAAGAAATTTGCGCAAAGGTTGGCATCGAAGCAGCAACCCGCGTTCATCAGCTCTCTGATGACCAGGTTCTCAAGGTGCGTGAAGTCATCGACGCTGATTACACCGTCGAAGGCGACCTTCGTCGTGAAACCGCAATGAACATTAAACGTCTGATGGATCTGGGTTGCTATCGCGGCCTGCGTCATCGTCGCGGTCTCCCGGTACGCGGTCAGCGTACCCACACCAACGCCCGCACCCGCAAGGGCCCGGCTAAGCCGATCGCTGGCAAGAAGAAGTAAGGTAGGGGACAGACAATGGCAAAAGCTCCTCAGACTCGCGTGCGTCGCCGCGAGCGGAAGAACATTACGAACGGTATCGCGCACGTAAACGCGACCTTCAACAACACCATGATCACCATCACCGACGTTCAGGGGAATACCATTTCCTGGTCGACCGCTGGTGGTATGGGTTTCCGCGGTTCGCGTAAATCGACCCCGTATGCTGCACAGGTTGCTGCCGAAGACGCAGGTAAAAAAGCTGCTGAACACGGCATGAAAACCCTTGAAGTTCAGGTTAAAGGCCCGGGTTCGGGACGTGAATCTGCTCTTCGTGCGCTTCAGGCGGTTGGTTTCACCATTACGTCGATCAAAGACGTAACGCCGATCCCGCATAACGGTTGCCGTCCGCGTAAACGTCGTCGCGTCTAATCGCGCCGATCTGCGGACGACCCCGCGTTTGGGCCCGGGCGACCGGGCCTCTTCGCGTTTCTCGCGGGGGCCAATTTTGTGCCCCCCTTACCATAGGCTCCAGTTGCGAAGGTGGGTCTCGTGATTCAAAAGAACTGGCAGGAACTGATTAAGCCGACCAAGCTTGATGTTACTCCGGGTACGGATGCCAGCCGCATCGGTACGATCGTGGCGGAACCGCTGGAGCGCGGTTTTGGTCAGACTCTGGGTAACGCGCTGCGTCGCATTCTGCTGTCGTCGCTCCAGGGTTCGGCGGTTACTGCGATCCAGATTGACGGTGTATTGCACGAATTTTCGTCGATCCCGGGTGTGCGTGAAGATGTCACCGACATCATCCTGAATATCAAGACCATGGGTGTGCGCATGCATGCCGAAGGTCCGAAGAAAATGGCGCTTAAAGCGACTGGTCCGGGTGCTGTCACTGCGGGTCAGATCGAAACCGGTGCCGACATCGAAATCCTTAACCCGGATCTCGAGCTGTGCCATCTTGATGATGGTGCGACGCTGAACATCGAATTTACCGTTGATAACGGTAAAGGCTATGTTGCGGCGACCTCGCATCGTTCGTCGGATGCGCCGATCGGTCTTATTCCGATCGATGCAATCTTCAGCCCGATCCGTAAAGTGGCCTACAAGGTGGAAAACACCCGTGTTGGTCAGGATACCGATTATGACAAGCTGTCGCTGACCGTTGAAACCAACGGTTCGGTCACCCCGGAAGATGCAATGGCACTTGCTGCCCGTATCCTTCAGGACCAGCTGTCGCTGTTCGTCAACTTCGACGAGCCGGAAGCGGTTGTCGAAGAGAAGAAAGAAGACGAACTGCCGTTCAACCGCAATCTGCTGCGCAAGGTCGACGAGCTCGAGCTCTCGGTCCGTTCGGCAAACTGCCTCAAGAACGACAACATCATCTATATCGGTGATCTGGTTCAGAAAACCGAAGCAGAAATGCTTCGTACGCCGAACTTCGGCCGTAAATCGCTGAACGAAATCAAGGATGTTCTGGCGCAGATGGGCCTGCATCTTGGTATGGAAGTCGGCGGTTGGCCGCCGGAAAACATCGAAGAACTGGCGCGTAAGTTCGAAGACCCGTTCTAAGACGGGGCTTCGGCCTTCGGGTCGGTGCTTTTTGACTGACGGGGCAGGCGTTCTGCCCCAACCAGAAACCCGGTTTTCGGAATTTCTGGCGGGCTGGTGCCCAAAACCGCACGTGCATGACCTGATTTAGTCAGGGTGGCGGCGCGGTATCACAATCGGTTTCGTGCGCGAAGCCAAGGCAATAAGGAGAGTTCCTATGCGTCACGGTATGCAAGGCCGTAAGCTTAATCGTACTTCGTCCCATCGTAAGGCGATGTTCTCTAACATGGCGGTTTCGCTGCTCACCCACGAGCAGATCAAAACCACTCTTCCGAAGGCCAAGGATCTTCGCCCGTATGTCGAAAAACTGATTACGCTGGGCAAGCGGGGCGACCTGCATGCACGCCGTCAGGCCATTTCGATCCTGCGTGACGAGAAAGTCGTTGCCAAGCTGTTCGGCGAAATTGCTGATCGCTACAAAGAGCGTTCGGGTGGTTACACCCGCGTTCTGAAGGCTGGCTTCCGTTATGGCGATGCTGCTCCGGTTGCTGTGATCGAACTCGTTGATCGCAACCCGGAAGCCAAAGGCGCGGAAGACCGTGCTCGCCTTGAAGCAGAGGGCGAAGGCGAAGAAGCGTCTGCTGAATAAGCAACGTTTCGGCCTTTAAGATAGAAACGGGCGGTGCCAATGGTGCCGCCCGTTTTCTTTTGGTTTTATCGCGCATTGGGAAATATTTCAAAATTCATCATATTTCCGCCAAGGTTGCGCGTAAATCCTGATCACCCTACTTTCTGTCGGTATCCAGGGTTCTGACCCTGACCCTAACCAGACTGTTTTCCGCGCTGACCCGCTTTACGAAGAAAAGAGAGAGTTCGACGTGCAGGCACGATTGATTGCGACCGTCATGACCGGGATCATGATTGTATCAGGGGCCATGTTTGGCCAGATTGGCGTAGCATCCGCACAGGATCGGCGTCTGCCCGAAAGCCAGACCGAAATAAAGATGTCGCTGTCGCCGCTGGTGAAGCAAACCGCGCCGGCCGTTGTGAACATCTATACCAAAAAGGTCGTCACCACCCAGCAACGAAGCCCGTTTTTCAACGATCCGTTCTTTCGGCAGTTCTTTGGCGAACGGTTTGGCGGTGCGTTTGGTGCCCCGCGCCAGCGGGTTGAACGGTCGCTTGGTTCCGGGGTGATTGTATCGTCGGACGGCACAATCGTGACCAACCATCACGTGATTGATGGTGCCAGCGAGATCCGCGTTGTTTTACATGACAATCGCGAATTCGATGCCGATCTGGTCGGTTCGGACGAACGCACCGACCTGGCTGTTCTGCGTCTGCGTGATGTGAAGGATGAATTGCCGGCCATCACGCTTGGCGATTCTGACGCGGTCGAGGTCGGCGACCTTGTCCTTGCCATAGGCAACCCGTTCGGGGTGGGGCAGACCGTGACCAGCGGCATCGTTTCCGCACTGGCGCGTGCCGGTGTGACCGGGCAGGATTACCAATCCTTTATCCAGACCGATGCCGCGATCAATCCGGGGAACTCCGGCGGGGCGCTTGTTGATATCGATGGCAATCTGATCGGGGTGAATTCGGCAATCTTTACCAAATCGGGCGGGTCAAACGGCATCGGTTTTGCCGTGCCGGTCAATATGGTCAAGGTGGTGATGCGTGGCCTGATCAGTGGCGATCTGCGTCGCCCGTGGCTGGGGGCGGCAGGGCAGTCGGTAACCGCCGATCTGGCGGCGTCGCTTGATCTGGATCGCCCGCATGGTGTTCTGATCAACGAAGTCCGCAATGGTAGCCCGGCGGATCGCGGCGGCCTTAAACCCGGTGATGTGGTGGTTGCGGTGAATGGTCTTCCTGTCGATAACCCCAACGAGCTTAAATTCCGCATCGCAACACTGGAACTTGATCACAATGCCGAGCTTTCCGTGCTGCGCAAGGGGCAGGAAGTGATGCTCCGGATGCCGCTTGAAGTCGCACCCGAACTGCCTGCGCGTGATGAAACCGAGGTCGAAGGCCGCAATCCGTTCAGCGGATCAAAAATCGCCAATGTGAACCCCGCACTTGCCGATGAAATTGGCATTGATACGCTGAGCAACGGTGTCATCGTCCTTGCCGTGCAGCGCGACAGCCTTGCGCGCCGTGCCCGCATTCAACCCGGTGATTATATCGTCGAGGTCAATGGTGTGACGATTGACACCGTGGCCCGCCTGAAGGACGTTATCAAAGCCGGTGAACGCGGTCGTGACTGGTCGATTGCGGTCAAACGCGATGGCAAGGTTCTTACTGCTGAATTCCAGCTTTGATCCTTGTCAGCCAATAGATAGACAGATCCGGGGATCATTCCCCGGTTCTGTCGTTTTTGTCGCTGACAATCGATAGCGGCCGATGGTCGATCTGGCTTTTCATGATGCCGCTGATCTGGCCGTATCGGTTTTAAGAAACATCATCGCCAGACAGCTGAGTAAACCCAGCCCGACGGTCAGAAGCACTGCCCGGACGCCATATCCGTCGATCAGCAATCCGAACAGGAACGGGGCGGCGGCCTGTGCAAAGCGCGACGGTGCCATTAGAAACCCCTGCCGCAGGCCATAGCCAACCGGCCCGAACAGGGCAAGGGGCAAGGTCCCCTTGGCGATGGTCAGGATACCATTGCCCGCTCCATGCAGGCTTGTGAATATCATGCCGACGGGACCGGCAAAAACCAGCAGAAGCGATGCGCCAAGCGGATGGGCAAAGCCTGCTATCCTGGCCGAAATCAGTGGATGCATGCGTTGCAGTACACCGAATTCCAGCAATCGTCCCGCGACCTGTGCCGGGCCGACGAGCGAGGCGGCAATAATCGCATCCGCCGTATCCATCCCCGAAATTTGCAACAATCGCGGCAAATGGGCGGCCATGGCGGTTGCGATAAACCAGCTTGCGGCAAAAATAAATGCCAGCAGGATCATCGGTACGGTGAAATATCCCGGGGTTACCGCCGTATCCGCTTTGACCCTGACATTATCGGGATTGTCAGCAGGGGCCTGGGCTGGTGCGGCATGCTGGCCGTTTCCGGCCGGGATGATCAGGCGGTTTAACGGCAACCCGACAAACAGATGCATCGCCGCCCAGAAAAAGCAGGCAGTACGCCAGCCATATTCGATTTCAAGCCCGGCTGATATCGGCCAGCAGATCGTGCTGGCGAATCCGGCAATCAATGTGATGCCGGTAATCGGCCCGCGTGCACCGCGCCCAAAGATCCCGGCAAGTGTTGCAAAGGCCGCCTCGTAAAGTCCCATCGCCATACCGGCCCCGATGATGAGCCACGCCATGCACATGGCGATCATACCGTTCGACAGGCCAAGCAAACCAAGGCCAAGCGCGAAGACAAGGCTTGAAACCGTCAGGATATTGCGCCCGCCAAACCGGTCGATCCGCGCACCTGCCATCGGGCCCAGAAGGGCCGCAACCACAAGTGCCAGCGAAAAGGCACCAAACGCCCAGCCGGTCGGAATGCCGAATTCCTCTGCCATTGGGGCGGACAGAATGGCCGGCAGATAAAGTGTCGATCCGAACCCCAGTGTTTGTGCGCTGCCAAGGGCGATAATGATCGGCAATTTTTTGGGGGCTTTGGTCATGGTTTGATGCCTCGATCATCGAGGTATGATGACCTGAAAAAAGGGCTACTCACAGCATGCCTTTCCCTGTGGTTGGGGGACCGGGGTGGTGGAGGATGCCGTGCGGGTCTGGGTTGCATCCCGGCTGGCAAGGATATGCTGGGTCACATCCATCCATGCCTCGGTCGCGACCCGGAATGCATCGCGCCCCTTGTTGGTCAGTTCGTAAACCTTGCGCTGACGGCCCTGAACGACTTCGGGGTGTGATGTCAGGTATCCACCGGCCTCGAATTCGTTCAGAACCGGATAGACGGTTCCTTCGGAAGGGGAACAGCAGCCATTGGTGGTTTTTTCGACGGCCTGAACGACCTCGTAGCCATGCATCGGCTTGCGATGCAAAACGCACAGCACGAAAAACTTCGACAAGGACATTTTGATTGTGCCCTGCCAATAGGAACGGTCAGTATAATCGGCAATCTGTTTCACGTCGGTGTTTCCGGCTGGTTTGACGGCGCGAACGGTATACCTCGATGGTCGAGGTGTCAATATTCTTGCCTTATCGCTATAAACCGGTCGATGTTCGTGATAAGTTCCGCGCAAAACCGGTCGCAAGATAATAATAGGAACATCTGCCCGATATGGCGTCACTGTTTGAAAGTCAGGCATCCCGGCCCTTGGCCGACAGGCTGCGTCCGGCCAAGCTGGATGAGGTTGTCGGACAGGGGCATCTGTTCGGGGATGAGGGACCGATTACGCGCATGATCAATACCGGGCGTGTGCCATCGGTCATTCTTTGGGGGCCGCCGGGCTGCGGTAAAACGACGCTGGCGCGCCTGATGGCCGATGTTGCCGATATGGCGTTCGAGCCCTTGTCGGCGATCTTTTCCGGGGTGGCGGACCTTCGCAAGGTGTTTGACCGGGCACGCGGGCGGCGGGCAACCGGGGCATCAACCCTTTTGTTCATTGATGAAATCCACCGTTTCAACAAGGCACAACAGGACAGCTTCCTGCCGTTTGTTGAAGACGGCACCATTACCCTGATCGGGGCGACAACCGAAAACCCCTCGTTCGAGCTGAACGCGGCGTTGCTGTCGCGCTGTCAGGTGCTGGTGCTTAAACGCCTCGATGATCAGGGGCTTGAAGAGCTTCTGGTGCGTGCGGAAAAGGAAATGGGGTTCGAGCTGCCCCTGTCGCCCGAAGCACGGGTGACGTTGCGCGCCATGGCCGATGGGGATGGCCGTTATTTGCTGAACCTTGCCGAAGAGCTGTTTTTGCTGCCGCCCAGTGACGATGGGCCGCTTGGCGTTGCCGAACTGTCGCGTACCGTGCAAAAGCGCATGCCGCTTTATGACAAGGGCGATGACAGTCATTATAACCTGATCAGTGCGCTGCATAAATCGGTGCGCGGGTCGGACCCGGATGCGGCCCTGTACTGGTTTAATCGGATGCTGGCCGGGGGCGAGGACCCGAAATTCGTCGCGCGCCGCATCACCCGCATGGCGGTCGAGGATATCGGACTTGCCGATCCGCAGGCGCAGCAGATTTGTGTTGGCGCGTGGGAGGCGTATGAACGCCTTGGCAGTCCCGAAGGCGAACTGGCGCTGGCGCAGGCGGTGATCTATCTGGCGCTGGCGCCCAAATCAAATGCCGGTTATGCCGCCTATAAACGATCATTGAAGGTCGCGCGTGATACCGGGTCGCTGATGCCGCCTGCCCATATCCTCAATGCGCCGACCAAGCTGATGAAGGATATCGGCTATGGCAGTGGCTATGCCTATGACCATGATCAGGAAGATGGTTTTTCCGGGCAGAATTATTTTCCCGATGGCATGCGCCGCCAGAATTTTTACGAACCGGTCGAACGCGGTTTTGAACGTGATTTGAAAAAGCGGGTCGACTATTTCGATAAATTACGCCGGGAACGTCAAAAGCAGCGCGGCGAAGACTAACCGGCAGGTGTGTTGTTCTCTTTTGGTCAACAATCTGGTGAAAAGACATCGGATAATCATCGTCATGGAAACTGTTAAAGTCGGGGTAACAGAAACAAACCCGGACTTGGAGAATTCACATGACTTCGATCCTGCATATCAATGCCTCGGTTAACGGCGAAAATTCCAATTCGCGTCAGATCGCATCAAAGCTGATCGAACGTATTGTTGCCGCAACTCCGGCTGCCAATGTTGTTGAACGTGACCTGAACGACAAATCGATCCCGGCCCTGACCGGCGAGATTGTCGGCGCGTTCTATACCCCGGCTGAAAACCGTACCGAGGCACAGAAAGACGTGATCGCCGTTTCCGACAAACTGGTTGCCGAGCTTCAGGCATCCGACGTCGTTGTGATCGGTGCGCCGATGTATAATTTCTCGGTCCCGTCGACGCTTAAGGCCTGGGTTGACCTGATCGCCCGTGTCGGTGTGACCTTCAACTACACTGAAAATGGCCCGAAAGGCCTGCTTGAAGGCAAGAAAGCCTATATCGTTGTTGCCACCGGAGGTGTTCCGGTCAACAGCCCGGCCGATTTCGCGACCCCGTATCTGAAACAGGTTCTTGGTTTCGTCGGTATTTCCGATATTGACGTTATCGATGCATCCGGTTTCGCGGTAAACGCTGAAGAAGCCATGGAACGTGCGATTGCCAATGTGGCTGCTGCACCGCTTCCGACGGCGGCATAACGCTTACGGCCTGTTGCATTGCCCGCGGGAAATCGATCATCGCAATCCACCCCCCCCGTTGCGGTCCATTGGTTTCCCAAAAATGCCCGAACGAGCATCTCGTTTGGGCATTTTCGTATTTGTTAACTTGACGAATTACAGGAATTAACCGGTATTTAGGGAGTCTTGCGTTACAGCAGGGCACGCAAAACGGGAACGGGGAATTTTTGTGAAACGCGTAGCGATTGTACTGGCATGGCTTCTGTTTGTCGGCGGACTGACATTTGCCGTAATCCGTTTCAGCGGATTGCTCGACAGTATGTTGATGGCAGATGAGCCGGCAGACATCAGTCTGGGACCGGATATCGACCTGCCGCAATCACCGACCTATTTCCTGGTCTGCCCGCCGGATGCCTGCCCATCGACCGATCGCAACGTGCCAAGCCCGGTATTCGATGCATCGCCCGATACCGTCGCAACCGCCTTGCAGGCAACCGCGGGCGCACAAGGCATGAAACTTGTCGAGGGGAATGGATTGGCGCTTGAATTGCGCTTCCTTGCCCGGACGCCTGTTTTCCGTTTTCCCGACTGGGTTGATGTCAAGGTCATTCCCGGTGAAAATGGCGGCAGCCGCGTTTTTGCCTATTCCCGATCCGTCTATGGCAGTGACGATTTCGGCCAGAATGAAAAACGCCTGAAATCATGGATGGCGGCAACCGTCGCCCTGATTGGCCGGCAGGCCGCGCCGCAGAACTGATTGTTCGTTTGCGACGGGGCTTGGTTGGTGTACCGGAATGCGACCCGCCCATGATGTTTTCACACGTGACTTTTCAGAACTGAAAGACTAGGTTCCGCGCCATGCAATTTTCACCGTTGTTTATCGCATCCATCGCATTGGGCGGGGCTATCGGGGCGGTTGCCCGATATGGTGTTTCGGCCCTGATGGGCGCGACACTTGGTCATGGATTTCCATGGGGGACTTTGACGGTCAATATCGTCGGCTCCTTCCTGATGGGACTTCTGATCGAGCTTTCGGCGGTCAAGCTGTCGCTCAGTCCTGAAATGCGGGCCTTCCTTGTGACCGGCTTTCTGGGGGCGTTTACAACGTTTTCGACTTTTTCGCTCGATGTCGCGACCTTATATGAACGCGGTAATATCGGCCTTTCGGGCCTTTATGTCGCGGTTTCGGTCTGCGTTGGCATCGCAGCATTGTTCGGCGCAATCGCGCTGGTAAGGGGAGTTCTGCAATGAGTGGCGTCACTCTGCGCAAGGTTAAGAATGACGAAGCCGAAATGCGGCTGGATCGCTGGTTCAAACGGAACTGCCCGGAATTTACCTTTGGGCAGGTTCAGAAGTTCCTGCGGGGTGGTCAGATCCGTGTTGATGGCAAACGTGCCAAGGCCGGTCAGCGCCTTGAGCCCGGTCAGGAAGTCCGTGTTCCGCCCGCGCCGGTCATGTCGGGCGGAGGTATGGGGCCATGGGCGGAGGGCAATTACGATGCGGCCAATGCGGCCCAGCATGTAAAATCCGGCCCGGCCAAATCGAACGCGACCGAGGAAGAACTTCAGGCGCTGCGCGATTCCGTCATTTTCTATGACGAAGTGGTTCTGGCGATCAACAAGCCCGCCGGTCTGGCGGTGCAGGGCGGGACCAATACCGACCTTCATGTTGATGGCATGCTTGATGCGTTAAAGCTTGATAGCAAGGAACGCCCGAAACTGGTGCATCGTCTTGATAAGGACACCAGCGGCGTGCTGTTGCTTGCACGGTCGGCATCGGCGGCCAATGCCCTGACCAAGGCATTCAAGGACAAGACCACGCGGAAATTGTACTGGGCGATTGTATCGGGTGCGCCCGATGAACGCGAAGGTCTGATTGATGCCCCGCTTGCCAAACATGGCGGCAAGGGCGGTGAAAAGATGGTCATCGACGAAAAAGAAGGCAAATCCGCCCAGACGATCTATCGCCAGTTGGCGCGCGCCGGACGTCGTGCGGCGTGGCTTGCCCTGTCGCCGCTGACCGGTCGTACCCACCAGCTGCGCGCGCATTGCCAGGCAATGGAATGCCCGATCCTTGGCGATGGTAAATATGGCGGGGCCAAAGCGTTTCTTGATGGACTGTCAAACCAGATGCATCTGCATGCGCGCGCGATTGACTTTCCCCATCCGGTGACCGGCCATCGCGTCGTGATCGAAGCCCCGGTGCCCGAACATTTCAGCGCAACCATCAAAGCGCTGAACTTTGATCCGAAAACGCCGACCAAATTCCTGACGCCGGAAATCCACCGGGAAAAGGAAATCAAACCGAAACCCAAGGCAAAGCCGTCCCGGTTGCGTAAAAGATAACGGATGCGGTCAGTGTCCGAAACGCGAAAAGCCGACGCAGTGCGTCGGCTTTTTCGTCCCTGTCAACGGCGTTGATGACAATCGATCTTTAAGGGCGCGCGACCATTTTGTCGAAGCGGTTGATAAACGCATCATGAACCCGGCGCAGATGTTGGGCGTGGACCGTATTTCCCGTACGTTCGCACATTTCCGCCTGGCTTTTGATCATAATAGCAATCCGTTTGCGCCCCCGTGGGGTGTGCACCATGCTTTCGCCTTCCTCAAGGGCGGTCAGAAGGGGGATGTGTTCACACTCGGCAATCGCGAGGATTTCCTCCTCGCTCAGATCGCTAAAATCGATGCAGTCCCGCAGTGTGAGCATGTTCAGCCTCCGCAGTTTGCGTGCTAACAGAATCATCCTAACCCTACCTTGGGGTGTTCGGAAGTGTGTTTAAATTTACCATTGGTTTCCATTGCTTGCCGCAGAGCAAAAAATGCGTCGACTTTGCATGGGCTAGAGACTCGATCTTTGGCGGACTTTGGAATAATCTCCGCCGCGATATGAACAGAACTGGATGACTTTTGATGGCGAACGATCCGCTCAGGCTTGTGGTATTTGATTGTGACGGTACGCTGGTTGATAGCCAGCATGCGATTGCGCATTGCATGGATCATGCCTTTGCCGCACATGACCTTGATTGCCCCGGCCTTGAAAAGACACGTACCATCATCGGTCTGAGCCTGCCTGAAGCGATCCGCAAGCTTGCCGCACCGGGCATGATCGATGACGCAATTATTGAAGGCGTCACCGCGGCCTATAAGGCGGCATTCTTTGAATTGCGCCAGACCCCGGATTTTTACGAGCCGCTTTTCCCCGGTGTGCGCGAAATGCTGGCCGCACTGGATACGCGCAACTGGCTTTTGGGGGTTGCGACGGGCAAGGCGCGCCGCGGTCTTGATGCCGTTCTGGCGCGCAACGCACTTGAAGGCCGGTTCGTTACCCTTCAGACATGCGACAATCATCCGAGCAAACCCCATCCGTCGATGTTGCACGCCGCCATGGATGAAACCGGCGTGGATGCGCCCAATGCGGTGATCATTGGCGATACCGCCTATGATATCGAAATGGGCCGGGCGGCGGGGATGCTGTCGATTGGTGTCAGTTGGGGCTATCACGATATTGAAACGCTGAACAATGCCGGGGCGCATGCCGTGATTGATCATTTCGATCAGCTGCCCGGATTGCTGGAAACCATGTGGGGAACTGGCCGCGATGCTGCCTGAAGCCGATCACAAAGATGACGACCTGAAACCGATCCGGGTGGAAATCACCGTTCCGGTCGAACCGGAATACGCGTTCGAGGCATTCACCAATGGCTTTGGCAATTGGTGGCCGACCGACAGCCATTCGCTGGCGCGTGAAAACTGCAAATCGGTCGAAATCAATCCGGGCCTTGGCGGCAAGATTGTCGAGCATGCCAAGGGCCGCGATCCGGTGGTCTGGGGCACTGTCGATATCTGGCAGGCAGGCGAACATGTTGCCTTTACCTGGCATCCGGGCTGGGAAGAAGGGGCCTATACCCGCATCAGTGTCACGTTCGAACAGAATGCCTTTGGCCGCTGTGTGATCCGGCTCAAGCATTGGGACTGGCAAAATCTGGGCGAAATCGCCCCGATGGTCCGCGACGGATACGAAAGCGGCTGGAAATATGTTTTCGAACAGTGCTTTGCCAATTACCTGACGGCCAAGCGGCACTGACTGTTTTTAAAGCAGGCCATATTCCATCAAATCACGGCGCAGGCGGATCGGATCGCGGAACCAGTGGGTGGCAAAGCCCATTTCACGCGCCTGCTGGATATTCTTTTCGCTGTCATCGATAAACAGGGTTTCGCGCGGATCAAGCTTGAACCGCGCGGCGGTCAGATCGAAAATCTGCGGGTCGGGCTTGGCCAGTTTTTCCTGCCCCGATACCAGAATGCCTTCGAAATGGCTTAGGAAACCGAACCGTTCAATCGCATGCGGCCAGGTATCCGCCGACCAGTTGGTCAGGGCAAACAAACGCACATTGCCGCGTGATTTCAGTTCTTCAAGGATGTGAACGGTGCGGTCAATCGACCCCTTCATCATTTCCGGCCAGCGGTCCATCCATGCCGCGATCTGATCGCTATATTCCGGATAGCGATGCTGAAGATCGGGGATCGATTTGGCAAAGCGAAGCGCACCCTTGTCATGCAGGAAATTCCAGTGCGGATGACAGATTTCTGTCAGGAAACGTTCCATTTCGGCATCATCTTTGAAAATCTTGCGATACAGATGCCGTGGATCCCAATCGACCAGAACGCCGCCCAGATCAAAAAGAACCGTTTCGATAGTACGCATGATTTCCTCGGATGATTGGGAACGGGATCGACGTTTGGCTGTTAAAGCAGGCAACAGCAGACAGGGCAAGGGGACATTTGCATGACAATTGCCAGGATGGCGGTACAAAGGGTTGATCTGTAACGGGTTTGAGTGCGTACTCTTTGGGGTGACAGGGATTTATGACGCGCGCGTGATTTGCAAATTCTTCGCTTCTTGCGAAATGATCACGCGAAGAGCATCATGCAAAATACAACCTGATAAAACGCCTGATCGTAACCAGACAGAGGAGGCTTGAATATGTGCACGCTTGACGGATGTGGCGTAAACGACCATCTCGGCCCGCCGCCGAAGGCCACGGATGAAGATCGCCGTCTGTTCCTTAAAGGCGCGGTTGCCTTGCCGCTTGCGGTTATTCTGGCCGATCCGATTTTGGCCCATGCCGCCGGATCGACATTGTCCCCCGTGACCATCACCACGCCGGGCGGGGAAAAAATGACCGCCGAAATCGCCATGCCGGCAACCCTTCCGGCCCCGACCGTCATTCTGATCCATGAATGGTGGGGCCTGAATGATCAGATCCGCGCGGTTGCGGCAGAATATGCCAAGCAGGGCTATATCGCGCTTGCGGTTGATCTGTATGGTAAGCCGCCCGCAACCTCGGCCGACGGGGCAAAGGCGCTGATGTCGGCGGTCAATCCGGCGATTGCCACCGAAAAATTGCAGGAATCCGTCAAATTCCTTAAAAATCACAAGGATTCAACCGGCAAGGTGGGAACGGTTGGCTGGTGCTTTGGTGGTGGCTGGTCGCTCAATACCGCGCTTGCCGCCGATGTTGATGCGGTTGTTGTCTATTACGGCAATGTCAAAAAGACCGCCGAGCAGGTTACAACCCTGAACGCGCCGCTGATGGGGCATTTCGGCACCCTTGATAAAAGCATCAACAAGTCGATGGTCAACGGGTTCGAGGAATCCCTTAAGGAAGCCGGGAAAACCGACTATCAGATTTTCTGGTACGAAGCCGACCACGCCTTTGCCAATCCGACCGGTGGCCGTTATGACGCCGAGGATGCCAAACTGGCGTGGGAACGCACGATGGGTTTCTTTGATACCCATCTGTCCTAAGGCTTTATCGCAATCGCCAGAACATCAAAAGGCCGGGGTTTTCCCGGCCTTTTACGTGCCCAAGCGGTGCGACGAAGCTATTAATTGGTCGGATTTCCGCGATTGGCCCATTTGGTGGACCGGCGTTCGATGATGTTAAACAGCTCGTACATCGCAATCCCCATCACCGCGATCACCAGCAACCCGGCAAACACCAGCGGCATGTTGAATTTAGACGATGCCGACAACATCAGATAGCCAACGCCAAGGTTCGATGCGACGGTTTCGGAAATCACCGAACCGACAAAGGCCAGCGTGATCGCGACCTTAAGCGATGCAAAGAAATAGGGCATGGCGCGAGGGAAGCCGACCTTGATCAGAATATCGCGCCGGGTCGCGCCAAGGGACCGCAACACATCGCGCAATTCGGGTTCAAGCGTTGCCAGTCCCGTCGCCACATTGACAACAATCGGGAAAAACGAAATCAGGAATGCGGTGATGATCGCGGGCACCGTACCGATGCCAAACCACATGACAAGAACCGGGACCAGTGCCACCTTTGGCACCGAATTGAACCCGACCAGAAGCGGGTTGGCCGCGTCATAAACCGCCTTGCTGGACCCGACAAGCGCGCCCAGAACCACACCAAACACGACCGCAATGGCAAAGCCCGCCAGGGTCGTATAAAGCGTATGAACCGCATGCATCCAGATTGCACCGCGGAAATCCCAGCCGACCATGATGCTTTCCGACGGGGTCGGCAGGATATAGACCGGAATATTGAAAATCCGGACAATCAGTTCCCAGATCACGAAAAGCCCGATTGCGCTGATCCAGGGGGTGGCTTTGGACAGGTCTTTTTTCTTGGCCATGATGCTTTCAACCTTCCCTTATGCCGCGCGCACGTCACGGATGTGACTGCGCAATTCGTGGACCAGATCGGTGAAGGGCTGCGTGAATGTCGTTTCCTGATCGCGTGGGCGGGGCAGGGTGTTTTCGCGCTGGACCAAAATCGTACCCGGGCGCTTGGACATCACATAAATCGTATCGGCGAGATAGGCTGCTTCGCGCAGATCATGGGTGACAAGAATGACGGTAAAGGGCCGCACCATCCAAAGGTTCTGCAGAATGTCCCAAAGCTCTTCGCGGGTGAAGGCATCAAGGGCACCGAACGGCTCGTCGAGCATCAGAAGATCGGGTTCATGGATCAATGACCGGCAGAGCGACGCGCGTTGCTGCATCCCGCCTGACAATTCCCACGGGTATTTGTCTTCGTGCCCGGCAAGCCCGACACTGGCGAGAAGCTTTCGCGCGCGGTCTTCATATTCGGCACGGTGCTTGCGCAGGCGGTTGCGATGCGGCTTGACGATTTCCATCGGCAGCAGGACGTTATCAAGGGTCGTTCGCCACGGCAGAAGGGTCGGGTTCTGAAACGCCATGCCGACGATCTTAAGCGGCCCGGAAACTTCCTTGTTATCGACGATAACCGTGCCTTCGCTGGGCGGCATCAATCCCGATACCAGTTTCAGCAGCGATGACTTGCCACATCCCGAAGGTCCGACAACGGCAATGAATTCACCCTTGTTGATCTTCATGTTTGTTGTTTCCAATGCCAGATCGTCACCTTCGCTGTAACGAAGCCGGACATTGTCGAGTTCGACAAAGCTTTTCGACACGGCAGTCATCCCCCTGCGTATCCTGATGATTTATTATGTATCGGGGCCGGTTTGCCCGGCCCCGTTTGCGTGGTCTGGCGTGCCAGTTATTTCAGCATCCGGTCTTTATCGCCGGGCATGAAAATGTCGGTGAAGATATCCGCAACGGTTGGCTTGTTTTCAATGCCAAATGCCAGGCTGACCTGGTCAATCGCCTTGTTCATGCGGTCGGTCTTGATCTGGCCCATGCCTTCTTTAAGCGTTACCTCGGTGACGACATTGTCATCAATCGTCATCTGAAGGCGCTGCAATTCAAGGGCCGGGTCAATCAGCGGATCGGTATCCTTAAGGGCCGCAATGGCTTCTTCGGGGTTGGCAATCGCATCACGCCATCCCTTGACGACCGCACGCAGGAATGCGCGCAGTTCTTCCGGATGGTTTTCCATCATGTCGGGTGATGCAATCATCGCATTGCCATAGAAATCCATGCCGTAATCGAAATATTTGAAAACGGTCAGATCGTCCTTGGAAATGCCCTGTGCCTGAAGGTTCAGGATTGATGTGAAATAGTGACCGGTGATCGCATCAACGTCCCCACGCACCAGCATCGGTTCGCGCAGCGGCGGGTCCATGCTTTCCCATTTGACATCGTCAAGCTTAAGCCCGGTTGCCTGTGCAAAGGCCGGGAAAAGTTTGCGCGATGCATCGAAAACCGGCGCGCCCAGCGTCTTGCCAATCAGGTCTTCGGGCTTGGTGATGCCGCTTTTTTTCAGCATGAACAACGAAAACGGCGGGCGGTCATAAACCATGAAGACCGACTTCATCGCGCGATCCGGGTTCGATGCATTGAATTCCAGCATCGAGTTGATATCGGCAAAGCCGACATCATAGGCGCCGCTGGCAACGCGTGTGATCGAACCGACCGATCCGTTCCCGGAATCAATCGTCACATCAAGGCCCTCGTCGGAGAAATAGCCCTTTTTCTTGGCCAGCACATAGGGGGCTGCCGGGCCTTCGAATTTCCAGTCGAGTGTAAATTTGATCGCCATCTGGGCCATGGCGGATTGCGCACCAAGTGCAACGGCAATGCCGACGGTCGCGCCAAGTAGCCGCGCTTTAAGTCTCACCATTAATGAAGCCTCCTGTTTCGGGTCTTTTTGACGACCCATTGACCGAATGATACCCCTGATCGCACAGCAATGCCTGTGCCAAATCCCTTTTTTGCCGGTTTTCCTGATATGAAGGGACTGTTACGGGCAGAGTACGGTTGTTTAATAAATGGTCAATGGGGTAAATTGATCAAAAATTATACAGAAATTCTTGATAATCGCCTTTGAACATGGCGGTCCAATCAAATCGCTTGCACATGGAAACGGATTTGGGCATATCGCCATCATGCTTACAAAATCGATCAAACGTTTTTACAAAAAAGCCGAAGCCGTGCGCGACGAAGATGCGCAGGGCTGGCGTATCCATCTGGACGGAAGGCCGGTAAAATCGCCGTCCAAGGCCGAATTCGTGTTGCCGGCGGAACAGCTGGCGCATGAAATTGCGGCCGAATGGGATGCGCAGGGTGAAAAGGTTCTGCCGACCACGATGCCAATCATGCAACTGGCCGCAACCGCGATTGACCGCGTGCGCTCGCACCGGTTTGGCGTGATTGCGGAACTGACCGGATTTGGCCGGTCTGACCTGTTATGCTATCGCGCATCCTTCCCCGATGACCTTGTCCGCCAGCAGGCCGAAGCATGGCAGCCGTTGCTTGACTGGGCGCATCATGAACTGGGTGTGTCGCTTAAAGTGACCGAAGGCGTCATGCCGATCTCGCAGGAAGATGAGGCCCTTCTGCGCATTCAGGACGAGATCGAGGCGCTTGATGATTACTACCTGACAGCCCTTCACACCCTGACAACGGTGTCGGGATCGGTGATCATCGGGCTTGCGACCTTGCGCGGCCGGATCAGCGCCGAACAGGCGTTTGAAGTTTCCCAGCTTGATGAAAACTATTCCATCGAACATTGGGGGGCGGACGCCGAAGCCGTCGCGCGCCGCGAACGCCACCGGGCCGAATTGCTGGCGGCGGGGCGGTATCTTGATCTGATCGGGCAGCGATAAACATTCGTTGCCCTGATCAATTCATCCATTTCGCGATCATGCGATGCTGTACGGCTGCCTGTGCCGCCATCCGGTAATAGGACAGCAATTCGCGCATTGGTGATGACATCCGGTCAAAGCCGGAAATGAACGCGACAATAATCCCGACCGATGTTTCACCCTTGATCGCAAGATAGCCGCCCACAATCAGCACCGAAAGCGGGGCAAGCGCATTCAGCAGATTGATCAGGGTTTTCATTCCGAACTTGAGGATGAAAAACCACATGCGGTTGTTATAAAGGTAACTGATGCCGCGATGGATCGGGTCCAGAAGTTCTCTGTGATCATCGTCGTGGCTGGGGTGGAGTTCGCTTAGTTCGTCGCTGACTTCGCGCATTTTTTCCACGCGCTTTTCAATCAGCCGGTTGATCTGTTTTTGAATGATCGGCACCAGCGCGATTTGCGGGATCAGCGCCAGAATACCGATCAGTCCGATGATCGGCTCGACACTGACCATATAGCCAATTCCGAAAATCAGCATCCCCGCATTCACGACCGGCTGCGACAATCCATCGCCCACAAAGCCGCCCAGTTTTTCGATTTCCGATCCGATGATCGAAACTGCCCGGCCATTTTCGCCTTCGCCATTGCCGGTGCGGTCTTCGGCATAAAGGCGGCTGAGATGGCGGCGGTTGTGGCGGATCGCACTTTCACTGAGCCAGCCTTCATACATCCGAAGCATGAATTTGGTCGCCGAATGAACCACAACAACCGCCAGATAGATCACCGCCAGCACGGTCAGAAGCGACATATCCTGTTTGCTGATCGCATCGTCGACCAGGCGGCGTTGCAGTTCCAGCGGCACGATGCCAAGGGCCGCCACCGATATGGCAATCAGGCATACAACGATCTGGTGTCGGCCGCTCATAAGCCAGATATAACGCCATAAGGATTGCGCAGGGCGATCATCGCCGGTGGATTTCGGCTCGTGCGGGCGGATGCGAAACAGCTTCATGAAAGGACCGTTCTGATGGATATCATAAGGCCTTAACGCGCCAGAAGCCGTTTGGTGCCCGGCTTGTCCTGAATATTGGTATTTGTCGACCTGCTTCTAGACTTTAGTCCAGCCCGTCCTCACATATCGCAATGACGTTAGGGAAATCAGGCCTTTACAGGCTATTTTCATCTTGTGCCAGACTGTGAAAAATAATTGGCATTCCAGTACCGAATAATGCTATTCCAAATCATCATTCAGATTGCATCACCGGCATGACCATCGTCATGAACGCATTCCGGGCGGCCCAAAGTAAGGATCACGCAATATGCAGGATATTATCGCCAAGCTCGAAGTCAAACGCGCAGAGGCGGCCATGGGCGGCGGTCAGCGCCGCATCGACAATCAGCATGCCAAGGGCAAATTGACCGCGCGCGAACGGCTTGATGTTCTTCTTGACGAAGGCTCGTTCGAGGAATGGGACATGTTTGTCGAACATGATTGCGTTGATTTCGGCATGCCCGAAAACCGCATTCCCGGCGATGGCGTGGTCACCGGGCATGGCACGATCAATGGTCGGTTGGTGTTCGTCTTTTCCCAGGATTTCACCGTATTTGGCGGTGCGCTTTCGGGTGCCCATGCGCGCAAGATCTGCAAGATCATGGATCAGGCGATGAAAGTCGGCGCGCCCGTGATCGGGCTTAACGATTCCGGCGGGGCGCGTATTCAGGAAGGTGTCGAAAGCCTTGCGGGTTATGCCGATGTGTTCCAGCGCAATGTCGAGGCATCCGGCGTTATCCCGCAGATTTCCCTGATCATGGGGCCGTGTGCGGGTGGGGCTGTCTATAGCCCGGCCATGACCGACTTCATTTTCATGGTCAAGGACAGTTCCTATATGTTCGTGACCGGCCCCGATGTGGTCAAAACCGTCACGCACGAGGAAGTCACCCACGAGGAACTCGGCGGGGCGATGACCCATACCAGCATTTCCGGGGTGGCCGATCTGGCGTTTGAAAACGATGTTGATCTGTTGTTGCAGACCCGTCGTTTCATGGATTTCCTGCCGCTATCCAATAAGGAAAAACCGCCCGCACGCCTGTGCGAAGACCCGATCATGCGCGATGATTTCTCGCTTGATACGCTGGTGCCGGAAAATCCCAACATGCCCTATGACATGAAGGAACTGATCACAAAGGTCGTCGATGAAGGAGACTTTTATGAAATTCAGCCCGATCATGCCAAAAACATCATCATCGGCATGGCGCGCATGGATGGCCGCACGGTTGGCATCGTTGCCAATCAGCCGATGGTTCTGGCGGGATGTCTTGATATCGCCAGTTCGAAAAAGGCCGCGCGGTTTGTGCGGTTCTGCGATGCCTATAACATTCCGATTGTCACCTTTGTCGATGTGCCGGGCTTCATGCCGGGCACCGCACAGGAATATGGTGGCATCATCAAACACGGTGCCAAACTGCTTTATGCCTATGCCGAGGCGACGGTGCCGAAGGTCACCGTCATCACGCGCAAGGCTTATGGCGGGGCCTATGACGTGATGGCGTCCAAGCATCTGCGCGGTGATGTCAACTATGCCTGGCCGACAGCCGAAATCGCGGTGATGGGGCCAAAGGGCGCGGTGGAAATCATTTTCCGGGCCGATATGAACGATCCCGAAAAGATCGAGGCCCGCACGGAAGAATACCGTGAAAAATTTGCCAACCCGTTTGTCGCGGGGCGCAAGGGTTTCATTGACGATGTCATCATGCCGCATGGCACGCGCAGGCGCGTGTGCAAGTCACTTGCGATGCTGCGCAACAAGGACATCAAAAACCCGGCCCGCAAACACGGCAACATTCCGCTTTAACCCGCGACGTCAAATTGGGAGCAAACAATATGTTCAAGAAAATCCTGATTGCCAACCGCGGTGAAATTGCCTGCCGCGTGATCAAATCGGCCCGCAAAATGGGCATTGCCACGGTGGCGGTTTATTCCGACGCCGATAAAAACGCCCTGCATGTGCAGATGGCCGACGAGGCCGTGCATATCGGCCCGGCACCCTCCAACCAGTCCTATCTGGTGATTGATAAAATCATCGATGCCTGCAAATCCACGGGGGCGGAGGCCGTCCATCCCGGCTATGGCTTCCTTTCGGAAAATCAGGCCTTTGCCAAGGCGCTTGATGCCGCCAAAATCGCCTTTATCGGCCCGCCGGTTGGCGCGATTGCCGCGATGGGCGATAAGATCACGTCCAAGAAAATCGCATCTGAGGCCGGTGTTTCAACCGTTCCGGGCTATATGGGCGTGATCAAGGACACCGACGAGGCGATCAAAATCGCCAATGATGTCGGCTACCCGGTGATGTTGAAGGCGTCTGCTGGCGGTGGTGGCAAGGGCATGCGCATTGCGCGCAACGATGCCGAATGCCGCGAAGGGTTCGAGCGCGCCACGTCAGAAGCCGCAAGCTCGTTTGGTGATGATCGTGTCTTTATCGAAAAATTCGTCGAAGAACCGCGCCATATCGAAATTCAGGTGCTTTGCGATAAACACGGGCATGGCATTTACCTTGGCGAACGCGAATGTTCGATCCAGCGCCGCCATCAGAAGGTCGTCGAAGAAGCGCCGTCACCCTTTATTGATCCCGAAACCCGCAAGGCGATGGGCGAACAGGCCGTCGCACTGGCGCATGCGGTGAATTACTGCTCCGCCGGGACGGTGGAATTCATCGTCGACAAGGACAAGAACTTCTACTTCCTTGAAATGAACACAAGGCTTCAGGTCGAACATCCGGTGACCGAACTGGTGACTGGCGAGGACCTTGTGGAATGGATGATCCGCATCGCCAATGACGAAAAACTGACGCTCGCGCAGGATGATGTCAAGCTGACCGGCTGGGCGATGGAAACCCGCATTTATGCCGAGGACCCGTTCCGCGAATTCCTGCCTTCCACCGGGCGTCTGGTGCGGTATCAGCCGCCGGCTGAAAGTGCATCCGTGCGTGTCGATACCGGCGTGTTCGAAGGCGGCGAGATTTCGATGTATTACGACCCGATGGTCGCAAAACTGGTGACGTATGGCGAAACCCGCGATGATGCGATTGCGGAAATGCGGGCCGCCCTTGATGCCTATTACATCCGCGGCATTTCGCACAATATCCCGTTTGTTGCCGCCGTTATGGCCAATAAACGCTTCCAGTCAGGCAATATCACCACCAATTTCATCGCCGAAGAATATCCCGACGGTTTTTCTGCCGATGATCTGCCCAATGATGATCCGGCGATGCTGGTGGTGGTTGCAGGATACCTCAATCAACGTGTTGCCGAACGCAATGCGCGCGTGACCGGACAGGTCAGCGATCATCCGTTGCAGGTTGCCGAAAGCTGGGTCGCGGTATCGGGCGATGATCACACCGCGTTCGATATCGAAATTGACGGTGTTAACAACGACTATATCGTCGCCATCGGGGAGCGCAGCTATGGCGTGTCATCCGACTGGAAAATCGGTGATGCGATGTTTGTTGGCGACATTGACGGCGCGCCGGTCTGCGTGCAGATCGACCTCGAAGGTGTCGGCTATCGCCTGTCGGCCAACGGCATCCAGCGCAGCTTCAAGGTGATGCTGCCCCGTGTCGCCGAATTGCAAAAACTGATGCCGTTCAAGGCACCGCCCGATATGTCAAACTTCCTGCTGTCCCCGATGCCGGGCTTGCTGGTCAAGGTATCGGTGACCGAAGGCCAGACCGTCCAGCCGGGCGAGGAACTTTGCATCCTTGAAGCGATGAAAATGGAAAACGTGCTGAAGGCCGAAAGCAAAGGCGTGGTCAAGAAAATCCACGCCGAGCAGGGCGCGAACCTGTCGGTCGATGCAATTATCATCGAGTTCGAGAAGGACGAATAAGCCGCCTGATCCCTTGAAGGTGCAATAAAAGGTGCTAGTCTTCGGGCCAGCGCCTTGTTCCTTTGGGAGCAGAAATCCTATGGGTTGGAGTGCGTCGGTATCCCACCCGCCAGCCGTTTCGCTGCGGCAATGGCTTGTGCCCCGTGCAGGGTGAAGCTTTGCGTTAATCCTTCAAGGATCAGGTTAAGCTCGATCTCGTATCCCTGTCGCCCTGTGGCGATGGCGGCTTTGGTTGCGACCTCGACCTTATGGCGTGATAGCAAATCGCGCAGCATCTGATCGCCCGGTGATGCGGCAACGGCGGCGTGGAACAGGCAGCCGTGGCTTGCCTCTGTTTCCATCCAGACACCGACACGATCAATGATTGCCGAAAGGGCTTTGTCGGGGGCCTCGGGCAAATTGGTGAACAGCAGATCAATGTAACGCTGATGGCGATGTTCAAGTGCCAGATGCACCATGTCGGCCCGCGATGGTGTGTATTTATAGAGCGTGCGCAGGCTGACATCGGCGGCTTCGCGCAGGTCATCAACACTGGGTTCGGCAAAGCCGCCCTTGGCAAAGGCCCGTTCAAGACCGGCCGCGATTTTCAGTTTTGTATCCGTCATGTTGACAAATGTAGAACGTTCCCTTTACCTTGGCAAGTAGAGTAATCGTTCTACATGGAGTGACCAATGACCGATATCCCGACAAAAATGCATGGCGTTGTTCTGACCGGGCATGGCGGGCTTGATAAGCTCGAATGGCGCGAAGACCTGGAAACGCCAACCCCCGAAGCCGGGCAGGTTCTGATCAAAGTCGGGGCATCGTCGGTCAACAATACCGATATCAATACGCGCATCGCCTGGTATTCAAAGGCCGTTCGCGGCGCCACAAGCGAGGGCAGCGATGCCGGTTTTGGCGAGGATGCCCTTGCCGATGCCACCTGGTCGGGCGGTACTTTGGTCTTTCCCCATATTCAGGGGGCGGATTGTTGCGGCACGATTGTCGCGGTCGGGCAGGGTGTTGATCCCGCGCGCCTTGGGCAGCGTGTTCTGGTCCGCGCCCTGCAATCCGTTCCCAACGAGGACGGAACACACCGGGTCGAAACATTCGGCAGCGAGACGAACGGGGCTTTTGCGCAATATGCCGTGGTCGCGGATAAAAACGCGATTGCCATCAATTCGGACCTGTCGGACACCGATCTTGCATCCTTCCCATGCGCGTTTTCAACCGCCGAGGGGATTATCCAGCGGGTCGGTCTTGGGGCGGAACGCGTCCTTGTAACCGGGGCATCGGGCGGTGTCGGTTCGGCGGCCATTCAGCTTGCCAAGCGGCGCGGGGCCTATGTCGTTGCGGTGTCAAGCGCGTCAAAGGCCAAGGCCCTGCGTGATCTTGGCGCGGATGAGGTTCTTGACCGTGCAGATGAATTGCCGCGCAACCGCTTTGATGTCGTGATCGATCTGGTCGGCGGGCCGCGCTGGCCCGAACTGCTTGAAACCCTTGTTTCGGGTGGTCGATATGCCACGGCTGGGGCAATCGCCGGGCCGATTGTCGAACTTGATCTGCGCACGCTTTATCTTAGGGATTTAACACTTTATGGCTGCACCCATCAGGAAGATCGCGTTTTCACCGATCTGGTGAAATATATCGAAAAGGGTGAAATTCGTCCGCTGGTCGCGGAAGTTTACGACCTTCGCGATCTCGCCAAGGCACAGGAAGCATTCGTTGCGAAATCGCATATCGGCAAGATCGGTATCCTTGTCAGCTAGGGCCGGGTCCGCCGGGAGATGGCCCGGAAAAGAACCGGGAAATGCGCCGGGGGAACATTCCCCCGGCGTTTTTGTTCCATACCTGTTCGATTGGACGGGTTTGCAACCCCTTTCGAACAGTTATTGCGCATATTAAATACAGGAAACGGGGCTTTACGGGGATTTCCGGCTGACTTATGGTCGCGGATTGAGGCCGGGTGCTTTCTGCAAGGCCATCCAAGAACAAGAAACGAGGCGTGAGTATGTATAAACTGATTGCTTTTGATGGCGACGATACGCTGTGGCATAACGAACCGCTGTTTCGTGACGCCCATATCCGCCTGCGCGAAATGCTTTCCCACTATGTCGATGCTGATACGGTCAATGATCGCCTCTATCAGGCGGAACTGTCCAACCTTTCGATTTATGGATACGGCATCACCGGCTTTACCCTGTCGATGATCGAAACTGCGATTGAGCTTTCCGACAAGAAAATAAGTGCTGCCGACATTCATGAACTGGCCGAAATCGGCAAATCCATGCTGCGTGCGCCGACCCGTCTGATTGACGGGGCCGAAGAGGTGCTGCGCCATTATGTCAAACAGTCTGATCGCAAGATCGTCCTGATCACCAAGGGCGATTTGATCGCCCAGCAGCTCAAGATCGAGCGTTCCGGCCTCGAAAGCCTGTTTGCCGGTGTCGAGATCGTTTCGGAAAAAGATCCGCTGACCTATCGCAATATTTTTGGCCGCTATGGTGTGGAGCCATCCGAAGCCGTGATGATCGGCAATTCGTTGAAGTCCGATATCCTGCCGGTGCTTGCGTGTGGCGGGTCGGCGATCCACATTCCCTATGAAATCACCTGGGTTCACGAAATGGTCGATCAGACCGAAATCGACAATGATCATTTCGTGACGGTCGAAAGCATCGCCGAGGTCCCGGAAAATATCGAAAAACTTGAACAGGACCTGCCAGCCTATGGCAAGGTCGGGAGTATGGAAAATGTCTGATTGCGCCGGTTCGGAAATGTCGACCGAAGCATCCCTTGCCAATGGCCCGGCGGCAAACCTTGATCCGCAAATCAAGCTGGAACTTGAAGCCGCTGCCTTTCGCGGCCTTGTGCAGCATCTTCAGGACCGCAAGGATGTGCAGAATATCGATCTGATGAACCTTGCGGGTTTCTGCCGCAACTGCCTTGCTAAATGGTATTTGGCGGCGGCGCGTGAACGCGATGTGGCCATGGATTATGACGGCGCGCGCGAGGTGGTCTATGGCATGACCTATGATGAATGGAAAGACAATCATCAGGCCCCGGCAACAGCCGAACAGAAACAGAAGTTTCAGGACACCGCCCATCTGCACGCCAATATCCCCGGCGCGAAGTAAACATCACATCAAAGGATGTTGCCATGACCACCACCGAACCTGACCCGCAAACCGGCACCGGAAACATTTCCGTCCTTGCCCGGATCGAAGGCCGGGTGCAGGGCGTATGGTATCGTGCCTGGACGGTCGAGGAAGCGCGTAAGCGCGACCTGACCGGCTGGGTGCGCAACCGCACGGATGGCACGGTCGAGGCGCTGTTTTGCGGCCCGGTGGCCGGGGTGCAATCCATGATCGCGGCCTGCCATGACGGCCCGACCCATGCGAATGTCACCCGCGTGCATGAAGAACCCGGCCTTGAAGACGGTTTCACCACTTTTGAAAAACGCCCGACGGCCTGATTGCCGGGCCGCCGGATTGGCGCCTTTATCCAATCGCGTCCAAAGCCTTTTTCCGCCCCGATGCAGAAAAAGGCTTTTTCTTTGGTGCGGTGCGGTGGCATGCTCTTGCGATCCTGTCCGGCTGGTCAGATCGCTGTTCAACTCATTGGGGGCACCCCGGCCGGATCGGGAACCAAACAGGGAGAATAAAACATGAAATTGACGACGAAATCATTTGGCGTTGCTGTTCTTCTGGCGGGTTCGGCCTTTGGTGCGCAGGCCCAGGAACCGGCACAGAATGACGGTCTGAACGCATCGCTTTGGTATCAGACCTCGGTCGAATACAAAACCACGGCCCTTTCGGTTTATGCAGGCGCACAGCGTCTTCTCGATGCGGCGATTGGCGATCATGACTGGACCGCGGCCCTTGAACAGGATGGCAATTATTCGGCCAAGCCACCCGCGATCATCCTTGATGTTGATGAAACCGTTCTGGATAACTCGGCCTATCAGTCATGGGTTGTGACGGCCAATACGTCTTACAGCTCCAAAACCTGGGCGGCGTTTGTCGAAGATGCGATTTCAACCCCGACGCCGGGCGCGCTGGAACTGACCAAGGCGGCCGCCGACAAGGGCGTTGAAGTCTTCTATGTCACCAACCGCAAGGCCGCCGAAGAAGCCGCAACCATCAAAAACCTTCAGGAATATGGCTTCCCTTATGCTGATGCGGATCATGTGATGGTGCGCGGTGAAAAGGAAGAATGGGGTTCGGCCAAGGCCACCCGCCGCGAAGCGGTGGCTGCTGATTTCCGCGTCATCATGATGTTTGGCGATAACTTCGGCGATTTCACCGATGATGTCGATGGCACCATCGATGAACGCCTTGAAGTCATGGACAAATACGCGACCTATTGGGGGGAACGCTGGTTCATGCTGCCAAACCCGACCTATGGGTCATGGGAATCCGCGGCATTTGGCAATGACTGGAAAAAATCCCCCGAAGCCCGCCGTCAGGACAAGCTTGACGCGCTCAATAGCTGGTCGGGCCCGAAAGAATAATTTCTTTCGCATCTGACGGTAGAAAGGGGGCGTGCCATGATCGGCGCGCCCCTTATTTCATGACCCAGCGGAATGCGCGTTTAAGCTCGGAGGTGCCGTTGTGATCATACCAGCGGCCATGCGACATAATCACCCGTTCCGGTGCCCAGTCGATCATCTGATTTACCGCCTTACGCAGACTTTCCTTATGCCCGGCAAAGGTCATGCGCATATCACGCGGCGCACATCCATCCGGGTCCATCGAGCCAAACATCCGCACCAGCCACCGCCAGATCGGGCTTTTGATCTTGTGCGCCTCGAAATTCTCGATCAGGTCGGTCAGGATCAGGCTGTTTGATTTCGGGTGATAAAACACGGCCTCGCACAAATAGCCGCCGCGCACCATCACCTGTTTGATTTCATCCGCCCATTCCGGTTCGGCAGTATCGGCAAGTTCGGCATCAAACGATACCGTCATGCCGACCGACTTCGCCCGTTTGATCACACCGGGCGCACAGAAACTTTGCGCCGTCGGATAGGCCGCCTGCCATTCCGGCACCCCGGCATAATGGATGGTGTTGGGTGCAATCAGACAGGCAACTTCGCCCAGTGCATCAACACGTGCCTTGAGCTCCGGCGTCAAACGGATCGGTGAATGGACAAACAGCTTCTCTGACGCCAGCCGGATGATCGTCATCCGGGTCGGAAACGGCAATTTCATGCCCAGATACTGAAACCCGATCACCGGACCATCAATGATCCAGATATCATCCCCAACGGCCTTGGGAACATTCAGCGGATCATAGGTATCAATCGAAAACATTGCAGACCTTTATGGGTTTGGGGTCGCCCATGATGTGGTTTATTTCACGACCTTGCCGGGATTGAGCATACCATCTGGATCAATCGCGTCTTTGATCGCGCGCAAAAGCTTCATCTTTTCCGGGCTGGCATAGCGGGCGAGTTCATCAAGCTTCAGCTTGCCAATGCCATGTTCGGCGCTGATGGAGCCGCCAAGATCGGCGACAATGTCATGGATCAGACGGTTAAGCGTTTCCCAGCAATCGAGAAATGCCTGTTTTTCCATCTCGACCGGCTGGGTGAAGTTGAAATGGATATTGCCATCGCCGACATGGCCAAACGGGCAGGGACGAATGCCCGGGATCAGATCCCCGGCGGCTGCCATGCCACGTATAAGCAACTCCGGCACCCTGGAAACCGGGACCGACACATCATGTTTGATACTGCCGCCTTCAAACCCCTGTGCCTCGGGGATGCCTTCGCGGATCGCCCAAAGATTGGCGCGCTGGGCTTCGGACTGCGCCAATGCCGCATCGCTGGCAAGGCCTGCCTCAAGGGCGCTTTCGAGAAGGTCGCTTAGGACCTCGTTCAGGTCATCCTTGGGCCGTGACGAGGTCAGTTCGATCATCACATACCAGTCCGAAGGGGCGGCAAGCGGGGCGGATAGCCCCGGCAGGTGTGCCACCGTCATATCATGTGCAAAGCCGCAGATCAGTTCGAACGCGGCAATTGCATCACCGCTTTCGCGCCGCGCAAGCGCCAGAAGGTCAAGTGCCGCATCGGGGCCGGGGACGGCAACCCACGCGGTCGCGACATGGCGGGGCTTTGGAAACAGTTTCAAACTCGCCTTGGTGATAATGCCAAGCGTCCCTTCGGCCCCGATAAACAGATCGCGCAGGTCATAGCCGGTATTATCCTTGCGCAATTTCGAAAGCCCGTTCCACACGCTGCCATCGGGCAGAACAACCTCAAGCCCCAGCACCAGATCGCGCGTATTGCCATACCGGATGACGTTCAACCCGCCGGCATTGGTCGCAAGGTTGCCGCCAATCTGGCAGGTTCCCTCTGCGCCAAGGCTAAGCGGGAAGATCAGATCACGATCAAGGGCAGCTTCCTGAAGGGTTTGCAGGATCGCACCGGCTTCGACGGTAGCGGTAAAATCGCGCGCATCGATATCAATGATCCGGTTCATCCGGCGAAGGTTTAAAATGACCTCTGCCGCATTGGCAACTGCCCCGCCGCATCGCCCGGTATTGCCGCCCTGGGGCACAATCGCAATGCCATGGGTTGCACAGATCGCGACACATTTGGCGACCTCGTCGGTATTGGCGGGATAAAGCACCATGCCCGCGTCGCCGGCAAACTTGCCACGTGCCTCGGCATTATGCGTGGCCAGAATATCGGCCTCCATGCTCCAGCCTTTCGGGCCAAGGGCATCCTGAAGTTCCTTGATCGCGCTGGCGGGCAGGATGTGCATGGGGGCTGTTTTCCGCTCGGCTGAGGTTGGAAGAATTACGGGGTCGGATGAAGGGCGCGGGGGGCGCTGGCGCGTTTCATCCGGTCATTGATCGCAAGCCCAAGACCGGTATCGGGGATCGGCGCAATCGCGATCCCGTCAAACCGCTTCTGATCGGCTTCGTGCAGTTTGGCAAACAGGTTGGCGGCGGCCTCGCGGTCATCGCCGGTTTTCGAAAGCCACAGGACCTTGTCAAACCCCTTGGTCACGCAATCCCCGAATGCCAGCAAGATTTCATGGCCGTATTTCTTCTGATCCGGTGAAGTCGCATTCAGCCGCACCGGCAATCCCGGGGCATAATGGCTGGTCATCATGCCGGGGCTTTTGGGCGCGTTGTCATCGGTTTCGGCCATGACAACGTCGGTGCCCAGAACCTCTGCCACCTGATCGCGGGTAATCCCGCCGGGGCGCAGCATCACGACGCGGTCGGTGGTCAGGTCAATCACCGTGCTTTCAAGCCCAACCCCGCACGGCCCGCCATCCAGAATCATGCCAATCGCATTGCCAAGGGATGCTGCCACATGGGCCGCGGTGGTCGGGCTGATCCGCCCGGATCGGTTGGCCGAGGGGGCGGCAATCGGGCGACCGACCGCACGTAATAATGCGCGTGCCATGTCATGTGCGGGGACACGCACCGCGATGCTTGGCAATCCGGCGGTGGTCAGGTGCGAAACCGTGCTGTCATCGCGTTTGGGCAAAACAAGGGTCAGGGCACCGGGCCAGAACGCATCGGCAAGCTTATCGGCACGCGCATCGAAAATCGCATGTTTGGCGGCGGCATCGCGATCAGGGAAATGGCTGATCAGCGGGTTGAAGCTTGGCCGTTGTTTGGCGGCAAAAATGCCCGCAACCGCATCGTCATTGGTGGCATCCGCACCCAGCCCGTAAACCGTTTCGGTCGGAAAGGCGACAAGCTCGCCCGCGCGCAACTTGGCCGCGGCCTGCGTCAGGGCACCTTCGGAATAGGGGCGGATCGTCAAAGCCGGGGACATCAAGCATTCCATAAAAAATATAGCTCTATGAAATACCTAGCGACGATAGGGCTTAATGACAAGCTGGAACCGACTTTATCGCTGTTTGCATTGATCGAATGATCATCCCGGTTTAGGGTGTCGGTCGCAGGAAGAACCCGATGATTGATCCCGGTTCGCACGTGGTGCGTGTCAAAGCCTGCATCCCTGATATCCGGCCTGCTGCAAACACCCGCTCAGGTCCTCAAAACGGTGTAATCCATCGCAAGGAGGGCCTTTCATGCCTTTGCACATGCCATCCATTCCGCCGAAAATTGCCATTCCGCTGGCCCTGATTAATCTGGCGTCCTTTGTTTCGCAGATCATCCAGATCGGCGTGATCGATACGCTTTTGCCGCTGGCACTGACCAATGCCGGATTAGGGGAACGGCATGGCGGCATGATGCTGTCGCTTTACTGGATTGCCGATCTGATCGGCGGGTTCTTTGTCGCGGCGATTTTGCGCAAAACCCATCCCGTTATCCCGCTTGTCGTCAGTGGCCTGTCGTTTTTCACCCTGATTGTCGTGGTGATGTATGCGCCGCAATCGGCGCTTGTCCTGCCCGCAACCCTGTTTGCCGGGGTGGGGCTGATTTTGCGGTGGGTGGTGTGTGACGGGCTGATCGTGCAACTGGCCCCGCGTGATAAACTGGGCCGGGTGGTTGGTTTTCATGAAACCCTGATGGGGCTTGGCATTGTTCTGGGCCCGGTCCTGATTGGCTGGTTTGGAACGGATGCATTCGCCATGTCTGGCATTGCCTTTGTCGCGGCGATCATCCCGCTTTTCTGTGCTGTTGCCATGCCGCGCCTTGAAATGGCATCAACCCAAAGGGGCGCGGGGGCAGCATTGCGGCGCTGGATTGATCATTGGGATCTGGTGCTGATTGCCTTTGTCGCAGGGTTTGTTGAAATCTGCTTTTTATCGGTCCTGCCGTTGCAATCGCAACGTGACACCGGCCTTGCCGAAGCCGGTTTGTGGCTGGCGGCGGTCTTTGTGTTTGGCGGCACGATCTGCCAGCCGCTTGTCGGTTATGTTTCGGATAAAAGCGGTCCGATCAAACTGGCGTGGCTGTGCTTTGGTCTGCTTCTGGTTGGCGCTGTCCCCATGGCGCTTGCCGGATATGGCATCATGGCGGCGATCATCCTGTTTGCGCTCGGTGTTGCGGTGGCCGGGCTTTATACCGCCGCCGTCCTGATCGCGGCCAGCGGCCGGGGGAAAGGACAAGGCGCAGGAGGAGGAGGAGCGGGGCAGGGATATCAGGTCGGCGTTCTGGTGGTTGTCTCGCAAAGCTATACGCTGGGTGCGATTGTCGGCCCGTCGGCGGGGACGTCGCTTCTGGTGACGATCGGAAACTGGGCCCTGCCGGTTCTGGTCTTGCTGGCGGCGGGGATTTCGGTGCTGCTTTTGATGATGCGCCGGACCACACCTGCACCGGGGCAATAGCCCCAGACAGCGCAGAGCCGCCATCAGGATGGCGGCTCCATTTACGCTCTAGCCCGGCGGTCGCCCTGCAGCAGTGACCCGGACCGCGTCGCCGTGATTCCGGCGGCTATTTACGTCACCAACACGTTGTGTGGCGATAAGGATCATATAGCAAAAAATACGCTCAAAGTCAACGAAACTGCGGGATTCAGTTCTTTCAATAAAAGCCATAAAAGAAGCGGCAGATGCCTGTTGCGCCGCATCAATGGCAAACTGCTGATCGGGCTTTGCTATTCGTTTTGATGCTGCGTTCGCGAAATGATTTTCGAAGGAGCATAGCTGCTTTCGTCACCAAAAAATCGGGCAGCGTGCATAAGGCCGCTGCCCGATTTTTCTATCTGACGTTGCTTGGAGACATCGGATCGATCAGATGCCCCTGACCCGGGACAGGAATTCTTCAACCTCCCGTCCAAGGGCATCCGCCTGACTTGAAAGCTCTGACGATGCTTTCAGGACCTCGGCAGACATTTGCCGCGTGTCGCGGGCCATCTCGGTCACAGACGCAATGTTATCTGAAACCTCTGATGTGCCGGTCGCGGCATGCTGGACATTTCGGGCAATTTCCTGCGTTGCCGAAGATTGTTCTTCGGTGGCTGCGGCAATCGCCGAAATCGCCTCGTTGATGGTGTGGATTTTGGTGCCGATCCCGGTAATCGCTTCAATGCAAAGCCCAACGGCGGTTTGCATGCCGCCAATCTGGCCCGAAATTTCCTCGGTTGCCTTGTGCGTCTGGGTGGCAAGGGTTTTGACCTCGTTAGCGACCACGGCAAAACCCTTGCCCGCGTCGCCGGCTCTTGCCGCCTCAATCGTCGCATTCAACGCCAGAAGGTTGGTTTGCGATGCGATATTCTGAATGAGCTCGACAACCTCGCCAATCTTTTCGGCCGCTTCCTTAAGGTCCGAGAACGATTGATTGGTTTGTTCAACTTCGTCAACCGCGTCATTGGCCATGCGTGATGATCCATTGATCTGCTGATTGACTTCAATGATCGAGGCGCTCAGTTCTTCGGACGCGGCGGCAACGGTCTGCACATTGCCCGATGCCTCGCCCGATGCCTTGGCAACAACCTGGGTGCGCTGATCGGTGTTTTCGGCAATGGTGGACAATTGTTCGGCATTTCCCTGCATATCCCCCGAGGCATGGCGAACGGCCTGCACGATCCTTGCTGATCCCTGTTCGAATGCACTGACCGCCTCGGCCAGTTTCTTGCCTTTCTCGATTTGCTCCTGCTGGGCTCTTTGCTGTGCCTGTCGCAGTTCTTCGGTCTGCAACGCATTTTTGCGCAACTCTTCAAGGGCCTCCGCCAGACGGCCCAGCTCGTCAGGGGTACCGGTTTCCGTGACCTTGGTTTTATAATCAGCCTGTGACAGGCGTTCGACATCGACCATCAGATGGCCAATCGGGGTTGAAAAACGCCGTAGCACGGATGCAATCGCAATCGCCGAAAGCCCAAGGGCGATGACAAGCCCGATGCTGACGGTCACAAGCCCGATATTTGCCGATGCTTTTTTGCTTTCCGCACTTAACACGGCCTCTTTCATGGCGGTGTGACCGATTTCAACAATCTGGTCAAACGGCCCATTGCAAAGGGCTGTATATTCGGTCGGTGGCATGGCTGGTGCCGTGCCACCATTCAAACCGGTATAAAGGGCATCGAGCTGCGTCTGTGCTGATGCCGTCGCGCTTTCAGCTGCTTTTACTTCACTTAAAAGACGCTGTGGAATGCCCGGGCGGGCCATGACGGAATCAATCTCGTCCCACATAAGCTGATAACCGCCCTTAAGCTGGTTCCAACGCGCGAAGGATTCGGGGCTTAACGGCTCGTTTTTCGAGACATTCGGACGCAAAAGCGAACATTGGCTGCCGAACTTGTCGCGTACCATCCATGCCGCCCGGCGAACCTGGATCATTTCGCCGACAAACGGGTCAAGCAGCCGAACATCATTTCCAACCGCAAGCGACACACCCAGAATGGTGTCAACGACGTTGCGGACGGAATCTGACCATTCCTTGACTTCGGGGACGCTGCGCTGGTCTTTGGGCCGCTTTGCCAGTGCATCAATATTTTCTTCAAGGCGGTTCTGTTCCGCCCATGCTGCCTGAAGGTCGGAAATATATTTATCAACCCCGTCGACCTCGACATCTTCAAGGGCCGCCATTGCGGTGTCAAAACTCTGGTCGGCAATCGCGCGCGTTCTGGCAAAGGCCCCGGTCGGGTCGTCTTGCGACATCAACGCGGTTTGGGTGCCGGAAATCTGCTGTCGGACGCCAAGGACTGCGGAAAACAAAAGCTGGTCTGCACGGGTTGCATTCAGGATTTCCGATGCATTGTCCGAGTCATGCCAACTGATAAAGGCCAGAACGCCCGTAACACTTACAAAGCCAATAAGCAAAAGGCTCTGCAAGGAAATGATCAGGCGCGAAATTGAATTCCGGAACATCAATTCTCTCTCCCAAAGGGGAAAATATCTCAACCCAAACGTATAGCGATTTTTCGGTGTTATACAGTTTGTGCCGCAGAATTGAATTTCAACCAGAGAACTGAAATAGCGCGCTTTTTTCCTTCAGCGAAGATTTGCGTGTGATCTGCAGACGTGATCAATCATGCGATCACGCCTTGCGGGATGCGTAAATCGTGCCTTGATCCTGCAATGCGGAAAGTAACGAAGCTTAACCTTGGTATTTCACCGGTACGGATGGGCTGCGTGCGATGAAGAACGGATTGCGGAAATCGGCCTTGCCATAGGCAAACCGGGTGCCGTCCATATTCTCGACCAAGCCACCCGCCGCCGCCAGAACCGCATGGCCCGCCCCGATATCCCATTCCATGGTCGGGCCAAGGCGGGGATAAAGGTCGGCCACCCCCTCGGCCAGCAGGCAGAGTTTAAGCGAACTTCCCGCCGGGCGCAGTTCCTTGACCGCGAGGTCGCCCAGAAACGCCTTCATCGCCTCGGGATCGCCATGCGAACGTGAACCGACGACGACTACCCCGTCTTCGGGCATGTCGCGCACCGTGATGGCGCGGGTTGTGTCATCAATATCGCCATTGCCTTCAATCAGCTTCGCCCCATCCGGCCCGCCGTAATAAAGCTTTTCAATTGCCGGGGCATAAACCACGCCCAGAACCGGGACGCCCTTGGCAATCAGGGCGATATTGACGGTGAATTCGCCGTTGCGTTTGATGAATTCCTTGGTCCCGTCCAGCGGATCCACCAGCCAGAAGAAATCGGTATCCCCGTTTACATCGGGAATGTCACCCGCAGCCGCACTTTCCTCGGACACGATTTTGACATTCGGGGTCAGGGCGCGAAGACCGGGCAGGATCACCGCCTCGGCGGCGTCGTCGGCCTCGGTCACCGGGGATGCATCATCCTTCGACCGGACTTCGAAATCGGTGTCATAGATTTTCATCATGGCGGCACCGGCACGGCGCGCAATTTCAATCAACCCGTTTTCAAGGGCACTGGCATCGGCCGGAAGGGCAATCGTCATGGCAATCTCGTCTGGTTAATCTTTTTGCGTGCAAAGGGCATAGGGAATTTTGCCCATCACGTCCAGTAAGACCGTTCCATTATGGCGAGATCACGTTCACTTTCCTGTTCACGTTCATCATCGCCATCGCCTCTCATCAGGCCCTATGCCCGGTCACGCCGGTTGACCGATCCGAAACCGGTTGCGATAGCGGGCCGGGGGCACGTGGGCGATATCGCGAAACGCGATGCGAAATGTTTCCATCGACTGGAACCCGCATTGCTCGGCAATGTCACCCAGCGGCAAACTGGTTTCTTCAAGCAATTTCATCGCCCGCAATACCCGTTCACGCCGCAGCCATTTAAGCGGCGCCATGCCGGTGCCTTCGCGGAAACGCCGTAAAAACGTTCTTTCGCTTAGTCCCGAAAAGTTGGCCATTTCGCCGATTTCAATCGGTTCGGCCAGTTTGCCGCGTGCCCAGTCCAGAGCGGCTGCAATCGATTTGCCCGGTCGTTCCTGTACAGGTGCTTCGACATATTGCGCCTGTCCCCCATCACGATGGGGCGGCATCACCAACCGCCGTGCGACCACATTGGCAACCTGCGCGCCATGATCGGACCGGATCACATGCAAACAGGCATCAATCCCCGCACTGCTGCCCGCCGATGTGATGATCTGGCTGTTTTCGACATATAGAACATCATCGACAATCTCGATATCGGGATACATCGCGTGCAGCCGGTCGGTATATCGCCAATGCGTCGTCGCCCGCCCGTTTGCCAGCAACCCGCTTGCCGCCAGAACAAACACGCCCGAACAGATGCTTACCAACCGGCATCCGCGGGCATGAGCACGCCTTAACGCATCACAAAGTGCCACATCGGGCATCACATCCGCCCCGCGCCAGCCGGGGATGATCACGGTGTCCGCATGATCAATCAATTCGGTCCCGGCATCGGTCGCCACCCGAAATCCGCCCATCGCCCGGATTTCCGGGTCAATTCCCGCAATCGAACAGCGATACCACGGAAAATCAAATTCCGGCCGGGGCAGGGCAAATGCCTCCAGGGCGATGCCAAATTCAAATGTGCAAAGCCCGTCATAGGCCAGCACCACAACATGATGCAGGGCGTCGGTTGGTTTGATATCTGCGGCACGATGATCGGGCATGACCGGATTTGATTCCGTTAAAATGCGGTTTGGCGAAAAATTACCGAATAATGGCATTTTGGCCACTATCGCAAAAAATGGCAATCGTTACGATCATCCCATCACCCATGATGATTGAAAACGGAGCCACCCGAATGAAAAGCCTGATCAATGAAATCAACCCCGCACCGTCGCATATTGCACGCGCCCATTTTGATGCGATGCTGCAATTTGAAACCGATTGCTGGGACACGCATGCAAGCCTGCAATCCGGGGCCGATGATTTCATTCTTGTCGATGTCCGGTCCCCCGCGCTGTATCACGGCGGCCATATTGAAGGCGCGATCAACATCCCGCACGGCAAGATGACCGAACGCCGCATGGCCGAATATCCCGCCGGTAAAACTTTTGTGGTTTATTGTGCCGGTCCGCATTGCAATGGTGCCAACAAGGCCGCCTGTCGGCTGGCCGCCCTTGGCCTGCCGGTCAAACTGATGATTGGCGGTGTGACCGGATGGATCGACGAGGGGTTCAACCTGACGGAACCGGTTGCCTGATCTGACGGTAACCATCGCTAATACTGGCCGACAGGATCGCTACCTGTCGGCCAATCCTATTCTTTGCCACCGGATCGCACCAATGACGTCATCACCAGTGCCATATGAAATCCGCACCGCAGTCCCTGATGATCTGCCCCGTCTGATTGACCTGATTGCCGATCACGCGGATTTTGAACGCCAGAAGGTCAATCGCGCCCATCTGGCCGAAAACCTGCCCCGATATCTGTTTGGCGCGGATGCCCGCCTGAGCGTGATGGTGGCGGGCAGGGGTGGGGAACTGGTCGGCTATGGTGCGGCCAGTATCGAATTTTCAACATGGAAGGCCGCCTGCTTCCTGCATCTGGATTGTCTTTACCTTGCGCCGCAAAGCCGTGGGGCCGGACTTGGCGCGCGGATGCTGGCCGCGTTTGAAAATCTCGCACGGCTGCAAAACCTTGGCTGGATGGAATGGCAAACGCCCGACTGGAATATCGATGCTGCCCGGTTTTATGAACGCAATGGGGCACGGGCCCTGCCAAAGCTGCGCTTTGCGAAAACGCTGTCTCACATCCCTAGCCGGTGATCGATTTCTTTAACGCGGCCATCAAATCATCATGCAATGCCAAATGCCCCGGCAGGATCGGGCCATCATCGCCGGTCGGTGAAATACCGGGTTCAATCCTGTTCCGGGCAAGATCGGGCAGCAGCTTTTCGGTCAGTTCAACCAGGGTGATCGCGGTCGGGACATAGCCGGTTTGCGCTATCTCGTTCCACGCAGCCGCATGGTCATGGCTAGCGAAAAACGGGCAATATCGGGTGCCATCATTGCCGGGGCACAACAGCCAGCCCTTGTCATAAAGCCCCCAAACCCCTTCCCACGCGATCACGCTTTCAATGAAGTAACGATAGCGCGCATCACGGGCATTGATGCTGTCTGATCCTGTAATGCTCATGACATCGGGGTCGGTTGCTGCCAGAAATCCCTGGGCGAGATGTCCTTGCCCGATATGCCGCGCGTCACAAACCGTTGTGCGCGCATGCGATCCGACCAGTGATCCGTCGAAAGCCCGGCCTTGCGTTTCAATTGTGCCATGAAATCCGCCGGATCGGGCAACTGTTCCCAGACTTGAGGCAGGAACAAGCCACGATGATTGCCATCCGACAGGATAATGCCATCCTCATGGGGCGTCAGTTTCGCGATCAGATCGGCCTCGCTTTCAAACGGAAAATCACGCGGTGGGGAGAGGACCGAGATCGATAATTCCAGATCGTCATTCAGTTCATCTTGGCGAAGGGCCGGAAAGCGCGGGTCGCCAAACCCGGCCTTAAACGCATTTTCACACAGATCCGTCGCCAGATCGCGATGCGCCATCACCGATCCGATGCAGCCGCGAAGCTGGCCAGATTTCTTTAACGTTACAAAGCACGCACCCGGTTGCAGAAGTTCGGGCGAAACCGATGCCGGATCAATGCGAAGCGGCCCGCCAGGCGTGATCCCGTGCCAGATCGATTGCCGCGCAAGATCGATCATCGTCGCCCCGTGATCGATCAGAAGCTTTTCGGTCATGCCGACAAAGCCGCCTGATGATTTGCTCGTCTTTTCATCCTCGCGCATGTCTTTTGATCCTGCATAAATCGCCCACGCGCCATAGCCGACAACGCGCGATTTATCGCCCGTCACATCGCCGGAATTACACATGCCAAGCGTCCTGATCCGCATGCCGCGCTTGCGGGCCGACATCAACATGCCCGCAACCGGCAACGCGCCACACGCATCCCCGCTTGTGATGCTTTCGGCGTCAAACCGTTCGATCATTGCGCGCGTATTGTCGTCGATGCGCCTGGCGGTATCGTAATCATGAAAATGCGACAGGTCCGATGAAATCACGATCAGGGTTTCCGGCCCGCCCCAAAGGGCCTCGATCACCTCATGCACCTGCCGTGCAGAACACCGGCTGACCAGCAGCGGCACAATGCCGATATCGGCATCTTCGCCAAACAATCGCTGGATAAACGGCAATTCGATCTCAAGCCCGTGTTCAAGCCGGTGCGCCTCGTCCAGAACCTGTACCTGCGGCCATGCAAGGGCCGCCTGCAACCCGGCAAGGTCGCAGGGCACATCGCCAAGCGGTGTGGCAAACCCGTCCGCCTTGGCAATCGCAATCCCCTGAAATGCCATGCGATGCGCCGGGCCAATGATCACGATCCGTTTGACCGTACCCTTTAACGCCCGAACGGTGGCAAAACCCAATCCGGCAATCGCGCCCGAAAACATCAGCCCGGCATGGGGCACAATGATCGCCTTGGGGATTGGCCTATCATTCTCCGTCTGGCTCTCGACCGCGGCATGGATCAACCCGTCAATCTCGCTGCGCAACATATCGGGTGCAGCGGGATAAAACGTTCCGGCAATGGCGGGCGGGCGGATAATCGTCATGACGCTTCCAATGATGGGCTTCCTTTGAAAAAGATAGCGATCAGGACTACACTTTGAAAGGACAAGCTAACAATCGTGAACCCGGTCAGGGTCCAAAGCGCCATGAATGTCACGACCCCGCAAATAGGAACCGTCCCCGGACGCTACTGGCACCATCTTGATGATGGCCGTATCCAGTGTGATGTCTGCCCGCGCTTTTGCAAGCTGAAGGACGGGCAGCGGGGCTTGTGCTTTGTCCGGGCGCGGGAAGGTGATCAGGTGGTTTTGACCACATGGGGGCGGTCATCGGGCTTTTGCATTGATCCGATCGAGAAAAAGCCGCTTAACCATTTCCTGCCTGGCACCCCGATCCTGTCATTTGGCACGGCGGGCTGCAATCTGACCTGCAAGTTCTGTCAGAATTACGAGATTTCCAAGGCGCGTGAAATGGACAGGCTGGGATCGCTTGCGACACCTGAAATGATCGCCAGAACGGCAAAGGAATATGGCTGCTCGGCGGTGGCATTCACCTATAATGATCCGGTGATCTTTCTGGAATATGCCGTTGATGTTGCGCAGGCCTGCCGCGAAATGGGCATTCGCACCGTCGCTGTCACGGCGGGATATATTGGCGATAAAGCCCGCGAGGAATTTTTCCGCCATATGGACGCGGCCAATGTCGACCTCAAGGGCTTTACCGAGGATTTCTATCACAAGCTTTGTTCCGCCCATCTGGCCGATGTTCTGGAAACCCTGAAATACCTTAAACATGAAACCGGTGTGTGGTTTGAACTGACCAATCTGGTGATCCCGGGCGAGAATGACAGCGACGCGGAATTTGATGAAATGACGTCATGGGTACATGATGAACTTGGCCCCGATGTGCCAATGCATTTCACCGCCTTTCATCCCGACTGGAAAATGATGGATCATCCGCGCACCCCGCCCGCGACCCTGATCCGGGCGCGCGAGATCGCGATGAAAAACGGCATTCGGTATGCTTATGTCGGCAATGTCCATGACAAGGCGGGATCAAGCACCTTTTGCCATCATTGCGGGCATATCCTGATCGGGCGGGACTGGTATCAGTTATCGGACTGGAACCTTGATGCGCAGGGGGCCTGCACCCATTGCGGCACCCATTGTGCGGGTGTGTTCCAACCCCGTCCCGGCACATGGGGGCCAAAGCGCCAGCCGGTGCGTCTGGCCGCGCCAACCGCGGGTTCGGCACCACCATCCTGACGGCGTTTTTGCTTCCATTTCGGGCAAAGCAGGCTAAATTGCCGCTAGTTTCGTTTGGACCCAAAATCACCCCATGAAAATCCGCAAAGCCAGTACCTCTGACGTCAGTGCCATTTTCGCCATCCGAAGCCGGGTGCGCGAAAACCATCTGTCCGTCGATCAACTGGCCGAACGCGGCATCACCAAGGCCGCCTTTGGCAAATGGATTGCTGATGGCTATGGCATGTGGGTGGCCGACCTGGATGGGGCGGCGGCGGGCTTTGCCATTGCCATCCCGCACGAGGCAACATTATGGGCGCTGTTTGTTGATCCCGATTTCGAAGGTCGCGGGGTGGGCAGGGCACTTTTGCGTGTGGCCGAGGAATGGCTGTTTGCCCAAGGCTGCAACGACATATCGCTGACCACCGATGCCGATCCCAAAATCCGCGCGCATGGCTTTTACGAAAGCCACGGCTGGCACTGCACCGGGGATGCGGATAAGGGGCAGGTTGAATACATCAAATCCAACCCGACCCTGTCGCTGTTTGATTTTGGTTAACGCCGTTCACTTTACCGGAATGCCGCGCGTTTTCTTCTGGCTTGGCCCGATCAGGATCGGCGCATAGCCAATCAGAAACGCCAGCCACCCGACCAGCCAGCACAGGGTCGCCGCCGCCAGAACCGGAAGGTAAGCATCCGGGAACTGCCCGACCAGAAGCCGCAGCACGGTCGACATCCACACCAACCCGAATGCCGCATTCAAGGCCCGGCTTGCGCGCAATTCCCGCCCGGTATGGCCAAGGGCTGCCCGCCCGCCAATCGCGATGATCATGCAGGCCATCGCCCCGCCGGTAAGCCCGTGCAGGGCATCACGCGCCGCAATCACGTCCGGCCAGATATGGGCGATGCCAAACGCCGCCAATCCGGCAGGCACCCAGAAATAGGCGAAATGCAACATCGCCACCAACGGATCGCGCAGCGTCAGGTGCCCGCGCCAGCGCGCCATGCGAAACCCGTGCAAGGTGGCGGTGATCAGCAACGCCACGCCAAAGATGACGCCATCCGTATCCACCATCCCGATTACGATGGTGATGGCAAGGGCGGCAAGGCACACGCCGTCAAAGCGCGTAAACATCACCGGCATCGTGGCATCCGGCCGTTCGCGTTGCAGCCAGTTGCGTGTAAAGGCCGGGATGATCCGCCCGCCAATCAGCGCGATCAGAAGCACGATCAGCAAAATTGCGCTTTGATAAATCACCATTGCATCAAGCGCGATCAGGCCAAGTGCGCTTGCAATAAACATCCCGTCAAAGGCGGTAATCGGCCCCAGAATACCAAGGATTTTAAGGTTGCGATAATTCCGACCCAGCACAAGCTCCCGCCCGGCAATCACGATAAGGGCGATGAAATAACCAAGCCCGCCAATGATGGTCAAGGCGGGCGGCAATGCCTCGCCAAAGCCAACCGCCAGCCGCGCGATAAGCCAGCACGCGGCAAGCACCATCAGCAATCCGCCCGCAACGCCGGGCCGCCCCGTCCAGTTGGCAATCGCGGTCAGCAGGAACCCGCCAATCGCCGCCCCGCCAAAGCCGAAAATCATTTCATGCCCGTGCCAAAGCGACGGCGTGCCAAGCGACGGCGTCGGTACGCCATGCGCCATCCCCGCCACCCACCAGACCACGGCCACCACCGCAATCAGCCCGGCAAACAGAAACATCGGGCGAAACGCGCCACTCCAGAATGGGTGCGGTGCGGGGGCGGGTTCGGATATCGAGATCGGCGTGGTTTTCGCATTCATCATGGCACCGTCAAACAAGCAGGGGACTAAGTTGGAACAGTTCCATCATAGGCCGCGATTGTGCGCCTGCCTTGACATTGAGCAATCGGCCAAAATCACCGTGGAAACACTTGGTCGGTCGTCATGGGCCTGTCATATCGGTAAAATCCCGCAGGTTTTTGAGCAATAAGCCTTTTCTTCGCCATTTAACGCGCTAGATTAGGGAAAGCATTCAAGCATCGGCGGGATTGCCGGTGCAGACACCACATATGCCCGAAACATGACAGGAGCCTTTTTCTCATGAAGATCACGTTCTCCGATCTCGCCATCCCGACCTCGGGCGCTGTGATCGCCTTTGCCACCGATGGCGGTGATCTGATGCCAAGTGCCGTGGCGCTGGACGAAGCAACCGGCGGCGCACTTGCCAAGGCGATCAAGGGATCGACCTTCAAGGGGAAAGCAGGGCAAAGCCTGCAGCTTCTGGCACCGGCCAATACCGATCTTTCACGCATCATCGTGTTCGGGATTGGCAAGGAAGCCGAATTTGACGTGATCGCCGCCCAGAAACTTGGCGGCAATGTCACCGTGCGCGCCCTTTCGACCGGCGAGAAGGATGTGACCGTCCTGTTTGACATGGAAGGCATGGCCTGTGATTTCGCCACCGGTGCGATGCTGCGCGATTATCGTTTCGATAAATACCGCACCACCGAAACCAAGGAAGATAAACCGGTCCTGAAATCCATTGCGATTGCCGCCCGCGATCATAAGGACGCCAAAAAACAGTTCGACAGTGCCAAAAAGGTTATCGAAGGCGTATTCTTCACCCGCGATCTGGTGTCTGAACCGGCCAATGTGCTGTATCCCGAAAGCTTCATGAAAGAAGTCAGCGCGCTTGAAAAGCTCGGTATCGAGATTGACGTGCTTGACGAAAAGGAAATGAAAAAGCTTGGCATGGGCGCACTTCTGGGCGTCTCGCAAGGTTCGGCGCACAAGCCCTATATGGTTGTCATGCGCTGGAACGGTGGCAAGAAAAAAGACGCACCGGTCGCGTTTGTTGGCAAGGGTGTGACCTTTGATACGGGCGGTATTTCGATTAAACCGGCTGCTGGCATGGAAGACATGAAATTCGATATGGGCGGGGCCGGTGTGGTTTCCGGCCTGATGAAGGCCCTGGCCGGGCGCAAGGCCAAGGCCAACGTGATCGGCGTCATCGGCCTTGTTGAAAATATGCCGTCAAGCACCGCACAGCGTCCGGGCGATGTTGTGACCTCCATGTCGGGGCAGACCATCGAAGTCATCAATACTGACGCCGAAGGCCGCCTTGTCCTGTGTGATGCCCTGACCTATGTGCAGGAAAAATATGATCCGAAACTGATCGTCGATCTGGCGACGCTTACCGGCGCGATCATCATTGCCCTTGGCCATGAAAATGCCGGGCTGTTTTCCAACAATGATGAATTGTCCACCCAGATCACCAATGCCGGTCTTGCAGTCAATGAAACCGTCTGGCGTCTGCCGCTGTCGAAGGCCTATGACAGCCAGCTTAAATCCGACATCGCCGATATGAAAAACGTTGGCGGCCGTCCGGCTGGCTCCATCACGGCGGCCCAGTTCCTGCAACGCTTCATCACCAAGGATCGCCCGTGGGCGCATCTTGATATCGCTGCCATGGCCTGGGCGACGAAGGATAGCGAAGTCACGCCAAAGGGCGGCACAGGCTATGGCGTGCGTCTGCTGGATCGCTTTGTGGCCGATAACTGTGAGTCCTGATTTCACGGCAGTTTGACCAGAAACTTGCGGGGCAGGGTGATGATCACCTTGCCCCGTTTTCATGTTCGCGATAGAAATCGTCCATGGCTGACATCTGGTTCTATCATCTGACCGCGTCCCCGCTGGAACGTGCATTGCCGACCCTGCTGTCCAAGACATTGGAGCGGGAAAAACGTGCTGTCGTCATGACCGGGACAGAGGAAAGGATCGAGGCGCTCAATACCCTGCTTTGGACCTATGACGCCGCAAGCTGGATGCCCCATGGATCGAAATCTGATGGTGATCCGGAAATGCAGCCGGTCTGGCTGACATCCGAGGATGAAAATCCCAACGGCGCACAGTTCCTGTTTCTGACCGACCGCGCGATAAGCGAAAAGATCGCCGATTATGAACGGGTCATCATGCTGTTTGACGACCGCGATCATGAGGCGGTGGCCGAGGCACGTACCCGATGGAAAGACTGGAAAGACGCCGGGCACAAGCTGTCTTACTGGCAGCAGACCCCGCAAGGGGCGTGGGAAAAGAAGGCCGAAAGCTGAGGGCTTCCGGCTTTTTGTTTGGTCTCCTGCTTCTGATCAGAACTGCTTGATCAGCAATATCCAGTTTTTACCGGGATTTTCCCAACCTTCCTTGACCATCGCGCGTTTGGCGCACTGGGTATAACCGTGCCGTTCATAAAGACGGATGGCACCGGGATTGCCGTCTGATGCGATGATGCTGATCGCCTGTTTTCCGGCATTGATCGCATTGCGTTCGGCCGCCCGGATTAGTTCTGATCCGACCCCGCGATTGCGAAACGGCGGAAACACCGCCAGCACATTGATGTACCAGCTTCCCGGTGCCAGGCTTTCAAGTTCAAGTAACGGCACAAACATCGCCGGTATTTCCGTCGGATCAATCGGATCAAACGTATCGGGCTGGGCATAATCAATCAGAGCACCCATCACCTGATGTTCGCCAAAGGCAAGCGTGGTATTGCGATAGGAAAATCCGCCTTCGTCGCGCCGGGCGCGTCGGCGCCCGACATCCCAGACGGTCTCGTCGCCATCGATCATGTCCTGCCACAGATAAACCGGCAGGCCTTCGCCCGCGATATTGATCAGCTTGGCCATGACATCGGCATCATTAACGCTTGCGCGCAGTAAATCCATTGGCGGTGTCGGGCGGTCGGTGTTCGATTGTGCCAATGGCCGCGCGGCTGGTTTAAAGCTCATATTCATTGCTCGTGTCCCTTTTCTTTGTCTTTGCGATCATCCCGCCGCCACAAGACGTGGCAGGGCATGTTTGGCCATGGCATGGACATGGCGATGATCGGTCCCGCAACAGCCGCCAATCACCGCAAGGTTCGGCAGCAATTCGGCCAGATCGCAATAAAGCCGCCCCAGTTCGTCCGGGTTGCCGTCGTCAAGATGTTCGCAGGCATCAAGTTCCGCATGGCTTTGGCGCGATGCATTGGCCCGAACACCACAAATGCGGTTCTTCCAGGCGTTGTTGCCGTCAAGCTTGTCGCGGAAATGGTCAGGGTGGGCGCAATTGATCATGTAATAAACCGGATAGGCACCGGTTTGCGCATCAACCATTTCAATCACGTCGCCAATGCCGTCACCGCTTGGCATTTGGCCATCGGTTTCAACGGTAATGGAAATCACGCAGGGCAAATCGGCATCCTTGCAGGCCAAGGCGATGCCAATCGCTTCTTCAGGGTAATTCATCGTGATCGCCGATACCATATCGACCGGCGTACCGGCAAAGGTGCGCACCTGAACCGCGTGATAGTCGCGTGCCTGCTGGGTGGTCATGCGGTCGGTCGGGCTATACCCATCGCCGCGTGGTCCGATGCAGCCACTAATCAGGCACGGGGTTTCGGCGCTCTGATACCGGTCGCGCAGATCGGCCATCATCCGGACCGACTTGTGGTTCATGTCGGCAAGTTCGACCGCACTGTAACCCATGCGCAGGCCCCAGTCGCTATTGGCGCGCCATGTCGGGCTTTCCAGCACAAAACCGACCTTGGCCTTACGTGCAATTTCAAGGTAGCGCGCGTAATAGTTGGCAACGCGATTGTAGCCGTCCTGTGTCTGCAAAAGATCAAATGATGCGAAATAGGGGATATCAATCCCGTCATGGAAAATCAGGGTGGTTTCAAGTCCGCCGTCGGTAATGAATTTGGTTGGCGCGAAAGGGGGCAGATGGGAATGGTGTGCGGTCATGACTTCAAATTTCACATTTTGGGGTTTCAAAAATTCTACCCGGACGCTATTCAAACCAGCGAAAGAGCAGGGGCCGAAGTCTCGCCCCGGTTGGGTTTTGCTTCTAGTAAGCATGCGGTGCAGTTTTTGAAATTACTGAAAACCTTTTTAAAACAATGGAATATCGGAACTGGTCGGCTTTCTGGCGCATTCGGGGTTATGCTGTGCGACGGAAAACTGTACCGCCGGTAGGGTAAAGTGATGAACCAGACGATTGATCAGACCGCCGATGCGGCATCAGAGCAGGCCAAGGGCAAGGGTGAGCGCACCCGCGACCGTATCCTCGAAATTGCCGAAAACTCTGTGCTGAACAAGGGATTTGGCGCAACCTCTATCGAGGAGCTCATCTGCGAGGCTGGCATCACCAAAAGCGGATTTTTCTATCACTTCAAGGATAAGAACGAACTGGCGCGCGCCCTTTTGCTGCGTCATATCGAACAGGATGAAAAGATTCTCGATCAGGTGTTTTTGCGCGGGCAGGAACTGGTTGATGATCCGCTGCAACAATTCCTGATCGGGCTTAAAATCCTTGCCGAACTGGTCGAAGATCTGCCGCAGGGTCACCCGGGATGCCTGATCGCGGTTTACTGTTATCAGGAACGGCTGTTTGACAATGAAGTCCGGCTTTTGAACCGGCAGGCGGTGCTGGGCTGGCGCACACGGTTCCGCGCCATTCTGGATCGGATCGTTGATGTTTATCCGCCCAACGAGCCGGTCGACCTTGATGAACTTGCCGACATGGTTTCAACCGTGGTGGAAGGTGGCATCGTGATGTCAAAGGCGCTTGGTCGCCCGCATATGCTTGCCAATCAGATCATGTTGCTACGCAGTTTCGTCAAATTGCTGTTTACCCGGCAACCGGTCTGATTTGATACGGGCTCAAGGCGTGCCGGTTTTGCCGCTACCACCAGTACCACCAGTGCTCATGACATCCTCAAACAGGATTTCCACCAGCGCCTTGGTGACGTCATTCTGGCTTAGTTTTCCGGCGGCCATTTCATTGATTGCCGGGAAACTGTCCGCCGACAGGGCAAACAGCTTTGTCTGGATTTCCGATGCGCGCACCGGCCAGTCCGGGTCAATTTGTGCCAGACCCAGCAACATTGCGCGTGCCATCTGATCGGCATCACCACTTTTGATCGCGTCCTGAACCTGCGGGATTTGCTTGGCCTCGGACACGGCAACGTCAAGTGTTGCCAAAAGATCGGCCAATGCCTTTGCCTGAATCTGAATATCCGTCACCGGGTAATTCTGTTCGATGTCGCGCAACGGGGCGACGGCGGCCGATGTGCCGTAGCTCGACAGATAGGCAATCGCTCCGCCCAACTGCCAGCTTTCCCACTTTTTCCACGAACCGGCTTTAAGGTCATCGATCATCGGCGTGGCGATGGTGCCGCCATATTGCCGGAAAATCTGGTCAATCGCCTGTGGGGCCGGGCGGCCTGTCACGCGGGTTGCTTCCTGCGTTGCAAGGGCGGCGATATCTTTCAGGGCCTGTTGATAGTCGCTTTGTGCCGTCATCGGAAAGCTCCCGTTTCATATGTCACGATATCACGCATCAACCGCTGTCCACCAGTTGGCATAGCGCACATTGCCAAACGCCGCCTGACCGTCATAGGGCGTGCGCAATTCGTTGGTGCCACAGTGAATTTCGCCAAGTGCAACGTGATAGTCATCCCAGTCATCAATGAAGTCGCAGGTGGGGCCATTGACAATGGCAGCGATTTTCTGGGTCAAATCACGTTCAAAAAGATCATATCCGTGATTGGGATTTGTATTGTCCTCGATCCACGGGCCGAAAGGCTTGGGAATCATCAGGCGGTCATTACCAACAAACATATTGGGCATGTCACCGGTCAAGGCACCGCACTGGAAGCCGCCCTGTTTGCCCGGATAGACGTTAAAGCCGTTATCCCGCCCGATTGTCCAGCCTGAAACCTTGTCTGCAAAGGTGAAATCACCGGGATTATAGCCTTCCGGGAAGAAGATGACCGGAACCTTGATGATATCGGTATCTACCAGATCGAATGCATTTTTCAGAACCGCGACATTTCTGGCGATAACTGTTTCAACCCCGCCAATGTTCCAGTCGCGCAGTTGCTTGTATGTGTAATTGCTGTGATCGCGTGGATTGGTCAAGGGTGCCGGGCCGTTGCCCAGAAAGGCATTGATGGTCGCGCCAACATTGGTCCCGTTGATCTGCAGGCTGGTATAATCAAAACGATTATGAACACCATCCCATGCCGCACGATTAAGCACATTTGCGGCACCATGTGCACCTTGGGCGGCCGTCATCAGGCGGTATGCCTCTGCCGGGCTTGCCACCAGAAGCTTCCATTTTTTGAAGGCACTGGCCGGATTGTTGTCGGGTACAAAGGTCATCATTTCATCGACATGACCAACCAGTAGCCAGTCCGTATCCAGAATGATCGGTGTTTGCATGTTCTGGGCGGCCATGAAGTCGCGGCTGCTGGCATCGACCCTGTGATACCGGTTATGGCCGTAATAAATCCGGCCGTATCGATATGCTGTGACGATGCCATTCGCCGTTTTCTGAACCGGTGGGGTTACGGCAATATTTCCACCCGAATTGGCCGAGGCAATGGCATCTGCGCTTCCCGCTGCCGGATAGGAAATGCCGACATTTGCATTCAGCAATGTCTCATACACCCAGTTTTGCAGGGGCCGCCAGCGGTGGGCCTTCATGAAAACATCCTTGTTTTCAACACCTGTTCCGTTACCGGGCCATGAACAGTGACCCGATACAATGGTGTCGCGCATCCAGCGGTCATCCCCGGCGGGAACGGTGCCCCCGCGATAGTTTGCCCATGCATTGCCGTTCAGATAAGGAACACCTGTTGGGGTTGCTGCGGCGGGATCGCCTACCGTGACCGGGATAACCGGATTGTCTGCACCGGCTGCCGCGCCAAGATCAACGCGAAACTGTGCATTGTTTGCGTTGGCGACATACATGCGGGCAACTGTTTGCAAATGGTGATTGCCGACCCACCGTGCTGCGACAACCCGGTCTGCATAAAGATAGCTTGGATTGCCTGCTCCTGTGACCTCGGGCTGGATCACATGCAAAACGATGCGGACTTGACCAGAGGTAAACCCGGTGCCGGCAAACCGGACGGCTTCAAGGGCAAAGAGTTTGGAAGCGCCGACATTGCCGGTTGTAATTGCTGCGATGTCCGTCGTTTCGGGACCAATGATTTCGGTGCTGTTATTCAGAATACCGTTGAATATCCGCAAATGTTGCCGGGCCGGGTTTTCACCCCCAGTCCCGATAACGCGCAGTTCCAAACCCCAACCGCCGGGTACAACAGGGGCACCTGCATTCGGGCCAAGTGCATTTCGCCGGATTTCAAGGCGGGAGGTGCCGGTCACCAGGTCATTGTTACCGTTTACCCGCTGATCCTGATTGTCGGCATAGCCGACAGCGGTGTTATTGCCATCGCGGTTGCAGTTAACCGGAATGATCGCACCAACACCCCCTGCGCCATATGTGATGGCGGGTGGTGTCACCTGATTAAGGATACCGGCATCATCCAGATTGCCGTCACGATTGCGGTCCGTGTGAAGCGTATACCAGACAACATCAAGATTTTTGGCATTGGTGGCATCACCATTCACGACAATACCCGGCTCGTCCACCGGGACGAACCCGGCTCCGCTAACCTTCAGCCGCCACGTACTATCCGCAATATCAAAAACATGCGAAACCGTGACATTTGGTGTCACAACCAGATCCTGTGTCTTTTGCGGATGGACATCGCTGGTGAGCGAGATGCGTACCGAGTTGAACGGATAAACTCCGGCGGGGGCAGTAAGCTGGACGGTGTAATTTGCCATGACGTCCTCAGCGGCTGGTAGGGGCGGGTGATGGGCTGTCATTCATCGCATCGGCCAACAGAAGCCGTGCCTGAAGCGCGTTGTTCAGAATGGCAATCCGGTCATCGATGGTGCCAAGCCCGGCATCCTTCAGGATTGCACTCGCCCACGGCTGGCTGGTGATGTCCGGGCCACCTGCGAATTGTATGGTGGCGTAATCGGTAATCCCGTCCGGCGTTTTAACGCCAAGCCTGATCGCGGCATCCCCGGCGGCCTTGCTGGCAACCGCCAGACTGTCGGCGTCATATCGGGCAACCGCATCGGGAATGGTGATCTGCAAATAACCGGGAAGCGATGCGATGACATCGTCAAGCGATGGTACCGGTGACGGGGTCGGGGATGGTGTTGGCGTCGGTGACGGTGTCGGCGTTGGTGTGGGTTGCGGTTTCGGGCCACAGGGCGAAGCTGGCAGGGCGGCAACGCTGCTGGCCTCTGCCGCCATCAGTTTCGCCACCTCTTCGGCAAAGCGTTTCTCGGCCTGAAGGCGGCTGGCAGCACTCGCATCGAATTTCTGTTTGCTCATGATGCTCAGCGTCTTGAGCCGTTCGGCATCCTGTGCGCCAAATGCCGCCAGAAGATTGCCAACCTGCGGGCCGGCATCGGCAATGCGTTGCGACAATGCCTTGGCGTCCTTGCCGCTACCTGCCGCAATCAGGGCATCGCCATCACGTGCAAGCTTCTGATCGTTGCTGATCTGCGCATTCAGGCTTTCAAGCTGCTTGGCGGTGCGAATGTCGATCCTGGTGCCGGTAATGGTCACACTGGTCGGGTATTGCGCCAGTGTTCGGGCAAGGTCGCTGATCCTGTCGGCATAGGCCATTTGTCCGGTCCCGCTTTGGTGAAGACGTCCTATGACGCCGACAGGCGGGGTTTGTGATGGGTGGGTTTAATACAAATATTCCCTGTTGATTATTTCGATCTCATGCAAGCCATGCGTAAATTGCATGTTGATGGGGATTGATGAATGACGTCCGGTTCGCTATACATGTCATATCGAACGCGCCGATTTGCTCCTCAGCTTGCGGGCGCGCTAAAAATGCGGCTAAAGCGAGAGGGCGTGCACGCTCCGACATGTACGACCGCCTCGGTTTCGCCGCGGCGGTTTTTTTATGTTCGGAAAAGGTTGGGATCCATGATCAGGCTCTCGAACGTCCAGAAGACCTATCCCGCACGGCGCGGAAGCCCGGCGCATACCGCGCTGCACGGCATCGATCTTGATATCGCGGCCGGTGAAATCGTGGGGGTGATCGGTCGGTCCGGTGCGGGAAAATCCACGCTTATTCGTTGCATCAACCTGCTTGAAGTCCCGACATCGGGCAGCGTGATTGTTGATGGCACCGATGTCACGCAACTGGCGAAACGCGATCTGCCGCTGTTTCGCCGTCAACTTGGCATGGTGTTCCAGCATTTCAATCTGCTGTCATCGCGCACGGTTTACGACAATATCGCCCTGCCGCTTGAACTGGCCGGGGCCAGCAAGGCCGACATTGCCGCGGCGGTTGATCCGTTGCTGCCGCTGGTCGGGCTAGAAGACAAACGCGACCGTTATCCCGCCGAACTTTCCGGCGGCCAGAAACAGCGTGTCGGCATTGCACGCGCCCTTTCAAGCAATCCCAAGGTCGTTCTGTGTGACGAGGTCACATCCGCCCTTGACCCGGAAACCACCCGCCAGATCCTCAGCCTCCTGCGTGACATCAATAAACGCCTTGGCCTGACCATGGTGGTGATCACCCATGAAATGGCGGTGGTCAAACAGCTTTGCGACCGCGTGGCGGTCATGGATGGCGGCGTGATTGTCGAGGAAGGCAAGGTTGACGCGATTTTCGCCAATCCGACCCACGCCACGACGCAATCGCTTCTGGCCGATGAATTCCTTGATTACCCGGCGCGGCCGAATGCGGCTGCGAACGCGACTGTCGATACAACCACCGGGCAGGAGGCTTAATCATGTTTGCAACACTTGCACCGATCCTGCTTCAAGCAACGCTTGAAACCTTTGCGATGGTGATATCCGCCCTTGCACTTGGCACGGCGTTTGGTCTGCCGCTTGGCGTTTTGCTGGCGACGTCTGGCCGGGGTGAACTGTTCGAAGCCCCGCTGTTTCAGAAATCCATCGGTCCGATTGTCAATGCGACCCGATCCGTGCCCTTCATCATTCTGGCCGTCGCGATCATTCCGTTCACCCGCCTGATTGTCGGGACATCGATTGGTACGTCGGCGGCTATCGTGCCACTGACCGTTGCGGCCATTCCGTTCATTGCCCGTATCATCGAAGGTGCGATCCGCGAAGTCGATGGTGGCCTTGTCGAAGCTGCCCAGGCGATGGGCGCCCGCCCGTTCCAGGTGGTGACCAAGGTGCTGCTGCCCGAAGCATTGCCCGGCATCATTCACGGCCTGACCTTAACCGCGGTCACCCTGATCGGGTATTCGGCGATGGTTGGCGCGGTGGGTGCCGGTGGCCTTGGCGATCTTGGCATTCGCTATGGTTATCAGCGTTTCCGCCCCGATGTGATGGCGGCGGTTGTCATAACCCTGATTGTGGTGGTGCAGATGGTGCAAAGCCTTGGCGACTGGATGGCGCGCAAGGCGGACAAGCGCAATATCTGAACCCGTTTTCGTTTCTTTATCTTCTTTGAATTCCCGCAAAACACCACAGTAAACAAGGAGTTTTACCATGCGGTTTCTGCTTAAACTGACGGCTGCTGCCGTTCTGACCGCCGCCCTGACCGGGCAGGCACTGGCGAACGAGAAAATCAAGATCGGCGTTACCCCCGGTGCGCACGAAGAAGTCATGGAAGAAGTCGTCAAAGTGGCGGCGACAAAGGGCCTTGATATCGAAATCGTCAGCTTCTCGGACTATGTCATTCCCAACCAGGCGCTTGATGATGGCGACCTTCAGGCCAACAGCTTCCAGCACAAGCCCTATCTTGATAACCAGATCAAGGATCGCGGTTATGACCTTTCGGTGGTCGGCTATAACATCCTGACCCCGATGGGCATCTATTCGGACAAGATCAAGGATCTGAGCGAGCTTAAAGACGGTGCCGAAGTCGGGATTCCGAACGACCCGACCAATGGCGGTCGTGCGCTTCTGGTCCTTCAGTCCGAAGGCCTGATCAAGGTTGATCCGGCGGTTGGCCTTGTCGTCAGCCCGCTTGATGTCATCGAAAACCCGAAAAACATCAAATTTGTCGAACTTGATGCGGCACAGCTTCCGCGTTCGCTGGCTGATCTCGATGCCTCGGCGATCAACACCAACTACGCGCTTGAAGCCGGTCTGAACCCGATCAAGGATTCAATCGCGATTGAAGGCAATGACAGCCCGTACGCCAACGTGATTGTCACCCGCACCCAGGACAAAGACGCGCCGTGGGTCAAAACGCTGGTTGAATCCTATCACGATGATGCGATCCGTGAATTCATCGAAACCAAATATGAAGGCTCGGTCCTGCCGGTTTTCAAAATTTCTGAATAATCCCCGCGATTATTCATAAAAAATTGCGCCCGCGCTCGGATCAGAGCGCGGGCGCTTTTGTTATGTGCAGGCATATGCACGATTTAACGCGGTTCAACCATATCGCTGATCGTGTACGACACCCGGTTTCTGATCCTCTCAGACATAAAAACCGGTTTAGTCCTGATTTCCTTTTGGTGGCTCTGGCGGCGCATTTTCGGCGATTTTCCCGTTCTCATGATCGTTTTCGGGGCTGGTGCCGTTTTGGCGTGCCAAAAGGCGCTGATAGAACAACCCGATACAGATCAGAACGACGCCAAGCCCGATAAAGGACAGCGCCCGCCAGATGCCTTCAAGGCCCGACATATCAAACAGGAACGCCTTGGCAACCGCCATAAAGACAAAGGCCGCCGATGCCATGCGGACATGCAGCGATCCACGCCACAACCCATAGGCCAAAAGCGCAATCCCAAAGCCCAGCCACGCCGCGGAATAGCTGTAAAGTTCCGGCGATGTCCAGGGCTGATACATGCCGATATAACCGCCGTGGAAGAAATGGCGGATTTCAAAGGTGATCCAGCAAAAAGCCAGCAGGATCGACAGAACCCCCGCCGTCCGGCGATAGCTTTCCGGTTTGCCCCCCGAAAGCCGGGTCGCCAGAAGGCCGGTCAGGATCGCGGGCAGCAGATAGGCCGAAAGCAGCAGGTTAAAGAACAGGCCATTGCCGACAAACTCGCCACTCATCAACGGGTTGAGCAACAGCAGGTTCAGCATGCCGAGCATGAAGAACCCGGCAAAACCAAGCCCCAGAATGCACCGGGACATCACCGGGCTTGCCAGCGACCGGTCAAGCCGCTGCAAACCGATTGCCGCCGAAAGCGCCAGAAGGGATTGAAGGCTCCATTCCATCAGGGTATCGGGCACGGTATGGAAAATACCCTGATTGGTGGCGTGATGCAGGATCACCGCACCGGTCGCAAGGCTTGTGAAAATCGCAAGTCCTTCGAAAACAAGACGATGGCGCACATCACCCGATTGGCGAAGCATCCAGACGCAGGCCCAGAATGCCATCGCCGGACCGCCATAGCCCCACAGCAATGCATTGAAAACCGGTGTGGTGCCAAGCTGATCAGCGGGAACAATGGTCGGCTGCCAGAAGATCGTCACAAGAACCAGACCGGCAATGCCAATCGCCGTCTTGGCAAGCCCCGGCAGGGGCCAGCGCCCGCCAACCCAAACGGTCGCAACCGCAAGGGCGGCAAGCCCCAGCGGCAGCCAGCCATCCCCCAGCAGGATGAACATCGCGGTGGCTATCATGCCGATGGTGCCCACCGTATAGGTGGCAAGCGCCCCATCCCGGCCATGTGCGGTGGCGGGCATTCTGCGGTCGATGATGCTTAAGGCACCAAGGAACCCTGCCGCCAGTGCAAGGGCAAAACCGCCAAAGAACATATCGACATCAAGAATATCACTACGCCAGAGCGCAATCAGGAACAGCCCGATCGGGCCCGACACCCCGGCAACCGCCATAAACAGGCGGGCGGTGGAAAATACCGCCCCGGCAAAGCCACCAAGACCAAGAATCAGGCCAAGCCCAAGCCCGGTCAGAAGGAAGGATTGCGTATCGGGCAGGACGGAAAATTTATCAATCGCATCGGTGATGATTGGCTGATCATATAGCAGCGGATCGATGGAAAGACGGATATCCCAACCCAGATAGCCAATCAGTACCAATACTGGCGCACCGAGTGCAACCGGCCCCAGAACCGGGAACAGGGCCGCCGTCGCCAGCAGCAGGGCCAGCATGATCATCAGGGTCGCGGTGCCGGTCGCATCAAACCCGCTGTGATGAAGCAGATAAATCACAAGCCAGCCATTCCCGGCGACCATAAGCGACGATTTCCAGTCGATGCGTTCGGGAATGCGGGCAGGATCGCGGGGGTAAATGCCAATGGCATAGGTCGCAATCGCGGCCAGCAGAATGGCAATATCATAAACCGCAAGCGACGCCCCCATATCGGACGGGGCGGCAAAGGCCAGAAGATGGCCCCAGACAAAACCCGCAATCGCGGTTGTCATGGCAAACCAGTGCCAGCCACGCAATCGCGCAATCCCATAGCTGCCCGCCGTGATGATCAAACCGTAAAAGGCCAGAACCCAGGGGGCGGGTTCACCCGACTGCACCATAAACGGCACGATGTAACTGGCCAGAAGCCCGGTCGATGCCACCAATGGCCCCTGCAAAAGCGAAAGTGCGAGCGTACCCAGCGCCACAAGCGCCATCAGGACAAAGGCCATCGCCGGGCCGATCATGCCATAAAGCATATGGGCCGAAAAAACCGTGGCAAAGGCCGTTGTTGTCCCCGCAAGGGTCAGAATGCCCGGAATATAACCGGCATTATTGCCGGTCTTGGCCGCAAGCAGGGCGGGCTGACGGCGAAGATATTCGCCACTGCCAAACAGGGCCGCGGCAAACAGGGCCGCAAGCAGAATGCGCACCAGCGGGCTGAGCAAACCGGCCTCAATGGAATAATGCACAAGGAAAATGCCGCCAAACACCAGCGCGATGCCGCCAATCCACACCGCCCAGCGCGTGCCGATCTTTTCTTCAAAGCCGATGGCGCGTTTGGGGGCTGCTTGCGGCACGGTGCGTTGTGGTCTTGGCGCGACCGCCGCCGGTTTTGCTGGGTGGGCGGGTGTGTCGGTCCTGGCCGGTTTGGCCGGATCGACCGGATCGACCAGATCGGTTTTTGCCGTTTTATCCGGTGGCACCGCAGCAGGTGTGACCGAAGGAGCCGGAGGCACCGGCAGACCGGCTTTCAAAAGCCCGATCTGTTGTTCCAGCATTTGCAGTTTCTGTTTGAAACCGCGTATCCGGAAAAAAGCGATGATGCCCATGATCGCCCCAACCAATATGGTCAGGCTGAAGACACCTGTGAAAAACAGCTCCATGTAATCCTCTTTTTCGCATTGCTCGTGCGGGGGCGGATTTTTATCCGCGATTATTTCCGCCATCATAGCGCGAAAAAGCGAATTGTCTTGTCTTTACAGGAGTGTATAGGATTGCGCCCGTTTGGCCGCGGCAGAGGGATATTTATGGGTATTGCCCCGCAACACCGACAAGGGGGAGGCAATACCCGTAAAGCAAATGTCAGAACAGCCTGATCAGTGACAGCAGGAATGCACGGGTTGGTATTCCTCGTACTGATCATGCAGCTTGACCCAGTCCATCACCCCGTCCTCGTTACGGCCAAAGGGCGTCATGTCAAGGAAGGCGTGCGCCCCGATCAGGGCATCACCGGCGCGGGCGTAACTGGAATAGGTGTGGAAAATCTCGCCGCTGTCGGGATCACGGACAAAGACGCTTTCGCCGTGAAGGTCTTCCATCTTGCCGGTATAGGGCGCGTAGTTATAGGTCGCCTTGCCGGCCTTGACGTCATCAGGGCGAAACGACGCATCGAAATCGTAATTGAAATCTGATCCCGCCGAAGAAAACCAGGGGAAGTTCCAGCCCATCCGTTTCTTGAAATCCTGAAATTCCGCAAGCGGGGCCCGCGAAACGACCGCGAGTGTCACGTCATGATGTTTGAGATGCAGGTTGGCACCGTCAAAGTGATCGGCCAGAAACGAACAACCGACACAGCCCTCTTTCCAGCCGGGGCCAAACATGAAGTGATAGACGATTAACTGGTTGCGGCCATCAAACAGATCGGCGAGCGATTTCTGACCATCGGGCGTGTCAAAGACATAATCCTTGTCCACCCGCACCCATGGCAGGGCACGGCGTTCCTCGCACAGGCGGTCATAGGCACGCATATGTTCCTTTTCCCTTGCAAGATGCGCCTTGCGGGCATCAAGCCATTCCGCACGAGAGACGATTTCGGGGCGTTTCATCATATTCTCCTTGTTGATCGGTTGGCGCGCTGATCAAAAGGCAATGCAATTACGTGTCGTCCGGGAAATGGGTGGGCAATTCAGGCAGGCATCAGGCACCGATCAGGGGGCAAGACCGTTTTACCGGCAATATGTCCGTCCAATCGGATCTGACTTACATTCCCTCGCAGGCCTGTTTTTGCATCTCAGCGGCAGTGCCGGTTTTGTGATTGCAGTTGGCATAGGCAAAGTTGTCGGTACGACGTGACGCACCGGGTGTACCATGGTCCCAGAGATTGCGTTTAAGCGACCAGTCGACCTTTGCGGTTCCGCATTCGGTGGTCCATTCGGTGGTAAATTCGGGGGAATTTTCCGACCCATGGCGTTCTGCCACGACTTCGGCCCCGAACCAGTCAGCCAGACGGGCAATGCGTTTATTGTCGCTGGCCGTAACGCCCATGATCGACGCAAGATCAAGCTCGCGGAAACCAAAGGCGATCATCATCGTGCTGGCCTCGATGGCGGCGCGGTAACGCCCCCAATGGGTCGGCGACAGCTCGATCCCGAAAATCGCGGTATCTACCGGCAGGTCCTTGCCACGCAGGCCGACACAGCCCAGAAGATCACCGGACGATTTATCAAAAATCCCGACCTGGAAATTGCGCCGCGGCTGTTCTTCCTGCCATGCAAGGAACCGGTCAAACAGCGCATTGCTGCTGGCGCGCGTGCTGTCGTTATCAGCAGTAGCGTAAAGGGCGCGATACCGTTCATCCATCTGATAGGCGACAAACGCCGCCCGATCCGAGGGCGTGAAATCGCGCAGGATGAAACGCTTGCTTTCAAGTCTTGCGAGGAGTTCCGGACTTCGCATTGTGATTACTCCACATTTCCGGTGGCGCAGGCCGCCTGTTTGATGGCCGGGTCGTAAGGGGTATCGCCATTTACCCCATCGGTCCCATCATCGTTATTTGTGTCACAATGCACATCGCGCAACGCGAACAGGGTGCCAATCGCCGATAAAACCATCAAAATTGTGCAGATAATCGAAATAACCTGTAAACCGTCCGTAAAGGCCGCGCGCGCCAGTGGCAAAATATCCGATGATATTGCCGCAGGCAGATCATGCAGCGCATTGACCGCCCCGCCAAGGGTGCTGCGGATGGCGTCTGCGGCCTCGTTCCCGATGCCGGTCGGTACGGCTTCGATCATGACATCGCGATAGATCGCGGTGCCGACACTGCCCAGAATGGCAATGCCAAGTGCCCCGCCAAGCTCCGCACTTGTTTCCGACATCGCGGCGGCCGACCCGGCCCGATCAGACGGGGCCGATGCCACCACCATATCCGTACAGATCATCGCAACCGGCGTAATGCCAAGCGAGAAGATCGTCGCACCAGCCACTAGGACATAAAGGCTGACGACGCTGCCCGGCCATGACAGCATGCCAAAGCCAGCCGCGGTCAGGATCAGGGCACCGGTCATCACCTGTCCCGGTTTGAACCGGCCCATAAGGACCGGCGCCCCCATCGAGCCGACAATACCGGCGACAGTTGCGGGCAACATCGAAAGCCCGGCCTGGATCGGGGTAAGGCCGATGACCAGTTGCAGGGCCTGGGACAGGAACAGGAAATAAGCCATCCCGGCAAAGATCACCGCGGTCTGAATGACGATGGGAAGTGCGATGGTCTTCTGTTTGAGCAGATCAAGATCCAGCAGCGGATCGGCAAGCTTGCGCTGACGGCGGATGAAAACCCATGCACCCAGCAGGCCAAAGACAAGGGCAGAAAGGGCATCACTGCCAAAGCCATAGGCAGCAACGACCTTGACCCCGTAAATGATTGCCAGCACCGAGCCAAGCGAAAGCGCGGCACTGAACAGGTCAAGCCGGCCAAAGCTTTTGGCCTTGTGTTCCGGAAGCAGGATCGGAGCAACAATCAGCAAAAGTCCCATCACGGGCACATTGAGCAGGAAAACAGCCCCCCACCAGAAATAGCTGAGAACAAGTCCGCCCAGAAGCGGCCCGGCAGCCGTGCCGACCATAAAGGTTGTCATCCATGCGGCAATGGCAAAGGACCGTTCCTTGTCATTGTGAAACATCGAACGGATCAGCGACAGGGTAGAGGGCATAAGCGTCGCCCCGGCAATGCCCAGAACCCCACGCGCAAAAATCAGCATTTCGGGCGTATCGGAAAAGGCCGCCAGCACGGAGGCCGCGCCAAAGCAGCCACCGCCGATCATCAGCAATTTGCGCCGACCGATCCGGTCACCCAGTGTCCCCATGGTGATCAGCGACCCGGCAATGAAAAAGCCATAGATATCGACAATCCACAGCAACTGGTCACTTGTCGGGTTAAGGCTTGCGGTCAGGGCCGGTACGGCAAGATGCAGAACCGTCATATCCATCGCGATCAGAAGGCACGGCAGGGTCAGCACCAGAAGGCCGATCCATTCGCGGCGGGTGGCCTTGTTGTCGGTCTGGGCGGTATCGTCGGTTGGTGACGCGACGGGGGTATTCGGGGCGCTCATGTCTTGTGTTTCCAGTATTTCTTATGGTGGCGCAGGCCGCAATGGATTGGGGCATCGCGGAATTTATGCTGCGGTTGTTATTCGGGGCGATGTTGGGACCTTAACCGTGGTTGAGGTCAAGACGGAAATCGGGGCAAATTCATTCAGAGGTGCAACCCTAAGTGCAACAGACTTCGAGCTTGTCGAGGGCGCTGCTCCATCCTTCCTGATGTCCATCACGCGCAGCCTCGTCAAAGAACTGCGTGTGATGGAGGGTTAATATGGTCGCCGCCCCGCGATCCTCGGCCATAATGGTCAGGGTCACATGCGATTTGCGTTCGGGCATTGTGATCCATTGCCAGGAAAAGGACAGCTTTGCATCGGTTTCAACCGCATCATAGGTGCCGCTGACATCGTGGATTTCACCATCGGGCCCCGGTTCCTTGAAACGGATGCGAAAGGTGCCGCCGATTTTTGCGTCGATGCTGGCATCAATCATCTCGCAACCTTCTGGTCCCCACCATCTGGCGAGTTTTTCGGGCTGGGTCCATGCGGCGTAAACCTTTGCCGGTGGGGCGGCAATCCGGCGCCGGATCATCAGGCTCGGCTTGTCTGGTATTGTATCGGGCATCAGTCCCTAATCCTGCTGCTTTTCGGTTTTGGTGGCGTCGTCGTCTTCTTGTTCAAGGAAGGCGGCAAGCTGATCGAGTTTATGCGACCAGAAGCGCTGATAGCGGGCCAGCCATTCCATGGCGTGCTCCATCGGTTCGGCATTCAGGCGCACATTGACCGTCCGTCCGGTCTTCTGCCGCGCAATCAGCCCGGCATCGGACAGAACATCCAGATGTTTCATCACCGCCGGCAACGAAACGTGAAACGGTCGCGCCAGCTCACTGACCGACAGGTTTTCTTCCGTCTCCAGCCGGGCCAGAAGCGCACGGCGGGTTGGATCGGCAAGGGCGGCAAAGATGTCGTTCAGTTCGGCTTCTTGATACTTAACCATGAAGTTAAGTATTGATCAGGCCACACCGCCCTGTCAATCAAAAGTTGATCCCGGTTGTCACCATCCCCTGCCACGCGGTCAGAAGGGCAACACCGATAAACAGCAAACCCGCCGTCCGCCCGATGAAAATCGTTGCCACCGGATTGCCGGTAATCAGGTTGCGGCTGGTCCCGGCCGCAAGGGCAAGCGCGCCATAAACCGCAAGCTGTACGGCGGCCGTCATGATCCCCATGATCAGCGCCTGCGACCAAAGCGGCCCGTAATGCGGGCGGATGAATTGCGGATAAACCGCAAAAATGAACAGATAGGCCTTGGGATTAAGCATGCAGGTGATCATGCCCTGGCGAAACGCGATCCAAAGCGACGCGGTTCTGGCCGCCCGGATGCGTTCCACCGTGATGGCGCTGCGCAACAGCGTAATGCCGATCCAGACCATATAGGCCGCCCCGGCAAACAGCATGACATTCAAAAGCCATGGTGCAACGGCCAGAAGGGCGCTGATGCCGATGGCACCCAGCAGCGTGTGATACACCCCGCCCAGCATGATCCCGGCGGTGGCCGACAACCCTGCGCGTTTGCCCCCGGTCAGGGAATTGGCAATCACGAAAAACATATCCATGCCGGGCACAATGATGATGCCCGACAGCAGAACAAAGAACAGCCAGAGATTTTCAGCATATGTCATGGGGCGCTCGTAATTTATCCGCCGAACGGCTTGATCGGCAGGGGTAAACTAGCAGGGCGCTCCTGACAGGCTCATGTCAGGATGGTGGGTGATTCTGTGTTCGACGTTGCATTTACTTTTCGTTTCAGATTGGATCAAATGCATGCATCGGGTGGCATTGGAGTTTTCCCCAAGCATGCTGAAACTTGACCATATTACTGTTATTGCGCCGACGCTGGCCGACGGTGTGGCGCATGTCCGGGCGTGTCTTGATCTTGATGTGCCGTTCGGGACGCGTCATGGTTATATGGGCACGCATAATCACCGGCTTCAGCTTGGTAACAATGTCTATCTGGAAATCGTGGCGCTGGACCCGGACGGTATCACGCCGGGCAGGGCGCGATGGTTCGGATTGGATAATCAGCGCAAGATCAGATCGGATTGGGAAGAAGGCCGTCGTTTGCGGGGCTGGGTTGCCGCGACAAAATCCATTGATACCGTTGTTTCAGCCCATGGCGCGATTTTTGGCGAAAAGGTGCTTTTGCCGACAACGGACCCGACTTTTGCCTTTGCCATTCCTGCTGATGGCTCGTTACCGCTGGATGGTGCTGCACCATCGATCATTGATCATCAGGGTGACCCGACATCAATGGCGGAAATCCCCGATTTGGGCGCGCGCCTTGTTTCGATGAGGATGGAGCATCCCGACCCTGCGTTCGTCGAGGCACTCTATCGCGAACTTTCCATTGATCGTCCACCTGCGATCATTCAGGGGGCCGACGTCCGTTATCGGGCGCAGATCAAGACACCGACAGGATTGAAAGAGCTGACTTGAGCCAGTTTTGAAACTGTGCCAGTTCGGGGTGGGGGCAGGTCACGGGAACCTGATCGTGATTTGCGCATATTTTCCATTGCGCTTATCTTTATAATTCGATATTTCATGAATTATGGAAAAGATAGATACCTTAAACGCATTATCGGCGCTGGCGCATGATGTTCGGCTTGATATTTTCCGGCTGCTGATCAAGGCGGAACCGGAAGGCATGATTGCCGGGGATATTGCCGCAGCACTTGATATTCGCGCCAATACGCTTTCGAACAATCTGAACATCCTGTCGACCGCCGGATTGGTTCGGTCGGTGCGCGAAGGGCGGGCGATCCGCTATTTTGCCGAGATCGGCACGATGCGCGATCTTCTGGTGTTTCTGATGGAAGATTGTTGTGGCGGGCGGGAGGATATCTGTCTGCCGATGTTGAACAAAACCTGCCGATAATCACAGCGCCCACAGCGCCCACAGCGATCACAGGGAATTCCGATGACAGAGAATAATCGCGCAAACAATGGTGCCGATTGCAGTGCCGATAGTGGCAAACTTGGCGTGTTCGAACGGTTTCTGACCCTTTGGGTCGGGCTTGCCATGATTGGCGGGGTTGTGATCGGCGTGGTTGCCCCGGGGCTTGTCGATGCGATTGCCGCAAGCGAGGTGGCGTCGATCAATCTTGTGGTCGCCGTCCTGATCTGGGCGATGGTCTATCCGATGATGGTCGGGGTTGATTTCGCCGCCGTGGCCGGGGTGGCCCGTCAGCCCAAGGGGCTTCTGGTGACGCTGGTGGTCAACTGGCTGATCAAGCCGTTCACCATGGCGTTTCTGGCGGTGGTGTTTTTCGAACATGTTTTTGCCCCCTGGATCGCACCAGCTGACGCCGCGCAATATGTCGCCGGTCTGATCCTTCTGGGGGCGGCACCGTGCACGGCGATGGTGTTTGTCTGGTCGCAACTGACGCGGGGCGATGCGACCTACACGCTGGTGCAGGTATCGGTCAATGATCTGATCATGGTCGTGGCATTCGCGCCGATTGTCGCATTGTTGCTCGGCGTGACCGACATTGCCGTTCCTTGGGAAACACTGGTTCTGGCAACCGTGCTTTATGTGGTTCTGCCGCTTCTGGCCGGGTTGCTAACGCGCCGGATCCTGGGATCAAAGGACGCAATCGAAAGATTTTCCGCCCGGGTCAAGCCATGGTCGATCCTTGGCCTGATTGCGACGGTCGCCATTCTGTTCGGGCTTCAGGGCGATGTGATCCTGCGACAGCCCCTGGTGATTTTCCTGATTGCGGTGCCGATCCTCATTCAAAGCTACGGGATTTTCGCGCTGGCCTATGGGGCGGCGTTCCTGCTGCGTATTCCGCATCGGATGGCTGCCCCCTGCGCGATGATCGGGACATCAAACTTTTTCGAACTGGCGGTTGCGGTGGCGATCAGTCTGTTTGGCCTGAATTCCGGGGCGGCATTGGCAACCGTGGTGGGTGTTCTGGTCGAGGTGCCGGTGATGCTGTCGCTGGTGGCTTTTGCCAACCGGACACGCGCCCATTTCCCCGAAGCACAAAACAAGGTTTCATAAGGTTCTGCCATGATCGTTGTCCACCACAATCCGGATTGCGGCACATCGCGCAATGTCCTCGATATCATCGAGAAATCCGGCGATCCCTATCAGGTGATCGAATATCTGAAAGAAGGCTGGACCCGACCGCAGCTTATCGCTCTTTTTGCCGCTGCCGACCTGACGCCGCGCACGGCATTGCGCACGACCAGATCACCCGCCGCAGAATTGGGCTTGCTTGATGACGCGATATCGGACGATGCCCTGATCGCGGCGATGCTGGCACACCCGGTTCTGGTCAACCGGCCGATTGTGGCATCGCCCAAAGGGGTTCGGTTGTGTCGCCCATCCGAAACGGTACTTGATCTGCTCGATCACCTGCCGGCCGGGCCGCTTTACAAGGAAGACGGCGAAATGATTTTAAACGAGAAAGGAGCGCGCGTTGGCTGATACCCCCAATATTCAGGACGAACAGTTCGCACCGATCCCGGCTGCGGCATTGTTCCCCAAGGCACACAGTACCCATGCGCCGCGCATATTGGTGCTTTATGGCTCGCTTCGTGAACGCAGCTTTTCGCGTTTCGCCGCCGAGGAAGCCGCGCGCATCCTGACCCGGTTTGGTGCAGAGGTCAGGATATTCAACCCCGCAGGCCTGCCCCTGGTCGACGAAACCGGTGCCGATCATCCCAAAGTGGCGGAGCTTCGCGATCTTGTAAGCTGGTGCGAGGGGATGGTGTGGTCCTCGCCCGAGCGGCATGGGGCGATGACCGGCCTTATGAAAAGCCAGATCGACTGGATACCGCTTTCGCTTGGCGCGGTGCGCCCGACGCAGGGCAAGACATTGGCCGTGATGCAGGTGTGCGGCGGCAGCCAAAGCTTTAACACGGTCAATCAGTTGCGCATTCTGGGGCGCTGGATGCGGTTATTGACCATTCCCAATCAGTCATCGGTTGCCAAGGCATGGAACGAGTTTGATGAGGCGGGGCGCATGAAGCCGTCCCCCTATTACGACCGGATTGTCGATGTGATGGAAGAACTGGTGAAGTTCACGCTGTTAACCCGCGATATTCGCGATCACCTTGTCGATCGGTATTCCGAACGGGTGGAAAGCCACGCGGCCCTTTCGGCCAGGGTCAATCAGCCCTCCGCAACCTGAACAGAACAAAGGCCGCCCTGTCATAATCGGGCGGCCTTTCGTTTTTCTGGATCAGGGCAGGTGAAATCGCGACGAAGCCTGAGAATAAAGCTTTGTCTTTAAATGCGTTGCTCACCGAATTATTGGCGCATCAATGCCCAGCCAAAGTCAGGACTGGTTTCGGATCAAAGCATGTCGTTCTGTACGCTCGTAACAATAATTTGGGATGCTCAGTCAAAACAAAAATCTTAGGCGTGTTATTCTCTCCGGCATCATTGGGGGGATAAATGGCTAAGGGATTCAGATTGTTACGTCGACGGGTAGTTCCCTTGGCGTTTGTTGGTGCCGCATTATCGGGTCATGCGGCGCAGGCCGCAGATTTTACCGTTTCTGGCGGTGTCACCGATACGGTTGCCAAAACCCTGAGCGTCGGGGAAACCGGATTGATCGAGCAGGGCGGGGTTCTCAATGTTACGACGCCGGCGAATAGCGCCGCCATCACTGTTAGCGCAGACGGCGTGCGTGTAACCAATAACGGCACGATCACGACGGTGGGTGGCGGGCGCGTGGGCATATTTGGTGATGGGGGGGCTAGAAATGCGCAGTTTGTTAATAACGGTACAATTCGGACAGACGCAGCGAGCGGTTACGGAATGGCCAGTTTCGGGCCGGGTTCTAAATTTTTCAACAATGGCACGCTTACGACAGGCGGTGCGAATGCCCATGCCATAAATGGCACCGGAACCAATTCGACACTTGTCAATAACGGCACGCTTACGACAAGCGGAGATGGTTCGTACGGTCTAAACAGCGCCAACGCCAATTCGACACTCGTTAATAGCGGTACGATTGCGACAAGCGGAACAGATTCCTATGGCATCGGAAGCACCAATAGCGGTTCGACACTTTCCAATAGCGGTACAATCACGACAAGCGGAGTTCGTTCCCGTGGCATGTACGCTGACGGGAATGGCGTAACAGCTGTCAATAGCGGTACGATTACCACAAGCGGCAGCGATGGCGAGGGCATGCGGAGCGACGGAAATAATTCGACACTTGTCAATAGCGGTGCGATTACCAGCACGAATGCCGACGGAATACGATCAACCGGTAGCGGCAACACCCTTACGGTCAGTGACGGCGGAACCGTCACCGTATCGGGTGCAGGACTTGCCGGGATCAGATCCACAGGGGCCAACGGGACGATCAATGTCAGCGGGAAGGTGATCGCGACCGGGTCGGCGACCGAGGCGATTGTGGGGTCGAGCAACCAGACCCTGAACATCAAGCCAGGTGCGACGATTGTCGGGACGATTAATCTTGGTGCAGGCACCAATGTGGTCAATATCGATACATCGGCCGGGGCGCGGTCATCGACCCTGAGCATCAGCAATGCCGGTACGGTGAATACATCGGCTGGCGGTGAGGGGCTTGTCCGGCAAAGTGGATCGACGGTGGTGATCGCAGATCCGACAGGTCTTGCTGCCAATCGGGCGGCGCTGGGAACGACGGCAGCCGGCATTCATCAGGCGGTCAGCCAGCAACTGGCACGATCAAACAAACCGCAATCGGTTGTGGTCGCGGCCAGCGAACTTGAACCGGGTATGTTATATGCGCCGCAGATGCCCTTTGTCTGGGGACATGTTTTTGGTGGGTACAAAAAACGCGGCGATGACGGGGCGAATTTGGGCTATCGCAGCCGGGTTGGTGGCGTGATCGGCGGATATGAAAAGCCGATTGATGACCACAGTATCGGTGTGTTTGGCGGGGCGTCCGTTGCAGGGATGAAAACCGACGAGGCATCGGTCGAAAGTGACAGCAACGGCTTTTTTGTCGGCGGATATGGTGAATATGTGGTTGGCGACTGGGCTATCGACGGGGCGTTGGTCGTCGGCTATCAACGCCATCAGGATAAACGTCTTGTGGTCGATAACCTGACCGGCGAGGAAACCGCACAATCAGATTACAACAGTGTCTATATCAGTCCGTCACTGGCGGTGGTCCGGTCGATTGACATCGGCGGCGGGATTGAATTGCGGCCATCGGCCGAGGTTAATTACACCTATGGCTATTACGGTGAATACACCGAAACCGGCACGACATCATCCAATCTTCGGGTTAAGGGGCATGGTGTGGATGTGATCAATGGCCGTTTGCAATTGGCAGCCCGTCAGGCGCTTGCAGATGGCCGGGGCGAGATGGAACTGCGCGGCGGGATGAAATACAGCTATTTCGGGCGTGACAGCGTTGATGTCGGGCTCGGCAACGGTCCGGTTTTACGCTATCAGGGAACCGGTGATACGTCCTCGTACGGGGGATATGTCGGGGGCAATATGCGCTATGACGTGGACCGGCGGATGACGGTTGTCGCAGACATGGAACTGGGGCTTGCAACTGGCGACGAACGCACTGCTTCAGGCTATCTGGGGCTGGAATACCGGTTCTAAAGCCGCCGCACCCAGTTTGGCAACCCTGCGGCGTAGCCGGTTGACGTTGTGGCTTTGCCGTGATGATGCAATTGGGCGTTCACGGCATCGGCACGGGTCTGACTTGGTGTTGAATGGAATTTGGCGCGGAATGCGCGGCTAAAATGGGACTCACTGTTAAAACCGCATTCAAAGGCAATGCTGCCAATGTTCTTGTGGCTGTAACGCTGTTGCGACAGCAATTGAAAGCTCCGCTGCAAACGGCGATCCCAAAGATAATTTGCGACCCCGCCATGCGGGGCAAAAATGCGATAGATATGTGTTCTTGACATTCGAAAGGTCAGGGCAAGGCTTGCTGGCGTGATGTTTTCGGCAAGGTTGGCATCAATATAGCGGTAGATGACCTTTGCAAGGGCAACTGTTGTTGGCGCGTCAATTTCCTCGGGAAGCAGGCCTTCGCACAGCAAGCATCCTTGCATCAGGCCGAGAGTTCCTTGCACGGCACTAACAGCTTGTTGAGTTGTCATGTCAGGAATGTTCTTCCAAAGATTCTGAAAACCAGTGGCCATGAAGCGGACCATCGGATTGTCCTTGGAAAGCTTCAGTCCATGCAGTGGCGCGAGAATATCCGATATATCTGGTCGCAATTCCCGTGGCAGAACAAGCGTAAGGTTTTCAAAATCACCCGTGATCATGTCGTGGGGGTAAGAAAGATCGATGATAAGCATGTCGCCCGCGACAATGCGCTCATTCTCTTTGGTAAGGCCGCCGCCCTGCAGAAAAAGCTGAACCAGAATGTGGTCCATATCATCATCGATCACTCGGCGGGGATGCCGTGAAAATTGCTGGGCTTGTGATCTGGTGACACCAAAAACCGTTTCCTGAAGGTCGTAAACATCGATCTGTGCAAAAAAATTCGTGAGATGACATTCATGATCGGACATCGTTACATCAAAAAAGATACCGATATTTTCCTGCCATGCGTCAAAACGATGACGTGGCTCGATATCATTGGTGTCAAAGTTTGATACGGGAACCGGTTTCAGTTTTGTCAATCCGGGGACTCTTTCGCATTAATGGCAGAACGATAAATTGGTACAATTAATCGCCCGCACTTTTGCGCCCGGACTAAATCAATGATTGATGTGATTGTTGTTTTTTCTACATTAGGGATATATTTTTTGCAAGTTCTTATGGTTTGACAATAGCTTGCTGTGTCATCCTTTCCGGACGGTTTCGGTCGCTGGTTATTGGCATTGGGAATTGGTTTTGACGCATCAGGCGCAAGGATTTGACCAAATCGCCTGAAGGGTTTGGTTAACCGGCAACATTCGCGATCACCTTGTTGATCGGTACTCCGAACAGTTCGAAAGCGATACAGCTATTTCGTGCCAGGGATCTATCAACCAGCTGCAACCTGACGGACAAGATCAGAAACGGGAAATGCCGAAGAAAAAGGCCGCCTTGCGATAAACCGGACGGCCTTTGGTGTTTCGGGGGCGGGGCCTAGCCGAACTCGACATTGTCGGGTGTCAGGTCGTCCTTGGTGATGTCTTCGATAATCACCCCAAAGGTCCATGGATCGCCGTTGCTGAAATCGATGTAAAGATCACCGCCATCGGTTTCAGTCGCATGATCAAGCAGGCTGTCGAAATCGGTAATGCCCGATCTGGCCTGAAGATCAGCGGTGAGGAGCAGGGTATCGCCGTCATTGCCGCTTTCGAAATCAACCACACGATCCCGGCTGGAGGCTTCGGCGTCGAAGACGAAAGTATCGTCGCCGATATTGCCCTGAAGCCAGTCATTGCCGCCGCCGCCCGAGAGGATGTTGTCGGAGAAGGCTTCATGGGCGATGGGGCCGGCATCAAGTATGTCATGGCCGTCGCCGCCATAAAGCGAGACATCATACCATTCGCCGGTGAGCGTATCATTTCCGGCTTCGCCATGGATGTTTTCGCCGACAATGACGTCGTCGCCATCGCGGCCATAGATGGTATCGCCGCCCTTGTTGCCGATCAGGCGGTTATCGTTATCATCGCCGATGATCAGGTCGCTTTGATTGCTGCCATCGACATTTTCGATACTGACGAAATGATCGCCGGTGCGGCCCGATCCGGTTTCAAGATTGATCACCGGTTGCGGACCATATTCACCATAGGGCGCATCATTGCCCCAACCGGCGATGTAGCTGATGGTGTCAATGCCTTCGCCGCCGATAAAGTAGCTTGCGATATCCTCGGAAAAAGCGGAGCTGTGGGTGGCATAGAAAGTATCGTCTCCGCCGCCGCCCATCATGATGTCGCCTTCGCCAGCACCGTTATAGGTTTGGTAAAAGGTGTTGTTGCCGTCATCCCCGATCAGAATGTCGCCATAGCGTGATGCGCGGATATCTTCGATGTTGCTGTAACGGTCGCCATCCGCATCGCCGCCCACACCAATGCCGGTGGCAAGATTGACGATGACGCCTTCCTTGGCCGAGTCATTTGAATAGGAAAATCGAATTTCATCGCGGCCGGGACCGCCATCAATGACATCAGCCCCCGGACCGCCATCAAGTTTGTCATTGCCCGACCCGCCAAGCAGCGTGTCGTCACCGATACTTGCATGAAAATGATCATGACCGGCACCGCCATCAAGCGTATCGTTCCCCGGTCCGATCTCATAGAAGCGGTCATTGCCGCCAAGCCCGCGAATATCATCACTGCCCGCGCGCCCAAAAATATGATCGTCCTGCTCTGTTCCGACAAGCACATCTGCGCCGTCGGTCCCATAGATGAGTTCAACCATGGTCCGTCTCCCGCATTGTTTGCTTTGCCCTTGGGAAAAGCTGCGGGGAGAATTCGGCGACTTGATGGCAGCGGGGCGGGATTGACGTCAAAACAGGGGAGACGCCAGAAGGCGGCGGGTTACGCCACCTTCTGTTCGTATTCTTCCTGCTTTTCCATCCAGCGGGTTTCGATCTCGGCCAGTTCGTTTTCGATCTTGCCAAGGTCTTTTTGCAAGGTGGTCAGTTTGGTGGCGTTATCAGGCTCGTAAAGCGTCGGATCGGCCATCTCGTCCTTGATTTTGTCACGACGCGCGGTCAGCTTTTCCATCTGCTTTTCAAGGTTTTCAATCTCGCGCTTGATGGGGGCGGCGGCCTTGCGCTTTTCGGCAGCCTGCTGGCGGAGCGCCTTTCGGTTGCCCTTGTCCTCTGGCCGTGCCGGTTCGCCGTTTTCGTTGGCTTCTGCCTTGTCCGCGCGGCGTTCATCACGCGCCCGGTTCAGCAGATACTGGCGATATTCGGCAACGTCGCCGTCAAAGGCGGTGACCGCACCATCGGCCACCAGAATCAGGCGATCGGCACAGGCTTCGATCAGATAGGGATCGTGGCTGATGATGATCACCGCACCTTCATAGGCATTAAGCGCATGGTTCAGCGCATCGCGGCTGTCGATATCAAGGTGGTTGGTCGGTTCGTCAAGGATCAGCATATGCGGGGCATCAAGCGTCATCAGCGCAAACAGCAGACGCGCCTTTTCCCCACCCGAAAGGTCCTTGACCTTGGTGTCGCCTTTCTGGCCTTCAAACGCAAAGCGGCCAAGCTGGGCCCGGACCTTGTGTTCGATCACATCAGGCATCAGGGCAGCCATATGCTGATACGGGGTTTCATCGGGGCGAAGCTCGTCAGTCTGATGCTGTGCAAAATAACCGATGCGCAGCTTGCCCGACGCAACCTTTTCCCCGGCCATCAGTTCAAGCCGGTTGGCAAGAAGCTTTGCCAGTGTCGATTTACCGTTACCGTTGGCACCCAGAAGCGCGATGCGGTCATCCATATCAATGCGCAGGCTGATATTGCGCAAGACCGGTTTGCCGGGTTCATAGCCGACATCGCCGTTATGGATATTGATCAGCGGCGGTGGCAGTTCCTTGGGGCTTGGGAAGTCGAACGAAATGCTGCGGTCTTCGACAACGGCAATCGCCGGTCCCATTTTTTCCAGCATCTTGATACGGCTTTGCGCCTGTTTGGCCTTGCTGGCCTTGGCGCGGAACCGGTCGATGAAGGACTGGATGTGTTTTTGCTGGGCGACCTGTTTTTCGTAATGCTTGGACGCCAGTTCCATCTGTTCGCGGCGCGTTTTGGCAAATTTGTCGTAATTGCCGCCATACATCGTCACCTTGCCATCGGTCAGATGGGCAATATGTTTGACCGCCTTGTTCAGAAGGTCGCGGTCGTGACTGATCAGGATGATCGTGCCGGGATAGTTGATCAGATAGTTTTCAAGCCAGATGGTGGCTTCAAGATCAAGGTGGTTGGTCGGCTCGTCAAGCAGCAGCAGGTCGGGTTGCAGGAACAGGGTTGCCGCCAGTGCCACACGCATCCGCCAGCCGCCGGAAAAATCATCGCACGGGCGTTGCTGGGCTTCGGCATCAAAACCAAGACCCGACAGGATCGATGCCGCGCGGGCTTCTGCGGTGTGGGCATCGATATCGGCAAGCCGGGTATAGATATCGGCGATCCGGTTCGGATCAGTAACGTTTTCGGCTTCATGCAGAAGGGCCGCACGTTCGGTATCGGCATCCAGAACCGTATCAAGCAGGGATCGCGACCCCGCCGGGGCTTCCTGCGATACCACACCCATGCGGGTGCGGTTAGACAGCGATACATCGCCGCCATCCGATGCGATTTCGCCGGAAATCAGTTTCAAAAGCGTGGATTTGCCGGCCCCGTTACGTCCGATCAGGCCCAGTTTGTACCCGTCGGGTACGGTCAGGGTCACGTGATCAAGGATCATACGGCCGCCAATGCGGTAGGTCAGGTCGGTAATTTGCAGCATTTCGGGTCCGCGTTCGGGAATCGTTTGAAAATCTGTGCTTTCAATAGGGCAGGGAGGGCCGTGACGCAAGGATTCTTGAAACTGTCATGAACACTCGATCACAGGACCAACAGGACAAAATGCGTGCGTGATGGGGCGGCAAGGCGCGCAGTTTCATGGGATTTGGCGGCTTTTCACACCTGTTCAACCCCCGATGCAAGGGGCGCAGGTCTGAATTGCGCGGACCGAACTATGTGTTGCGTTGCGAACCAAGGGCGTTTATATAGCGCCAACCTTAGGGTCTGCGGATGATAAGGAAGCCTTGTCGTCGGCTTTTTTATCTTCCGCAGTCCCTTCTTGGGGGTAACGAATTTTTACAAGTAGCTAGGTGAAACCAATGGCTATCGAACGCACTCTTTCGATCATCAAGCCGGACGCAACGCGCCGCAACCTGACGGGCAAAATCAATGCCGTCATCGAAGACGCAGGCCTTCGCATCGTCGCGCAGAAGCGTGTCGCTCTGACCCGTGCACAGGCCGAAGGCTTCTACGCTGTTCACAAGGAACGTTCGTTCTTTGGCGAACTCGTGGACTTCATGGTTTCCGGCCCGGTCGTCGTCCAGGCTCTGGAAGGCGAAAACGCTGTTGCCAAATACCGCGAAGTTATGGGCGCCACCAACCCGGCCAATGCCGAGGAAGGCACCATTCGCAAACAGTTTGCAGAATCCATCGAAGCGAACTCGGTCCATGGTTCGGACTCGCTTGAAAATGCTGCAATCGAAATTTCCTATTTCTTCGCCCAGACCGATATTGTCGGTTAAGCCTTAAAGCTCCGACATCGTCGGTTAAGCGATATGAAATACGGTTTCCGGTTCGCCGGATAAGAAGCGCCCCGCATCATGTGCGGGGCGTTTTTTTATGCCTGAAATATACAGCCGATCAGAGCAGGAATGCCGCCATCAATAACAGCAGGACGGCAATTGAAATGACGCTCCAGAGCATGAATTTGGTCCAGTTTTCCCAGCCATGCTGGTGGACATCAACCAGATTGTTATCGTAGTCGCTTCCCTGCATTGTTTCCTCCCTGACTTGTTACAGGTGTGGCGTGACCCTTGGCGGGAAATACCAAACGCATCGTAACACATTTCAAGGGTGAATAAAGATCACCAAAATAACGTCATGCGTTTGTTTTTGGCCAAGAAAAAAGCTGCCGAAACCGGCAGCTTTGCATTTTTTACCCCGCGATCAGGCGATCACAGCAGGAAGATTGCCATCAGGATCAGAATGGCGACAACAGAAAGAGTGCCCCACTTCATAAAGACGGTATAGCCGTTATAGATGTCGACGTGGGTTTTGGTCAGTTCGTAGTCTTTACCCTGCAAATTAGCCTCCTGCGTTTAGAATTTCTCCAGTGTATAGACGTGAAGTTGTTGCGACGCAAGACGCAGATTAACTGGCGATATCATTCATTTGGCCAATAAAGCCCGATGCGGATGTCAGTCTGTCGGGGCGCAGGAATAGGGCAGGAAGGAACCCGTGGCGCCTTCATTCATCATTCTCAGGGACATTTTATTGGCGTAATCGAGTTCGGCCTCGGTGGTCGGACAGACATGGATGCGTCCGGTGCATCCCGATGCAACAAAGGCATCTTCGCTTTTTAGAAATTCCTCACCAAGCTCGCTTTTATCCCGGCTCGTTTGAAGCTGGTCGCGAAACGACTGGTAAAACTGGCACTTGCGTTGGGACCAGCTCTGTTCATCGGCGCGGGCTTCATCGGCACAAAGCAGCATCGGTGCCACCAATACAGCAGCCAGAAGGGATGTATGCACCAGGATGGCTTGGGGAATATTCAGGCGCAGCACGGATAATTTCATGTTTCGGGGCTCTGATCCGGTGGACAGGTCGAAGGAGAAAAGACCTGAAAAATGCGAATGAAATATGACCAATATCAGAAACTGCCAGATCATTTTTCGCGATATCAGCAGACAAAAAAAGGGACAGGTTTTTACCTGCCCCTGAACCATGTGCGGATCGCCCGCCACGGGCGCAGTCAATTCGGTTCATGCACCGGATTGATTTGCGCGAAATCCGGGGCATTCGCATCGGCGACCGTAACGATCCCGGCTTCATCGACCGAAACCCGGCCTTCGGCGATCCAGCGGATCACCTGCGGGTAAATACGATGTTCCTGTTTCAGGATGCGCTGCGCCAGCGTACCGGCATCATCACCGGGCAGGACCGGCACCACGGCCTGCGCAATGATCGGGCCGCTGTCGACTTCTGGCACGACGTAATGCACCGTGCAGCCGGAATATTTCACCCCGGCATCAAGGGCGGCCTGATGAACGTGCAGGCCCTTGAAGCTTGGCAGAAGGGACGGGTGAATATTGATCAGCCGACCTTTCCAGCGCGTCACGAAGCTTTCACTGACCAGACGCAGATAACCCGCCAGAACCACCAGATCGGCACCGGATTCTTCAATCAGGTTGCTGACCGTGCTGTCATAGGCTTCGCGCCCACCTTCAAAGCCCTTGTGCGAAATGGCTTCTGCCCGGATACCGGCACGACGCGCCCGTTCAAGCCCGCCTGCGTCAAGCTGGTTGGAAAACACCAGAACGATTTCCGCCGGATAATCAGGCGTCTTGCAGGCATCAATGATCGCCTGAAGGTTCGACCCGCCGCCCGAAACCAGAACCGCGAGTTTTAGCGGCGTTACTTTTCCCATGCCGCGGCCATGTTTTTGATGATGACCTGCGGGCCATCACCGGCACGCGGGCCGATCACACCGATCTGGCTGACGGTTTCGCCGTGTTCGCGCAAAAGCGCTTCGGCCTCATCTGCCTTGTCGGCCGGAACCACAACGCACATGCCAATGCCGCAGTTAAAGGTCCGCGCCATTTCAACCGACGGGATGCCGCCCTGTTTGGACAGCCATTTGAAAATCGGCAGGAATTCCCACGTGCTGGCGTCAAACACCGCCGTCAGGTTTTCGGGCAAAACGCGCGGGACGTTTTCGGTCAAACCGCCACCGGTGATATGCGCCAGCGCCTTGACCAGACCGGCTTTGTGGGCCGCCAAACAGCTTTTGACATAGATTTTGGTCGGTTCAAGCAGCGCCTCGCCAACATTTTTGCCCGGTGCAAACGGGGCATCATCGCCGTAACCAAGACCGGCCATGTCGACGACCTTGCGCACCAGCGAATAACCGTTGGAATGAACGCCACTGGATGCCAGGCCAAGGATCACATCGCCCTCGGCAACGTTGGAACCGTCAAGCAACTCGCCGCGTTCCGCCGCCCCGACCGCAAAACCGGCCAGATCATATTCGCCGTCCGCATACATGCCCGGCATTTCGGCGGTTTCGCCGCCGATCAACGCGCAGCCCGCCTGTTTGCAACCCTCGGCAATACCGGCAACAACGTCAGTTGCCTTATCAACGGCAAGTTTGCCGGTGGCAAAGTAATCAAGGAACAGAAGCGGCTCCGCCCCCTGGACCACAAGGTCATTGACGCTCATCGCGACAAGGTCGATGCCGACGGTATCGTGTTTGTCGGCCAGAAAGGCGACTTTAAGCTTGGTGCCGACACCATCGGTGCACGACACCAGAACCGGGTCGTTATAACCGGCAGCTTTCAGGTCGAACAAAGCGCCGAATCCCCCCAAACCACCGGTAACGCCGGTTCTGCTGGTTGCTTTGGCCAGCGGTTTGATAGCATCGACAAGGGCATTGCCAGCATCGATATCGACACCGGAGTCCTTATAGGTAAGGCCGTTGGAGGCGGTCATTGGGTGATCCTCGGCTTAAGCGCATGGATAAAACAAAGCGGGCAACCCGCGTTTTTCATCAGTAGGGGCGATCAGGCCGGGTTTTGGCAACCGGGGCTGGAACTTTCGCCTTGGTTACGCCTTTAATCAGGGCAATAAGAAGCCAAAAGTCATCATACTGATAAAAAACGCGGGCTTGATAATTTCCGCTGGGCCGAAAATACTCAAACGTGGGCAATATGCAATGCTCAGGTGCGCATGGGAGAGTTTTCTTTCCAGAATGCTTCACTCGTGCCACAAGAAGCATCAAACCATCGAAAAATGGGCAAAGAGGCAAACGTGCTTACAAGACTCAAAAGTTTCAGGCTGTTGGCAGGTGTCGTCGGACTTTCGGCGTCCTTATCCTTTCCGGTATTTGCGCAGGATATCTTTTCGGTATCGGGGGTGCATGTTGACGAAAGTGCGGAAACCGCCGCCGCCGCACGTGATCAGGCCCTTGCCATCGGTCAGCGCAAGGCCTTCGATGAGGTTGTGGCACGCCTGACATTGCCCGAAGACCGCCGGGGTCTTGGCACGCCAAACCAGAACGACATCAATAATATGGTGCGCGATTTCGGCGTTTCGAACGAGAAAACATCCTCGGTGCGCTATATCGCCGACATGACGGTGCGCTTCAAGGAAAACGAACTTCGCAATTATTTGCGTTTCCGCGATATCCCGTTTGCCGAATTGCAGTCCAAGCCGGTGATCATTGTGCCGGTCTATCATTCGGGCGGTTACACCAGCCTGTGGGATGACCCCAATCCGTGGCGCGATATCTGGAGCCGCAATTTCGCATCGGGCGGTCTGGTCCCGGTCAAGGCACCAATTGGAGATTTGCAGGATATCGGCATTGTTTCGGCCGAGCAGGCTGAAAATGGTGCGATCGACCGCTTGAACGAGCTTGCCCGCCGCTATGGTGCGAATGTCGCCGTTGTTGCCAGCGCCACGGTCCGTGGTGAAACCGGCGCGGAAACGGTTGATGTGACCGCCACCCGATATGACGCGGGCGGTGCGCCACAGATTTTTGGCGTGACCGAAACCACCCAGCCGGGCGAAAGCCTGAACGAAACGCTGGTTCGCGCGGCCAAAGGGGTGCAGGACCAGCTTTCGGACGGCTGGAAACGTGCCAACCTGATCAATTACGGCACCGGCGGGCAGTTGATGGTGTTCATTCCGATCACCGGTCTTGATGACTGGGCCAGGATCGAGGAACGCATTATCGACTCTCCGGTGGTACGCAACAGCCGGGTTGTCGCAATGTCGCGCCGCGAAGTACAGATTGCTGTGGATTATGTCGGTTCGACCGATCAGCTTCGCACCGCCCTGGCACAACAGAATCTGAGCCTGAGCCAGATGGGGGATATCTGGTTCATCCAGCCTGCCGGTTCGGAGCGTTTGCAGGACCTGTCGATTGGCGGATAATGCCGCCTGAGGCTTAACCGTGCAGGATGTTCGCAAATATTTTGGGGGCGGGCATCATCACGGCGACATGACAGCGAAACAAGGGGAAAAACGGATATGACGTTTCGGCAACAGGCCCGTTTCTGGCTGATTTTCATTGTCGGTTTTTTCGTTCTGATCTGGCTTTTTTCCGGCATCCTGCTGCCGTTTGTGGCCGGGATGGCGATTGCCTATTTCCTTGATCCGCTGGCCGACCGGCTGGAAGCACGCGGGATCAACCGGACGATTGCCACGACGATCATCACGGTTCTGTTTTTCCTGATTTTCATTTTCGTGTTGTTGCTGATCGTGCCGATGATCGGCAGCCAGCTTGCAGGCTTCCTTGAAAGACTGCCCGGTTATATCGACACATTGCGGACGACCGTAGCGCCGTATGTGCAGCACATCATCGACCGCATCGCGCCCGAAACGCTTGAAGGCATATCGGATTCGGTCAAAGGCCAGACCGCGAACGCGATCAAATGGGTCGGCAACCTTCTGACCAATGTGCTTTCGGGGGGGCTGGCGTTGCTGAACTTCCTCAGCCTTGTGTTCATTACCCCGGTTGTGGCGTTTTACCTGCTGCGTGACTGGGACAAGATCGTTGCCAAGATCGATGGATATCTGCCGCGCCGTTCGGCCGAGGATATCCGCCAATGCGCGCGCGAAATTGATGAAACCCTGGCTGGCTTCGTGCGCGGGCAGGCCACGGTTTGCATTTTGCTCGGCCTGTTCTACGCGCTGGGCCTGACGGCGGTTGGGCTTGAATTCGGCTTTGTCATTGGCCTGATGACCGGGCTTGTGTCCTTTGTACCCTATTTCGGAATGTTTGCCGGGTTCGCCGTTGGCATGGGCGTGGCATTGGCGCAGTTTGGCGTCAGTGTCGATCTGGCGCTTGTGGCCCTTGTTTTCGGGGCCGGGCAGGTGATGGAAGGCAACTTCCTGACCCCGAAACTGGTCGGCGACAAGGTCGGTCTGCATGCGGTCTGGGTGATGTTTGCCCTGCTGGCCGGGGGTGCTGTTTTCGGATTGCTGGGTGTGATGCTGGCCGTACCGGTGGCTGCGGTGATCGGTGTGCTTGTGCGATATGGCTTAAGGCAGTATCTGGATAGCCGGTTATATGATCACGGCCCTGACAATCCGGCCTATGATCCGTTAAAAGACGCCGAGAATTGAGAACACAGTGACCCGCGCACCCCAAAAGACGGCCCCGGACGAAACGCCCGCTGCACCCGAAAAGGGTGGCGACGGCCATATGCCGGAATTATCGCCGCAACAGTTGCCGCTGGAACTGGAACTGCGCCCGGCATTGGGGCGGGCCGATTTCATGGTCGCCGATTGTAATCGCGAAGCCGTTTCATGGATTGATCACTGGCCGGAATGGCCGGTTCCTGCCCTTTGCCTTTATGGTCCGCGCGGATCGGGCAAAAGCCACCTTGCGGAAGTATGGCGGGCACGGTCGGCCGCGCTAAGCGTTTCGGGGCGTGACCTTGTCGGGGCGAATCCGGACGTGCTTCTGGGCGATGCCACCGGGCTTGTCATCGAGGATGCCGATCTTGGCCTCGACGAGACGGTGTGTTTCCATCTTTATAATATGCTGAAAGAACGCGGCGGGCATTTGCTGATGACCGCACAGCAGCCCCCATCGCGCTGGAAAGTCGATCTGCCGGATTTGAAATCACGTCTGGGGGCGGCACTGGTCTGCGAAATCTCCCCGCCCGATGACGACCTGATGGTCGGACTTCTGATCAAGCTGTTCGCCGACCGGCAGATGGCACCAGGCCCGCAGATCATTGCCTATATCCTGCCCCGCATCGAACGCAGCTTTGTCGCGCTTACCGAACTGGTGGCCGCGATTGACCGGCAGGCATTGGCGCAAAAGCGCGCGGTGACATTGCCGCTGGTGCGGGCCGTGATGGATGGTCAACAGGATTGACGCAGCAGTCAGACGCATTTTCGATAGGCGAGGCAAGATGTTGCGCGTTATATTCGCCCGATTGCAAATTACCGGATAGTGCATGTGACCCCGCGCAAGACCAAGGTTAAACCGTCCCTGAAATCCAAGACCGATGAACTGGTCCAGTCCGGACATGTTCTGGGCTGGCGCGAATGGATCGGACTACCGGATTTTGACGTGCCGTTGATGAAGGCCAAGGTCGATACCGGGGCGCGGACATCGTCGCTTCATGCGCTTAATCCCCGCATGGTTGAACGCGATAACCAAAAATTCGTAAAATTCATCTTGCCGCATTACCGCGGTGACGGGCATGGTCGTATCGAATGCACGGCACCGCTTGTGGAAACCCGCGAGATTCGCAGTTCCAACGGCGAGGCCGAGGAACGTTATGTGATTTCGACCCATATTGCCGTCGGGCATCATAAAATCCGGGTCGAGATTTCATTGGCAAACCGTTCATTGATGGGCTTTCCCATGCTGCTGGGGCGCACGGCAATGAAGGCAGGAAGATTTTTGGTCCAACCGTCAAAATCTTATCTGGCGGGGAAACCGGAACAGGTTTATACGGCGCTGCAATCCGGCACCGTTTCGGAACAATGATCCGACGCTGTCGTTGAACCTTCGACACATTCTGTAACGCTCGACCACGGGAGTCCATTGCATGAAAATCGCAATGCTTGCGCGCAATCCTAATCTGTACTCCCACAAACGGCTGGTCGAGGCGGCCGAAAGTCGCGGGCACGAGATTGATGTCATCAACACCTTGCGCGTGACGATGAACATCACGTCGCTGAAGCCGGAAATCTATTACGGCGGCAAGAAACTGACCGGGTATGACGCGGTTATTCCGCGTATCGGCGTTTCGGTGACGTTTTTTGGACTGGCGGTGTTGCGTCAGTTTGAAATGATGGGGGTTTATCCGTTAAACGAATCCGTGGCGATTGGCCGGTCACGTGACAAGCTGCGCTCCTTGCAGATCCTGTCGCGGCGTGGTGTCGGCCTGCCGGTGACGGCCTTTGCCCATGATCCGAAAAAAACCGACGAGGTTCTTTCGATTGTTGGCGGTGCGCCGGTGGTGATCAAGCTTCTGGAAGGCACCCAGGGCATTGGTGTGGTTCTTGGCGAAACCGAAAAATCCGCCAAATCCGTGATCGAGGCCTTCCGCGGGGCCAATGTCGATATCATGGTGCAGGAATTCATCAAGGAAGCGGGCAATACCGATATTCGCTGCTTTGTAATTGGCGAGAAAGTCATTGCCAGCATGGAACGCACCGGGGCGGAGGGTGATTTCCGGTCCAACATTCATCGCGGCGGTTCGGCGCGGGCCGTGCGTATTACTCCGCAGGAACGTGCAACAGCAGTTGAAGCCGCCAAGGCGATGGGGCTAAATGTCTGTGGTGTCGATATTCTTCGCTCCAACCACGGTCCGGTGGTGATGGAAGTCAATTCATCGCCCGGGCTGGAAGGCATCGAAGGGGCAACCGGCAAGGACATTGCCGGAATGATTATCGAATTCATGGAAAAGGATCACCGCCCCGGCAAGGTGCGGACTAAAGGCAAGGGATAAACTGTGAACGAGATCGGGAAGAAAGTATCCAACGCCAGATCGGCAAAGGTAGCCAGGACCCCGGACTTCGAGATTGGCGATAAAAGGGTGCCTGCGGGCACCCGCCAGATCGTTGATATTCCGATCTCGCTTTTATCCAATCACACGCCGGTCAATCTGACCGTCAATGTGGTGCATGGCAAACGGCCCGGCCCGGTTCTGTTCGTTAGTGGTGCCGTGCATGGCGATGAAATCGTCGGGGTGGAGGTCATCCGCCGGGTTCTGAAATCGCCCGCCCTTCGCGGGATGCATGGAACCTTGCTGGCGGTTCCGGTCGTCAATGCGTTCGGGTTTCTGAACCATACGCGCTATCTGCCCGACCGCCGCGACCTTAATCGGTGTTTCCCCGGTCATTCGGCGGGCTCCCTTGCCGCACAGCTTGCCCATCTTTTCCTGACTGAAATTGTCGAACGGTCCGATTTCGGCATCGATCTGCATTCCGCAGCCGTGAACCGCGTGAATCTGCCCCAGATCAGGGTCAATGAAGATGACGAGGATATCATGGCCTATGCCGAGGCCTTCGGCGCCCCGATCATCCTGACCAGTCCGCTGCGCGAAGGGTCGCTGCGCCAGGCCGGCAAGGAGGCCGAGGTGCCGATCCTGCTCTATGAAGCGGGCGAGGGGCTGCGTTTTGATGAAATGTCGATCCGGGCCGGTGTTTCGGGGGTTTTGCGTGTGATGCGCAAGCTTGGCATGACGTCGGGCCGCTCGATCCGTGATCCGAAAGTCCCCCCTTTCAAATCATCAAGCAGTTACTGGCTGCGTGCGCCGGTCGGCGGGATCTTACGGACCTTCAAGATCGCGGGCGAGTTCGTCAACGAGGGCGATGTGGTGGCCGCCGTCTCCGATCCGTTTGGCCTTCGCGATGCAGAGGTCGTGGCGAAACATGCCGGATTGATCATCGGGCGGACCAATCTGCCGATTGTCAATCAGGGCGATGCGCTTTTCCATGTGGCAGCGATCAAACGGTCATCGGAATTGCAGGAACGCATGGATGCCATCGAAACCCATCTGCAATCCGATCCGCTGCTCGACGAGGATGAAATCATCTAAGACGTCGTTTTTAAGTGCTTTTTGCGCATGATAGCTGCCATATCGAAGCTACTGGCGGATCACGCCCGGCAATGTTATAGCAAGGTTTATGGAACCAATTACAAATACAGAAGAACTGCGCGCGTTGTGCGAAAAGCTCCGGCAGTTCGAATATGTCACGGTCGATACCGAGTTCATGCGCGATTCGACCTATTGGCCGCAGCTTTGCCTCGTGCAGCTTGCAAGTCCCGAACCGTCGGATAATGGGGCGGCGGTTGATCCGCTGGCCGAGGGCATTGACCTTGCCCCGCTGTTCGACCTGATGCAGGACGAAAGCGTGGTCAAGGTGTTTCACGCCGCCCGTCAGGATATCGAGATTTTCGTCCATCTCAGCGGCAGGGTCCCGCACCCGGTATTTGATACCCAGGTGGCGGCGATGGTGCTTGGCTATGGCGATCAGGTCGGTTACGAGACGCTGGTCAACAAGGTGGTGCGCAAGAATATCGATAAATCGATGCGCTTTACCGACTGGTCGCACCGCCCGCTTTCGACCAAACAGCTCAGCTATGCGCTGTCGGATGTGACGCATCTGCGCGTGATTTACGAAGCCTTCCACGAACGCCTCGAAGCCAATGGCCGTGCCTATTGGCTGGCCGAGGAAATGGAACGCCTGACCGATCCGTCGATCTATACGATTGACCCGAAAGAAGCCTGGCTTCGGCTTAAAACCCGCTCCAACAGCCCGAAATTCCTGGCGGTGGCGCGCGCGCTTGGCGAATGGCGCGAGACCGAGGCACAACGCAAGAACCTGCCGCGTAACCGTGTTCTGCGCGATGATACGCTGCTTGATATCGCCGCCCGGCAGCCATTGACCGACAAGGATCTCGACAAGACCCGTGGTGTTGGCCGCAATTTCGGCAGCAGCAAACCCGGTCAGGCGATCATCGAAGCCATCCAGGCCGCGCTTGACAGCCCGCAGGAAGATTGGCCACAACCAAAATTCCGCCCCGACCTTCCATCGGGCATTGGCCCGACGGTGGAGCTGCTCAAGGTGCTGCTCAAACTCTGTTCCGAGGAAAAGGGCGTCGCCCAGCGTCTTGTGGCATCCAGCGACGATTTGCAGAATATCGCGGCTGATGACAATGCCGACGTCCCGGCGATGCATGGCTGGCGGCGCGAATTGTTCGGGCAATATGCCCTGCAACTCAAACATGGACAGATCGGGCTCAAGCTCAAGAACGGCGAAGTGGTGTTTGTCGAACTTGACGCCAAGGACTAAATCCTTTCACCCAATCGAAGACATGAAAAAACGGGCCAAAGTCGGCCCGTTTTTCGTTTTTGCAACAGGAAAGGAACCCCGGTTTTAGAACCCCGGTTTTAGAACATGGTGTTGTCATGCGCCTGTTCGGCCGGGACCGGCTGGGCGACGTCCCAGTGTTCGATGATCTTGCCAGCATCATCAAGTCGGAAGATATCCATTACCGCACTTTCGCCTTCTGCCGAAAGGGACCTGACATGGGTAACCACCAGATTACCCTCGGCGACAGTGCGGACGATTTCGGCATGGATCGACGCATCAGAATTCAGCCAACTGGTAATGCCATCGCGGAAGCCGTCAATGCCATCGGCAACAAACGGGTTATGCTGGATATATTCATCGCCGATATATTTCGTGATCGCACCGTCAACATCGCGCTGATTGAAAACCATGTTATAAAACGCGACGACATTGGCGGTGTTGCGGTCTTCGACCTCGCCCGCATGGGCGGGCAAGGCGAAGCCGATGGCGACCAAGGTGACGACCAGGCTGGCAGCAAGGATTGTTTTGGTGCGGCTCATTTCAGTGCCTCTTTCAGAAAGTCCGCGGTGCTTTGCGGTGCGCGGCCAACAACCTTGGCGAAATCATCGCTGGTTTGTTCATAATCGCCATTGCGAGTGCCGACATACATGCCGGTCAGGGCGTCGACCAGATGATCGGGCAGGCCAAAGCTTGCCAGAATACCGGTATGGACTTCGGGCGGCAGATCGACATAACGGATCTCCTTGCCGGTTGCGTTGGCAATGATGGCGGCGATATCGGCAAAGCCGATCGGCGTGCCGGAAAGCTCGTAGGTCTGATTGACATGGTCGGCCGGATTGGCAAGCACGGTGGCGGCGGCTTCGGCAAGGTCGTTGCGCGGAATGTAGCTGACCTTGCCATTGCCGGCCGGGGCACCGAAATCACCGGTTTCAAGCGCATGCGGCACGCCCGCCATCAGAAGGTCGGTATAGAAGCTGTTGCGAAGCAGGGTGAAGGACAGGCCGCTTGCCTTGATGTAGCTTTCGGTGTCGGCATGGATCGCGGCATAGGTAAACGGGCTTTCAGGGCGCGCATCGATAAAGCTGGTATAGACCAGATGGCTGACACCGGCGGCCTTGGCGGCATCAACGGCGGTACGGTGCTGTTTGATGCGGGTTTCAACATCGGTTTCGCCCGAAATGATCAGCGCGATATCAATGCCTTTGAACGCATTGGTCATCAGGGCAAGATCATCAAAATCGCCATGGCGGACATCAATGCCCTTGGCGGCAATGTCCTCTGCCTTGGCAACATCACGTACACTTACGGCGATCTGATCAGCAGAAACACGGCTCAGCAGATGTTTGACGACAAGACTTCCGAGCTGGCCGGTTGCGCCGGTAACAAGGATTTTCATGGTTTCATTCTCCGGTAATCGGGGGTGGGCATTGGCCCGTCAATGGAATGAAACTGCACCTGATTTCCCATATGATCAATTCGATCAAGGTGATAGTATTCATGTATGAATATCGATGAATTGGACCTTGATTATCGTTTGCTGCGGCTTTTCCTGACCATCTATGACGAGGGATCAGTAACAGCCGCCGCCAACCGCCTTGGCGTCGGGCAACCCACCGTCAGCCACGGGCTCGACCGGTTGCGCCAGATTGTCGGCGATCCGCTTTTTGTCCGGTCGGGCCGGGGGATCACGCCAACCGCCCATGCCGATGAAATGGCCGGGCGGGTGCGCATCCTGTTGCAGGATTTGCGCAACCTTGCCCGCGTTGATGCCTTCGATCCGAATGATCCGGCCCAATCAGCCCGCTTTGTAATCGGCACCAACGATTACGAGGTGGCGGTGATCATGCCCGAACTGTTTCGCATCATCCGCGGCTATGCCGCCGATATCCGGCTTCGGATTCTGCCGATCCATGGCGATGTAAACGTGATCGACCGGTTGCGAAGCGGTCAGCTTGATCTGGCGATTGGCCTGCATATGACTGAAAATGTTGGCGATATCGCGCAACAGACCCTGTTTCGCGAACATATGGCGTGCTTTTACGATGCCGATTGCCATGATGTGCCACCCGATACGCTCGATCAATATTGCGCCGTGCCCCATGCGCGCGTGATCATCGGCAATAACGAGCATTCGGCGGTGGACGAGATGCTCGATGCCTGCGGACGCAAACGCCGCACGGTTTTGCAGGCATCGACCTTTGCCAGCATCGCCAGCCTGATCCGCGGGACGGATGTGATCGCATCGCTGCCCTCGCGGCTTGAACGCGATGTCATGGCGGGCTTTGCCAAATGCACCTTCCCGCTTGATTTCCCTGAATACAGCTTCGCCCAGTCCTGGCATGTGCGCAACGCCGCCAGCGCCCCGCATAAATGGCTGCGCGGCGAGATTTTCAGGGTGACGCGAAAGCTGGTTTAACCGACCGCGGCTCCCGTAATCCTGATCCCGCCAACCCAACGTTCGCCGGTGTAAAGTTCCATGAAATTCCGGGAGCCGGAAAGGATTTCGTGGCCGGTTTCAGTCAGTGACAATATCTGTTCGGGCCAGGGCGTGTGCGGTTGATTGTCGGCGAAGTCAAAAAGCGGTGAGCTGGTTTGCTTCATATCGGCCAGAATTTCCCGGAACATCAGATCGCCCAGAAACGGTAGCGGTTCGTAAGACAGCATAAGATGACCAAAAACCTTGCCGGCCGGAAGCGGACCGAAATCGGCAAGGATTTGCAGGGTCAGTTCCTGCGTCAGGCCAAGACCGTTTCCGGGATCGGGCAATTCGCGCAGATGGCGGTCAAGGGCTGCGATCATGCAGGGGATCGGCGATTGGCCGTTATCGATTATGGCGCGTAGCGCATCGGGCTTTGAGGCACGGATCGCGGGCCAGACCGTTTGACCGCATTCCAGCATGGCATCCGAAACCGGTGCACGGGCATTTTCCCAGCACCAGATCAGCAATTCGGGCGAAAGCTGACCTAGGCCGATGAAACGCTCGACCCCGGGCACCCGATCAACACAGATCAGATCAAGCCGGGTTTGCGGGCGAAGGTTCGCGATGAAATCAAGCAGGAAGACGAGGATCAGCTGATCGTAGCTGTCATGTTCAAACCACAGCACGACATGATCATAATCGCCCAGTGTCGCAAGACCGGCATATTCGCGTTGCAGGCGCGAAAACGCATCGGGAAAATCAATGCGATAGGATGATGCGATAAAACGCGCCCGGGTTTCGATGAAGTCGGGCAGGGGCAAATCCGGCACCGGCCCCTGACAGAAGGGATCGGAAAATTCCATGAAAGCACCGGCAAACCCGGCCAGTTTCAGGCAATGCGAAATATCCGAGCCACAGCGCAGATGTAGGGTTTGCGCCGTATCGAGCTTCGGCAGATGCCCCGATGCGATCTGGCGCTGATGTTCGGTAATCCGGTCGATATGGGATTTCAGCTTCGGCCAGCTGGCAAAACCGTTTTCGCGCGCGATGACAAGCTGGCTATCGGCCAGTTGCAGATCATCAATGCTTTTGCCGGGCAGGTGGGTACTGATGCGGGTTTGGGCATCGCCCTGTTGGGCGCGGGCGGATTTCAGCAGTTCCTTGGCGCGTTTGCGCTGCTGCTCAAGGTTCAGACGACCGTCAAAGATTCCGGATTTCGATGTGCGCGAAGCAGACATACGATTCCCCTGTGCTTAAGCCTGTGTCCGCCAGACAGGCAAGGAAACCGTGTGGTTCATATGTCGATTAGACCGGGCGCAGCCCTTTCCGCGGACGGGGTGCTTTGGGAAGCAAGGGCACCATAGCATTGCGGGCTTTCCGGTTCAAAATAAATGAACCGGAAAGCACTGAATAAACAGAAGGAAACGGGATCAGGGCTGGGGAAGCTGATCGACAATCACGACCCTGCTGTCGCAATCCATCAGTTTGGCAAGCTTCGATAAACGCTGTTCAACGACTTCACCGTTGAGTGCCGCGAAGTCCCTGTGCATCTGAAGTGTAAGCGTCTTGTCTTCATGAACAAGCGCCGTACCGGGAAGGATGCCTTCAACCCCTCCCGAAAGGGTATGGCCAAGGCGGATGGCGTGACCGTAAAGGCGGCCAATCGCACGCGTGTCTTCGTCAAGCAGACGGTCGCTTGACTCGTCACCCTTGAAATTGCCGGTATAGCGTGACCCGATGGTATAAGCGAGGAACACCCGGTCATGATGGTTCAGATCAAGATAGGGGTGATGCAGAATGCGGTTATAGCTCTGGATCGCGCGGTAATCGGGGTGTTCGCTCCATCCAACGTCGCCGATGATGCAGGCGGCAAGGCGCAGACGGCCAAGATTGCCAGGCTGATCGCGGAAAATCGGTGCCGACCAGCGATACAGTTCTTCACCATGCTGATGGAACCTTTCGCCATCTTCGGCAAAGCTGAGACAGGCATCAAGCAACGGATCGCGTTCGCGCAATTCATCGGGCAGGGCTTCGTACATCCAGCCTTCGCGAAGCCCGTGACTGGAAAACACGACCTCCTTGGCCTGCATGCGTTCAAGCAGCAGGTTCATGACAAGCCCCGCATGGGGCAGGCTGTCGATACGGCGCTTGGAAACACCGCCCACCTTGTCAAGCGACACGCGGCTCTGCTGTGATATGATATGCGTCAGTTCGCCGATCTCGGATCGCGGCATGGTCAGGTTATGCACCACCGAAATCGGATAGTTTTCCTGGGCGATATAAAGCTTGGCAATCGAACGCCATGAACCGCCAACCGCAATCAATGGCTTGGCCGCCCCTTCATGCAGCCAGTCGATGCTTTCAAGGTGGGTTTTGACTTCGGCTTCCAGACGGGCACGGTCCGAACCAAATACCGCATGCAGGCGCATGGCACCCAACGGAACGCTGACGCGTTTTTTGATGTCGCCTTCATCAAGCAATACCAGTTCCAGCGACCCGCCACCGATATCACCAACAATGCCGGTTGCGCGCCGATCCCCCGAAATCACGCCAAGGGCGGAAAGGCGGGCTTCTTCAAGGCCGTCAATGACCTTGACGGTCAGGCCGGTCTCGGCAAGGACCCGATCACAAAAAGCCTGTCCGTCGCTGGCAGCACGGACAGCCGCGGTCGCAAGGATGTCGACCCGTGTGACCTTCATCGCGCGGAGCAACCGGGCAAAACGCCGCAGGGCGGCGGTTGCCATTTCAACGCCTTCGGGGTTGAGACGGCCGGTGTTTTCGGGGTCGCGCCCCAGACCGCACATCACCTTTTCGTTAAAAATCGGGGCTGGTGCGCGTGTCATGCCATCAAACACAACAAGACGCACCGAGTTCGAGCCAACATCAATGATGGCGATACGGTTGGAAACCCTTTGGTCAGTCAGCATGCGGTTGGTTGAACCTGCCTGTTTTCTTAGTCATCAAGCTGCAGCACGGGGACATTTGGATCTTCCTCGCTAAGCGCGCTGCCACGGCCCGAAAGTGACGGGTTGGTCATGAAATACTGGTGAGAGGAGAAAGCATTTTCATCGGCTTCGCACCGCTCGTAAGTCCCGTCGGGCTGCAGGTACCAAGCCTGCGCCGTATCTTTCAGATTTGCAATCATGATCTGTTCGACAATCTGGCGCTGGCAGGTGGGGTTTTCCACCGGGACCAGTGTTTCGACACGACGGTTAAGGTTGCGCGGCATCCAATCGGCAGATGAAATAAACGCCTTGGCCTTGCGCGACGGCAGTTTTGCGCCGTTTGCAAAGACGACAATGCGCGAATGCTCAAGGAAACGACCGACGATGGATTTGACCCGAATATTTTCCGATAACCCCGGCACACCCGGCCGCAAACAGCAGATGCCGCGCACGACCAGTTCGATATGAACCCCGCACTGGCTGGCGCGATAAAGCGCGTCAATCACCACCGGATCAACAAGGCTGTTCATCTTGGCCCAGATGCCCGCCGGTTTGCCTGCCTGACAATTTTCGATCTCCTGATCGATATGGGCAAGCAGGGTCGGGCGAAGCGTATGCGGCGCGATGGCAATCTTTTCAAGCGACCGCGGGGTCGCATAACCGGTCATGAAATTAAAGATGCTGGCCGCGTCACGACCCAATGCCGGATCGCACGAGAAGAACGAAATATCGGTATAGAATTTCGCGGTGATCGGGTGATAGTTGCCGGTCCCGAAATGGACATAGGTCCGAAGCCCGTGGCTTTCGCGCCTGACCACCAGTGACACCTTGGCATGCGTTTTCCAGTCAAGGAAGCCATAGACCACCTGACAACCGGCACGTTCAAGATCGGCCGCCCAGCGCAGGTTGGCTTCCTCGTCAAAGCGGGCCTTGAGCTCCACCATCGCCGTTACCGATTTGCCCGCTTCGGCAGCCGCAATCAGGGCCTTGACGATCGGGCTGTTTTCCGATGTGCGATAAAGGGTCTGCTTGATGGTGACGACTTCGGGGTCACGCGCAGCCTGCAACAGGAACTGCACGACGACGTCGAAATCCTCGAACGGGTGGTGAACCACCAGATCCTTTTTGCTGATCGCGGCAAAGCAATCGCCGCCAAAGTCGCGCACCCGTTCGGGATAACGCGCGCCATAGGGCGGGAACAGAAGATCATGATGCAGATCGGAATCGATCAGCTGTTTGACATCGACAAGCCCGACAAGCCCGTCGACCTTGACGACTTCTTCGGGGGCGACAGAAAGTTCGTCGACCACGAAATCCAGAAGGTCTTCTGGCATCTCGGCATTGACTTTAAGCCGGATGATGCTGCCGCGGCGCCGACGCTTCAGGGCGGTCTTGAAAACGCGCACCAGATCTTCGGCTTCTTCTTCGATTTCAACGTCCGAGTCACGGATAACGCGGAACAGGCCGTGTTCGATCATGTCGAAACCGGGGAACAGCTTGTTAAGGTAAAGGACAATCGCCTGTTCCAGCGGCAGATACCGTTCGGTCCGGCCCGGCATGCGCAGGAAACGGCCGATTTTCGGCGGCACCGGGATCAGCCCGCGCATGTTGTGACCATCCGCCGGATCAAACAGCTGCATGACAATCGCAAAGCCAAGGTTCGGAATGAACGGGAAGGGATGGGACGGATCAATGGCAAGCGGCGTTAAGGTCGGGAAGATTTCGCGCATGAAATAGCCATCAAGCCATTTGCGGTCGGTCTGGGTCAAATCATCCGGTCTGATCACCGAAATCCCGTGCTTGTCCATCTCGCTGCTAAGCTGCTGCCAGATGCGCTGCTGATCCTGCATCAACTGGCTGGCATCATAGGTAATGGCGCGCAGCTGCTCGGACGGGCTCATGCCATCCTGGCTGACCTTGGTCATGCCCGCACGCAGCTGCCCGACCAGACCGGCCACGCGCACCATATAAAATTCGTCAAGGTTGCTGGCGGAAATCGACAGGAACCGCAAGCGTTCCAGCAACGGGTGACGTTTGTTTTGTGCCTCTTCAAGGACGCGGCCGTTAAAGGCCAGCCAGGAAAGTTCGCGGTTTATAAAGCGCTTGTCCGAATCAAGTGTGATGGCGCTTGATTGAATAACGGCGGCGTGGGTCACGCTGTGCCTCCTGCGAAAGTGGGTTTGTGTCCTTGAAATAAAGCGACAGGTCCCGGTTGCGATTGGAGTATAGGATAACTGCTTGTCGGGGTGCAATTTTCTTAAATTTTTAAGTCAGTTTTCTTGGTGGCTTCACAGCGCCCGATGTGGCATGCAAAAGTCTGCTTTCCTTAAGATCACCGGATACCCGATTTTATGAAGACATTGCTTCTGCTCAGGCATGCAAAATCAAGCTGGACTGATCCGTCCCGATCCGATCACGACCGGGAACTGAACCGGCGCGGCGAAAAGGCGGCCCCGGTGATGGGGCGCTATTTGCATGAACAGGGGCTGGTGCCCGATCTGATCTGGTGTTCAACCGCCGAACGTGCGGTCCAGACATTAACCCTGCTGGGGCGCGATTTTGCCAGTGCATCCGACGTGATCTACAACGAAGACCTTTATATGGCGACCGAGGCCGTGCTGCTTGAAAGCCTTGGGCACACCCATGACGAGGCCCGCTGTGTAATGATGATCGGCCATAATCCGGGACTTGCCGATTTCGCCGCCCGGCTGTTTGGCGAGGGCGATGGCGAGGCATTGCTGGAAATGAACCGTAAATATCCGACCTGCGGTCTTTGCCAGTATGAATTTGATGTTGATCATTGGGCGGACGTTCGGTTTGAGGCCGGGCGCCTGATTCGCTTTGTAAAGGTCAAGGATTTGCAGGGGATCGGTGCGCCGCCGACCTGAAATTCCGGCCCGCAATGCAGACCATTGCGACGGGCACTTGACGGCGGGGCTTTGGCAGCGTTTTATACCGCAGAATTTCAAGCGCCGCGTCGCGCAAACAGACAGATCACCCGATTTAAGCCCCCCGAATTGACCGGGGTGGCTGGATTGCGGTGCTTTTTTGTTTGACAGCGCGGTGCAGCCATGCACCTTTGCGCCAAATTTGTGGCCCAAAATACGAAGCATACAAAGCAACCTGGAAAGACCATGCATCCTTATCGTTCACACAATTGTAATGCGTTGCGCGCCTCTGACGCCGATGCGGAAGTGCGCCTGTCCGGCTGGATCCACCGCAAGCGCGACCACGGCAACCTTCTGTTTGTCGATTTGCGCGACCATTACGGCATCACCCAGATCGTGATCGATATTTCAAGCCCGCTTTTCGCGGTTCTTGAAAAGTCGCGCGCCGAAAGTGTGATCACGGTGGACGGCAAGGTCGTCAAACGTACCGCCGAAACCGTCAACCCGAACCTGCCGACCGGCGAGATCGAGGTTTATGCATCGAATATCGAAGTCCAGTCGTCGGCCGACGTGCTGCCGATGCCGGTCTTTGGCGATGCCGAATATGGCGAGGAAATCCGCCTGCGTCACCGTTACCTTGATCTGCGTCGCGAAAGTGTTCATTCGAACATCGTTCTGCGCTCGCGCGTGATCTCGGCGATGCGTCAGAAAATGACCGCACAGGGATTTTTGGAAATCCAGACCCCGATCCTGACGGCAAGCTCGCCCGAAGGCGCGCGTGACTTCCTCGTACCGTCGCGCATGCATCCGGGCAAATTTTATGCCCTGCCCCAAGCCCCCCAGCAGTTCAAACAGCTTCTGATGGTTTCGGGCTTTGACCGTTATTTCCAGATCGCACCGTGCTTCCGCGATGAAGACGCCCGTGCCGACCGCTCCCCGGGCGAGTTCTATCAGCTCGACTTCGAGATGGCCTTTGCCACCCAGGACGATGTGTTTGACGCGATTGAGCCGGTTCTCCATGACATCTTCGTCGAATTCGGCGGTGGTCGTGACGTAACGCCGCTTCCGTTCCCGCGCATTCCGTTTGATGAATCGATGGCGAAATACGGCTCGGACAAGCCCGACCTTCGCAACCCGATCATCCTGTCTGACGTGACCGAAGCCTTCCGTGGTTCGAATTTCGGCATCTTTGCCTCGAACATCGAAAAGGGTTCGGTGGTTCGCGCCATTCCGGCACCGGGGGCCGCTGGCCGCCCGCGCAGCTTCTTTGACAAGCTCAATGCCTGGGCCCGCGAAGAAGGGGCCGCCGGTCTTGGTTACATCGTTTACGATGAAAACGGCGAAGCCAAAGGCCCGATTGCCAAGAACCTCGATGCCGAACGCATCGCAAAGATCAAGGAAGTTACCGGCGTTGCCAATGGCGATGCGGTCTTCTTTGCCTGTGACAAGGAACTGGCAGCAGCCAAATTTGCCGGCAAGTCGCGCGACAAGGTTTGCGATGAACTGGGCCTTCGCGAAGACGGCATGTTCAAATTCTGCTGGATCGTTGATTTCCCGATGTATGAGGAAGACGACGACGGCAAGATCGAATTCAGCCACAACCCGTTCTCGATGCCGCAAGGCGGTCTTGAAGCCCTTGAAACCATGAACCCGCTTGATATCAAGGCGTGGCAGTATGACATCGTCTGTAACGGTATCGAACTGTCGTCCGGTGCCATTCGTAACCACCGCCCGGACATCATGTACAAGGCGTTCGAGATTGCCGGTTATGGCAAGGACGTCGTTGATGACCGCTTTGGCGGCATGATCAACGCCTTCAAATTCGGCGCCCCGCCGCACGGTGGTTCGGCCCCGGGTGTTGACCGTATTGTGATGCTTCTGGCTGACGAGCCGAACATTCGCGAAGTCATTGCCTTCCCGCTGAACCAGCAGGCGCAGGATCTGATGATGAATGCCCCAGCCGAGGTCGATGACCGCCAGCTTAAAGAACTGCATCTGCGGGTGCAGCTTCCGCCGAAAATCAAAAAAGACTGATTTCAGACTGCTGACAAAGTCCTCGCCAATTGCGGGGACTTTTGATTCAATGGGGCATGCTTAAAAAGAAAGAAGCCCATCAGGAAGAACTTGAGATGGTGACGCTGTCATCTCTGGTGCCTTCGGATCATTTGCTGCGCAATATCGACGCGGTGATCGATTTCAGTTTCATTCATGACCGGGTTGCACATTTGTATTGTGCCGACAACGGACGCCCGGCGCTTGATCCGGTGCTGTTGTTCAAGATGCTGTTTGTCGGCTATCTGTTTGGCATTCGCTCGGAACGGCAATTGCTGCGCGAGATCGAGGTCAATGTGGCCTATCGTTGGTTTTTGCAGCTTCGCCTGACCGACAAGGTGCCCGATGCCAGCACGATCAGTCAGAACCGGCGGCGACGGTTCAATGACAGCGACATCTGTCAGGAGATTTTCGACGAGATTGTCGAACAGGGTATCCGGGCGGGCCTTGTCGATGGCACAGTACTTTATAGCGACAGCACGCACCTCAAGGCCAATGCCAACAAGAACCGCTTCGACCGTCAGGTGGTCGAGAAGTCTCGTGCGGACTATCTTGCCGCCCTTGATGCCGATATTGCGCAGGACCGGGCTGATCATGGCAAGAAGCCGCTCAGGGAGAAAGCGCGTCAGTCTGTTGCCAAAGAAACAAAGATCAACCGTACCGATCCCGAGAGCGGCTATATGGTGCGCGATGGCAAGCCGAAGGGTTTTTTCTATCTTGATCACCGCACTGTCGACAGTGCCCATGCACTGATCACCGATATCCATGTCACGCCGGGCAATGTCCATGACAGTATGCCCTATCTGTCACGTCTGGACCGGCAGCGCGCCCGGTTCGGCTTCGATGTGCGGGCAGTGGGGCTGGATGCCGGTTACTTTACCGCCGGGATCGCCAAGGGTCTGGAAGACAGGGAAATTGAGGGCGTGATCGGCTATCGCCGTCCGACCCATCGCAAGGGATACCTGCGCAAGAAAGACTTTGAATATCTGCCTGGGATCGATGGCTATCGATGTCCGCAAGGGGAAATCCTCAATTACAGCACCACCAACAGATCCGGATACCGGGAATATAAAAGCAGCCCGAGGGTCTGCAAAAGCTGTCCGCTGCGCGATGCCTGTACGCAAAGCCGCAATCACACCAAGGTTGTGACACGCCATGTCTGGCAGGACAGCCTTGAAAAGATCACAGCCAACCGTCTCAGCCCCTGGGGCAAGCGGATTTATGAGCGACGCAAGGAAACGGTAGAGCGCAGTTTTGCCGATGCCAAGCAATTGCATGGGCACCGATACGCACGCCTGCGCGGGCTTGCCAAGGTGCGTGAGCAATGCCTTCTGGCGGCAACGGCCCAGAACATGAAGAAGATAGCCCTGATCCTGACGCGCAAGGGGGCGTTTTGTGACATGCTTTTATGGATTGTGAGCAATTGGGCCAGAAAACACGGGATTTTGCCTGCCTTTGCCGAATGATCTGGCAAACAGCAAGGCTTTCTCCTTAAAAAGACACTGCCCCATAAAAAAAACGAACCCCGACAAAAATGATGGGGTTCGTCAGCAGTCTGGGGAACCAGCAGTGGCCCCCGTTCTTTTTTGCGCGCTTGCGCGGATGATTAGCTGCGCGGTTTGAGGTTTTCCGGGTCGTAAAGCGGCTTGTAGCCGATGCCGACGACTTCGACCGGGTAAATCTCGTCAAAATACGACACGGTCAGTTTCCGACCTTCCTGGCAATAGTCCCATGGCAGATAGGCCAAGGCGATGTTTTTGCCGATGCTGGGGCCGAATGCGATGGAGGTCGTATAGGACCGACGGCCCAGTTCATCGATCAGGGTTTTGCCGGTGTCCGGGTCCATGACCGGCAGATTGCCGACCGGGTAGCGCGCCACCCCGTTGGCATCAATGTTGTCTGTCATGACAAGGGTGCAGAGCATGGCCGGTTGATGATCGCGTTCGCGATATTCGACATGCTTTGCCTTGCCACGGAAATCGGCCTCTTTGACCTTTGGGCGGGCGAGGGCGGCTTCGATCAGGTTATATTGCGTATGCAGATCGGCGTTTTGCAGGCGCAGTGATTTTTCCAGACGGCGCGAGTTGGCATAGGTTTCGACACCCACGGCCATCACCCCAATGCCGCGCAGCGCATCCCAGACAGCAAGACCGTCTTCGTAGCGCATATGAAGCTCCCACCCCTGTTCCCCGACATAGGAAATGCGGAATGCGGTGACGGTTTTACCCGCAATGCTGATCTGGCGGATGGCGGCAAACGGGAAGTTTTCGATATCGAGTTCTTCGGGGGCGGCGACAACCTTTTTAAGGTTTTCACGCGCGTTCGGGCCCCAGATGCCGATGGTGGTGAATTTTTCGGTGACGTCGGTGATGGTGACGTCCCAGCCCTTGTCCTGTGCCATGCGGCGCATATAGATCAGGTCACGCGGGCCGGCATCGGCACCATTGACCAGACGGCAGCGATCGGCCATGCGGAAGACGGTGAAGTCGGCACGAACCATGCCCTCGTCATCGAGCATATGGGTATAGATACCCTTGCCGATATTGGCATCCCCGCCGATTTTGGCGGCACAGAGCCATTCCATCAATTCGACATGATCCGGGCCTTCGATATCGGTCATGTGGAAGTGCGACAGGTTGATGATGCCGCAATCGTCACTCATCGCGAGCTGTTCGGCGTTGGAAACGCGCCAGAAATGGCGGGTATCCCATTCGTTTTCACGCACAGGCACCCGGTCGGCGTATTTTTCAAGCAGATGTTCGTTGGCGGCGTAACCGTGTGCGCGTTCCCATCCGCCCAGTTCCATGAAATAGCCGCCAAGTTCGACTTCGCGTTCGTAGAAGGGCGAGCGGCGGATGCCGCGGGCTTTTGAAAATGGCTCGCGCGGGTGGACGGGCGGGTTATAGATCTTTTTCGCGGTTTCCCAGCAGCGGTCGTAAATGTATTTTTCGTCGAGCTGGAATTCATTGAAGCGCGCGAAATCAATCGCATGGTGATCGACATGGGTGCGGCCATGGGTCATCCAGTCGGCAATCAGTTTGCCCATACCGGGCCCGTCCTTGATCCAGATGCCGACCGCATACCAAAGGCCGCGCAGCTTCTGGCTTTCACCCATCGACGGGCCGCCATCAGCGGATGTTTGCAAAAGGCCATTGAAGGAATGGCTTTCGTTAAAGCCAAGTTCGGTCAGGATCGGGGTCAGTTCCATGGCGCGTTCAAGCGGTTCGATGACGTCTTCGAGTTCAAGGTCGCGCTGGGACGGGGACAGGCGTGCCTGATCCTTTTCAAGGATTTCGCGCGGATGGACCAGACGCGGGTTTTCTTCGTAGTAATAGCCCCATTCGATCTGGCCGCCCTCGGTGCTTTTGGGATCGCCGGTATCGCGCATATAGGCGGAATTCCCTTGATCGCGCAGAAGCGGCATGCCGATTTCAACACCGGTTCCGGCAAATTCGTTATAGGGCCCGAAGAAGGTCAGCGGATGGTCAACGGGCATGACCGGCAGGTCTTCGCCGGCCATTTCGGCAATCAGGCGGCCCCAAAGACCGGCACAGACGACAACATAATCGGCATGGATCGTGCCGCGTTCGGTTTTGACACCCGTGATGCGGCCATTTTCGGTGATCAGTTCAAGGGCGGAGGTGTTGGCAAAAATCTTGAGCTTGTTGCTTGCGACACCCTGATCGATCAGCTTGCCTGCCACGGTTTGCGAACGCGGGATGACAAGGCCGGCATCCGGATCCCACATCGCCCCCTGAATCTGGTCTTCTTCGAGAAGGGGGAATTTTTCCTTGGCCTCGGCAGCGGTAATGATTTTGACATTGGTGCCAAACGCCTTGCCGGAATCAACGCGGCGTTTGAGTTCGGCCATGCGGGCATCATCGCCGACGCGGGCGACCTCTATCCCGCCGATGCGGGCGTAATGGCCCATCTTTTCGTAGAAATCGATGGAATACATCGTTGTCCAGCAGGACAGCAGATCGTGGCTTGTCGCAAAGCAGAAATCGGACGCATGCGCGGTCGAGCCGATATCGGTCGGAATGCCGGATTTGTCGATGCCGACAATATCGTCCCAGCCATTTTCGATCAGATGATGCGATACCGATGCACCGACAATACCGCCGACGCCGACGATAACGACTTTTGCCCTGTTCGGAAATGCGGCCATTTCTCTGTTTCCTTCTTATTGCGATGGTTATCTTGTGTCGGCGGCGGTGGCGGAATTTTGGCGGTATTACTGGGTGAAGAATTATTGAGTGAAGACTACGGTGCGGTTTTTATTGAGCATCACGCGGCCTTCGAGGTGATATTTGACACCACGGGCCAGAACGCGGGCTTCGATATCGCGCCCGGTGGCGACGAAATCATCGGCCGACATGGCGTGGCTGACGCGTTCGGTTTCCTGTTCGATGATCGGGCCTTCGTCGAGGTCGGGCGTGACATAGTGCGCGGTTGCCCCGATCAGTTTCACACCGCGTTCATAGGCCTGATGATAGGGTTTTGCGCCCTTGAAGGACGGCAGGAACGAGTGGTGAATATTGATGATCATGCCATAAAACTGGCTTGAAAGATCGTTGGTCAGGACCTGCATATATCGGGCAAGGACGACCAGTTCGGATTTGGTTTCCTTGATCAGATCGGCAAGTTTGGCTTCCTGTTCGATCTTGTTTTCCTTGTTTACCGGCCAGTAATGGAAGGGGATGCCTTCCTGATCGGCGATTTTGCGCGCGTCTTCGTGGTTCGAGACGATGGCCGCGACCTCGGCATCGAGCCAGCCGACCTTGATCTGATAGAGCAGATGCAGCATCGCGTGATCGAATTTCGACACCATGATGATGATCTTGGGACGGCGGGACAGATCATCGATCTTGAGCTTCATATTGAAGCGGTCAACCGCCGGGTTCAGCATCAGTTCGATTTCGGCCTTGCTGACATTTTCCGGTGTGCTGGTGGCGATGCGCAAAAAGAACTGGTTGGTCTGACGGTCCCAGAACTGGTTGGATTCAATGATATTGGCCCCGCGCGATGCAAGGGCAGAGGCGACGGTTGCGACAATGCCCGGCTGGTCATCACAGGCGATACGCAGGGTATAGGAATGTTCGCTCACTGGAGTGCTCCGTTTCAAAGGGGTGTGACGTTCGTGTCAGAGCTGACGCTCCAGTTCGGGAAGAATGTCGAACAGATCACCCACAATGCCATAATCCGCGACCTGGAAGATCGGTGCATCTTCGTCGGTATTGATCGCAACGATGATTTTGGAATCCTTCATGCCCGCAAGGTGCTGAATGGCGCCCGAAATGCCACATGCGATGTAAAGATCGGGGGCGACCACCTTGCCGGTCTGGCCGACCTGCAAATCGTTCGATGCGTAACCGGCATCCACGGCCGCACGGGATGCGCCGATGGCAGCACCAAGTTTATCGGCAACCGGTGTCATGACCTGCTGGAACTTCTCGGCGGAGCCAAGGGCGCGGCCGCCCGATACGATGATCTTGGCGGAGCCAAGTTCCGGGCGATCATTTTTCGACAGGATATTTTCAAGGAAGGTCGAAAGACCGGTTGCGTCCGATCCGGCATCAATGGTTTTGACCGGGGCCGGGGCGTTGTCGCCATTGGCGGCGGCGAAGCTTGTGGTGCGGATCGTCAGGACCTTTGTCGCATCGGTCGTCTGCACGGTTTCAATCGCATTTCCGGCATAGATCGGGCGTTTGAAGGTATCGGGCGATACGACTTCGATCACGTCGGAAACCTGCATGACATCGAGAAGGGCGGCGACACGGGGCAATACGTTTTTGCCCGTGGTGGTGGCCGGCGCGAGGATGGTGTCGTAATCGCCTGAAAGTTTGGCGATCAGGGCGGCGGTCGGTTCGGCAAGACGGTGTTCAAGGGTGTCGCCTTCGGCAAGGATCACATTGCGAATGCCCGAAAGTTTTGCCGTCGCATCGGCCACCGAACCGGCATTTTTTCCGGCGATCAGAATGTCGATATCGCCACCGATCAGGGATGCGGCGCTGAGCGCCTTGGCGGTCTGATCGGACAGGGATTGATTGTCATGTTCTGCAAAAAGAAGAATGGCCATTTTTATCTCCGCCCGGTTCAGATGACGCCTGCTTCGGATTTGAGCTTTTCAATCAGATCGGTTACACCCGCGACCTTGATCCCGGCGGTGCGACCGGCGGGTTCTTCGACCCGGATCACGCGAAGGCGCAGGGAAACGGTGACGCCGAAATCATCGGGCGTTCTGGTTTCCAGCGGCTTTTTCTTGGCCTTCATGATGTTGGGAAGCGACGCATAGCGCGGTTCATTCAGGCGAAGATCGGCAGTCACAATGGCGGGCAGGGTGACTTCGATGGCCTGAAGGCCGCCATCGACTTCGCGGGTGACCTTGGCGGTGGCATCACCAAGGTCAAGTTCGGAGGCAAAGGTTGCCTGCGACCAGCCGAGCAGGGCGGAAAGCATCTGCCCGGTCTGATTGGCGTCATCGTCAATCGCCTGTTTTCCAAGGATGACGAGGTTTGGATTTTCGACCGCAACCACGCCTTTGAGCAGTTTTGCGACAGATAGCGGTTCGATGGGGCCATCGACCGTGATCAGGATGGCGCGATCCGCCCCCATGGCAAGGGCCGTGCGCAGGGTTTCCTGCGCCTGTGCCGGGCCGATGGAAACGGCGACGACTTCGTTCGCTTTGCGGGATTCTTTCAGGCGCACGGCTTCTTCGATGGCAATTTCGTCAAACGGGTTCATCGACATTTTGACATTGGCAAGATCGACACCAGTGCCGTCTGCCTTGACGCGGATTTTGACGTTGTAATCGACAACCCGCTTTACAGGTACGAGAACCTTCATCTTCGTCCTTCCTGATAAAATCGCGGTTTGGGAATTTCATCCTTTCGCCGCGAAATCGCATTATTGGTATTGTTGAAAAATAGCTTGGCGAATTTTTGCGCCGGAAAATAGAATGTTTGCGTCAAAGCGGGATTATCGCTACGACAGATACAGCAACCTTGTCTGCATCGGAGGGTCTAGGGCCATGTATTCCGGATCTCAAAGCGTCAAAGCGGGGCGTCCTGCGAATGCGTCTGGTGTGGGCAAGTCGAACCACGAAAAGCCGCGGCTTTCGGTCGGGTTCATTCTGGCGAAGCGGTTTACGCTGTGTGCCTTTGCCAATTTTGTCGATGTGCTCAGACTGGCGGCGGATGAAGGGGATCGCAGCCGACCGATCCTGTGCAACTGGACGGTGGTGTCCGACACCATGGACCCGGTGCCGTCAAGCAGCGGTATTATCGTTCAGCCCAAGGAACGGCTGGGCGACCCAAGGCGATTCAATTATATCGTCGTGGTTGGCGGGCTTATGGAAGAAACGCCCAATCTTGGATCGGCCTATCACAAGTTTTTGCACGAGGCGGCGGAGGCCGGTGTGCCGCTTGTCGGGATATGCACGGGGGCGTTCCTGTTGCACCGGGCGGGGTTGCTTGACGGGTATCGGTGTTGCGTTAGCTGGTTCCATCATTCCGATTTCATCGAACAGTTCGAGGGACTTGATCCGGTTGCCGATCAGATTTTTGTCGTTGACCGGGATCGGCTGACCTGTTCGGGCGGGGTCAGTTCGGCCCACCTTGCAGCCTATCTGGTGGACAAGCATGTCGGGCGGGCACAGGCCAGCAAAAGCCTGCATATCATGATCATTGATGATGCGTTGCAGGCGGAAAAACCGCAGCCGGGTATTCCGCTTGACCTCAAGACGCAGGACCCGATTGTGCAGCGGGCGTTGCTGATCATGCAGCAGAATATTGATACACCGATTTCGGTGCAGGAAATCGCGCGCCGGATGGGCAACAGCAAACGTCAGATCGAACGGCATTTCAGGCTTTCGCTTGATACATCGCCGCAGGTGGCGTTTCTGAATATCCGGCTTGATATGGCCCATTACCTGATGGCGAAAAGCCAGAAGTCGGTGGCACAGGTTGCGGTGGATTGCGGATTTTGTGATTCTTCGCATCTAAGCCGGATGTTCCGGCGGCGATATGGCTGCACGCCACAGGAATTGCGCCGCCCGGTATCCGATCAAGTATCTGATGCGGTGCCGGTTCTGGAAGAGGCGTAACTTTCGCCTTTTCATATCGAAGTTAACATGAAAACGCCGCCCGGAAGATGATCCCTCCGGGCGGCGTTTTTCAGTGATCAAAGACCGTGATCAGCGCGGTTCGTTGGCAAGTCCGCGCCAGATGGCAACGCACATCACAAGCAGAACAATCGTAAACGGCAATCCTGTTGAAATCACCATGGATTGCAATGATTTCAGACCGCCTGCCGAGAGCAGCAGGACAATCGCGACCAGACCTTCGAACACGCACCAGAAGACGCGTTGCGGCATTGGTGCGTCGACCTTGCCACCGGCTGCAATCGTATCAATGACCAGCGACCCGGAATCCGAGGACGTGACAAAGAAAACAATCACAAGCACGATCCCGATAAAGGACGTGATTGAGGTCAGCGGGAGTGCATCAAGCATGGTGAAGAGCTGCACCGGAAGGTCGGCTTCCTGCACGGCAGTGTACCCGTCACGAACGACCTGGCTGATGGCGGAGCCGCCAAAGATCGACATCCACAGCACGCAGACCAGCGACGGGATCAGCAGGACACTGATGATGAATTCCCGCACGGTACGGCCACGGCTGACACGGGCGATGAACATACCGACAAACGGGGACCAGGAAATCCACCATGCCCAGTAGAACGATGTCCATCCCTGCATGAAGTTGACATCTTCGCGGCCAACCGGGTTTGACAGGGCCGGAAGGTATTGAAGATATGCCCCCAGGAAGTCAAAAACATCGGTTGCCAGAAGCAGGGTCGGACCCGCGACAAGCACGAACAGGAACAGCAGGAAGGCAATCCCCATATTGATTTCGGATAACAGCTTCACCCCGGATTCCAGACCGCGAACGACCGAGAACAGGGCGATGGAAGTGATGCCGACAATCAGGATGACCTGCCAGGTGGTGTCGATGGGCATTCCGAACAGCTTGTTAAAGCCGGAATTTGCCTGAACCGCACCAAGACCAAGCGAGGTGGCAAGACCGAAAAGGGTCGCGAAAACAGCCAGAATATCAATGATATGCCCGGGCCATCCCCAGACGCGTTCACCGAAGATCGGATAGAAGGCGGAACGGATGGTTAGCGGCAGACCCTTGTTATAGCTAAATAGCGCAAGGCTGAGTGCGACGATGGCATAGATCGCCCAAGGGTGAAGGGCCCAATGGAAAATCGATGCCGCCATGCCCAGACGAACGGCTTCTTCCTGCGTGGCGGCGGCACCCAGCGGGGCCCAGTCGGTGCGAATGCCATCGGCACCCACGGCAGTCCCGCCCAGAGAAGACGAGAAGTGGCTTAGCGGTTCCGAGACACCATAGAACATAAGCCCGATCCCCATGCCGGCCGCAAACAGCATGGAGAACCAGCTTAGATAGCTGAAATCAGGTGTTGCGTCCTTGCCGCCAAGCCGAACCTTGCCATAGGGGCTGACGACGACGACAAGGCAGAGGATTACGAAAATGTCGGCGGCACCGATGAAGAACCAGTCGAAGCCTTTGGTGACTTCTGAAAACAACAGGCTGAAAACCGAATTTGCCTGTTCTGGCATCAACAGTGTGTAGGCAACGAACGCGATGACGGTCAGGGCGGAGACGGCAAAGACGGGGTTATGGATATCGAACCCGATGGGGCCGAGATGCCCTTCGATATTGTCCTGACCGATATTGTAGTCTGTATCAATCTGGCCTTCTGGCGGCGTTTCTTCCGCCGATGTTTTGACGTCACTCATGAAGCTTCTCCTGTTATGAACCTGCGAAAAAATTCCGTCAGGAGAGATCCTTTGATTGGACCCTTCTTGTGATTTGGATAAAAGGATGCCGCGCACGCCAATAGGCGAGCTCATTTATGCTGTTGGTAACGTGCGGGGCGTAAGGCAGAGGTCTGGAGTTCTAGAGTTCGACCTCGATGTCCGACAAAGGTATCGAACAACAAATCAGGACTTTGCCCTGATCTATTTCGCGCTGGCGGATACCGCCACCGTGCTGCATATCGACTTCACCGGAAATCAGTTTTGACTTGCATGTACCGCAGATGCCGCGCTGGCAGGAGGACATCGGCAATATCCCCGCCTCGCGTGCCGCCGAAAGAACGGTCATGCCCGGACCACATTCGACAACGTGGCCGGTTTTGGTGAAGCTCACCCGGAAGGTCTGGCCGCTGATTTCCGGGGCCGCGACAGGCTCTTCAAATGTTCCGGCTGTTTCCGCGCCGAAGTCGAAGCTTTCCTCGTAATATTTCTCCATGTCGAAACCGGCATCGCGCAACATGTTGCGAACACCTTCCATGAAGGGGGCTGGACCGCAACAGAACACCTTGCGGTCCTTGAAATCGGGCAGCATCAACGACAGCATCTGAATGTTGAAGCGGCCGGTATAGCCGCTCCAGCTATGATGGGCGGCGGCGGTACTGCAGGTGAAGGCAATTCTGAGGCCCGGGTTCTGGGTGGCAAGAAGCGACAGTTCCTTGTGGAAAATGATGTCGGCCGGGGTTCGTGCCGCGTGGATGAAATACAGATCGGACGGTTCGGACAGATCGCAGGCCGTGCGGGTCATCGACATCATCGGGGTGATGCCGCTGCCTGCCGAAATGAACAGAAGCTTTTCCTCGCCAGTTGCATCGGTGGTGAATTCACCGAACGGGCCGGAAACATTCACTTCCTTGCCGGGCATCATATAGTCATGCAGCCAGTTCGAACCGGGGCCGCCGGGTACGCGTTTGACCGTGATCTCGATCCGGTAGGGGCGGGCGGCAGATCCCGAAATCGTGTAACTGCGCGTGACCATGCCTTCGACGGGCAGTTCAAACGTCATGTATTGGCCCGGATAGAAGCGGAATGCGCGCGGTTCGCGGGCTGAAAAGACGAATGTTTTTACGTCGTGGGTTTCCTGCCGCACCTGCCGACAGACCAGAACGTCATCATTTTCCGGGTCCCAAAGCGGGATGCGGGTGGCCTCGGTAAAGTTTTCATCGTCCCCGGACGGGGCGGCTTGCCCGGTTGCCGGTGGATTGGTCTGGGTCATCATTTGGTGGCCGCCCCGGATTTGTCTTTGGTCAGATGTTGATTCATCCGGGCGATATACCAGTCACAGAATGCTTCGACATGTGGCTCGGTAAAGCGTGAATAGGGGCCGGGCTCGTAGGATGGCTGTTCACTGCCAAGCTGGGCAATACGGACAAGATCGGCGTCCTGCTGGTTGGTCATTTTCCAGACCTGGGTCAGGTTATCGAGGTTGTAATCTTCGCCTTCGATGGCATCCTTATGGACCAGCCATGTGGTGCGCACCAGCGTGCGGTCGGCTGATAGCGGCAGGACCGAGAAGGTGACGATATGGTCGCTCATGAAATGGTGCCAGGAATTCGGATGCGTCCAGAAGCTGAGCCCGCCCAGCTTTGGATCGGTGAATTTGCCCAGCAGCTTTTTCGAGGCGACCTTGGTGTCAAGGGTGTGAGATTCTCCTTCCCACATCAGCGGCAGGCGCATGGTGCGAAAGCCGGTGATATCCGAAAGATGATCTTCCTCTGCCGATGGCAGGCCACAGGATTCCCAGCGTTTATGCTCGTTTTCAATCGCGCTGGTATATTTTTTGACGTCTTCGGACCGGCGTTCGTCCATTTCATCGGGGGAAAAGCCAAAGCCGAATTCGGATAGCGGCACGGTCAGTTGCGGATGGTTGGCTTCGCAGTGATAGCATTCGCGGTTGTTTTCCATCGTCAGCTTCCAGTTGCCTTCCTCGATCAGGTCAGAGGTGAAGGCAACCTTGCAATTGGCGATGTCGTGCGGTGCGATATAGGGCGTCATCACGCGGGCCATATCGTCGATGTCTTTGGGGGCTTCATCGGCAAGGCAGATGAAAATCAGTCCGGCGATGGAACGGATATGGACGGCTTTAAGCCCGTGACAGCTTTTATCAAAGCCAGCCCCCATATGTTCGGCCAGGATCAGATCGCCGTCTTCGTTATAGGTCCAGCCGTGATAGCGGCACACGATATTGCCGATTGTCGTGGCGCGTTCGTCGATCAGCTTTGCCCCACGGTGGCGACATACATTGTGAAACGCGCGGATTTCCATATCGTCGCCGCGCAAAAGCAGGATCGATGCGCGGCCTACCTCGACCGTGATGCAGTCACCCGGTTCGGGCAGTTCCGGCTCGACCGCGACGAAAATCCAGTGCCGGTTGAAAATGACCTCTATATCCAGATCAAGGATTTCCGGGGCATTGTAAAATGGCGCTTCAAGGCTTTTGCCTTTCTCGCGGCGCGACACGAGTTCTTGTATGTCAGAAGAAAAACGCATGATCGGTACCTCAACTTATGAGGGTGTCACGGGAGAAGGACTTTGTCGGTCCTTGCGGAATAAGTGAATGATGGACCTGTCTTGGGTGCAAGGAAACAGGAAGCAGTGATTTTCCGTCTTCGGACGACATCATTGGCCGGTTTCAGGCGTTTGTCATGGCAACGAACAGACAAGGCAAAAGCACATGGAAATGCTTCCCGGTAGCGCAGTTCGGCCCTTTCCCGGTTGGTCACAACAGGGGGGCAGATACTTGAAAAACAAGCGCCCGCAAACGGGATGCCTGTCTTGTATGCGGCGCGTGCTGTCAATTGCACCCAAAGTCTCCCTCTTTTCATGCGGCAGGTAACCTGCTCTTCATTCGCCCTTGATGAACAACAGGCGATTAAAAAGATTTGAAAATCTATTGCGAATTGGACGGCAGGTGGCAGGAACCTTGAGGCAATCACACAGTAAAATTGCGACGCAAGAGTGTAACATTGGGTGTCAGATCGCCATGATAGGCTGTTATCCATTGAAAACAGGGATTTTTCAATTTCATCGACGGGCAGAAATGGCAGGATGATTGCTTCTGTAGCGGGTCTTCTGCGGCGGGAGGCATCGAAATCGTATCCGCGTTTCAAAGCAGCCTGTCTCTTGCGTGAACCCGTATATCACTGCCAGCAATGACATTTCGTGAAAACAGGTTAGACTGTTGCGCAATCTGGATTTTCTGATCAAAGAAGATCGGCCGATCAACAATCTTTCCAGTCCCTGGTCCTGACCCTGACAACCACAAAACCCGGAAGCCACCATATCATGTCTCATTCTTCCAAAGGCGCCATTTATATGGCTGCTGCCGCCAATCTTTTGATCGCCGTTGCCAAGTTTGGCGGGGCGGCGGTTACCGGGTCTGCCGCGATGATGTCAGAAGGTATCCATTCGCTGGTTGATACCGGAAATCAGGGATTGCTTCTGCTTGGTATCCGGCTGTCGAACAAGCAGCCCGACAAGCAGCATCCGCTTGGTTATGGCAAGGAAACCTATTTCTGGTCGTTTCTGGTGGCGGTGATGATTTTTGGCCTTGGGGCGGGGGTTTCGATCTGGGAAGGGGTGGACAAGATCATTCATCCCCATGCGCTTGATATTCATATGGTTGCCAGCATCGGCGGGTTCGATGTCATGACCTATCATGTCGTGCTGTCGATCCTTGTCATTGCCATGCTGCTGGAAGGGTTGGCGTTCCGGACAGCCTACCGGGCCTTTGTCACGCAACATCCCGATACGCCAGTTTTGAAGGCCATTCACGATACCAAAGATCCGACCGTGATCGTCATCCTGTTTGAAGACAGTGCGGCCATGCTTGGCCTGATCGTTGCCTTTTTCGGGATATCGGCGGCATATGTTCTTGATATGCCGCTTTTGGACGGGATTGCATCGGTTGCGATTGGCGTCATTCTGGCGGTTACGGCGTTCTTCCTTGCTGTGGAATGCAAGGGATTGCTGATCGGTGAAAGTGCTACGGCCGAAACCCGGTCAAAGATCACTGCAATGGTGAATGCCATTCCCGGGATCAAGCGCGCCAATGAAATCATTACACTGCATCAAGGTCCGCAAAGCCTTATGGTGTGCATCAGTGTCGATTTTCAGGACAATATCAGTTCGAACCAGATAGAGGCGACCGTTTCCCAGGTCGAAGCCGATATCCGATCCACCATTCCCGGTGTCGCGAAGGTGTTTATCGAAGCGCAAAACTGGCGGTCGCATCAGGAGCTTCTTGCTCAGTGATATGGCGCAGTGATTGGGTGCAATGATCGGGTGCAATGATCCCGCCATTCAGCCGATCATCTGTGCAGACGCAGATTGACCGGCCCTGTTGCAAATAGTATGAGGAATTCAAACAAATCATAACGTTTGAGGGCAGGGTGGCCGTGTCACAATCGGAACTTAAATCTTCCGCCGCATGGATTGCCGTGGATTGGGGAACATCCAACGTTCGGGCATGGGCGATGGATGATCGTGCCAATATCCTTGATCAGGTCTCAAGCCCGCTTGGCATGAATGCGATTGCGGCGGATGCGGCACTTGGGTTTGAGGGCGTTCTGATCGATCTGATTGGTCGGTGGTTGCCATCCGGGGTATCTGATCGGATGCGGGTTGTGATTTGCGGCATGGCCGGGGCAAAGCAGGGGTGGCTTGAAGCGCCGTATTGTTCGGTGCCGGTGCGCCCGGATGAATTGGCATCCGGCGCGGTACGCCCGGTCATTTCCGATCAAAGGATTGATGTTGCGATCCTGCCGGGGCTTAAGCAGGTCGATGATCCCGATGTGATGCGGGGCGAGGAAACCCAGCTTGTCGGGTTTATGGCCTCGCAGCCGGAATTTGATGGCTGGGTCTGTTTGCCGGGCACCCATTCGAAATGGGCGCGGGTTTCGGGCGGAGCGATCCTTGGATTTAAAACCTATATGAGCGGCGAGGTTTTTGCCCTGCTTTCCGGGCAATCGATCCTGCGCCATTCGATGGATGATCGATGGGATGATGCCACTTTCGAGGCCGCGATACGCGATGCATCCCATGCACCGACCGGTTTCCTGCATAAGCTGTTTACGGTGCGTGCAAGTGGGCTGGTCGGCAATGCGAACGCCGCAAATGTACCGGGTGCTGCGGTTCTTTCCGGGGCTGTGATCGGTTCGGAAATTGCCGATGTCGTTGGCGCGCTGGACGGAAATGCGCAGATTGCCCTGATCGGGGATGGCAAGCTGGCCGGTTTGTATCGCAAGGCGTTGGCGGTGCATGGTTTTGATGCGGATGCCGTTGATGGGCAGGCGATCACGATTGCCGGTCTTGCGGCGGCGCATCAGGCCATCCGCAATGCATAACAGTATTTTGTTTTTCAAGGTTTCGCAGGTGTAACATGGCATATCCGACTTCGGTAAATTCACAGATCACGGACGTGGTGGAACCGGTTTCCCATCGCAAGCTGATTGCCATCCTGCGCGGGGTGAAACCCGATGAAGCGGCCGGGATGGCGCGCGCGCTTGTCGATGCCGGAATCACGATGATCGAGGTGCCGCTGAATTCCCCTGAGCCGCTTAAAAGCATTGCGGCGATGAAGGATGAAGTCGGCACGGCGGCATTGATCGGGGCGGGGACGGTTTTAACACCCGAAGACGCCGAACAGGTCAAGGCGGCCAAGGGCGAATTCATCGTATCGCCCAATTGCGATATAGAGGTGATCGCCAGAACCAAGGAATTGGGCCTTGGATCGTGGCCCGGTGTGCTTACACCCACCGAATGCTTTGCCGCGATCAAGGCCGGGGCGGATGGGCTTAAAATCTTTCCGGCCAGTGTGATCGGATCAGACGGGATCAAGGCGATGCGGGCCGTATTGCCAAAAGATATGCCGGTTTATGCGGTGGGCGGCGTCGGGCCGGATGATTTTGCCACCTATGCCAAGGCCGGGTGTGACGGGTTTGGTCTTGGATCGGGGATCTATAAGCCGGGCATGACGGCGGATGATGTTTCAAAAGCCGCCAAAGCCTATGTCGCGGCGCATGATGCGGTGTTTGGCGATTAAGACCTTCCGGATCGTGGAAGGCTGTTTGACCGGGACGTCATTGCCGGGCTAAATTCCTGCCATTGCAAGAAATCGAGAATGGGAGGATCCATTGGATCTGGGAATTAAGGGCCGCAAGGCGATTGTCTGTGCGTCATCAAAGGGACTTGGGCGTGGTTGTGCGATCAAGCTGGCCGAGGCCGGTGTTGATCTGACGCTGAATGCGCGTTCCGAAGGGCCGTTAAAGGAAACGGCGGAATATATCCGCGATACATATGGGGTGAAAGTCACGACGGTTGCGTGTGACATCACCACCGAAGAGGGCCGCAACAAGGTTCTGGCGGCCGAAGGCATGCCCGATATTCTGGTCAATAATGCCGGTGGTCCGCCGCCCGGTGTCTGGTCCGACTGGGGACAGAAGGAATGGGAGGTGGCGGTTCAGTCCAACATGCTGACCCCGATCCTGCTGGCGACCGCGGTTTTGCCGGGCATGATTTCGCGCAAATGGGGCCGGATCGTCAATATCACGTCGGGTTCGGTCAAATCGCCGATCCCGCATCTGGGGCTTTCCAATGCGGCACGTGCAGGCCTTACCGGCTTTGTGGCCGGGACCGCACGCCAGGTGGCCAAGGATGGCGTGATCATGAATAACCTGCTGCCGGGGCAGCATGATACGGATCGCATCAATGCATTGATGACCAATCGGGCGAAGAGCGAGGATATCAGCCTTGACGAGGCGCGCGCCAAAACACAGGCGGGTCTTCCGACCGGGCGTTTTGGTGACCCGATTGATTTCGGGGCGACCTGTGCCTTCATGTGCAGTGAACACGCAAAATTCATGGTCGGTCAAAACATTCTGCTTGATGGTGGTGCCTTCAACTCGACCATGGGCTGATATGTCGTCTTTCGCTACAGGGCGGTCTGCAAATGCCCGGCGCAAAGGGTGGTGCTAGCATGGCGTCATTCACCTTTGTCTATGTGTTGCGCGAGCGGGATATGCCCCGCCCGCGCACCTATGTTGGCTGGTCAACCGATGTCGAGGCGCGGCTTACGACGCATAACAGCGGCAAGGGAGCCAAGACGACACGCGGGCGGCAATGGGAGCTTGTTTATGTCGAACGGTTCCGCACCTTTGGCGAGGCGATGAGCCGCGAATGGCATTTAAAGCGTGACCGGAAATTGCGCAAAATGCTGGCAGGGGGCGTGTGATAAACAAATCAGGGCTTGAATATTTGCGCGCAGTCGCAGATATCTGGGCCAACAGTTTCAAACCATCAGGACGACATCATGCCGGTACAACGCAAAAATCCGCTGAAGCTCAATAACCTGCAGCTGCGCACGCTTGTGCTGGCGCAGATTATCGCCAAGGACCCGAATTCGGGATCGATTGACGAAGCCACGGGTGATGCGACCCTTTTGCGTATTCCGCATGCGCATGGGGATCATGTTCATGTCGGGAAATTCGTGGTTGCCGCGCGCGACGCCAGCGGGTTTGCCAATCCGGCGGTCTGGGTGGCTTTGGCCCGCAAGGGACTGGCGCGCGAAGGTTATCCGGCCAGCATCGTTCTGACCCGCGAGGGCATGGAATATGATACCGGCCTTTCTGAGAATTTTGTCGAAGAATCAGATCATTGATCTGTCAATCCAGACCAGCAAAAGCCCCGATCCGTCGGGGTTTTTTTATTCCAGAATGAACTGCCCGTTTTTGATTTTTACGAAATAGGCATCGCGTTTGCCGTCACCGAATTGGTCAAACATCAATTCCTGATGCAGGCCCTGTTGCGGTGGCAGGGTCACAAGCGCATCCGAAAGCGGTTGATCGGGGGCCCGGGTTTCAAGGGCTGCGACCAAAACGGTCATCGCATCATAGGCCAGGACACTGGTATAGCCGGGCTGTTCGTTGAACTTATTCCGGTAATCGGCGACAAATTTCTGATAGCGCGGGTTGGTGGCATAACGATCATAGGTTTGCAGCAGTTCCATGCCTTCGACGGCATCCCCACCAAGGGTGATCAGTTGTTCGGTGCCGGCCCATTCGGCCGTTGAAAGCGGGATATCTTGATCTGTTTTGCGGATTTCCTTTGCCAGTTCGGCACTGTCGACACCGTTGGCAACAAAGATGATCGCATCGGGATTATCGGCCAGAAGTTGCCGGGCGACATCCGGTTTGTTGGTATCGGCGGTGTTGAACCAGACTTTTGAAAGGACCCGACCGCCAAGCTTGTCAAAGGTCAGCAGAAATTCACGATACCAGCTTTCGGTGAAAGCTTCGTTTTCACCGTCCAGCGCAAGCGAAATGCGCATGCGTCCCTTGTCGATATTGCGTCTGGCGTAGGCATCGGCATTTTCACGGGTTGTCGAATTCATGCGGAAAAAGTTATCGCGAAGGCCGGTGAATTCTGCAGCGGAAGCGGTCGGTGAAATGGTCACGATATCAAGTTCGTTGACCACCGGCAGCATTGCCATGCCGACCGAGCTTATGATTGGTCCGATAATGGCGGTCACGCCAAGTTCCTTGAATTCGCGAACCGCAGCCTTTGCCGTTTCGGGATTTTTCTGATCATCGCGTGCGATGATTTCAAGTTTGCGACCGTGAATGCCGCCTTGCTGGTTGACCTGTTCGACGGCAAGTTCAAGCGCATGAAGTGCCGCAATTCCGGTATCGGCACCGTCACCGGAAATACCGGCAATGAAACCGATTTTGATCGGGCCGCTTTCCCCGCAGCCAAACAGCATCATCGCAGCCGCGGCGATGGCACAAAAACGGATGGACAATCCGGGCTTCTTTACCGGTCTTGATGCGCGATCTTCGTGCTTGTTCATATTTTGCCGAACCGGTTGAAAAAGAAGATTATTGTTTGTGTTATCAGACTGTTTGATATGGCGCGCGCCGATCACGACTTCAAGTTTCCCCAGCGCGGGATGTTTGCCTTATCCGAAGTCCCGACGTGCCTGCATTACGCGGCCCGCCGTCGTCAGTAGACATAACGCCCCGAAAATCCCGGCAATCTGATTAAACCATTGCGGGAAAACGCATATTAGCACAAGGACCAGGATGGTTTCGCTGCCTTCTGTAATGCCGGTCAGGTAATAGAAGCTTTTCTTGCCCTGTGTTTCATGGTTGCGGCCGGTTTTGGCCGCGATGATCGCATAGGCCAGAAAACTTGATCCGGTGCCGACAAAACAGAAAATCAGGAACGCTGCCATGAGGGCATGCTCCGGCCGCCCGATGGCAAAGGCCAGAATGATGCCAGCATAAAACAGGAAATCAGCGACAATATCGTAATAGCCGCCAAGGTCGCTTTCCTGTGATTTTGACCCGGCATGGCGGGACCGGGGCTGGGTATGGCGGGCAACGGCGCCATCAAGACCATCCATGATGCGGCTGAGCAAAATCAGTCCAAGCGCGATGTGATCAAGCCGGAAGGCGAGTGCGGCGGCAGCCAGAAAACCAAAGACAAAACCAAGGCCGGTGACCATGTTGGGCGTGATGCCGCTTCCCGATAGCTGGCGGGCGACGGCATTGAGCGGTTTGTCGATCAGGGGGCGCAGGCGGGCATCAAACATTCTGGTTTCCGGTTAAATCATTGCAGGCGCATCATAATCCTATCACGGTCTGTGGGGAAATCATGCACGCGTGATGATGCCGATTGGAAATTGTCCGATTGACGGGGCGTTGAAAACGGGATTGGCTATCGGTTGGAAAACCTTTGATCCCTTATCGGTGCGCCCCAGATGTCCGTTTCAGATAACCTGCCTGTTTCCCCGTTTGCCGCAAACGGCATTCGACATGACGTGCGTGACATTGGCGCGTCGCTGATCCGCGAGGTTGCCCATCTGGGCATGGGGCGCGAAAATATCGTGCCGCTATGGTTTGGTGAACCCGATCAGCCGACCCCGGAATTCATTCGCAAGGCGGCGATTTCGGCCCTTGAGGCGGGCGATACTTTTTATCAGCCCAACCGGGGTATCACACCACTTCGCGATGCGCTGGCGGTGTATGGCAATCGACTTTATGGCACGGCACTGGACCGTGAAAACATCACCGTGACGGTATCGGGGCTAAATGCCCTGATGATTGCGATGCAGTCGATCCTGAAGGCGGGCGACAGGATGGTGACCACAGCCCCGATCTGGCCCAACATCGTTGCCATGCCAAAGGTTCTGGGCGCGCAGGTGACAACGGTGCCGTTGCGGTCCGGGAATGATGGCTGGCAGCTTGATATCGATGAATTCATTGCCGCCTGTGGCCCCGATACGCGCGCCATCCTGATCAATTCGCCGAATAACCCGACCGGCTGGGTGATGCCCGCGGAGGACCAGAAAAAGCTGGTCGAGTTTGCCTCTGAACGGGGCATCTGGTTGATCGCGGATGAGGTTTATGCGCGCCTGATCTATGACGGATCGGACGTGGCCCCGTCATTTGTGCCCTATGTCAGCGACGATACGCGGATCATGGTGATCAACAGCTTTTCCAAAAGCTGGGCGATGACCGGCTGGCGGTTGGGTTGGATCACTGCACCCAAGGGGGTTGGCAGTGAACTTGAAAAGCTGATGGAATTCAATGTGTCCTGCCCGGCGGGGTTCATTCAGCAGGCGGGGATTGTAGCGCTTGAGGAAGGCGAGGAATTTGTTGCGGGCTCGCGCGCCAGATATAGCCGTGCACGCGCGGCAATCATCGAACGTTTGCGCGATATGAACCGCATCCACCTGCCCGAAGCAGACGGCGCGTTTTATGCGTTTTTCCGGGTTGATGGGGTTGAGGATACGCTTTCCTTTGCCAAGGAGCTTTTGCTGTCCGAGGGCATCGGCCTTGCGCCCGGCGAGGCATTCGGGCCAGAGGGAGCAGGCCATATCCGTGCCTGTTACGCGGTATCGGAAGACCGCATTCACAAGGCGATGGACGGACTGGCCCGGTTTTTGAAGCGTTAGTTTCGATACAGGCAGGTGATATTGCTGCCTTGGCGAGCGAAAAAGGCGGCCTGGTGTTTCAGGCGTTCGCGGGCGTCGTCGTCGATGTTTCCGTCATCGCCGCTGCTTTCGAGTTCGATCACGGTGGCGTCGCGGCGGGCGAGGCCCAGAATGTCGGGTGCTATGCCGGGCATGTGGAAGATGATGTCCGATGTTTCAATCGCGCGTGCAATGCCGTGGGCAAGGTCAAAGGCATTGTCGGCCGTGACATCAGCATGCAGGATCTGACCGCCCGGAACGGTGGCGGAACTGCCTTCGGGGACGAAGCGGGTCAGGGCGGCGTCAATATCCTGCGGGGTGCTTTGCGTCAGGTGGGTGTCCTGCAAACCGTTCTGGAAAAAATGTGTCCAGAACCGTTGTCTTGCGACATTGTCGGGCAGGTGGGCGGCAACGCGACGGCGTGCGCTGCGGGCGAGGCTTGCCAATTGTGACATCGAGGCGGGCAGGGAGGTTTCAAGGCGTTGGCGGATGATGCGGGCCAGTGCCGGGGCGCAGCCGCCCGTCGAGATCGTGACCATCACCGGTGCCCGGTCAAGGATGGCGGGCACGATGAAATCGCAATGTTCGGTCTTGTCGACAACATTCAATAGGATGTTGCGCCGTTTGGCCGCGAGTTTGACCCGGCGGGTCAGGTGCATGTCATCGGCGGCGTCAAAGATCATCACCGCGCCATTTAGCATGGTATCGACAAACGGGGCTGCTTCCCAACGGATCGCGCCGGTATCGACCATCGTTGCGATGTCGGTGCACAGTTCCGGGGCGATGACGGAAATATCGGCCTGGCTGCGTAGCAAAAGCCGGAGTTTGCCCGCCGCGACCTCGCCCCCGCCCAGCACCACCACCTTTTTGCCGGTGACATGGACAAAGGCCGGAAAGAAGGGGAAAGTTTCCCGGTTTTCCGTTTCAGGGCCATACAGGTTTTCGGGTTTGGCCGTTTTATACTGCTGCTTATTCTGCGGCGCGCGGTAATGCGTCATCAAGAATCTCCTTGAGTTCGGGCAGGCAGGAGCCGCATCCGGTTCCTGCTTGCAACAGGCGGCCGATATCGGCGGTGCTGACCGCATTCCGGTCCTGGATGGCGCGTGTGATGGCCGCCAGCCCGACCGAGAAGCACGAACAGATCAAACGATCATTGATGGCACCTGCATCGGGCATGCGGCCCGCCAGAAGCGCATTGCGTTCCTGCCCGCTGATCGCATCATTGCCAAGCAGTGCCGATATCCAGTCCCGGCCAAGGGCTGGGCGATCCGGGCCGACAAAAAGTGCGCCGGTGATACGGTCGCCATTCAGGCGGGCATAGCGATGAACGCCTTTTTTGCCGTCGCTATATTCAATGATGTGTTCGATGGCGTTTTCATCACCGGTATTGTTGGCCGCCGTCGGTAGCATGGATTTGAACAGGCAGGGCCTGTCGCCGGCGATTTCGTAAATCATGCAGCCGGGGCCGGTTGCCGCCACCCAATAAGGCAGGTCTGAAAGGTCGACCGGCGTGTTGGAAAACAGCAATCCCTGCCACAGCGGTTCAAACGGTTCGATGGAAACCGGGATATGTTTGGTTTCCGGTTGCCCGGAATAGGGATCAACATGGGCGGTTGGCAAACGCCCGATCCCGCCCGCCGATGAATAAACATCGTTCCAGTGCATCGGCATGAAGACTTCGCCGGGCATCTGGGCGTCTGATACGGATACCCGCATCAGGGCGGTGCCGCGTTTGCTTCTGATCCGGGCAAGGCCGCCATCGGTCAGCTTGTAACGCTTGGCATCAAGGATATTGACTTCGAGCAGCGGTTCGGGCCGATGGGCCGAAAGGCGCGCGGCGGTGCCCGTACGGGTCATGGTGTGCCATTGGTCGCGATACCGGCCGCTATTGGCGATCAGCGGGAATTCCTTGCCGGGTTGCGACATGGGCAGTTTATGCGCGACCGCCAGCATACGGGCCCGCCCGTTTGAGGTGGTGAAAATGCCATTGCCATACAGGCGTTCGGCCCCGCCAGCGGGTTGATGTTTGCGCGATGCGGGCCATTGGAAGGGTTCCATGGCGTCATAGGTCGATTTTTTTGCCTTGTGCCATTGGCCGATGTCGAAGGCGCGCATCCCGTCATTTTCAAATTCCGACAGGGCGGCGTGTTCGGCGAAAATATCGGCAGGATCGCGGTATTTGAACGCCTTGCCATAGCCCATGGCGCGTGCGACCTGCGTCATGATCCACCAGTCGGGTTTGGCGTCACCCTGCAATTCGCGGAACGGGCGTTGGCGGGAAATGCGGCGTTCGGAGTTGGTGACCGTGCCGGATTTTTCGCCCCAACCGGCGGCGGGTAGCTTGATATGGGCATAGCGCAGCGTATCGGTATCGTTCACCGTGTCGGACACGATGACAAGCGGGCAACGCGACAGGGCAAGACGGACGCGGTCCGCATCGGGCAGGCTGACAGCAGGGTTTGTTGCCATGATCCAGACGGCCTTGATTTCACCGCGTTCGATGGCGCGGAACATATCAACCGTCTTGTATCCCTCGCCCGGTTCCAGAATATCGGATTTCCAGAAGCGGCGGACCCGGTCAACGTCGTTAACATTGTTCGGGTCCATGTGGGCGGCAAGCTGGTTGGCAAGGCCGCCGACTTCGCGTCCGCCCATGGCGTTGGGCTGGCCGGTGACGGAAAACGGGCTTGATCCCGGTTTGCCGACCCGGCCGGTTGCCAGATGGGTATTGATGATCGCATTGACCTTGTCAGAGCCACTGCTGGATTGGTTGACACCTTGTGAAAACACGGTGACCGTGCGGTCAAAGGCGGCAAACCAGTTAAAGAACGTCTCCAGTTTCCCCACACCCGAGCCGTCATGATCGGCGTACTCACTGATCTCGGCGGGATAATCGAGGCCGCATTTTTTTGCTGTACTCTCGATATCGGGGCAGTCCGCGCGCGCCTCGGCGATGGCGGTTTCATAGCCGCTGACATGGCGGGCGACATATTTAAGGTCGCAATGACCGTTCTGGTCAAGCCATGCCAGCAAGCCGTTAAACAGGGCCACGTCGCTGCCCGGTTTGATTGGCAGATGCAGATCGGCAATGTCGCAGCTTGCGGTTTTGCGCGGATCGATCACGACGATCTTGGTGCCGTGCTTTTCCTTGGCGGCGCGCAAACGCTGGTTCAGGACCGGATGGCACCATGCCAGGTTCGATCCGGTCAGGACGACCAGATCGGCAATTTCGAGGTCTTCGTAGCATCCCGGCACGACATCCGCGCCAAAGGCACGTTTGTGCCCGACCACGGTTGATGCCATGCACAGTCGGGAATTGGTATCGATATGCGGCGACCCGATGAAGCCCTTGATCAGCTTGTTGGCGATATAATAGTCCTCGGTCAATAACTGACCGGAAACATAGAATGCCACTGATTTCGGGCCGTGTTTCTGGATGGTTGCGCGCAGGCGATCCGCGGTTTCCTGTGTTGCGGTTGGCCAATCGACGATTTTGCCATAGATTTCGGGTTTCAGCAGGCGGAAATCGCGCTTCATCTCGGCGGTGATCGTATCGATCAGGGCGGCACCCTTTGAGCATAGCCGTCCCCGGTTGGCCGGGTGATCGGGGTCGCCCCCGACCGCCCAGCCGTCCCTGGTGGGGGAGACGATCAGGCCGCAGCCAACGCCGCAATAAGGACAGGTGGTTTTAACCTCACCCCGCATGGCGCAGACCGATTTGTTCCGCCGTCAGGCCGATATGAACCGTGCCGTCAATGACGCGCAGTTCCACCTTGGCCGCACAGCCGTCATCGGGGCCCTGTGCCGCGCCGGTTTCAAGCGAAAAGACCATGTTATGCAGCGGACAGGTGACAAAATGGCCATGCACGATCCCCTGTGCCAGCGGCCCGTCCTTGTGCGGGCAGCGGTCCAGAAGGGCATAGACCTGATCATCAAGGGTTCTGAAAATCGCGATGCGATCGGTTTCGGTCTGGAAGGTGCGCGCGCCCTGAAGCGGGATATTGGCGACCGGTCCGACATTTACCCAGTTTACGATATCCGTCATTGCCGTTACTCCGCTGCGATCAGGGAAAGGGATTTGAATTCGTGCGCATCCACGCCCTGGCTGGCGCGTTCGGCCCACGGATCGACCTGCGCCGTTTTCTGGCTTTCGATGAAACGTTCAAACAGGGCGGCGCGATTTTCGGCATCATCGACAACGCGTTCCTGAACGTGTTTCAGGCCGACACGTTCGATCCAGGGGGCGGTGCGTTCCAGATAGCGGGCTTCTTCGCGGTAAAGCTGGATGAAGGCGCCGCAATATTCCTTTACTTCCTGATCGGTTGTGACCTTGCACAGAAGTTCGGTCGCGCGGACATGAATGCCGCCATTGCCACCCACATGCAGGTCCCAGCCGCCATCGGTTGCGACAATGCCGAAATCCTTGATCGTGGCTTCGGCACAGTTGCGCGGGCAACCTGATACCGCCATCTTGAATTTGTGGGGCATCCACGAGCCCCAGGTCATTTTTTCAAGGTCGACCGCCATGCTCATCGACATCTGGGTGCCAAAGCGGCACCATTCCTGCCCGACACAGCTTTTGACCGTGCGAAGGGACTTGCCATAGGCATGACCCGAAACCATCCCGGCCGCATTCAGATCGGCCCAGACAGCGGGCAGGTCTTCCTTTTTTACACCCAGAAGGTCGATGCGCTGCCCGCCGGTGACCTTGACGGTCGGGATATTGAATTTGTCGGCGACATCGGCAATGGCGCGCAATTCGCGCGGGTTGGTCAGGCCGCCCCACATGCGCGGCACCACCGAATAGGTGCCGTCTTTCTGAATGTTGGCGTGGACGCGTTCATTGATGAAACGCGACGCACCATGATCAACATATTCACCCGGCCATGCGGCCAGCAGGTAATAGTTGAGTGCCGGGCGGCAGACATGGCAGCCGTCCGATGATTTCCATTCCAGTTCCTGCATGACGGCAGGCATGGATTTCAGTTCCTTGGCCTTGATCAGGCGGCGGACATTGTCATGGTCATGATCGGTACAGGTGCAGATCGGTTTGACCGCAGCCGCCTGATAATCACCGCCAAGGGTTGCCGCCAGAAGGTTTTCGACAAGGCCGCTGCATGAACCACAGGATGCGGATGCCTTGGTGTGGCCTTTGACTTCGTCGAGTGTCGTCAGGCCCTTTTCGGTGATGGCAGAAACGATGGTTCCCTTGCAAATGCCGTTGCAGCCACAAATCTCTGCGTCGTCTGGCAGGGCGGCAACGGCATCAAGAGGGTTTCCGGCGGATCCCCCGGCGAAGGCCTGACCAAAGGCGAGGGTATCGCGAAGTTCGGTCACGTCCTGAGCATCTTTCATCAGCTGGAAATACCAGCCGCCATCGGATGTATCGCCATAAAGGACGGCCCCCTTGATCCTGCCGTCTTCCAGAACGATGCGTTTGTAAACGCCGCGTCCGGCATCGCGGAAGACGATTTCTTCGGTTTCGCCGCCGCCGGAAAAATCACCGGCGGAAAAAACATCAACCCCGGTGACTTTCAGTTTGGTCGAGGTGACCGAACCGGCATAGCCATCGGTTGCGATTTCGGCCAGATGATCGGCACAGGATTTTGCCATTTCAAACAGCGGCGCAACAAGGCCGTAGCATTGCCCGCGATGCTGCACGCATTCGCCAACGGCAAAGATATCCGGATCACTGGTGGTCATGACATCGTCAACGACAATGCCGCGTTCGACGGTCAGTCCCGCGTCTGCGGCAAGGCGCCCGTTGGGGCGGATGCCAACAGCCATGACCACCAGATCAGCCGGGATCATGCGCCCGTCTTTAAGCCGGACACCGGTGACGCAATCCGTTCCGACGATTTCGGCGGTGTCGGCCTCGGTAATGACATTGATGCCCCGACGGCCGAGTTCCTGCGCGAGAAGGTAACCCGCCGACGGATCAAGCTGGCGTTCCATCACGTGACCGGCCAGATGCAGGACCGTGACCGTCATGCCGCGTGCCTGCAAGCCAACAGCGGCCTCAAGGCCCAGAAGACCGCCACCGATCACGACAGCCGGGCCGCCATTGGCGGCGGTTTTTAGCATGGTATCGACATCATCGACATCGCGGAAGGTGACAACGCCCGAAAGCTTGTGACCGGGGACCGGGATCATGATCGGGTCGGAACCGGTGGCCAGCAGAAGCTGGTCATAAGTGGTTTCGGTGCCGCTTCTGGAAATGACGACCTTGCGGGCGCGGTCGATTTCAACCACCGGATCGCCGGAAAACAGATGGATGCGGTTTTCCTGATACCATTCGGCGGTGTTGATGACGATATCGTCGAATTCCTTTTCGCCCGACAGAAGCGGGGAGAGCATGATGCGGTTATAGTTCACGCGTGGCTCGGCACCGAAAACGGTGATTTCGTATTTGTCAGGGGCGCGACCGAGGATTTCCTCGACGGTGCGCATGCCGGCCATGCCGTTGCCGATGACGACAAGGCGGGGTTTCTTGGTAAGTGCTGCAGGGACGTGGTTCATTTGTCTCTGGCTCCTGATCGCGGGAAGCGAATTGGCAAAAAAAAACGCCCGGTGCGCACTGCCTGTCAAAAAGGCAATCTCGCAACGGACGTCGTTATCCGGGTGAACCCGCCATTGGATTCTATATAGGGGTTTGGCATTTCTGCCGTGGCAGCAGGCGACCTTGCCCGCGCTCTTGTCCCTTACTATACAAGTTGCGTGCCAGAACTGCAGATTGCGCCGAAAAACTTGCAAAATACTGATTTAAAATAAGATTTTTGATGCCCACGGGATATGCAAGAATTGCACGAAGCCTGTGATTGTTTAAAAAATAACCACACGCAAAATGATGAGATTAAAAAATGTGCAAATACAAGGCTCGTTGATGGGGTGGGTTTTCTGTTTGTGCGGTTGCGGTGGTTAAAATGCTTTGGATTTCAGGTGATTATTTGAAAATTTCCGCAACGCGAAAAAATTGGCGCGCGGTTTGCACAACTTGTTTCGTGTGAGCCGCTTCGACGGAAGCAGGCCCAATGACGGGTGACTCACAGTTCTTCGTCCAATGGCGGGCGATCAGACGTTCGATTTTGGCGCGCAACGATGGCGCAGCCGCAGTCGAAACGAATGACGGGCCGCCAGCGGAATCCATCTGATGAAGCGTGCGGCCCTTGGGGAAATAACCGTCGGTCGCGACAACCGGGAAACCGGTTCGGAGTGACCCAAACGAAGGGCTTCATTGTTATGGAAATCAAAAACAAGGCTCCGCGGATCAATCTCTTCAGTCTCAGGACTGTTCAGATGCGGACTTTCCACCTGACCTGGCTTGCCTTCTTCCTGTGTTTCTTTGGCTGGTTCGGTATTGCGCCGCTGATGCCGCTTGTGCGTGACGATCTTGGCCTGACCAAGGGTGAAATCGGCAATACCATCATTGCGTCTGTCGCGATCACGGTTCTGGTCCGTCTTCTGATCGGGCCGCTTTGCGACAAGATCGGCCCGCGCAAGACCTATACGGCGTTGCTGGTTATCGGTTCCCTACCGGTCATGCTGATCGGGCTTGCCGATAGTTATGAAACATTCCTGCTGGCGCGTCTTGCTATCGGTTCGATCGGAGCATCGTTCGTGATCACGCAGTATCACACCTCGACCATGTTTGCGCCGAACGTTGTTGGGACCGCAAATGCGACCACGGCGGGCTGGGGCAATCTTGGCGGTGGTGTGACACAGATGGTCATGCCGCTGATCCTTGCCATGGTGCTTGGCTTTGGTGTTTCGGAAACCATGGGCTGGCGTCTGGCGATGGTCTTTCCGGGTGTGATCATGCTGGTGGTTGCGGCACTTTACTGGTTCTTCACCACCGATGCGCCGGATGGCAACTATGCCGACATGCGCAAAAGCGGTGCCCTGTCACCGGAAGACGATCATGCCGGTGCGACCAAGGGCATGCTGGCCGCAGCCAAGGATTACCGGGTCTGGGCGCTGTTTCTGGTTTACGGGGCGTGTTTCGGTGTCGAGCTTACGATCAACAACATCGCCGCGATCTATTTCTTTGACCGGTTTGAACTTAGCCTTCAGACAGCCGGTCTGATTGCCGGTCTGTTTGGTTTGATGAACATCTTTGCCCGCACGCTGGGCGGGGTGTTTTCCGACAAGTTTGCCGCCAAGGGCGGGCTTTCGGGGCGGGTCAAATTCCTGTTTCTAGCACTGTTCATTGAAGGTGTTGCGCTTGTTGCGTTTTCGATGATGGATGCGCTGGTCATCGCGGTGTCGATGATGGTGGTCTTCTCGCTTTTCGTGCAGATGTCCGAAGGGGCAACATTCGGGATTGTTCCGTTTGTTAACCGCAAGGCGCTTGGTTCGGTTGCCGGTATTGTTGGTGCGGGCGGGAATGCCGGGGCGGTTGCCGCGGGCTTCCTGTTCAAATCCGAAGCACTGACCTATCAGCAGGGACTGATGTATCTTGGTATTGCCGTGATTGTCTGTTCCTTTGCAGCCCTTGCGGTTCGTTTCTCGGAAAAGACCGTGGCCGAGGAAAAGGAACGTTTCGAAAAAGCCATGCAGGAACGCGATGCGCTGCCATCCGGTGCGCAGGCGGTTCCGGCAGAATAACATACGATCTTTCCGGGATGCGACATGTGCCGCATCCCGGTTTCCACCGGGCCATCAAGGTCCGGGCGAAAAAGAACAGACAGGAGAGAGACCTTGATCGTCAGGGAAAAGGTTCTAAATGAAGCTTGAAGACTTCAGCATTCTGGTGATCGACGAAAACCCGGACCGTGCCGCGATTGTCGAGCGCGGCCTTGTCGAAAGTGGCTATACCCGTGTCAGCCGCATTGGCACGTCATACAATCTGGTCGAACGCATTCAGGCGTTGGCCCCCGACATCATCATCATTGATCTTGAAAATCCCGACCGTGATACGCTTGAACAGATGTTTCAGGTATCGCGCGTTATTGCGCGCCCGATTGCGATGTTTGTCGATCAAAGCGACAGCAACACGATCCGCGAGGCGGTCGAGGCCGGGGTCAGTGCCTATGTTGTTGATGGCTTGCGCCAGGATCGTATTCGGCCCATCGTCGAAATGGCGATTTCGCGTTTTAACGCGTTTGATCAATTGCGCCGCGAACGCGACGAGGCCAAGGCCAAGCTTAATGATCGCAAGCTGATCGACCGGGCCAAAGGATTGTTGATGCAGGAAAAGGGGCTGAGCGAGGACGAGGCCTATAACCTGCTGCGCAAAAACGCCATGAAACAGAACCGCAAAATTTCTGAAATCGCGCAAAGCGTGATCACGGCCTTTCAGTTGGAGTTCTAACGCATGTCCCTTAAACAGGTTCGACTTGGCTTTGTGCCGCTTGTGGATTGTGCCCTGCCTGTCGTGGCGCGTGCCAAGGGCTTTGCCGAGGAAGAAAATATCGACCTGACCCTGATCCGGGAAATGTCCTGGGCGGCCATTCGCGACAAGCTGTCTTATGGGGTTTATGATGCGGCGCATCTGCTTGCGGGTATTCCGCTGGCAGCGCGGCTTGGCCTTGGCGGGATGCCCTCGCAACGCATTGCGGTTCCTATGGCGCTGGGGCGCGGCGGGAATGCGATTACGGTTTCAACCCGGCTTTATCAGCGGATGCTTGAAGCAGATCCGGCGGCGATGCATGGGCCGCGCGGGCTTTCGGCGCGGGCGCTTAAAAAGGTGATCGACGAGGACCGGGCGGATGGTCGCCCGATCATGTCCTTTGCGACCGTATTCCCGTATTCGAGCCATAATTACGAACTGCGTTACTGGATGGCGGCGGGCGGTATTGACCCGGACAAGGACGTCAATATCGGCGTCATCGCACCGCCGCGCATGTTTGACAGTCTGCGCAATGGCTGGGTCGATGGGTATTGCGTGGGGGAACCGTGGAACCAGCGGGCGGTGTTCCATGGGGACGGGGTGATTGTCGCGCTTAAGGAAGATATCTGGGCGCGTAGCCCGGAAAAGGTTCTTGGCGTGCGCGAAGACTGGGTGCAATCCAATCCCGATACGGTGGATGCGCTGGTGCGTGCGCTTGTCCGGTCGGCGGAATGGGCCGATCAGCCGGAAAACCGCACCGAACTGGCGCAATTGCTGTCTGGTGAAAATCACGTCGGGGCATCGTTTGATATTCTGCGGGCCTCGTTACTTGGCCGGCCGGTACTTAAACCCGGTGACAACCCGATTGAGGCGCCTGATCGCCATGTGTTTTATCGCTATACCGCGACGTTCCCGTGGCTGTCGCAGGGGGCGTGGGTTGGCGCACAGATGCAGCGCTGGGGGCAGGTGGATGCCTCTGTCGATTTCGGTACGCTTATTTCCGACATTTATCGTCCTGATCTTTATCGTCGTGCGGTCAAGGGGCTTGATGTTGCGCTTCCGCATGATGACTGGCGGGTCGAGGGCGCGAATGATGCCGCCGACCGGGCGTTTGTCGGCCCGGATGCGTTTCTGGATAACAGCATATTCGACATGCGCAGCTTTGCCGGTGTCGGGGAATAAAACCGGCACCGGACCAGAGGCGTGATTCATGGGGCGATATTATTGGCGCGATTATGCCCTGCGGAAGCTTTGCAGGCTGCTGCGTTGTTTGCCGGTTTCATCAAAGTTGCCGGGGGCAAGCCATGCTTCGAACGCGGCCCTGACCATCGGCCATTCAAGATCGGTAATCGAAAACCATGCGGTATCGCGGTTGCGGCCCTTATAGACCATGTGGTTGCGGAAGGTGCCTTCGTAGGTGAAGCCATATCGCAGGGCGGCGGCACGTGATGGGGCGTTCTGATCGTCGCATTTCCATTCGTACCGGCGGTAACCCAGTTCGTCAAAGGCGCGTTTCATCATCAGATACATCGCCTCTGTCCCGCCGATGGTTTTCGAAAGCGCCGGGGAATAATTGATATTGCCGATTTCAATGCCGCCAAATTTGGTATCGGTCCGCATGAAGGCGGCAATGCCGACGGCCTTGTTCGATGCCTTGTCGATGATGGTATGAAGCATCGGGTCGCGGGTGGCGGTCATGGTTTCGAGCCACGCCTGATAAGCATCAAAATCGGCGAAGGCATCGGTGAAAAGATAGGTAAAGCGCGATCCGTCCATGGCTGTGCGGTTGGCGTTAAATAGCTGTCTGGCGTCGCGTTTCACATCGGTCGGACTGACAATGACATGGCGGCCAGCCATGTCACTGCGTGGTGGCATCGGGCATTCTTGCCAGTTTTCAACCGGGCGCCCGACCGGCTGGCCAAATTCGTTTTTATGTTCGGATGGCATCTGATGACCTTTGTTGCGGGGCGAGGGAGCATGCAGTCTGGGATATTATTGGTGCGCCATAAAGAGCCGTTTTGGTAAAATTAATGGTGCCAATTTTCTGACCGGAAAGGGGCATTCCAAAACCGGCCATGGTTTGGCAAAGGGAAGGATGGTTGGTGCCGGTGCATGAGGAGTCTTCGGGGTGGGTTCCGAAAGCGATGTGATGGGGTCGTCTTTTGATTGTGAAGTGCGTTGGCATACACCAGAAACATGGTGAAATGTTGCGATGCAAAATTGCGGTTTTGAAACAAACCTTTAATACGTTCGGGCTGTGCAGTGGATTATGCGGCAGCAGGGCATTTAAACCGAATTGAATTTAGTGAAATTCAATTCGTTGACAATTTGTCGAATAAATGATGAGGTTTGTATACAAAATAAAAAACCATGAATTCGGTATCAGGGTTGTTGGCAATCGTCGTTAAGAGGGACCGCGTTACAACTTTCCGTTACGCATGATCAGAAGGTCACGGCCCCCACCGTGCCTGAAGAAAATTCCTTCTTTGCGGCCGTCGTTTCTTGCAGCACTGATACCGGTTTGACCGGTGCGCGCCACCCGCGCATCCGCCTTACATTGCCGAGGATGTTTGCGTGACTGATGCTGTTTCTGTTCCGATCCTGTCCGTCGAAGATTTGTCCGTTGAGTTCGGCGACAGCCGGGTCATCGAAAATCTGAGTTTTGCCGTGAAACCCGGAAGGACATTGGCAATTGTCGGAGAGTCCGGATCGGGCAAATCGGTGACATCGATGTCGATCATGCGTCTGGCCGATATGATGGGCGCATCCTATGCATCGGGGCGTATCCGGTTTACGTCAAAAGATCGCGATGAAGATTTGCTGGCACTGTCGCAAAAACAGATGCGCCGCATTCGCGGCAAAGACATCGCGATGATCTTTCAGGAACCGATGACGTCGCTGAATCCGGTTTTCACCATCGGCGATCAGATTGCGGAATCCCTGATGCTGCATGAAGGCATGTCCAAGCCCGATGCGCTTGTTGAAAGCAAACGGCTGCTTGATATGGTGCGGCTGCCCGATGCGCAGGAACTTTTGGGGCGGTATCCCCATCAGCTTTCGGGCGGGATGCGCCAGCGCGTCATGATTGCCATGGCGCTTGCCTGTCGGCCCAAGGTCCTGATTGCGGATGAACCGACCACGGCCCTTGATGTGACCATTCAGGCGCAAATTTTGACCATCATCCGTGATCTGCAACAAGAACTTGGCATGGCGGTGATTTTCATCACCCATGACATGGGGGTTGTTGCCGAGGTTGCCGATGATGTTGTCGTCATGTGGAAGGGCAAAAAGGTCGAAGAAGGCACGGTTGCCGATATTTTTGCCAATCCGGCCCATCCCTATACCCAGACATTGCTATCCGCAGTTCCGAAACTGGGCAGCATGACGGGCGAAGCATTCCCCAAACGGTTCCCGGTGACGATGATGGATGGCGATACGCCGCGTCTGGTCGGGACGGAGCATATCCAGAATACCGCACGTTACGACGAGGCCCCGTTATTGTCGGTGCGTGATCTGGTAACGCGCTTTGATATCAAAAAGGGCCTGTTTGGCGGGGTTTCCCACCGGGTTCACGCGGTCGAGAATGTCAGTTTTGATATTTATCGCGGTGAAACGCTGGCGCTTGTCGGGGAGTCCGGATCGGGCAAATCGACCATTGGCCGAACGATCCAGCAATTGCAAAAGGCAACGGCGGGCAATATCAGTTTCGAAGGTCGCGCATTCAGTGACATGGGCAAAGGCGAACAGCAGCGCCTGCGTCAGGAGATCCAGTATATCTTTCAGGATCCGTTTGCGTCCCTTGATCCGCGCAAGAAAATCGGATTTTCGATTGCCGAGCCGATCCGCACGCACCGACTGATTGACGGTGAAAAACAGATTGCTGCGCGGGTTGACCAGCTGCTGGAACGGGTTGGCCTGACATCGGCCCATGCCAATCGTTACCCGCATGAATTTTCCGGTGGTCAGCGCCAGCGTATCTGCATTGCGCGCGCGTTGGCATCCAATCCCAAGCTGATCATCGCCGACGAAGCCCTTTCGGCCCTTGATGTGTCGATCCAGGCGCAGATCATCAATCTGTTCATGGAACTTCAGGAAGAACACGGGCTTGCCTATCTGTTCATCAGCCATGACATGGCGGTGGTTGAAAAAATGAGCCATCGGGTCGCCGTGCTTTATCTTGGTCAGGTTGCCGAACTTGGATCGCGTCAGCAGGTTCTTGAAACGCCAACCCATCCCTATACCCAGCGGCTTCTGAGTGCCGTACCGGTCGCCGACCCCACAATCCTGCGCGACCGTATCCTGATGGATGGTGAAATTCCAAGCCCGATCCGTCGGGTCGGTGATGAGCCGGCCATTCTTGCCCATCGTGAAATTGCGCCCGGTCACTTTGTGGCCGACGCACGTTAAGCGGCCCTTGGGTCGCAAGCCTGTCTCCCCTCGCGCCAAGCCACCAACAACGGAGAAAAAATAACATGACGAAAAAACAGGGAATGCGCAGTGCGCTGATGGCTCTTGCCTTTGCGGGCGGTCTGATGGCAACTGCGCCGGCATATGCCGAAGGCACCTTGACCATTTCATCACCACAGGACCCCGGTAGCTGGGACCCGGTCGATACGTTTCTGGTCAACTGGTCGTCGGTTGCGACCAATATTTATGACGGTCTGACCTATCGCGGGCCGGATGCCAAACTGGTTCCGGGGCTTGCGTCATCATGGGAAGAATTTGATGGCGGCACGCGCATCCGTTTCCATCTGCGCGAAGGCGTGACCTTCCAGAATGGCGAGCCGTTCAATGCCGAAGCGGTCAAATTCACCTTTGATCGCCTGATGGGCGATGAAGGCAAAAAAGGGCCGCAGCGGTCAAACTATGCCGCGATCAAATCGGTCGAAGTCATCGACGAAAACACCGTCGATATGCATCTGACCCAGCCGGATCCGGTGCTCCTGACCAAGCTTGCCGGCTATGGTGCGATGATTGTTCCGCCGAAATATATCGCGGAAAAAGGCGAAGATTATTTCAACGCCCATCCGATCGGCACCGGTCCGTTCAAAATGGTTTCCTATGAGCCGAAAGTTGGTCTGACACTTGAAGCCTATGCTGATCATTGGGGCGGTGCGCCGAAACTTTCAACCATCAAGTATCGCTTCATCAGTGAACCGTCGACCGCGGTTGCGGAACTTCAGGCCGGGAACGTTGACCTTGTCATTCCGCCGACCATTCCGATTGGCATGATCCCGACCATTGAAGAAGACGAAAATATCGATATCGTCACCACCGTAAGCCCGACGGTTTATGCGCTTCGCTTTAACACCGGCAATGGCATCACGGCGGATGAAAAAGTCCGTAAGGCGATGATTTACGGTGTGGATCGTCAGGCGATCATTGACTCGATCCTTGGTGGTCAGGCAGCGCCGATTGCAAGTTTCCAGGGTGAATTGTCGTTTGGCAATGACCCGTCGATGAAACCGTTGCCGTATGATCCGGCCAAGGCACAGGCGCTTTTGAAAGAAGCCGGTGTTGCACTGGGCACGAAAATCCAGATCGACATTCGCGGCAATGACGCAACCTTTAACGAAGTTGCTCAGGCCGTTGCCAGCTACCTTCAGGTGATTGGCCTGAATGCGACGATCAAGCCTTATGAAACCAACGTTCTGCTTAATGACATCATTCCGGCGGGTAAAACCGGTGCGATGTTCCAGCAGTCGTGGGGCGGCTGGACGCTTGATTATGATAACACCGCTTACTTCATGTATCACACGGGCGAAAAGTGGAACCCGTATGACAGCGACCCGGAACTCGACAAGCTGCTGGAATCCCAGCGTGCGATTACCGACCGTGCCAAACGTGAAGAAATCCTGCAGTCGATCGCGCATTACACCGCCGATCGCGCGCTGGAAATGCCGCTTTATAACCTCAATGCGATCTTTGGGGTTTCCAAGCGCGTCAAGAATTTCACCCCGGTTCCCGACAGCCGTCTGCGCCTGACGGAAGTGACTGTCGACTGATGTGAAACGAAAGCCGCCCGGACAGATGCCGGGCGGCTTTCATGCCTATTTCTTTAAAGGACAAGTGTTTTGGCTGGTTTTCTGATCAAACGCCTTTTGCAGGCGATTTTCGTGGTCGTCGCGGTGACATTGATTGTCTCGTTTGCCATCCGTTTGACGGGTGACCCGGCGCTGATGCTAAGCCAGGGGGCCGGCAGCATCACCGAGGAAGACCTTGCACGTATTCGTGAATCCCTTGGTTTGAACCAGCCGTTTTTTGTTCAGTATGCCGATTTCATGCTGGGGCTTTTCAGCCTTGATTTCGGTAGATCCTTCCTTGGTGGAACGCAGGTTTCCACCCTGATTGGCAATGCATTGCCCGCTACCCTGATGCTGGCGTTTGCATCGATGTTTGTGTCGATCGTGATTTCGATCCCGCTGGGGATCAAGGCCGCCATTTCGCGTGGCAAATGGCCCGATCAGGTCATTCGCATCCTGTCGCTGGTGGGGTTGTCATTCCCGAATTTCTGGCTGGCGATCATGCTGGTGCTGTTGCTGTCGATTACTTTCCGGCTTCTGCCGCCAAGTGGCATGACGGGGATTGAGAACTTCATCATGCCAGCCATCACCATGGGGGTGATCCTGACCGCGACCAATGTGCGGCTTGTGCGGACCTCGATGCTGGAAACCCTTCAGTCGCAATACATCATGGTCGCGCGCGCCAAGGGGCTTAGCGAGAAGGTCGTTCTTTATAAACACGCGCTTCGCAACTGTGCGATCCCGCTTGTGACTTATTTCGGTTTGCAGTTTGGCAATCTTCTGGGCGGGATTGTTGTCGTTGAGCTGGTGTTTAACTGGCCGGGAATGGGCACGCTGGCCTTTGAGGCCGTTGGTGCACGTGATTATCCGGTTTTACAGGCCGTGATTACGGTTCTGTCGATCATGATTGTCGGGGTGAACCTGCTTGTCGACATTGCCTATGGCCTGATTGATCCACGTATCCGGACGGAGTAACCCCATGGCGACCACTGCAACCAAGGCGCGGTTTGCGCGTTTTAAAAATCTTGAATTCGTTCTGGGTGCTGTTCTGACCGGTGGCATCTGTTTTCTGGTCGTGTTTTCCGATCTGCTGTTTGCCGGTGGGGCGGACAAGATTGATCTTTCGGCCCGCCTGATCGCGCCGTTTACCAATGCCGATCATATTTTTGGCACCGATCCGCTGGGGCGTGACGTTCTGGCGCGTGTGGTTTCAGGGGGCAAAATATCACTTCAGGTTGGTTTGCTTTCCGTTGCCGGGGCGGTTGTCATTGGTGTGATCATGGGCCTGATATCGGGATATTATCGCGGTTTCTGGGACATGATCGTGATGCGCTTTGCTGATGTGCAGCTTGCATTGCCGTTCATTTTGCTGGCGATCACCTTTATCGCGATCATCGGCGGTGGACTGACCAACATGATCATTCTGCTGATCATTGCGCAATCGGTGCAATATGCCCGTCTGGTGCGGGGATCGGTTCTGTCGCTAAGGGATCGGGAATTCATCCAGTCGGCCAAGGCGATTGGCGTGCGCGATATTCATATCCTGTTCCGTCACCTTCTGCCCAACCTGATCGGGCCGGTTATCGTTCTGATGACGCTTAATGTTGCGACCAATATCCTGCTTGAGAGCAGCCTGACCTTCCTTGGGCTGGGGGTTGACCCCCTGATCCCAAGCTGGGGCGGGATGCTGGCGGATGGGCGGACTTATTTGCAGAATGCCTGGTGGGTATCGGTTTTCCCCGGGCTTGCCATTCTTCTGACCGTGCTTGGCCTGAACCTTCTGGGCGACTGGCTGCGCGATAGCCTTGACCCCACAGGCAGGACGTCCAAATGACACAGATTTTCGCCACCACCTTTGCGCCGACCCTCCCAAATCTGAGCGACGAAATCGTCAAGGCCGCCAGCCCCGGGCAGCTTATCGAGGCATGGCTGTTTAACGATGCCCAAACCCGTGTCGCTACCGAGGCAAAGTTGGCCCAGCAGGGGGTCAAGGCGCGCATTCGCAGTGCCTATAAGCCGCTTTTGCATTTCTTCCTTGAAGATATTGATCTGGCAAAGTCGGGCATTGCCGATATCACGGTGCGTTATCCGCGCCATCAAAATGCGGCGGATAATCGCTTCCTGCTTGAAACCTATCCCTTGGCGGCCCTGGTTGCGCCAGCCTTGATCACGTTCGAGGCATCGGATCGTTGCGATTGCACCTATGATGTGATCCTGCGTGGGGCGGATGGGGTTGAAACCCGTCATGAAGTTTTTGCGCCAAACCGGGTGCATCAGGATGTGGTTGATGAAACCCACCTGTCGCCGACCGGGTGGGTGCGGATTATCGATGCCGATGGTCAGATTGTCCGCGATGAACGGATTGAAACCGAATATGAGGCGCTTTTTGCCCAAACCATGGCGGCCATTGCCGATTATGACTGGGGCGATCAGGAACCCTATTTCGAAGAGCTGAATATCGCGGTCGATCTGCCGGGGCATGATCAGAAGATCGCCCATGGTCACGAGGTTCTGAGCCTTCATGAAGCCCTGCACGAGGATTTCTATTTCTCGCTGCTGGAATATTTTCAGGTCAAATCAGGCCGCCCGCTGGGCGATCGTGGATTGCAGCCGGGGCAGATCGTCCCGGAAATCCGTCAGGTATCCGATGATGGTGACGCCCGGGTCACGGTTGAGTTACGCCCCCTGTCAAAGGACGAGATAGCGGGTGAGATGCAACAGATTGATCACGCCACCCGCCCGTTGACGGTTGCGCAAATCCGGGCCGAGCTTGACGGGATCGAGGGCGAAGAATTCCATGCGAGGTCGCGATCCGGGCGGATTTTGAATGCGCGCTATCACAAGGGGACGGATTTGCCGGTCATGATCAGTGGCGGGCAGCATCCCAACGAGATTTCAGGTGTTGCGGGCGCGCTTCGCGGGGCGTTGGAGCTGGCAAAACGCGATGGGGCGCATTTCACGATTTCACCGCTGGAAAATCCGGATGGTTATGCCCTTCATCAGCGCCTGATTGTCGATAACCCGAACCATATGCATCACGCGGCGCGCTATACAGCGCTTGGCGATGATATGGAATACCGCAGCGGTGATGGCCTTTATGAAAAGGAAATCCGGGTTCGGGCGCGTGCCATCAGCGGGGCAAGCCTGCATGTTAATCTGCATGGCTATCCCTGTCATGAATGGACCCGACCGCTTTCGGGGTATGTTCCGCGCGGCTTTGGCATGTGGACCCTGCCAAAGGGGTTCTTCCTGATCATGCGTCATCATGATGAATGGTCGGAACGGGCGGAAAACTTTATCGATCAGGTCACCCGAAAACTTGCCGCCATTCCGGGGCTTCTGGCATTCAACGCGGCACAGATTGATCTGTATCGCATTCATGCCGGTGAAACCGGTTTTCGGATCATCAATGGTTTCCCGTGTATGATTTCCATTGATGATCGTCATGACGTGCCGCTGACCCTGATTACCGAATATCCCGATGAAACGATCTATGGCGATGCCTTCATCGCGGCCCATACTGCGCAGATGGCAACGGTTGTTACCGCCTATGACGCATGGCAGAACCTTGATAAAGATTGATCGATCATGTCGGCCTTTTGCAAAACACCCCGGTGCAAATGCCGGGGTGTTTTCGTTTGAGGGATTAATGGAAATCGTGGCTGTCGACCTTAAGGCGTGATGTGTTTTGCTGTTTGCCGTGGCGTTGTTCAAGCTGATCAAGGTTTTGGGGGACGGGGCTGGTTTGATCGGATGGTCCTGCGGCGGGTGTGGCCCAGCGCAGGTTGCGGGGATGGGCGTTATTGGCGCGTGCAATGCGGGTGTTATCGGTCAGGCTTTGCAGCATCCCTGACAGGTCAACCAGTTTATCGGCAATGATGTGGGTGACACCGTCTTCGCGCTGAAGCTTGCCTGATACGCCAAGGACGGTTGCGGTCATGACCTCGCGGCGGAACTGTTCCATCACCTTGCTCCAGACGACCAGATTGGTGATGCCTGTTTCATCCTCAAGCGTTATGAAAACCACGCCGGACGAGGTGCCGGGGCGCTGGCGAACAATGGCAAGACCGGCATGGTTGATCCGTTCGTTATTCTTGAAATTGACCAGATCGGTCGATTTGCACACCCCGGCTGCGGACAGGGCATCGCGCAGCATCGATACAGGGTGCCCCTTAAGCGACAGCCGCAGGCTGGCGTAATCTTCGATGATTTCTTCGCCCGGTCCCATAATTGGCAGATTGACCGGGGCTTCGGGCCCGAATTCGGCGGAAACGCCCATATTGTGGTTGAAATTCTGGGCTGCTTCAAACAGGGGTAAGGCCGCCGGGGCCTTGCGCCCCTTGCCAAACCGGCGGACCGCCCATAACGCTTCGCGCCGTGACAGGCCAAGGGAGCCAAACGCATCGGCTTCGGCCAGTTTTTCAAGGGCGGCGGGGGATAGCCCGGTCTGGCGTGCCATCAGAAAGATATCCTGAAATCCGCCGGTCGGGCGGTTTGCGATCAGGGACAGGGCATCGAACTGCCCGAACCCCTTGATCTGGCGGAAGCCCAGCCGGACGGAAAGATGACCGCTGGCGCGGCCCAGTTCCCGTTCCAGATGATTGTCCCAGAAACTGTGATTGATATCGATTTCAAGCACCCGGATACCATGATTTTTGGCATCCGCAACCAGTTGCGCCGGGGCATAAAACCCCATCGGTTGCGCGTTCAGAAGGGCGCATAAAAACACATCAGGATGATGGCATTTAAGCCATGATGACGCATAGGCAAGGATGGCAAAACTGGCTGCATGGCTTTCGGGAAAGCCGTAATCGGCGAAGCCTTCGATCTGTTTGAAGCAGCGTTCGGCAAACTCGGCGTCATATCCGTTTTTTTGCATGCCATTGATGAATTTGTCGCGATGCGCGCCAATCGTGCCGGTGCGGCGAAAAGTTGCCATGGCACGGCGCAATTCATCGGCTTCGCCCCCCGTATAGCCGGCAGCCACGATGGCAATCTGCATGGCCTGTTCCTGAAACAGCGGCACGCCACAGGTGCGCTTTAAAACGGCTTCGAGTTCCTTTGACGGGTAATCGACCTTTTCGCGGCCCATGCGCCGTTGGAGGAAGGGGTGAACCATGCCGCCCTGGATCGGGCCGGGGCGGACAATGGCAACCTGAATGGTCAGGTCATAGATGCTGCGCGGCTTTAATCGTGGAAGCATGCTCATTTGCGCGCGAGATTCGACCTGAAACGTGCCGATGCTGTCGGCTTTTTCCAGCATGTCGTAAACCCGCCCGTCTTCCTTGGGAAGGGTTGCCAGATCATGATCGATATTCTTGTGGTTCCGCAATTCATCGAATGCCTTGTGAATGCAGCTTAGCATTCCAAGGGCAAGCACATCGACCTTCAGGATACCCAGCGCATCGATATCGTCCTTGTCCCATTCGATGGTGGTGCGGTCCTCCATCGCGGCATTGGCAATCGGGGACAGTTCGCATAACGGCCCGCGGGTGATGACAAAACCCCCGACATGCTGGGACAGATGGCGGGGGAACCCGGTCAGTTCTCCTGCCAGATCAAGTACCGCCTTTAAGCGCGGTTCATCGGGATGAATGCCCGACTGACGCATCATTTCATCATGGGCCCCCTTGCTGCCCGATCCCCAGATGGTTTTGGTCAGTTTGACAATGGTGTCTTCGGGCAGGCCGAACACCTTGCCGACATCGCGGATGGCGCTTCGCGACCGGTATGAAATCACGGTTGCCGTCAATCCGGCCCGTTCCCGGCCATAACGTTGATAGATATGCTGGATCACCTCTTCGCGGCGTTCATGTTCGAAATCGACATCAATGTCAGGCGGCTCGTTCCGTGCGTTGCTGATGAAGCGCGAAAACAGAAGTTCCACCTTGGCCGGGTCGACCGATGTGACATGCAGACAGAAACAGACCGATGAATTGGCGGCCGATCCGCGTCCTTGACACAGAATGTTTTGCGATCTGGCAAAGGCGACAATGTCATGCACGGTCAGGAAATAGGGGGCATAGCCGAGTTCGTCGATCAGTTTAAGTTCTGCTTCGATCAATCCCCGGACCTTGTCGGGGATGCCGTCGGGATAGCGTTTATGAGCACCTTCCCATGTCAGGCGGGTCAGGCGTTCCTGCGTGCCTTCGCCTGATCCGTCATTTTCATCGGGATATTCATAGCGTAATTCGGATAACGAGAATTGGCATTGATCGGCGATTTCGACGGTGCGGGCCAGCCATTCGGGATGTGTCGGGAAAAGTTTCGCCATGTCCTGCGGGCTTTTGACATGGCGTTCGCCATTGGGAAACAGCCGATATCCGGCATCCTCGATCCGGCAATGATGGCGAATACAGGTCAGGACATCCTGCAACGGTTTGCGCGACCGGACATGCATGTGCACGTCATTGGTGATAACTGCGGGGATAGCAAGTTCTGCCTCGACCGCCTCGGTAAAGGCCAGCCGTTCGCTATCAAACCCGTCCATGAACCGACCGATGGCAAGCCATAAACGGCCTGATAAGTGGCGTTTCAGGTCGATCAGCTGCGAGCGAAAGGTGTCATCGGGGACTTGTGGCGGAACCGCGATGAAAAGCAACCCGTCGGCGTGACTTATGATATCCGCCAGATAAATTTCGCATTCACCCTTTGGCGCACGGCGTTTGCCAAGGGTCAGTAACCGGCATAACCGGGCATAGGCCATGCGGTCCGTCGGATAACATAACAGCGACGGACCATCGACGGGATCAAGCCGACAGCCGACAATATAATTCAGCCGGTCCCTGTGGGGCTGATGTGCGGTGTGGCCACGCACGACCCCGGCCAAGGTGTTGCAGTCGGTTATCGCAATAGCATGCAGTCCCTTGGTTGCGGCCATAAGAACCAGTTCCTCGGCGTGGGAGGCCCCGCGCAGGAAGGAAAAATTGCTGCTGACCTGTAATTCGGCATAGGCAGGTGCCGATTGCTGAAGGGGGAAATCGGTCATGTCAGTCCCCGAATAATCCATGGATGGACCAGATATCCTGCCCGGTTGGGCCGGTGCGAAAGGCCCATAACAATCGGCCTGCCTGATCGCGGATGCGGAAATAATCCCGCGTTTTGGGGGATAGGGCATATTCATCCTGATCAAGGCATTGCCACCATTCCGGGCAAATCCGTTCGGGTCCTTCGGCATGGATGATGTCGACCGCCATTTTGCGCCAGCGCAGGCGGCTTGGCGTGTCATTGGTGTCGCGCGCAAGGATTTCGACCGGTTCGGGCGGGTCGATCAGGCGTGCCGGGCGTTTGGGCAATGTCATGTCGGTGCGTCTGGCCGGATATGTCCGGGCGTTAACGGCCTGTCGCACAGAAGCCTGTTCAGGCAAGTGGCTGGCGTGGTGGCCGGGGTGAAACAGCATGTCGCGCGGACCCAGATGATGGGAAATCCGGTCGATCAACTGGGCAAGGGCAATCTGGTCGGTGGTTTCTTCCTGTTGCTGGTCAAGGCGCGACTGGCGAAAGGCCACATGTTCGACCCACGGGGCGTAGACAATCACCTGTTCGATGCCAAAACCAGTATCGACACCGGGCATTTTTTCAGACAGCAATCGCAACACATGCGGGGCGGACTGGCACGGGCTTCCGGTACCAAGTGTGATGGTATGGGTATGCCCGTCAACCCGTACACAGCGCAGGATAATGCGGCGCAGACCCAGATTTTCCTGCGCCAGATTGTTGCAGAGTTCCGTTACCATGCTTTCAACCGTAATCGCCAGATTGGCCGCATCGCCCAGCGGTTCGCCAAAGCTGCGCCGGATCAGCCATGGCCGATCTGGCAAATTGAAATTCAGATGTTCGGGCAGACGTCCATAAAACTGATCAAGCCGTTGCAAAACTTCGGGCCCCAAGCGCGTGGTGATATTGGCACGCGGCATCGGGGTGATGTCGCCCAGATGTTTAAGCCCCAGCCGAAACAGGGTGACACGTGTCTGTTCGGCCAGACGCAGGGCGGATATCGGAAAACCGGCGGCAATATCATGATCGCGCGGCAGGCTTAAAATCCGTTGATCAGCCAAGGCAGCAGGGTGGCATCGTGCCGCCCCCCATGCCGCACCTGCCGTATCGGCAATGGCGGCACGGCCAGCATAACCACGTGATTTGACATCGCGCAGAACCAGCGCCAGAAGCGCACTTTCGCCACCAAAAAGGTGACTGCCGCCGGTAATTTCAAGCCACAATCCGGCATCACCTGTATGGTTATGATCGGCTTCCTGCAAGAACCGGTCTCGGGCAACCCACGGGCTGTATCGGTCCATCGCGCGGATCAAACGCGCCAGATGGCGTTCATAAAGATCGGGCTGTTCGGGAAGGTCGCGCAAAGCCGGGTATATGCTGCGTGCTTCGGCAAGGCGCATGCCCGGTGCCAGCCCGCGTGATTGTGCTGCCTTGTTGCTGCCGCAGACAAGCACACCCTTGTGATCAGCTCGCGTGATCACGACCGGTTCCCGTTGCGGGGATGGTGCGGTTTGCGGGGTATCATCCCCGGTTTCAGGCATATCGATCCGGTGGCAATCTGTTTTCCAGTGCGTCAGCCACAGATAAAGAAAACGTTGTTGCATCAATTTGCATTCTCCAGCTGCCCGGTCGAACCCCGCGTCCCCCGATCAGGCTGAGTATGTGTCGGTTGCCTGTTGTTGAATGTTTCGCTGCTTCCGGCGTTATCCGCCACCGCGTATGCGCGCTTGATGCGGTGGTTTTGCCATCGGACCGCATATGCCGGATCGCAATCAGGCGCGTATGTCCGGCTTCGCAGGCTAGTTGCAGGCGGCGTGCCGCAGTCAGGTCATAATCCGTGGTTTCGACAATGATGCTGACGATCTGTCCGGATTTTGCCGCTTCCTCGCAGGTCCAAAGGGCGGTGGCCTGCCGATCAACCACCATCATGACCGGCATATCCGTCGCTGGCAGCGCAAGCGGATAAAGCCCGCCTTGGTCAATCGCGCGCCGTTGTCGAATCCAAAACAGGCTTTTGCCTGTTTGATCCCCGATGGAAAGTCGTGCCAGATACCATGCCAGAATGGAGGCGGCGGTATCATCATGACCGCAGATGATTTCATGCAGACCCACCGGGGCAATGCCCCCGATGCTGATATGATGTGCCAGATCGACCCCGCCAAAGGCACGGCGCATGATCCGATCCGTCCCGCCGGGCAGGCAGGCAACCTGTCCTTTCCATTGTTTTTCGGCCCGTTGCAACGCAGCACGGGCAAGATGAAGACGTCTGTCCGACATGATGTAAGTTCCTGATTTGTTCTTTTTATGTGGTCAGGACGGAACAGGAGTCAAGCAGCAAAGACCGGGAAATGTCAGGAAGGGTCCAAGTCATTGCGCCAAAACAAAACCCGATGCCAGGAGCATCGGGTTTTGCATGTGAATTATGGACGTCAGATGATCAGATTTCCGGATACCACGCACCCAGAACGCCGAATTCTTCGAGCTTGGCAACGATGACCTCTGCTGCCTGTTCGGCGGTTTGATCAGATGTGTTGACCGTGATCTCGGCGTTTTCCGGTGCTTCATACGGGCTGTCGATCCCGGTGAAATTGGCGATTTTGCCTTCGCGGGCCTTTTTATAAAGGCCTTTCACGTCGCGCTGTTCGCAGACTTCAATCGGGGTGTCGATAAAGACCTCGATGAACTCGCCATCTTCGACAAGGCTACGCGCAAACTGGCGTTCGCTTTTGAACGGCGAGATGAAGGATACCAGCGTGATGATCCCGGCATCGACAAACAGCTTGGCGGTTTCACCCACACGGCGGATGTTTTCCACCCGGTCGGCATCGGTAAAGCCAAGGTCCTTGTTCAATCCGTGACGGACATTGTCACCATCAAGGGTGTAGGTGTGCTTGCCCATGGCATGCAGCTTTTTCTCGACCAGGTTGGCGATGGTCGATTTACCGGCACCCGAAAGACCCGTGAACCACAGAACGGCTGATTTCTGACCTTTCTGATAGGCACGTGACTTTTTGTTGATGTCCATTTCCTGCCATTTGACGTTGGTCGCACGGCGAAGCGAATGGTTGACCATGCCTGCGCCAACGGTGGCGTTGGAATAACGGTCGATGATGATGAACCGGCCCGAATGGCGGTTGTCATCATAGGGATCAAAGGCCAGTGCCTTGTCGGTTGCGATATTGGCAATGCCGACTTCGTTCAGTTCCAGCGTCTTGCCGGCAATATGTTCCAGCGTATTGACATTGACCTTGTATTTCAGGTCGCTGATCTGTGCGTTGGTGACCTGTGCGCCCATCTTGATGATATAGGGGCGGCCGGGCAGAAGATGATCTTCGTGCATCCAGATGATGCGGGCTTCGAACTGGTCGGCAAATTCCGGACGTTCATCCGGGCGGGCCAGAACATCGCCGCGCGAAATGTCGATTTCATCTTCGAGGGTCAGGGTCACGGCCTGACCGGCAAAAGCCTGATCGAGGTTGCCGTCAAAGGTGACGATTTCCCTGATCTTGCTGGTCTGACCCGAGGCGGTGACGGCAATCGCATCGCCCGGCTTGATGATGCCCGATGCGATGGTGCCGGAAAAACCCCGGAAATCAAGGTTCGGGCGGTTGACCCACTGCACCGGAAGACGGAACGGCTTTTCAATCGCATCCTGTTCGACCTGAACGGTTTCAAGATGTGCGAGCAGCGTCGGACCTTCGTACCAAGGGGTGTTCGGGCTGGCTTCGATCATGTTATCGCCGCGAAGGGCCGATAACGGGATTGGCATGATCGAGCTATAGCCAAGGTCTTTGGCGAATTCCTTGTAGTCGGCAACAATGGTGTCGAATTTGGCCTGATCATAGTCGATCAGGTCCATCTTATTCACGGCGAGCACCACATGCTTGATCCCCAGCAACGACGTGATGAAGCTGTGGCGACGTGTCTGTGTCAGGATGCCTTTGCGGGCATCGATCAGGATCACGGCGACATCGGCGGTCGAGGCACCGGTTGCCATGTTGCGGGTATATTGTTCATGGCCGGGGGTATCGGCGACAATGAATTTGCGTTTGTCGGTCGAAAAGAACCGATAGGCGACATCAATCGTGATGCCCTGTTCGCGTTCGGCCTGAAGCCCGTCCAGCAGCAGGGCGAAATCGATCTCGCCGCCTTGGGTGCCGACCTTGCGGCTATCGGATTCAAGGGCTGCCAACTGATCTTCAAAGATCATTTTGGAATCCCAAAGCAGACGGCCAATCAGGGTTGATTTGCCATCATCGACACTGCCGCACGTGATGAAGCGCAGCAGGCTTTTTTCTTCCTGGGATTTCAGGTAGCCGAGAATGTCATCGGCAATCAGGTCGGATTGATGCGCCATTAGAAGTATCCTTCCTGCTTCTTCTTTTCCATCGACCCGGCTTCGTCGTGGTCAATCATACGACCCTGACGCTCGCTTGAACGGGTCAGCAGCATTTCCTGAATGATATCGGGCAGGGTGGTTGCTTCGGACTCAACAGCACCGGTGAGTGGGTAGCAGCCCAAGGTGCGGAACCGTACCGATTTCATTTCCGGCTTTTCACCCGGATGAAGCGGCATGCGGTCGTCATCGACCATGATAAGCGTACCGTCACGCTCAACCACCGGGCGCTTGGCCGAATAATATAGCGGCACAATCGGGATCTGTTCGAGATAGATATATTGCCAGATATCAAGCTCGGTCCAGTTCGAGATCGGGAAAGCGCGAATGCTTTCGCCCTTGTTGATCCGTGCGTTGTAAATGTCCCACAATTCCGGGCGCTGATTTTTCGGGTCCCAGCGATGGGTTTCGGTGCGGAACGAAAACACGCGTTCCTTGGCGCGTGCCTTTTCCTCGTCACGCCGCGCCCCGCCAAAGGCTGCATCGAACTTGTATTTGTTCAGCGCCTGTTTCAGCGATTGGGTTTTCATGACGTCGGTATGCAGGCTTGATCCGTGGGTGAACGGGCCAATGCCCTGATCAACGCCGTCCTGATTGATATGAACAATCAGCTCAAACCCGTATTCCGCCGCCACCTTGTCGCGAAATTCGATCATTTCGCGGAATTTCCACGTGGTATCGACATGCATTAGCGGAAAGGGCGGCGGGGCCGGGTAAAATGCCTTGCGCGCCAGATGCAGCAAAACCGACGAATCCTTGCCGATGGAATAAAGCATCACAGGCCGTTCGAACGACGCCGCAACTTCGCGGATAATGTGAATACTCTCGGCCTCAAGCTGGCGGAGATGGGTCAGATTAGGCTGCATTCTCGTTCCTGCCGATCAATCAAAACTGTGGCAAATAACACAAAATTTGTGTTTATAAATGTATTTCACGTTGCTTTGATGGGTAATATGGAAACGGCTTTGATGCAAGCGCGATCTATCCAAATCACACAAAAAAGATAACCAGATATTTTCTAGTACAAAGGAAATATGTTCTTTGGGTGTTTTCTTTGCGGATGAAATACGGGAACCTTATTGAAAGGTGATAAGCCCAGTTATCCATTAAGCTGCTTGGTCCAGAAATGTCATTAGAGGCGCTTGGTGACTAAAGTATGGGAGCACTTTAAGGTTTTCTGAGTGGACTGTACTCATTTAATAGTTGTATTAGTTGATGGTAAAGTTTGGGCATGTGTCTCAATTTGGTTCTGTGCTGGATTAGGAGGATGTGAAAATGGTGACTGATCAGAATAACCAAGAAAAAGAAAATCGAGGAGCTTGGATTGTTCATCATGCTAGAAAAATCTCAATGGATATACATGCTCCGTCAGAGTACTCAGTGCTGGATGAGGCTGGTAAGGCTGCTGATTTGCTGATGAAGTTGTCAGAAGCGGACGAGGCTAAGCTATCTAAAGATGAGGTGCAGGCGGTTGCTCTCTCCGCGCGTTTAAATCCGAGAACAGAACTTCCACATTATCTGAATTTACTGAAAGACAAACGACTAATTGACGAAGCAGCTGGTGAGATTGTGGTTCTTGGTGTTAATACTCGGGGAGTATTACGACATGCTGTTGATATTTTTGAGGATGGAGAACCTAAACCTTTTGAGCTGGCAGCAATTGAGCTTGGAGAAATTGCCTCTAGTTCTCCAATATATCTAGCTGACGCAAAAGAAATAGTTGCCGATAAATTCGAAATTCGTAATGCCGATGTGCTTGATTTTCTCAGAAGGTCAGTCGAAATAGGTTTTGTCGATCAGGAGGGAGATGACCCTTCAAATACATTATTATTTAATGGGAATCTTTTTAAGCGAGATTCAGTTGAAAAGTCGGCGCGAGTTCTGTCTTCTTTGTCATCGGCGGAACAAGGAAAATTAACCGAAGTGACTGAGGTGATTTCTGCGCGAGGCTGTGTGTCGGCATCTAAATGTGAGAGTATCCTCGGGACGACTTTGTTTGAAAAATTGAAAGCGGCTGCCGTTTTCGAGGTAAACACTGTTTCCAATGAGTTAGGTGAGCATGCTTTCGTCACTCTTCCCGGGGCATTTCATAAATTTGTGAATCCAATTGTTGATGATAGTTTTGATTTAGCGAAGGCTTTGGTTTCAGCTCTTGCCTACGGAATGCAGTTAAGGTCCCGATCTCAAGGTAGAATTATCAGTGTTGATTGGATTTTGAACGCGTTGATATCTGGACGTAGTATCGGTCCCGCAACAGCTATAGGTGCTGATTATAGGGTCTTGGAGGAGAACAGAGTCGTGAAGCTGACACCAGCAGGTGGAAATATGTATAGAATGAGGCTTCTAAAAAAAGATATTGGTCAGCTGGCGTTACAAGTTTTAAAGAGCGGTGATGCTAATGCCGAGAGTTTGAATACGCCTCCTAGCTCCCCGATGACCGGTTATAAATCACCAGAAAGAGCTCGTGAACAGGTTCGAAAAAATCAATCGCAACCTAGTAAAAGACAAACGCATGACATTCTCAATGCGCTTCGCGGTCGGAGGGCTGTTTGATGGTCTCTAAATCAGGTGAAAAGGGTTATAAACTTGAGGAGCTTCTTCGAGCTTATTTCATTAGAGCAGGAGTTTACGCCGTTAGGGGAGTTCCATTCCAGCTGCATGGAGATGATTTAACAGATGTTGATATTTGGCTGTATGAACGCCCGACCGGGTCATCAAGGCGGACTCAAATTGTTGATGCAAAGTCAAAGACAAAGCCGAAAGCTATTGAACGCTTATTTTGGACAAAAGGCTTGGCTGAGCTCTTGAGGGTTGACGGAGCGTATATTGCCACCACCGATACCCGAGCACTTTTACATGAGATGTCTAGGAAAATCGGCGTATCTGTTCTTGATGGTTCAGATATCAAGCGAATGGCAGAAAGTGAAAAAGTTCTATTTGAAGATAGAATTGATGAAGAGAAACTAGAACAGAAAATTAAATCCGTAGACTCTTCTAGAAGAGGAAAGCACATACAGGATGCTTATCGAGATCTTAAAGCGTCTTTAATTGATGATTTTGGGTTTGGGACGGTTAATCGTGCATTGGATCATTTTTCTCAGTTCTCTAAGATGGCCAATCAATGCCATCCAAATAGTAGCGCCTCAGAAGTATTTATCAGGCTATCGTATATTTCTGCTTCAATAGTCGCAATATCTATTGATCTTTGTATGGCAAAGGTATCATTTAAATCTTTTGAAGAAAGGCGTAAGACACTTCTAAACGTTATTCGGTTTGGTCATGATGATTTTGAGGTAGGAATCGAGAAAATTAGAGTGGCTGCTGCACTGGTGGAAAAATATATTCCGAACGGTAGTGCTCTTTCTCAGGTAATGATTTCCTCTGTTCAGAAAGACTATGCTAGTATACCAGCCGAGATAATAGTTGATTTTGTTTTATCACACTTAAAAAGAGATGGACTCTTCCAGCTAGCTAGGCATTTAGAATATAGAGGATTCCACCAGAATTTGTCTTCATTTGATAATCTCTCAAGTGACGAAAAGTCATTTTTGGGTGTTGTATTGGATTTTTCAGGATCTGATCGTTCTTCTTTTGCAAAAAGCTGGACTTCGGAGAAGGCAGAAAATCATAATGAAGTTAACCCTGAGATCGGAGAAATTGATTCTGATAAAGACGTTGGGCCATTATTTGCAAAAAGATAATTGCTATATTTAATATATTCCAATTGTTGTGATGATTATGGGTGCTATCAGTCCAAGGTGTGTTTGAGGTTTTCAAAAACTCAAACCGGATAGCCTTTGAATGCCTTGGTCTGGGCCAAAGCGACATGGCCGATGAATTTGGTGATGCCAAGATTGCCGTGGATCATTTCCTCGGACAGGGAATGATAATGCTGCACATCGCGACAAACGAGGCACAGCATATAATCATACGGCCCTGAAATCCGGTAGGCGGCAACGACTTCGGGGATGGTTTTGGCCGCGTCGGCAAACCGTTTGTAATCGGCGGCGGTCTTGCCGGTCAGTGTGACCTCGGCAAAGACCCGGACATGCGGGCAGATTTTTTCGATATCAAGCACCGCGCGGTAGCGTTTCACGACCGCTTCTTTTTCAAGCTTTTTGACCCGGTCAAGGCACGGGCTCGGGCTTAGTCCCACCAGCTTTGACAGGGCAAGATTGGTCAGCTTTGCATTGGCCTGAAGGGCGCGCAGGATTTTAAGGTTGATCTCGTCGATCTTGATCATCGGGTCGCCGTTATCTTGTTTGCGCCACCTTACACATAAAAAAACGGCCCGACCAGTATTCCGGTCGGGCAGGTGGGGCAGGATTTGGGACGTTTCGAAAATCAGGCAGCCATGCCCTTGCGTTCCTCGGCACTCAGTTCACCCATTACCTGATCAATGCCCTTTTTGATCGCATCGACCATCTGGTCGGCTTCGCCCCGGCTTAGCGTCAGGGGCGGGGAAAATGCCAGGCTGTCGGCGGTTGGAAGCGGGCGGACAATCACGCCCTGGTTTCCGATGGCTGCGGCACAGCGTGCTGCGATCTTGTGTTTCAGATCGAACCCGGTTTTTGTGTTCCGGTCCGCCATCAGTTGCAAGGCACCCAGCAGGCCGACACCGCGGACTTCGCCGATATGAGCGTGATGGCCAAAGGTATCGTTAAGCTGCGCATGCAGATAGGCACCGGTTTCTGCCGAGTTCGCGACCAGATTTTCGCCTTCGATGATCGCAAGGTTCGCCAGTGCCACGGCCGATCCCACCGGATGGCCGGAATAGGTAAAGCCATGGGCAAATGCACCAAGGGTTGCCGACCCGTCGCGCAGGACTTTCCAGATATCGTCGCTGATAAAGGCTGCCGACATCGGGAAATAGCCGCTGGTCAGGCCCTTGGCGGTGGCGATCATATCGGGGCGAATGTCATAAAGCTGATGACCAAACCAGTGCCCGGTGCGGCCGTAACCGCAAACAACCTCGTCACAGATGAACAGGATATCGTGCTTTTTCAACACCGCCTGAACGGCCCTGAAATAGCCCTTTGGCGGGGTGATCACACCACCGGCCCCCATGATCGGTTCGGCAATGAAGGCACCGACCGTTTCCGGGCCTTCGGCGATGATCAGGGATTCAAGCTCGTTTGCCAGCCGGTCCGAAAACTGTTCCTCGGTCTCGCCCGGTTTGGCTTCGCGGTAATAATGCGGGAGCGACGTGTGTTTGACTTCGGGGATCGGCAGGCCGAAATTGCGATGAAACGATGCAAGCCCGGTCAGGCTGGCGGTGGCAATGGTGGTGCCGTGATAGGCCTGCTTGCGGGCGATGATCTTGCGCTTTTCCGGCTTGCCGCGAAGCCCGTTATAATACCAGACGATCTTCATCAATGTGTCGTTGGCATCCGACCCGGAACTGCCAAAGAACACCTTGGTGATGTGAGCGGGCATTTTTGCCACCAGCTTTTCGGCCAGCTCGATCTGGGCCGGGTTGGATGCCCCGGCAAAGGTATGGAAATAGCCCATCTGATCGGATGCGGCCTTCATCGCATCGCCGATCTCGGTCCGGCCATAGCCGATATTCATGCACCAAAGCCCGCCAACCCCGTCCAGCATTCTATTGCCGTCGGTATCGGTAATGAACGCGCCCTTGCCCTTAACAAAAATGCGGGCCGGGCCGTTGTTTGACACATCGGCAACCACGGATGCCGGATGCAGGATATTGGCCGCATCCGATCTTTTGAGATGTTCGGTATCATAGAGGGTCGACATGGCGGGTCTCCGGGGCTTTGTGTGGGGCGTGAAGCTTGTTGTTTCCGTTATTCTGCCACGGTTGGTCCGGTATTAAATTTTGAAGCTGGTAGACTTTACAGCAGTGGCTGCGGTTGAAACTCGTTGCCTTTGCAACCGAAGATAGTTTAATTTTCGAATCACTTTTTAATTTCTAAGTTTGGGGTAAAAATGTCTGAAATTGCCTGCCCACATTGCCATTATGTTTCTCAGAATGGAGTAAAGGTCTGTATCGGTTGCCAAGCCGAGGTGGTCTACGGAAGTACTTCAAGTGAAATAAAAACTGCCATGCTTTTCGGAGGTATTGGCGCATCGATATTGTCTAGTATTATTATGGCAAATTTCTTTGGGTACAGTTTTGCTGCAATGCTGGTTTTCGCAGCTATCGGAGCCGTGGTTGCGGTTGTTTTGACGGACAAAGCGCATCATGGAAACGTTAGATTCGTCCGACGTTACTTTAACCATTAGCACCGTAGATGCATGCTAATTAGGTGTGCTGGAAATCATAAATCGGGCCAAGGTCGAGAAGTTGCGTCAGCTCATCAAGAGCTGTCCGGACTTCGTTCAGAAGTAGCGGATCGCGGAAATCATCAGCGCTTAGCCGGTCGCGATAATGTTTTTCGACCCAGCCTGTCAGTTCGGCAAAGCGTTGATCGTCGATCAGGCTTTGCGGGTTGGTGGCGGCAAGTTCATCCCCTGTCAGGGCGACGCGCAGCCGCAAACAGGCCGGCCCACCGCCATTGCGCATGCTTTGGCGCAGGTCGAAAAACTTGATCTGTCTTATTGGCGTATTGTCCTTGCCGATCAGGTCATAAAGGTAATCGCGGACCGATATGGTTTCTTCGGCCTCGGTCGGCAGGATCAGCATCATCTGACCATTTTCCGGCAGGCGCAAAAGCTGTGAATTGAACAGGTAGCTTTTGATCACGTCGGGAAGCGGCACCGCGCTTTGGGGCACCTCGATGCTGGTGAAATCGGCAATGCCGTCCATCTTGCGCCGGATGTCGTCAATGACGGCGGGCGTGTTAACAAAGACGTCCTCGTAATGGAACAGCACATTGGCATTGCCGACCGAAATCACGTCATTATGAAACACCCCGGCATCAATCAGGTCCGGGTTTTGCTGCGCATAGACGACACCATTTTCGGATAAGCCATGATGGCGGGCAATCGCGCTGCTGGCTTCGAACGTCTGGCGTGCCGGATAGCGGTTTGGCCGGGTTTTACCAGGATCAAAAGCATGACGGCCATAGACGAAAAATTCGACCCCGCGCGCGCCGTAATCGCCACAAAAACGGGTGTGGTTGGCAGCCCCCTCGTCCCCCATATGGTCGGTGCCGGGCAGGGCGGCATGATGGATGAAATGATCAGGATTGGCGAATGTCGCGGCAAGTGCGCGCCCGGTCACCGGATGTTCGATCGACCGGTGGAACATGGCGCACAGATTGGCCGGGGTGAAATGCACCTTGCCATCGGCAGTATCACCGCTAGGCGAAACGGTTGCGGCATTGGCCGTCCACATCGGGGATGCCGATGATACCGCCAGAACAAGGTTCGGGTTGGTCTTCCAGGCGGAGGCCAGAACATCACCATCCGACCCACAAAAGCCGAAAACATCGCGCAGGGTTTTGACATGCGGGCGTTCATGGGGTGGCAACACACCCTGCACAAAGCCCATGTCATGCAGCGCCTTCATCTTGGTCAGGCCCTGAAGGGCGGCGGATTTTGGGTTGGAATGTGTGCTGGCGTTGCTGGTCGAGGCGACATTGCCAAAGCTTAACCCGGCATAATTGTGCGTTGGCCCGACCAAACCGTCAAAATTGGCTTCGATGGCGTATCGGGTCATGGACGTACTCCTTTGGGGACGGCATCGGGGGCGATCAGTTTGTCGATCTGAAGGGTTGCGACCGGCCATGCGCAATAATCGGCGGCGTAATAGGCCGACGGGCGGTGGTTGCCGCTTTCGCCGATGCCGCCAAACGGGGCGCTACTGGATGCGCCGGTCAGCTGTTTGTTCCAGTTGACGATCCCGGCGCGGCTTTCATGGATGAAGCGCTGCCATAGTTCGGCATCATCGCACAGCAACCCGGCGGCAAGGCCAAAACGGGTATTGTTGGCTTCGCGGATGGCATCGTCAAAGTGATCGACCCGGATGATTTGCAGGATCGGACCAAACAGTTCCTCGTCCGCACGGTTCTTTACATCGGTCACCTCAATCAGGCCCGGCGTCAGAAACGGGCGGGCAGGGACGGGACGCGTCATTTCGCGGATGATTTTGGCACCATCGGTAATAAGTTTTGCCTGTGCCGCGATCAATGCATCCGCCGCCCGGTTGGAAATCACCGGGCCCATAAAGGGTTCGGGATCATCATCCGGTGCGCCAACGATCAGCCTGTCGCAATAATCATTGATCGCGGCGATCATTGCATCGCCTTTTGCGCCGGATGGCACGATCAGGCGGCGCGCACAGGTGCAACGCTGCCCCGCCGTGATAAAGGCCGACATGGCGGTATGGTGGGCCACGGCATCCAGATCGGCGGCGTCCCAGACCACAAGCGGATTATTCCCGCCAAGTTCGAGGGCCAGGATTTTATCCATCTGCCTGGCAAAGGCATGGTGCAAATGGCGTCCGGTCGGGACACTGCCGGTAAAGAACAGCCCGTCGATACCGGGATGCTGCGCCACGGCAATGCCGGTATCGCGTTCGCCCTGCACAAGGTTCAGAACCCCGCCCGGCAATCCGGCCTGTTGCCAGAGCTTTACGGTTTCCTCGGCGACAAGCGGGGTTAGTTCGGATGGCTTGAACACCACGCAATTGCCCGCCAGAAGGGCCGGGACGATATGGCCGTTGGGCAGATGGCCGGGGAAGTTATAGGGACCAAAGACCGCAACCACCCCATGGGGTTTATGGCGCAAGATCGCCTGTCCGCCGCCCGGTGCGTCACCTTGGCGTGTGCCGGTGCGGTCGTGATATGCCTTGATCGAAATCGTGATTTTACCGGCCATTGCACCGACTTCTGTTAATGCCTCCCAATGCGGTTTTCCGGCATCAAGGCTGATGGTGCGTGCCAGTGCGTCCTTGTGATCATTGAGAAGCCCTGCAAACCGTTCAAGGATTTCGATCCGTTCATTCAGATCGCGTTTTGCCCATGCCGGAAAGGCATTTCGTGCCGCTATGATCGCGGCGTTAACATCATCACTGCTGGCGGAATTTCCCTGCCAGATGATATCGCCGTTGGTCGGGTTTTCGGCGTGAAACGGCGTACCAATGCCGGTCTGCCATGTGCCATTGATGAACAGGGCGGGATTTGATTTCTGGGCCATGATGCCTGCTCCTACGTGTTAATCGGTGACAAAACGGATCTGATCGCCAGCACGCAGACCAAGGATTTCGGCCTGATCGCGGTCCAGATCGACATGCGTGCCATTCACAACATTCATGTAAAGCCAGCTTGCCTGATACCCGGAAAGTTCCAGTGTGCAGGCAAGGTGGCGTTCCATGGCGGGGCTTCGATCAACGATTTTGCGGATGGTGGCGATTTTGGAATGGCGGATGGTGCGGATGTCATCAAGCCGAACATCAACGCATGGTCCGCCATCAAAAATATCGACCGCATTTGAAAACCGGAAACCTTCCTTTTTCAAAAGGTTCAATGCCGGGCGCGTTTCATCATGGGTTTTGCCGATCACATCCTGGGCGGCCTTGGGCAGCATTTCGATATAGATCGGATATTTCGGCATCAGATCGGCAATGAACTGGTTATTGCCGATCCCGGAAATGTAATCGGCATCCGGGAACGGGATATTGAAGAAATGCGATCCCAGAGCTTCCCAAAGCGGTGATTTACCGTTTTCATTCTGCCAGCCGCGCATTTCGGCCATGACCATTTCCGAAAACCGTTCCTTGAAGCACCCCATCAGCAAATATCGTGACCGTGCCAGAAGCTGCCCGTTGCCGTCCTTGCGATAATCGGGGTCAAGGTAAAGTGTGCCCACCTCGGTAGCACCCTGATAATCATTCACGAGGGTCAGCAGGCGTGACGTTACGGTGACATTCAATTCGTGCGAATACTGCGTCAGTTTCAGGATTTTATAGTTATAGAACGCCTTTGATAACCCGACCCCGGCATAGATCGCGCAGGTGCCCGCGACCTTGCCATTGGCGGTATCTTCGAGAACCATGAAATAGCTTTCGCCACCCGGCCCGTTTGCATCGGCCCCGAAGGCCTCGATGCTTTCAGAAATGCGGGCTTTGAGCACGTCACGATTGGCGGGAAGGGTGGTTAACCCCTTGCTGGCCGAGGATGCCAGATCAACCAGCCGGTCAAGGTCGCTCATACGGGCGGGGCGGACACGCATCATGATTTTATATCTCCGTCTTTTTCAATGCGTCGGGTAAATCACCGGAACCGGCTTTCATCAGGATCAGGGCCGAAAGTTTTGCCCGCTCGATCAGACTTTCGAGCTTCACAAATTCCTGATCGGAATGGATCAGGCCGCCGCGCACCCCAAGGGTATCGATATTGGGCAATCCGGCCTCGGCCAGATTGTTGCCATCGCAACAGCCCCCCGTTGCCTTCCATGAGATGTCCAGATCAAGGTCATGACCCAGTTCGCGGACCCATTCGAAAAGCGCCTTGGTCCTGCCAGCCATTGGTTTTGGCGCGCGGCCAAACTGGCCATGCAGTTCGGCCGTGATGCCGGCACGCTGATTGATCGAGGCAATGACGTCGGCAATTTGATTTTCGGCCTGATGGCGTTCGTCATGGTTTGAAACCCGAACGTTAAAGCGCACGACGGCACTTTCGGGCACGACATTGACCGGCCCGCCGCCATCGATCTTGCCGATATTGAATGTGGCCTCGCCAACCTTGCCGTTAAGCTGATCAAGGCGCATGACGCAGTCACTGGCCGCGACCATCGCACTGCGCCCGGCATGAAATTCGCGCCCCGCATGGGCAGCACGCCCCTTGATCCTGATGGCAAAATTGCCCGATCCCTTGCGTGCCCCGGCAAGGGTGCCGTCTTCCAGTGCCGGTTCATACAGCATGCCGAAATCGGCGGTACGGGCGCGCTCCGCCAGAAACGGGGCTGATCCGATGGAGCCGGTTTCTTCATCCGGGTTCAGGATCACGTCCCAGCCGATGCCACCCGCAAACGGGCTTCGTTCCAGCGCGCTTAACGCATTGAGGATTGTCAGGATGCCGCCTTTGGCATCGGCAACACCCGGCCCGTTCAAGGTGTTTTCATCGATCAGGCGCGGGGTTTGAAACGCACTGTCGATGGCAAAGACCGTGTCATAATGAATGCACAGCAGAACCCTAACCGGGGCCTGTGGCCGTTTGGAAAAATGCAAAAGCTTGCCATAGCGCACGGGGGCGATGCTGCCGTCGCTGGCAACTGCCTCGCTATCGGGCAGGTCGATAATGGCGGTTGTGGCATCAAGTTCGGCAAAGGCATCCAGAATGGCGTCACGCATCCGGTCGAGGCCGTCGATATTGCCCGTACCACTATTGATCGCGGACCACGATTTCAGGCGATCAAGCGTTTTGTCGTAACGCTGATCAAGCCAGTCGAGCCAAGGCTGAAACTTTGCATATTCGGTCATGATAACCTTTGGAACGGTTTGGCATTGTTGATTGATTATTGGATATATCGTGCCAAAAACCGCCCGGCAGGTGGTGCGGGATACGGGGATGGAAACGGAATTACCTGCGGTCCGATGAAATGCGGGTTGGTAATTTTATTTCAAAATTGATGCCTCTAGAAAAATAAACTTGATTTAGGTCAGTCTTCCTTGCCAAATAATGGCAACAACACTGACCTAAAGAGAAGCCCCATGACTGTCCAATGGAATGACCTGATCGTTCGCGATGCCCGTGCGCTTACCGCCTCCGAAATCCGTGATCTGCTTAAAGTGGCCGACCGGCCGGAAATCATTTCCTTTGCCGGGGGCGTACCCGACCCGTCGCTTTTCCCGCTGGCCGATTTTAATGCCATCTATGGTGATCTGACGACCGACGAGGTTGCCGGTCGCAAAAGCCTGCAATATTCCATCAGCGAAGGCCTGCCGGCCCTGCGTCAATGGATTGTCGATGATCTGGCTGCCAGCGGGGCGGTGCGCGGGATTGATAACATCCTGATTACCTGTGGTGCGCAGCAGGGGCTTGATATGCTTGCCCGTTTGTTGTTGGAACCGGGCCGTGAAATTGTTGTGGAAAAGCCAAGCTACCTTGGCGGGATGCAGGCCTTTTCCATGCGCCGTCCGACCTATGTCGGGGTGAAGATGGATGATGATGGCCCGGTGATTGCCGAACTCGAAGCCGCGTTTGAACGTGGTGCGCGCATTGCCTATCTCGCACCGGATTTCCAGAATCCGACCGGGCGGTCCTATAGTCTTGAACGGCGTCTGGCCGTTCTTGAAATCGCGCGCAAATATGGTGCGGTCATTCTTGAAGACGCGGCCTATTGCAAGCTGTCCTACGAAGGTGATGTGTTGCCATCGTTGCTGTCACTTGATGAAACCAATGGCGATCCAGAGGCCGGAACCGTTATTCAGCTTGGCACATTTTCCAAAACGCTGGTGCCCGCCCTTCGGATTGGCTGGGTTTCTGCGCCCCGTCCGGTGATCGAACGGCTGGTTCTGATGAAGCAGGCCGGTGATCTGCATGTGTCGACCATCAATCAGGAAGTCGCCCTTCGTGCGGCACGCAGACTGTTTCCGGGGCATCTGGATACCATCCGCGATGCCTATCGCGCCAAACGCGACACGATGCTGGCCGCCCTTGACGAATTCATGCCCGAAACCGTGTCCTATACAAGACCCGAAGGCGGCATGTTCATCTGGCTGACTCTGCCGGAAAATATCGACAGCCGCCAATTGCTGGATCAGGCCCTGCACGATGCCAGGGTCGCCTTTGTCCCCGGTCAGGCTTTCTTCTGTGATCACACGGGCCGCAATACCGCACGGCTCAGCTTCGCGACCGAAAACGCGGATCGCATTCGCGACGGGATCGAGCGCTTGGCATTGCTGATCCGGCGGGTGCACAATCAGTAAAGTGCACCACGAAACAAATCCGGAGGATCATCATGAACATCCAGCGCAACGCATCAAAACCATCGGCCAAAGGATCGCCGGATTACTTCACGGGTACGGTCAGGATCGACAGCCCGTTTCAGACCACCGATCCCGCCCGTGTCGGTGGGGCCATTGTGACGTTTGAACCGGGGGCGCGCACCGCATGGCATACCCATCCGCTGGGCCAGACCGTGATCATCACAAGTGGTCTTGGCTGGGCGCAGCGTGAAGGCGGACCCCGCGAAGAAATCCGCCCTGGCGATATCATCTGGTTCGAACCGGGTGAAAAGCACTGGCATGGGGCGACCGACAAAACCGCGATGACGCATATCGCGATTGCGGAATCCGTGAACGGATCGGCGGTGGATTGGCTGGAAAAGGTGGCGGACAGCGATTATCTGGGCCAATGACCTGACCCGAATAAAAAAGCCCGGCAGGGGTGGGGGACCTTTCTGCCGGGCCGGAGTTGCTGACAAGTGTCAGCAGGTAGACGGTTAAATCCGGTATTTGTGACCGGATATTTTCATGAAATCCCGGTGATCAGGCTGCGGAGCAAAAGCGACACGGCCCCGATCACAAGGATTCCCCCGGCATAGAGCCCGATAAACCAAAGCACACGCCGGGTTTTGGGTTTGGGTGAAAATGCCGTCATCAGTGATATCCTTCATCCCCGACCTTGCCCCGGAATACCCAATAGGCATAGGCGGTATAGGCCAGAATGATCGGGATCAGGATGGCGGCACCGAACAGCATGAAGGACAGGCTGTTATCGGGGGCTGCGGCCGTTCTGAAATCAATCATCGGCGGGACGATATTGGGATAAAGCGTGATGCCAAACCCGGCATAGCACAGGAAGAAAATCCCAAGCGTAATGCCAAACACCGTCTTTTCCCGGTGCTTCACCGCATGCCAAAGCCAGAAAAGCAGACCGGTCGTGACAATCGGGATCGGGGCGAGGAAAAACAGGTTTGGCATATCAAACCATCGCGCGGCATAAGCCGGGTGGATATAGCTTGTCATCAGTGACACCACGCCAAGATTGGCTGCCATCCAGATGACCGCAGGCTTGGCAAGGGCCCGCAAACGTCCCTGAAAATTGCCTTCCATCTTCATGATCAGCCAGCCGGTGCCAAGCAGGGCATAGCCGACCACAACGGCGGATGCGCAGAACACCGAAAACGGGCTTAACCAATCAAACGGACCGCCAACGAATTTGGCATTTTCAACGGCAATGCCTTCGATAAACGCACCCAGCATTGCACCCTGCATCGCGGCCGCAATGATCGACCCGGCGGAAAAGGCAAAGTCCCAGTGTTTTTGATGATCGCGGCTTTTGAACCGGAATTCGAACGCGACCCCACGAAACACCAATGCTAGCAGCATGGTGAAAACCGGGATGTAAAACGCGGTCATCAGCAATGAATAGGCCAGCGGGAAGGCGGCATAAAGCCCACCACCGCCCAGCACCAGCCAGGTTTCATTGCCATCCCACACAGGAGCAACCGTATTCATCATCTTACCGCGTTTGGCCGGGTCCTTGATGAAGGGAAACAGAATGCCAATGCCAAGATCAAAACCATCGAGCGTGACATAGGCGAAAACGGCAACCGCAATCAGCAGTGCCCAGATCAGTTGATAATCCATGATCATTCTCCTGCCGTCGGGATGGTGGGATCAGAAACCGGGCGGCTTCCGGCGCGCAGCACCTCGCCCTTCGGCGAATGGGCAAAACGAGGGTCCCTGTTCATCGCGCGGATGATATAGGCGGTGCCAACCCCGAACACGATGGCATAGACAATGACGAATGCGGCAAGCGATCCGGCAATTGCGGTCGGGGCGACGGGCGATCCGGCCTCGGATGTGCGCATCAATCCGTAAACCACCCATGGCTGACGTCCGATTTCGGTGGTGAACCATCCGGCCAGAATGGCGATAAAGCCGCTTGGTCCCATGATCAGGGCAAAGCGATGCAGCCACGTGCAGCTATAAAGCGATTTGCGCCACCGGGCGAACAGGCTGACGATACCAAGTAACGCCATCAAAACGCCCAGCCCGACCATGATGCGGAATGTCCAGAATACGATGGTCGCATTCGGGCGATCTTCGGGGGCGAAATCCTTTAATCCGGTGATCCTGCCATCCCAGTCATGTGTCAGGATCATTGATCCCAGTTTCGGGATTTCAACGGCGTATTTTGTTTCCTCTGCCGCCATGTCGGGCCAGCCAAACAGGATTAGCGGCGCACCATTTTGCGTTTCAAAATGGCCCTCCATAGCCGCGACCTTGGCCGGTTGATGTTCAAGGGTATTAAGCCCGTGCATATCACCGGCCACGATCTGGATCGGGGCGACAATGGCGGCCATCCACATTGCCATGGAAAACATGATCCGTGCGGCGCGGTTTTCCCGATCACGCAGCAAATGCCACGCCCCCACCGCACCAACCACAAGGGCGGTGGTCAGGAAGGCGGCCAGAACCATGTGAACAAGCCGATAGGGGAAGCTTGGATTAAAGATCACATCCCACCAGCTTTGGACAACAGCCCGACCATTTTCGATAATATGGCCGGTGGGTGTCTGCATCCAGCTATTGGCGGACAAAATCCAGAAGGCGGAAAACAATGTGCCAATCGCAACCATGGTGGTCGCAGTGAAATGCAGCTTCGGTCCGACACGGTTAAGGCCAAACAGCATGATGCCAAGGAACCCGGCCTCAAGGAAAAAGGCGCTTAGCACCTCGTAGGCCAGAAGCGGGCCCAGCACGCTGCCGGTAAATTCGGAAAAAGGTCCCCAGTTCGTGCCGAACTGATAGGACATGACAATGCCCGAAACGACACCCATGCCAAAGGCCAGCGCAAAGATTTTCAGCCAGAATTTATATAGCGCCAGATAGGTGTCATCGCGTGTGCGCAGCCAAAGCGCTTCGAGCACGAAAAGATAACTGGCCAGTCCAATGGTAAAGGACGGAAAAATGATGTGAAACGAGATGGTGAACGCGAATTGCACGCGGGCCAATATGTCGGGATCAAACATTGGCGTTGGTCCTTTTATCAGGCAAAGCCTTCCTGTCGGGCCGCGTTTTTCGTTGCAACGCGAAATCGCTCATTGCATGACCTGATCCACTGAGAACAGCGGATCAGGGGCCGTGTTCATAAGGATAAAGTGATAAAGGGCCCGTCCGAATTGTGCATTGCGTATTCGCAATTTTGATCTGGAAAAATTCGATTATGCGTTTGTGGAAAGGCAAAGCTTTTCCAAAGCCAGCGAACTTTGCGTCTGGCGGCGTTCCTTGTGGCGCAGCATCATGAATTTGCGTGGGCGGATGTGAAATGCTGCACGGAAAAGCCGCCCCTGCGCGATCAGGGAACTGACGGCGAAGCTTGAAACGGCGGTGGCGCTGATGCCGGTTTCAACCGCGGTAATCACCGCCTCGTTTGCCGGTAATGTCAGGGCGATTTTAAGCCGTTGCGGATCGATGCCAGACTGGTGCACGGCATTTTCAAATTCCGACCGTGTTCCGGAACCGGCTTCGCGAAGGACCCAACTGCTTTGAGTTGTCAGGTCCTGCGCGCTTAAGGGCCTGCCGTCAGCCCAGAGATGTTTGGGGCCGACCACCACCACCAATGCATCTTCGGCGACTTCGCGCATGGCAAGTGCCGGTTCATCAACTTCGCCCTCGATAAAGCCGATATCGGCGGCACCACCGCGGACGGCATCGGCCACGGTTTTTGTATTGCCAATCGTCAGATTGATGGCAATGCCGGGATACTGATCATGAAACTGCATCAAAAACGGTGGCAGCCAGTAACTGGCGATTGTCTGGCTGGCATAAACGTTAAGCTCGCCGCGCTGCAATCCGCCAAGTTCGGCCAGTGTCAGTTCGGCGGCGCGTGCGCGCGCCAGGGTCGCCTTGGCCTCGTTTAAAAACAGCCGCCCGGTTTCGCTAAGCTCGATCCGCCGTCCGACCCGGTGGAACAGCGCAACGCCATAAAACCCTTCTAGGTTCTTGATCGCCGAACTGACTGCCGAGGGGGTGAGGCCAATTGCATCGGCAGCTTTTGTAAGATGTTCGCGTTCGGCCACGGCCACAAAGATGGCAAGCTGTTCAAGAGTCATCATGGCAAATGCCCGTTATTGTTCGAAATAATCGAATGAAATATCCATTTTTATTCGATGGAAGTAAATGATTGTTCGTGTGATTTTCCGACTGTCACATTTTACAGGCAGATCATGTTTTTTAAGGCGCACATCAAATCCCTTTTGCCCGGTTTGTTCCTGACCACGGCGATTGCCCTGATCGCCAAACTGGTCGAGCAGGCGGAGCGTAGCCTTTTGGGGCATGGCTGGATCGAAGGTCTGGTTTTTGCCATCCTGCTTGGTGTGGTGGTGCGATCCGTGTTTGGCCTTGCCAAGCCGTTTCATGATGGTGTGCGGTTTTGTGGGAAGACCGTGCTTGAAATCGCGATTGTTTTGCTGGGCGCGTCAATCAGTGCGCAGGCCTTGGGGCAGGCGGGCTTTGGCCTGATTGCGGCCATTGTTCTGGTGGTTTGCACCAGTCTGTTTTTAAGCTTCCATATCGGGCGGTTACTTGGACTGTCGAAGCATTTAGCGATGCTGGTGGCCTGCGGCAATTCGATCTGTGGCAATTCGGCGATTGCCGCCACCGCCCCGGTGATTTCAGCAAAATCCGATGATGTTGCGGCCTCCATCGCCTTTACCGCGGTTCTGGGGGTTCTGTTTGTTTTTGCCCTGCCGCTGGTGCATGTCGGGCTGGGCCTGAGTGCCGCGCAATATGGTATTTTTTCCGGGCTGACGGTCTATGCCGTACCGCAGGTTCTGGCCGCGACGGCCCCGGCGGGTGCGTTGGCCGTGCAGGTCGGCACCCTGGTCAAGCTGATCCGCGTTCTGATGCTTGGCCCGGTGATCTTTGCGCTTGCCCTTATGGGGGGGCGCAAGCGCGAGGTTCGCCTGCCTGTGACCCAGATGGTGCCGTGGTTCATTGTCGGGTTCGTTGCGATGATGGCAGCCCGTTCATTTGGCCTGATCCCCGAAATCGCGCTGGAGCCGATGCGCACAATTTCATCCTTCCTGACTATCCTTGCCATGGCGGCATTGGGGTTAAGTGTCGATATCCGAAGCGTCATGCATGTTGGCGGGCGGGTGATGGCAGCGGCCCTTCTGTCGCTTCTGGTGCTGTGCGCGCTAGGGCTTATGGTGCTGGTGATTTTGGCCTGATCGCAGATAAAAAAAGCCCGCCGCCTGTTCGGGGGGAATGGCGACGGGCAAGGGGAAGATGCGTCCGGCATCTTCAGACATTGGCGAGCAGGCACTGTGGGAGGCAGGGATCGCGCAATGTCACGGGTAGATCTGCGTTGGTAATCTTCTTTACGTTCCTGCTTCTGTTTTAGATTGCTCGTTTCCTTGTTCGGCGTGTTTCAGTGCATTCCATTCGTCATCGGTGAAGATGCGTGATCGGGTCAGAAAGCGTTTGCCTTCGGGTCCCTCAAGCGAAAACATGCCCCCGCGTCCATCCACGACGTCAATGATCAGCTGTGTGTGACGCCAATATTCGAATTGGGCGCGTCCGATATAAAACGGGCTGCCTTCAATTTCGCCCAGTAACACATCCTGATCGCCGGTTTTGAATTCCCCATCCGGAAAGCACATTGGCGCACTGCCATCGCAACATCCACCCGACTGATGAAACATCAGGGGGCCGTGAATGTCCTTGAGCTTCCGGATCAGGGCAGTGGCCGCGTCGGTGGCCGTCACCCGTGCCGGAATTTGATCTGTTGCCATCTTCGCCTCCTGTATCGGGAAGGGCCGGGTGCGAACGGGCACCCGGCCAGAACATTCCGATCAGAAGAAGCCCATCGGTTTCGGATCATAGGAAACCAGCAGGTTCTTGGTCTGCTGATAATGGTTGAGCATCATCTTGTGGTTTTCACGCCCGATACCCGATTGCTTGTACCCGCCAAAGGCCGCATGCGCCGGATAGAGGTGATAGCAATTGGTCCAGACGCGACCGGCCTTGATATTGCGGCCAAACCGATAGGCGCGCGTGCCATCGCGGGTCCAGACACCGGCACCAAGACCGTAAAGCGTATCGTTGGCGATTTTAAGCGCCTCTGCCTCGTCCTTGAAGGTTGTTGCTGAAACCACCGGGCCAAAGATTTCCTCTTGGAAAATCCGCATCCGGTTGTGCCCCTTGAAGATGGTAGGCTGGACATAGAACCCGGTCGAAAGATCGCCGCCCAGTTCCGCCCTGCCGCCGCCGCAAAGGACTTCGGCACCTTCCTGCTTGCCGATATCAAGGTAGGACAGGATTTTTTCCATCTGTTCGGTCGATGCCTGCGCGCCGATCATGGTTTCACTATCCAGCGGGTTGCCCTGCTTGATATTGGCCACGCGTGACAGGACGCTATCCATGAACTTGTCATAGATGTTTTCCTGAATAAGCGCACGCGACGGGCAGGTGCAGACCTCGCCCTGATTGAGCGCGAACATGGTCATGCCTTCGGCGGCTTTCTGACGGAAATCATCATCCTGTGCCATCACATCATCAAAGAAGATGTTGGGCGATTTGCCGCCCAGTTCGAGGGTGACCGGAATGATGTTTTCGCTGGCATATTGCATGATCAGGCGGCCGGTGGTGGTTTCGCCGGTAAAGGCGACCTTGGCGATCCGGTTGCTTTGTGCCAATGGCTTGCCAGCTTCGACCCCGAAGCCCTGCACGACGTTCAGAACACCGGCAGGAAGAAGATCACCAACCAGTTCCAGAAGTACGCAAATCGATGCCGGGGTCTGTTCGGCCGGTTTCAGGATAACGCAGTTGCCCGCCGCCAGCGCCGGGGCCAGTTTCCAGACTGCCATCAGGATCGGGAAGTTCCACGGAATGATCTGCCCGACAACGCCAAGCGGTTCGTGGAAGTGATAGGCGACGGTATTGTCGTCAATCTCGCCAAGCGATCCTTCCTGGGCGCGGATCGCACCAGCAAAATACCGGAAATGATCAATCGCCAGCGGAATGTCGGCGGCGAGCGTTTCACGCACCGCCTTGCCATTATCCCATGTTTCGGCAACCGCCAGCATTTCAAGGTTCTGTTCCATGCGGTCGGCGATTTTATTGAGGATATTGGCCCGTTCGGTCACCGATGTTTTGCCCCACGCTTCGGCTGCGCCGTGGGCGGCATCAAGTGCCTTTTCGATATCTTCCGAACTGGATCGTGCGATTTCGCAGAATGGCTTGCCATTCACCGGCGAGATATTTTCGAAATACTGCCCCTTGGTGGGCGCGGTCCATTCGCCGCCGATATAGTTGTCATAACGGGATTTGAATGCAACGACGCTGCCCGCGTCGCCCGGATTCTTGTAAATCATCTTGGATCCTCCATGATCGAAAGGCGGCTTTGCCACCTGTTTTTGGTTTTGGCCCTGACAGTTCCGCAAAGTACGTGCCAGTTCGCAAAATTCTGTGCCAGAGGACCCGGTGACCGATTTTTTTGCCTTTTTACAATCGGTTGGAAGATGGCGCTGATTGGGGGCGATTGTGTCATGCCGTTCCGTGTCGTGGCACAGATGGTACAAACTGTCCCATATTTGTGACACAACCAATTATGCCGTCTGTTTGCACGGAAACCATTTGGCGTTTCGGGGCTGTGATGTGTTACGATCTTGGCTGTGATCGGACGCGGACAAAGCCGCAAGCCGGGCCATGCCAGAACGCATTCCCGACAAAATACCGACGCAAGGGAGATAACGTCTTATGTCTGGAAACCATTACGGTGGACGGATCGAAGCTGCGTTGCAGTTAAGTGGCGTCGCCCAAAATCGCGCCGTTCTCGAAAGCTGGCAACGTTGCGAACAGCGCTTTGGTTTGGCGCATGACACTTTGCGCCGTCCCGAAGTCATGCCCGAAAGCCAAACCCGCCAGCGCCGTGATCGCAGCGGGCGGCTTTATCATCATGCCCATGATCTGGTGCGCACGCTTTATCGCAAGATCGATGCGTCGGGCTATGCGGTTTTCCTGACCGATAATGACGGTGTGATCCTTGACAGTGTCGCGGCCCACACGTTGCTGCCGTCGTTTCGCACCAACGGTCTTTTGCCCGGTGCGGTCTGGAGCGAGGAACGCGAGGGCACCAATGGTATCGGCACCTGCATCGTTGAAGGTCGTCCGATCACCATCCACAAGGACGAACATTTTCTGGCGCAACATGCGGTGCTGACCTGCACGGCGGCACCGGTGTTTGACCCCGAAGGGCAGGTTTGCTCTGTCCTTGATGTGTCTGCCGTGCGCGATGACATCAAACGTACGGATTGTTTGCGCGTCCGAAGCCTGATTGCCGATTATGCCGATGCGCTTGAGCGTATTCTTTTCTTTGATGAATGCGCGTCTGATCTGATCCTGCATCTTCATCCCGATGCCCAGCATGTCGGATCGACCCGTGATGCCCTGATTTCGATTGGCCCGGATGGTAATATCCGTGGTGCGACCTCGACCGCGCGCCGTTTGCTGGCGGCGGCGGATAATGCGTGCGATGTGCAATCGATGTTCGGTTTTGATCTTGATGGCCTGATCACGACCCTTGGCGTGGGCGAAGGGGCATCAACTTCTGCATCGGCCAAGGCCCTGGCGGTCAATGGCGGGGGGCTTTTGTTCGGGCGGGTGACTTTGCCTGAAAAGCAGCGGCGCAAGTTTATCTCGATGCGGCCCGCACCATTGTCGCGTCCGTCCGCGCGTTCGGCGGCGAATGGAACCGGTGACATCCCCGATCAGGACCCGGTAATCCGTCGTCTTTACAAGGTCGGTAGCAAGCTTCTGAGCAATCGTATCAATGTTCTGATGTCGGGCGAAACCGGCAGCGGCAAGGAACATATGGCGCGCGCCATTCATGCGTCGTCCGTTGGTGAACGCAAACCGTTTGTCGCGATCAATTGCGCGGCCCTTCCCGAAAGCCTGATTGAAAGCGAGCTTTTCGGTCATGCCGGTGGTGCCTTTACCGGGGCGGCACGCGATGGCTTTGGCGGGCGGATCAAACAGGCCGATGGCGGGACTTTGTTCCTGGATGAAATCGGTGATATGCCGCTTTCAGCACAGGGGCGGCTTTTGCGTATGCTTGAACAACGCACGGTCGAGCCGCTTGGCAGTACCAAATCCGTGCCGGTCAATTTCCGTCTGATCTGTGCCAGCAATGTTGATCTGACCCGTGCCGTGGCGGATGGCAAATTCCGCGAAGATCTGCTTTACCGGATCAAGGGCGCGCGGCTTTCGCTGCCGGCGCTTCGCGAACGGTCCGATCTGCCCGATCTCATCGCCCGGCTTCTTCGCGGTATTTCCGGCGATATGGCGGGGGATGTTCGGTGTTCTGACGACGTTCTGGAGCTGCTGTCACGCCATGACTGGCCGGGCAACATCCGCGAACTGGTCAATGTATTGCAATATGCCTGCGTCTTTGCCGAAGGTGGTTTGATCCTGCGGTCGCACCTGCCTGACGATTTCCACGAAGCCATTACGCGCGATCCAAATCATGCCGGATCGATCCTGAAACGGGCCGAATCCGATGCATTGCGTCAGGTGCTTGATGATCACCGCTGGCATATCAGCAAAACCGCAAAGGCGCTTGGCATCAGCCGCAATACGCTTTATCGCAAGATGGACCGGTTCGATATAAGGCGTGAAGCCTAGCCCTTGAGCACACCGTCAAGCGGCGAGGGCGCGGTGAGGCTTTCGAGCGGATAGCCCGAGAAGGTTTTGGTGCGTTCCATCACCACATGGCCACGGAAATTCTCGATCCCGATATTGGCGGCCAGAAGCTTTTCTTTAAGCTGGTTGAAATGCGCGATATCGCGGCAGATCATATCCATCGTGTAATCGAACGGTCCGGCGATTTTATAGCAGGAAATGACTTCGGGGACGTCGGTGATTGCGGCTTCGAACCGTTTGAAGTCATCGACCAGATGATTGCCCAGCGTGATTTCGGCCATGATGTGCAGGTTGGCACCGATTTTATCAAGGTCGATTTCCGCCAGATACTGCGTGATCAGCCCGGCTTCCTCAAGCTTGCGCACCCGTTCCAGACAGGGTGACGGCGACAGATTGACCTCTTCTGAAAGATCAAGGTTCGAAATCCGGCCATTGGTTTGCAAAACCTGCAGGATTTTGATGAACAGTCGATCCAGTTTCAGCATGGTCATTCCAGCTTGATGGGCAATGCTGCCTGTTTATCACCGCTTGTCGTCGTACGCGACCAAAATCCCCGAAACAAACTGCAAATCCTTGTCGGCAACCCCATGATTTTCATTGTCGAACGCGTCCGGATCGTTTTTAAGTAGGGGCAAATAATAAAGGGATATTTTCATGTGCGGCATCACCGGTCTGTGGCTAGGTCGCAATAGCGACGGCGATAAATTGCGCGACACCATCACGCGCATGACCGCTGCATTGCTTCATCGCGGGCCGGATGGCGGCGATGTCTGGTGCGATAGCGATGCCGGACTGGCGCTGGGGCAGCGTCGCCTTGCCATCATCGATCTTTCCGATGCCGGTAAACAACCGATGCATTCGGCCGATGGCCGTTATGTCATGGTCTATAATGGCGAAGTCTATAACGCCGAAGACCTGCGTGCCAAACTGGCCGGTGAAAACATTGTCTGGCGCGGCCATTCCGATAGCGAGGTGATCCTTGAATGCATGGCCCGCTGGGGCGTGCGCGATACGGTCAAACGCCTGATCGGCATGTTCGCCATCGCCCTTTGGGATAAAAAGACCGGCAAATTGACACTGGTTCGTGACCGGTTGGGGATCAAGCCCCTTTACTGGTCGCGTTATGACGGGAACATCGCCTTTGCGTCTGAGCTTAAAGGCCTGATCGCGGGCAATGTCATCTCGCGCGAGGTCAATCGTACCGCCCTTGATGCCTATTTGCGGTTTGGCTATGTGCCATCGGGGCATTCGATCTATGCCCACGCCAAAATGCTGCAACCTGGTCACATCCTTGAAATCGCCGGGGAGGGGCACGCATCCGAATTTGCCTACTGGTCGGTCGAGGACGCGGTCATCAGCGGTCAGAACCATCATTGGAGTGGCGATGACCAAAGTGCGATTGACGCACTGGAAGATTTGCTGCGCGATGCCGTCGAACGGCGGATGATTGCCGATGTGCCACTCGGCGCGTTTCTGTCGGGTGGTATTGATTCCTCGACTGTCGTTGCCCTGATGCAATCGGTTTCGGATCGGCCGGTGAAAACCTATTCCATCGGCTTTGATCATGATGCCTATAACGAGGCGGCCTTTGCCGGTGAAGTTGCCAAACATCTTGGCACCGACCATACCGAGCTTTACGTCACCGCCAAGGACGCGCTTGATCTGGTGCCGCGTCTTTCGGAAATCTATGACGAACCGTTCTTTGACAGCTCATCCATCCCGACCTGCCTGATTTCGGCCCTGACCCGCAAGGAAGTCACGGTTGCCCTTTCGGGCGATGGCGGCGATGAAACTTTTGGCGGCTATAATCGGTATCTTTGGGCGCGCCAGATCAGCAATATCGCCAAAAACATCCCGTTCGGATCGTCGCTGGTATCCAAGGGGCTGATGGCCCTGTCGCCTGGGCAATGGGATGCCCTGATCGGTCTTGTACCCGGCAAGCGCGGGACGGCGGCATTGGGCGACAAAATCCACAAGGTGGCACCGCTTCTGTCGATCCGTGACGATCTGGATCGCTATCAGGCGTTGCTTTCGCTTTGGAACCCCGATGTCCTGATGGCGGATGAACCGGGGAGGCCCCGCAAGAAATTCCGCATTCCGGGCGAAAAGTTCTGCCGTAACCGAAACCTTGATCATGTGTCCGCGATGCAGGTCATGGATACGATGATGTATATGGTCGATGACGTCCTGACCAAGGTTGACCGGGCATCAATGGCAAGCTCGCTTGAGGTGCGCGTGCCTTTGATCGATCATCGGGTGATCGAATTTGGCTGGCGTATGCCAGCGCACCTTAAGCTGGACGGTTCGGTGGGCAAGGTTGCCCTGCGGCGTATCCTTTACAAATATGTCCCGCGCGAATTGATCGACCGGCCCAAAACCGGTTTTGGTGTGCCGCTGGCGGAATGGTTGCGTGGGCCACTTAAGGAATGGGTTGGGGATTTGCTGGCACGCGATGCGCTTTATTCCGACCTGGGCCTGAACCGGGCCGAGATTGACAAACGCTTTGCCGAGCATCTTTCAGGCCGTAAGAACTGGGCCAATCAGCTTTGGGCGATTGCCATGCTGTCTGACTGGCAGCGTCGCTGGCTTTCCTGATTCCGTCTTCATATTCTGGCCTCTGAAACACCCCGCCTTCTGGCGGGGTGTTTTCGTTTGTGCAACAAATAAATCTGTTCATATTTTTCAAAATCGAAATTTTTGTGCAAACTTTCCCGGTCTTAGAGGGGGCCCGGGTATGTCATGAGATGCTGGGTAACTACAAATTGTCACAATTCATCGCTTGAAAATTTTCGAATATGAAATATTTTATGGTCAATATCGAAATTAAAGCGCGGAAGACATGCCATGCAGAACCATTCGGAATATGACCTGATCATCGTCGGCGGCGGGATCAACGGGGCGGGGATCGCCCGTGATGCAGCCGGGCGCGGGCTCAGGGTCCTGTTGTGCGAAATGAACGATCTGGCAAGTGCCACATCTTCGGCCAGTACGAAACTGATCCATGGCGGTCTGCGTTATCTTGAACATTATGAATTCCGTCTGGTCCGTGAGGCATTGAACGAACGCGAAGTCCTTCTGGGCAACGCGCCGCATATCATCTGGCCGCTGCGGTTTGTTCTGCCCCATGTTCCCGGCCTGCGTCCGGCATGGATGATTCGCCTTGGCCTGTTCCTTTACGATCATCTTGGCGGACGCAAAAAACTGCCGGGCAGCGAAGGCATTTCACTGCGCAAGCACGTTGCAGGGCAGCCGCTCAAGACCGGGATGGACAAGGCATTCGTCTATTCAGATTGCTGGGTCGATGATGCACGGCTTGTGGTTCTGAATGCCATGGATGCCCGCGAATGCGGTGCCGAAATCCTGACGCGTACCCGCTGTGTCGGTGCAACCCAACAGGATGGCAAATGGCAGGTCACCCTGAGTGATCGCGACAGCAACGCCGAACGCATCGTTAGTGGCAAGATGCTGATCAATGCCGCCGGTCCTTGGTGTGCCTCGCTGATTGATCCTGAGAATGGTGTGGTCGATGCCGAAACCAAGGCAAATATCCGTCTGGTCAAGGGTAGCCATATCGTGGTTCCGAAACTTTTCGATCATGATCATTGCTATATTTTCCAGAACCCGGATGGCCGCATCGTTTTTGCCATTCCCTATCAGGATGATTTCACCTTGATCGGCACCACCGATGTCGATTTTAACGGCGATCCGGCCAAGGTTGAAATCGGCGCTGACGAAGTCGATTATCTGTGCAAGCTGGCTGGTGATTATTTCGAAACACCGATTTCGGTGATGGATGTCGTCTGGTCCTATTCCGGGGTGCGTCCGCTATATGCGGGCGAGGGCGAAGTTGCCAACGCATCCAAAGTCTCGCGTGATTACACGCTCAAACTCGAAGCCGGGCAGGGCAAAGCCCCGGCGCTGCATGTGTTTGGTGGCAAAATCACCACCTATCGCAAACTGGCCGAGCATGCCTTGCAACTGATTTCAAAACAGCTTGGCGTGGCGGATCGTCCCTGGACGGCGGGCGAAGTACTGCCCGGTGGTGACCTGCCCGATGCATCCTTTGAAAAGGCCCTGCAATCCTATGGTGCCCGTTATGACTGGCTACCGGAAGCAACCCTGAAACGTCTTCTGCGTGCCTATGGCAGCAGGATCGAAAAACTGCTTGATGGCAGCAACAGTATGGCCGACCTTGGTGTTTGTTATGGTTATGACCTGTATGAAGCCGAAGTGCGTTATCTGATTGATCAGGAATGGGTGCGTGGCGTCGAAGACCTTGTCTGGCGTCGCTCCAAACTTGGTTTGCGCCTGTCAGAAGATCAGATTGCGGGACTTCGCAAACGTCTGGCATCCGTGTCATCGGACCAGATTGCGGCCCAGTAATCGGCTGGCCTTAATGCGCCGCGATTTCGCTGCGTAACTTTGCCAGCAAATCGCAGAGTTCCTGTTTGCGCGATGGGGTAATATCGCGCCAGTCATGGTCGTGAATGGCACCTTCAAGTGCATAAAGATAATTCACGCTGATCTGTTTTTCCCCGCCAAACCGGAACAATAGCCGTCTTGCCGTTTCCTCAATCCCGGCCTTGATCAGGTCGGATCGGCTTTTAATGCCAATCTCGGCCAGTTCGTGCGACGATGTCGGGCCGATATTGCGCATTTTTCCGTGCGGGTTCGGGGCGGGCATTATGGCGGCGATCCAGTCTGATCTATACGCGGGATTTCTGTGTGCTATGATGGCATATCAATAGTTTATGGCAGGTTCCATGCCGATGTCATCCCTTCGCTTATCCGCCTTTTTATCTGCCCTGACGGCTGTTTTGACCGTCCTTCCGATGCGCGGCATCCTTGCGGCAACCAATGATCCTTCGGTGCCGGATTTGCAGTTGGGCTGGATGGCGATTGGCCTTTTGGGCGGCCTTGCCCTTTTCCTGTATGGCATGGATCATCTTGCAACGGCGCTTAAAACGCTGGCCGGGGCAAGGTTGCGTGTGATCCTTGCCAAAATGACCCGCAACCGTTTTATGGCCGCCCTTTCTGGGGTGGCGATCACCGGGCTGGTGCAATCGTCGAGTGTGACAACGGTTCTTGTGGTCGGCTTTGTTTCAGCCGGATTGATGAGCTTTGCCCAATCCATTGCTGTGATCATGGGGGCCAATATCGGAACGACCCTGACGGCGCAGATTATCGCCTTCCGGATTGATGCCGTCGCGCCGTTGATGATTGCGGTCGGCTTTAGTGTCATGACGTTTTGGCGTGATCGAAGCTGGTCACTTGGCGGTCGTGCCCTGCTGGGGCTTGGGCTGTTGTTTTTCGGTATGGGCATGATGAGCGAGGCGATGGAACCGCTTCGCACCTACGACCCCTTCATCAATCTGATGGCGCAGATGACAAACCCGTTTTTGTCGATTGCGATTGCCGCGGCCTTTACCGCCCTTGTGCAATCAAGTTCGGCAACGACCGGCATTGTGATTGCCCTTGCCGGGCAGGGGCTTGTGCCGCTCGAAGGGGGGATTGCCCTGATCTTCGGGGCGAATATCGGCACCTGTATCACGGCCCTTCTGGTGACGATTGGCAAGAATCGCGATGCAATGCGCACTGCCCTTGGTCATGTGTTCTTTAACGTTGTCGGGGTGCTGATCTGGCTGCCGTTTATCCCGCAACTGGCCGGTTTCGTCCATGCCGTGTCGCTGGGCGAGGAGGGTGGTCAGGTCGACATCGCGCGTGAAATCGCCAATGCGCACAGCATTTTCAACATTGCCAATGTCGCGATCATGATCGGTTTCGTGCCGTGGATTGCGCGTCTGATCGAAAAATGTGTGCCGGTGCGTGATGTGTTCGAACCGCCGCTTGACCCGGCACCAAAATTTCTGGTCACTGAAATCGCCAATACCCCGTCTGCCGCCCTGATGCTGCTGCGCAACGAAGTCATGCATATGGGCGATATCGTCTGCGATGTTGTGCGTCGCGGGCGCGCCGCGATGCAAAACCCGACACCGGCAAAACTTGAAAAAATCGCCGAACTGGATGACGGTATTGACAGCCTTCAGGATGCGATTGCGCGTTTTTCCGGAAAACTTCGCCATTCGGAGCTATTGCCATCCGATCAAAACCGGCTTTTGAACAAGCTCGCGATCAGTAACCACTTGGAGGCCATCGGCGATATCGTCAGCGAGGAATTGACCGATCTACTTGGCAGGCTTCTGGATGAACGCAGCCTGCCGTCAATCGAAAGCCGCGAACAGATGGCCGAATTATTCGCCATTGCCGAGCATTGCCTGAAACAGTCCCTGACCGCCTTTGCCAGCGATGATGCCGAAGCCGCCAAGGGCGTTTTGGCCCGCAAGGCGGAATTCATTGAGAAAATGGAACTTACCCTGCGCCGGATCAGCGACGATATCGGCCCGCGGGACATCGATATCCGCCGTTATCGCACCGAAGTCGCCCTAGTCGAACGCATCAACCGGATTTACGAGCGCGCACGCCGTATCGCCCGTGCCTCGCTGGCGATTACACAAGATGACAGGAATAGCAATCCCACCGAACAGCGGCCCATCCCGGAACCGAAAACTTGAATAGTCTGATGATTTAGCTTGTCGGTTCGGGGCGTTATCGCCCGCGGTCAGCGGGCGGGATATCTATATCTTTTTGCATGACCGTGACATCAAGGGCCCGATAGCCAAGATGGCGGTAGAAATCCTGCATCGCGCTGTTTTCCGACCGTACCATTAGTTGCATGCGCCAGACGCCGTGTTCACGCAGCCAGTCTTCGCCGATGGCAACCAGCTTTTTGCCAAGCCCGGTTTTCTGATGGCTTGGTGCAACCGACAGATAATAAATCCAGCCGCGATGCCCGTCATGGCCGACCATCACGGTGGCAATGATAACACCGTTGATATCTTCCCATACCATCAGCGTCGAATTGCGATCCGAGAGCGCAAAACGCACATCCCATTCCGGCGGATTATAGGGCCGGTAAAGCCCGGTTTCCTGCCAGAGTTTGGTGATTGCGGGAATGTCGGTTTCAAGGGCGGTACGAGGGGCGTGGGAAAGGTGGGTGGCAGTCATGATGCAGCTTCTTGGTTCCTAAAAACGCAGAATGATCAGGGATCGAAGGCGCGTCAAACCAAAAGTCATGCAAATATAAAAAGTGGCGCCCCCGGGGAGAGGGGGGCGCCAGTGTTGTCCGGGCTATCGGTTGGGTGGGGGAAGGACCCGGACAGTGGGAGTTGGGTAGAAGGGAAGTCCGTGTTCTGAAAAAGCCGGTTAGCTGACCGGGCGACCGGTCACGCGGCTAAGCTCCATTTCGCGAACGATGTCGCCGGCCTTGTTGGTGATGGTCGCGATATAGGTGCCGTGCGGCGTTTCCTTGATTTCGCCCAGCGTCAGTTCACCGCCACCAAACCGGATCACCATGGCATTTGCCAGAAGGGTCATCTGTTCGGTGGTAAAGCGACGGTCAAAGCGGTCCTCCGCGTCCGGTTTGGGCATCATGCGGTGCATGTCACGCATTTCGTCGCGATCCGGGCGGCCCGATTTGGCATCGAAACTCACGGTATCGACAACATCGCCGTTGGCATTCAGCAGGGTGACTTCGATTTCCTCGCCGTCATCGACCGATTTGACATCGCCGGTTTTAAGCTCCGTCGTGCCGCGACGCAGAAGCATTGCATCGACTAGAATTTTGGCTTCCTCGACCGTCAGCGGAGTGCTGCGGCGCATGCCATGTTTGCCATACATGCCTTTGTGGTGGTCGCGGTCATGATCGCGGAATTTCGGGCCATCGCCACGGTCATCATCGCTCATCTGCCAGGGTCGATGATCGCCGCCCGATGCAAGCGCGGTGGCGATGGGGGTTGCGACAATGCTGGTCGCGATCAGGAGGGATGCGATTTTAAGTTTGCTGTTACGGGTCATGTGGGCCTCTTTTCGTTGGGGGACGTTTTGTTTGGCTGAGGCCTTTATGAAGCTGATTTGTCGCGAAATGATCCCGGTAAACCGGGGAAATGGTCGCAATGTTTACCAAAACCGGCTTTTGCGACAATCTGATACAAATTGCTGTTTTTGATGGGGCACCGGGCGCGATAAGCTGGGATCAGATAATCTTTGGAAAGACAGGCACAGCTTGATGAGTGATCCGGCCCATATTCTCGTTGTTGATGACCACCGCGATATTCGTGATCTGCTGGGGCGCTATCTGCGCCAGCATGAATACCGCGTGACGCTGGCGTCCGACGGGCGCGAATTGCGCAAGCTGATGGGGGAGAATGTTCCGCCCGATCTGATCGTGCTCGATCTGATGATGCCTGGCGAAGACGGGTTGAGTCTTTGCCGGTGGCTGCGCGAGAATTATGATGTGCCGGTTGTGATGCTGACCGCGCTTGGCGAGGAAACCGACCGGATCATCGGCCTTGAAATGGGGGCAGATGATTATCTGGCAAAGCCTTTCAATCCGCGTGAGTTGCTGGCCCGTATCAAGGCGGTGCTTCGTCGGGCGCAAAGTTTGCCAAGCGGGCGGCGCGGCCAGAAGACCGGGGGTGAAATTGCCTTTGATCGCTGGATACTGGATCGCACGCGTCATGAATTGCGTGACGAAAACGATGTTGTCGTGCCGCTGAGTGCTGGTGAATTTGCCCTGTTATGCGCCTTTGTCGATCACCACAATATGGTGCTGAACCGCGACCAGTTGCTTGACCTGACCAAGGGGCGCGAAGCCATTCCGTTTGACCGCAGTATTGATAATCAGGTCAGCCGCCTGCGCAAAAAGATCGAGCCCGACCCGAAGAACCCGACCCTGATCAAAACCGTTTGGGGCGGGGGATATATGTTTACCTGCGACGTGGTGAAAAAATGAAACTGCGCGGTTTCATTTCCCGTTTATGGCCAGAAACCCTTGTCGGGCAGCTGGTGTTGCTGATCCTTGGTGCCGTGGTTCTGACCCATGTGGTGTTGGGATTGCTTTTGGCCGAAGAACGGCGCGATGCGTTGTTAAGCGAGCGGCGTGGCGGTGCATTGGCACGCGTTGCTGCGATTTCGCGCATTCTGGCGGCAACCCCATCGGAAAACTGGCGTGATGTCCTGAAGGTCGGCCAGTCGCCGCAAAGCATCATGCGTCTGGCGGACAAGCCCGATAGCAGCCTGCCGATGTCTGATATCAGTTACACGCTGAGCGAGCGGCTTAATCAGGCGCTTGACGGTCCCGCGGTGCCCGCGCGAGTGCATATCCTGTCGGAGGATGATTGTGAGGCGGTTGAGGAGCGCGAGAAAAAGAAACACGAAAAGCATGGTGACGATGACGATGATGATGATCGCGACAAGAAATGGCGCAAGGATGACTTTGTTCGCGACGGACATCACGGGCCGCGTTTCTTTGATCACCTTGACTGTGTTGCCGCACCATTAATGCAGATCAGTGTGCCGATCTTCCCGGTGGGGGCGACGGTAAACGCTGCCGGATCGGCGGGGGCTGAAAGTGTGCAGCCTGTTGTCTGGCTGGAAGCGCGGATCAATGGTGTTGCACCGCCGCCGCGTGCGGTTTTGCAAAATATCCTGCGTATTGTTATTTCGGCGGTCCTGATCGGGATCATCGCGTTTTTCCTGGCGCGTCGCATGACACGGTCCTGGGCGGTTCTGGCACAGGCCGCCGACCGGGTGGGGCGTGGTGATTATCCCGAACCGGTGCCCGAAGATGGCCCGCTTGAAATCCGACGGGCGGCCAAGGCGTTCAACCGCATGACCGCAAGGCTGAAACGTTTTGTCGAGGATCGAACCCGGATGCTGGCCGCGATTTCGCACGATTTGCGCACTCCGATCACGTCTCTTCGGCTGCGGGCGGAATTTGTCGAGGATGCGGAAAACCGGTCTCGGATCATCGAGACATTGAATGAAATGGAGCAGATGGTCGAAGCGGCCATGACCTTTGCGCGCGAAGAAACCGCGAACGAGGCGACCCGCAAGATCGATATTGCCGCCCTGATCGAGGCCGCGGTCGAAGACCTTGCCGAAACCGGGCGACCGATCCGGTTCGTGGGTGATGGCGCACCACGGGTTTATCCGTGCCGTCCGCTTTCGATCAAGCGGGCGATGGGCAATCTGATGTCAAATGCCCTGACATTCGGCGATCATGTCGACGTATCGTTGAAGCCCGCCGATGATGGCGGCATGTGGATCGAAGTCAGTGATGACGGGCCGGGAATTCCACCCGATCAGCGCGATCAGGTGTTCGAGCCGTTCTTCCGGCTTGAATCCTCGCGCAATCGTGAAACGGGTGGAATTGGCCTTGGTCTGGCGATTGCCCGCACCGCGATCCGGGCGCATGGCGGCGAGATTTATCTGGAAGATGCGCCGTCTGGCGGGCTTCTGGCGCGGATTTACCTTCCGCCGATTGCGCAGTGATCCCGGGGTCTTGGGCAAAAGGTTTCGCTGGATTGACCGAAATTTGTCAGGAATAATATCGGTCAGTGCAGTTTTTGCGATTTTGCGATTGCGAAATCACAAGCCTGTCCCATTTATGCGATGTCATATTCATGTCATAGTCGCTTAAGAATTGGACGGAGCCCGTCATGCCGGAAAACACGAAGTCCAACAACAATGTCACGTCGCTGCCGGGTACGAACAGTGCCCTGTCTGGCGGTGGCTTTGTGCGGGCGGTCAATGACTGGCTGATGGAGCGCGCACTCGACGATACCGATATTGATGCGATTGTCGAAGGCATGGTGTCGCGGCTTGTTGCCGCGGGCATTCCGATCGAACGCGTCATGGTTGGTTTCAAGACCTTGCATCCGCTTTATGAAGGCGTTTCCTATATCTGGTCCAAGGATGAGGGCCGGGTTGAACGGTCGCTTCATCTTGATGTGCGCGAAAAGAACCCCGACTGGCTTGATAGCCCGATGAAGTGGATGTCCGATAACGATGTCACCTTCATGCGTCGCCATCTGATCGGGCCGGGGGCGATCCTTGATTTCAATGTTTTGCAGACTTTCCGCAAATCCGGCGGCACGGATTATCTGGCCCTGATGACGCCCTTTACCACGGACCGCGACAGCACGCTGGGTACGAACCGTATCTTCATGACCTATATGACGCGTCGGCCCAGCGGTTTTACCGACGAGGATCTGGCAATCCTGTCATCGATCCAGCGCCGTTTTGCCGTGTCGTGCAAAATGCGCATCATGCACGAAGAAACCAAGACGATCCTTGAAACCTATCTGGGTTCGGATGCCGGGCATCGGGTGCGCGACGGGCAGATCAAGCTTGGCGACAGTACCAAGACGCGGGCAGTGATCTGGTTTTCCGATATGCGCAATTCGACATCGGTTGCCGCCAGTGTCGGGGACGATGCTTTTCTGGGTGAAATGAATGATTTCTTTGCCGCGACGGCCGGTGCGGTCCTGAAGCATGGTGGGCAGGTCTTGCGCTATATCGGGGATGCGACATTGGCGATTTTCCCGATCCGCGAGGATGAGCAGGATCTGGAACAGGCCTGTACAGCCGCGGTTTACGCAGCAGCCGAGGCGCAGCTTAATATCGATCAGCTTAACCGCCAGCGCGAAGAAACCGGATTGCCGGCCTTTGATTACGGGCTTGGCATGCATGTTGGTGATGTGATTTACGGCAATGTCGGCGTGCCTGACCGGGTCGATTTTACCGTGATCGGGCAGGCGGCCAACGAAGCCGCCCGGATCGAACAGTTGACCAAGCAGCTTGGCAAACGGGTTCTGGTCAGTCATCAGGTGGCGAAGTTCATTTCCTGTCCGACGGAAGAAATGGGTGCCTTCGAGCTTCATGGCACGGGTCTGAGCCTGAAACTGTTTGCGCCGGACTTTACCGAAGCGTGCGAGCGTATCCAGTTAATGCAGGCGGGGTGATCCCGCCTGGCGATCATCAGGCCATACTGTCGAAATCCTTGACCACACCGCTTGATGCCGTGCCGACATTGGTAAATGTTTGCTGGGCATCGGTGACGGCCTGTGTTGCCGCCTTGATGATATCGGCATAGGGATCGGTTGTTTTTTCCACCAGCATCTTTTGCAGCGCGACACCGGTTGTGGCAGACGCCATCGACATGATGTTTCGCATGTAATCGGTGCTGTCCTGTACGGCGTAGGCGGCGGCCTGCGCGACCTTTTGATAGGCGATCCCGTTGGCACCGGGACCGGCCCCGTTCAGTACAGCGTGATTGGTGGTGCCGACGGCCTGAACGATTTGCGGGTTAAGGGCGGTGCTGAGCGGTGTGTTGTTTGCGCCTCCTCCTCCTCCGCCAGCAGCGCCACCATTCGCGGGCGGGGTGTCGCCGCCGGCAGCTTTGCCGCCACCAGCACCACCCTGGGCATCGGCCGGAGGGGAGGTTTTGTCTCCGGCTTTTTCGGGATCGGCGGCACCCTGTTCATCGGCGGGATTTCCACCAGCGGGCGGGGTGTCCTTTGGGGGATTTTCGTTTTCGTCAGCCATGACGGGCCTCATCGCGTTAACGGGTCGGTTTCAGGAGCTTGGCGCAAAGTTGCCGGACGTTTAAGGCGTGGGAAATCATGTTGGCGGCGTCAGGATTTGCCGCCGCCACCCATGCCGCCACCGGAGCTGTCGAGAATCATTTTGCACGCACTGGAGGTTACGGCATTGCCGATCTGTTGCAGTCCGCCCTGGGTTTGCATGGCGTTCTGCATCGATAGACTGATGGAATGTGCCATCGTCTGATACACGAGCCCCATTGCCTGTGCCGGAGCCTCGCCCAGAACCTTGACGTTGGTCTGCGTGACCGCGTCCGTAATCTGGGAATTTACCGGGGTGTTGTCTGCCATGTCACGCCCTCACTGAAATTTCCGGATAACACGCACGGCGCGTGACATCCGAATGCTGCCTACCGGCGAGTTGCTGCCAAAATGACCAAAAGGGTCAGAAGTGTGTTGCTGTTGTCGGATCGCGACAGCTTGGTTGTTGCCTGCGCGCCGGCCATTGTATTGACCGAGTAAAGCTGCATCACACCCATATTGGTCGCGGCCTGCGAGCACATCGAGGCCTGTTGCTGGGCCTGGATAGCGTTCTGGAACAGGATGGATGTCGAATGCGCGGCACTTTGATAGATCATGCCCATGGCATTCGCCGGGGCCGAGCCGAGAACGCTGACCGATGTCTGGGTCACCGCATCTGTGATCTGACCGTTCACTGGGGTTGGAATAGCCATTTCTTCCTCCGATTTGGCGGTCACGATGACCGTACCCGTTTTGACGCAGATGATTGATCTTTGTGACAAAAATCCTGAATGATGACCTTTTTATCAACCCGCCTGGGCTGTGATCATGGCCACCAGTTTTGAGGTTGCGGTATTGGCGACCTGTTGCATGTTTCCCTGCGTCAGGGTGGCGTTTTCCATGGCCAGACCTGTTGAATGGGAATGCGATTGCAGGGCGATCGATACCGCCTGTGCCGGGCTTTCGCCCAGCACCTTGACGTTGGTCTGAGTCACGGCATCGGTGATTTGCGGATTGACGATATCGCTCATGACGTCATGCCTTTGTCTTGAAGGTTTGTCCGCAGGTCGGGTCAGAACCGACGGAGCCGGTTAAAGTGCCGTTATTGTCCGGCCTGTCTCTGTCTTTCGTATTCGTCCTGCTGGCGTTTAAGTTCGTCGTCGGTCAGTTCGATATTGCTGTTCGGGTCTTCCGGTATTTTGGGGGCGGGAGGCGGTGCGCTCTTGAGGTCGGGGGGGCGCTTTGCTGTCCCATTATTATCCCCCCTTAGGACTTTGGGCCTTTGTCCCCGATCGCCAGCGTATTGCGGGCGCATTCCATGGTGGTCGCCAGACTGGCGACGGCAAGCTGTTGCTGTTCATTGACCATGTTTGCAAACAGCACGCCCTGTGCCTGGGCCTGCGACAGGTAAGTCTGCATGGTTCCCATGGCGGGTGCGGAGCCGATGACGGTGGTATTGGTCTGTGTCACGCCATCGGTGATCTGTTCGTCGACTTCGCGCGGGTTGCTCATCGTTTTGATCCTTATCGGTTAGGACGCGACATCATCTGTTCGATGCTTTTGGTCAGGGTGGCCATGCCGGTCATGGATAGTTGCCGCTGACCGGAAACCATGTTGGCCATCAAAACACCCTGTGCCTGTGACTGGGCCAGCATGGATTGCAGGGTGGCATAGGCCGGGCCGACACCAAGGGTGCCAACATTTACCAGACTGACAGCGTCACTGATCTGATGGGATACCTGATCCTGCAAATTTTCCACCGCGTCTGCGACGGAGGTTGCGTCGGAATTGTTGTCGGACGGGGCGGTATTTGCCGGTGCCATCGCGGTCTCCTTGGCTGGCGCGTGAACTACATCGCAATGACGGTGAGGATCGGAATTTGTGACACAAAAAAAGCCCGGCAAGCTTTTGCATGCCGGGCCGGTTCGGGCGGCGAAACCAATGAAGGTTTACGACACTGCGGTGCCGGTGGTTGCCTTCAGGGCGGACAGCAATGCAAGCATGTTGTCCGGAACGTCGCTGGTTGCGATTTTCTGCGTTGCCACGGCACCTGCCATGGTGTCGACGGAATAGACCTGAATGACGCCCTGGTTGGTTGCAGCCTGCGACGAGATGCCGACCTGCTGCTGGTTGCTGACGGCGTTTTCGTAAAGAATGCCGTGGGAATGTGCCAGCGACTGAAACAGCGAGCCCATGGCCATGGCCGGTGCATCGCCCAGTACTTTGACATTGGCCTGGGTCACTGCATCGGTAATCATGCCATTGACCGGGGTATTATCAGCCATAATCTGTCTCCTGGTTGCCTGGATAAATATGCCGGAAACCGGCCCGTTCCGCGTGGTGCGCGGCGATCAGTCATTTGACGGTGAGGATATGCCTTTGTGACGTCAAACCGTCAAAAACTGCGGGCGGAATTGCCGGGAAACGATATTGGGCGGCCGGTCGGAAAACGGGCCGCCCAATCGGGGAGGTCTTGGAGGACGGGGCTTAGCTTTTGACGGCCTGAAGGGTGGTCAGAAGCGAAAGCATGTTGTCGGGGACGTCGCTCTGGGCAATTTTCGAGGTCGCAACGGCATCGGCCATGGTGTCGATCGAATAGATCTGGATGACACCCTGGTTGGTTGCCGCCTGAGAAGAAATGCCAAGCTGCTGCTGGGCGCTGACGGCATTTTCATAGAGAATGCCCGTGGAATGGGCCAGTGACTGGAAGATCGAGCCCATAGCCATGGCCGGGGCATCACCGAGCACCTTGACGTTTGCCTGGGTGACGGCATCGGTGATTTGACCGTTTACCGGGGTCGGAATCGCCATTTCAAAACTCCTTCGTATGCTGCTTGCGGTGGAAATCCTGACGGGGTTTCTCCGTCCCGAATTCACCCTATCGACGCTGGCAATTCGGGGTTGTGACAGGACGGATGATTTTTTTTGCCAGCAAGGGGATTTCTGTAAGTCTTTTGTGGGCCGAATCTTTTTCAAGCCCGGCGTTGAGACGGGCAGAATGGCATTTGTCATTCTGCCCGTTAAACAGGTTTCACGTGCGGTTACTGGATGCCTGCGCCACGCAGATGATCGCGGGCAAGCTGAACGCGTTTACGCACGGCACAATTGCTTAGTCCGAGATTGACCGCGATATCGTCGTAGCTGCGGTCTTCGACACATCGCATCAGAAGCGGCTTGCGCAGTTTTTCAGGAAGGGCGCGTAAGGCGCGTTCAAGATGGTCGAACATTTCGGTCGCAAGAAAGGATTCCTCGGGGCTGGGTTCGTTGCGACCGGAAATCGGCGGCAGGGCGGCATCCGCGGTGCCGTGGTTTTCTTCCTTGTATTCCGCCTTTCGGCGGTTTTGCCGATGCAGATCAATGCAGGCATTGTGTACGATCCGTGACAGCCAGGCGCGGTGATTACGGATTTCGTCCATTGAATCCTCGAACTTTACCGATGCCTTTAGCATGGCTTCGGACAGTGCATCCTGCGCGTCATCCATATTGCCAGACATCAGTTTCAGGCATTGCTTGAGAAGGCTGTCCTGTTGATCCATCCAGAGCGGCCAGAAATTTGGCGCGGCCGGTTCCATACCGGGAAGGTCGGAATCATCGAGGGGATCGGATTGCCATGCCCGTGGATGGGGGGCGTGTGTTGGCGGGGTGCCAAGGGGCTGGCAAGGAGCCGGTTGTTCGAAACCGAGATTGCCCAGCAGCGACATCGCATCCTGCAGGGATCGCTGCATCTGGTCGATCTGATTGCCGGTGTTGCCCGATCCTCGCGAGCCGGGCATTCCCGGCATTCCCTGCAAGCCGGCCAGCCCGGCAAGACTGCCAGGATTGCCAAGACTACCGGCGATGATATCGGTTGGGCTTGGGCCGTTTGACGATGGTTCCAGTCCCGGAAATCCGGCCAATGGATTGAAATTCGCCGGATAACCACGTGGCACGGCAGAGGTTTCTGGCCCGGTTTGCGGGGGGGCTGTGTGGGCTGCTGCTGTTCCTTGCTGTGCTTCTGGCGGTGCCTCTGGCGTGGTGGGTGAGGCTGACGAATTGTTTTCAAAATTACTACTTTTACGAGAATCAGTATTCAATGCGGCAAGGTAGTCCGCAGCCAGTCTGGCGCGCTGTTCATCTTTGAGGTGCGACCAGATTGATGTGACATTGTCGCCTGTCCCCAATGCCTTTTCCAAGGCATCGTCTAGGGATTGGGCAAACGTGATTTCGTTTTCCGATAGTTCTGTCTGTCCCTGTTCGGTATTCTTTTCGTACTGCACTTCGGACCCCTCCTCAGAAAGATTACAACCAAAGGCTGTTTAGGTCTCTCGCGACTATTATGACGGCGCGCAGTCTTAATTGTGAAGAAAAAGAAAAATACCATTTAAGGTTGCGCAATTCTTGGCTGGGAAAGTCGCAGATGACACCCTTTAACCTTCTGTTTTAAAAGATATTTTTCAGATTTCTCGCCTAGGTCGTGGCCCACGTCCTGCGGGATCGAGTTGCAGGTCGGACTTGCAACCTTTGGCAAAAGCCGAATCATCCATCCGCCGGTGGGGCGGCGTTTGGTGGATTTTCGGAACCGGCATTGGCAGTTTGTGGTGCTGTGGGCCGGGTGTTTTCCGACGGGGCGGTTTCCGGAGAAGGTGTAGGTTGGGGAGGCGCTGCGGCGCTTGGGTTTTGCGCGTTGCTTTGCGGCGTGGCGGGAATATTTGGTTGAGGCGTTTGTGGGGCAGTGCCGGTTTCGCTTCCGCTTCCGGCAGGCTGGGCGGCCGCGGGTTTTGCATCGGAAGATGCATTTGATGCCACAGGCGGAATTGACTGTGCGATTGCCTGTTCGACCTGTCCCGCCAGATGGTTCATGCGCATGTCAATTTCCGCGACGATGATGCGGCGCAATTCATTGGCGATTTCGATCATGACCATTGCGCCCGGCTCGATCGGGGTTGATGGCGCGTTGTTGGTGCCCGGTGCATTCGGGGCGGTTGCGGCGGCTTTTGTGCTTTGGCTTGATTGTGCGTGGCTTCCCGCGGCGAGTTTCTGGTTCAAAACTTGCGCACGCGCACGGTCCGCGGCATTCGCCATGGCTTTCATGGTGGCCTGATATTCCTGATTGAAGGCCTTTTTTACCGCATCCTTTTTGCTGCTTGCCGTTTCGACGCCAGGAAAGTTCGGGCCGCTTGTCATCAGGAGGCTCCCTTGTCCGGTTTTTCGGGACTGTTGGTGGCAGTAGTGCCGGTATCGCCGTTATTGCTGTCAGCATCGGGGGGGCTGTTGGTGTTGTCAGTGATGGCGGCTTTGCCTTTTACCGATGCTGGCTTCGCCGGGGCTGATTTGGCGATATTTGTGCCTTTGTCCGGTTTGTCGGTCTGGGTTGCGTCGGTGGTGCTGTCGTTACCGGACGGTGCGGGCAGCACAAACCCATAGGCGGCAAGCCCGTCATCGTCCGGGGTATCGGTGATGCTGATCAGGCTGGTTTGCAGGTTGGATGTTGCATTGGCGATCATGCTTTCGGCGCGGCATTCGGTATCCTGGCCCGGATCGATGCAGCCGAGCATCGCGGTCGGGGTCGAGATTTTGTGATCGCCGCGCAGTTGTGCGGTGACCGAAAAGCCCGACGCAGCCCCGCGCAGGATCAGCGCGACAAGGGTTGCGCCCGATTTGCCGTCGGTGGGGGCGATGATCTGCATGCGAAGCGACAGGCTGGTTTCGGTCGTGAGAGGGACGTCACCCTGCAAGATCGGGCTGGGCAAAGCACCTGTATATTGCAGTTGAACCGGGATCGAGGTCGGGATGCTGGTGATGGCCGATGTGATGCGCAGGGTGGCGATGAACGGATCCTGCGTGCTGTCAATCGTACCGAGTTGCTGATCCATGCCAAGGCTTGCCGGAGCAACGGGTTCGGCAGCGTCCGGGATCGAAGTGCCGGAGTTGTCCGTACTGACGCCGCCCGCTGCCAGTGTTGCCGCGGCCATGTGCCATTCGCTGGACGGTAATCCACCGATGATGCTGGCCCGTGTCAGAGACGGCAGGGTTGCCGGGATATCAAGCGCCAGCCGGGCGGTGTTGATATCTTGTGGCCCTACCGATAGCGCCCATTGTCGGATATCAGCCGGGATTTCGGCGGCATCAAGCCGTGCGGTGACAATGGCATCCGTGTCGCTGCCGGTAGGGCCGGGGTTGGGCAATTGATCAAGTGTGATCGACCAGTCCGGCGTCTGGGCATTTTGGGCATTGCCAGATAGCTCGGGCAGAAGCGGGCGATAAAGATCGCCATACGTCACGCTGCCTTCGAGCCGTGTCACACGGCCGTCATCACGGATCAGGTCAACGCGATAGGATTGCGGGCCTGTGGGACCGGACATGCCGGATGTCGGGCGGCTTGGCGTGGTTACGGTATCGTCGTGATCCTGAAAGCGGGGGGGGACTTCTTCGTCGGTGAGATCGTCGTCCCCGTCGTCCCCGTTATCGGGGGTGTCGGCAGCAGTGGGGGCGGAGCCGTTAGATGATGTTTCCGGTGCCGCGTTTTGCGGGGCCGGAGCCGGTACGGTCGCGCCCGCCGTTGTGGTCAGGTTGCCGTATTCGTCGTAGCTGTAAGATGACAGTGGCGGGACCGCCTGCATCGGCTGGCCAAGGGCTTGTTCGATTTTCTGCATGGCATATTCGATCAGATTCTGGCCTTGCAGTGGTGTATGGCCCGATAGCCCATCGAGCGGCCCCGGATTGTTGCCGCCGGTCGCGCCACTGGACGGATCGGGGATCGGCGAGGCCGATGACGGGCGGGGAATGACGGCGTCAAGACCCCATTCCTTTGCCGTGTCGAAACCCAGCACATGGGCCCACGGCCAGTTATCGACGGCCGGGCTTTTGGGGCCGTTGGTGGCGGCGGGATTGCTTCCGCCATTTTCGGTGCTGTTGGGCTGTTGGTCTTTGTCGGTCATGCTGACAATCCCCTGGTTGCACTTGCGAAACGCTGCGGAGGGTGCACGCCTGCGCCGAACCGGATTTCACAAGGATTGCGACGGTTCACATGTCAAAAGGACGGGGAGCACCGGAGGTTGTGACAAAAAACGTCAAATCGCGTCCGGGGAAAGGCAGCAAAAAACCCCGCAGGGCTGTTCGCCCGACGGGGTTATAGTGGTGCTGATGATAGGATTTGAACCTACGACCTACGCATTACGAATGCGCCGCTCTACCAGCTGAGCTACATCAGCACGATTCATTTTGTGGCGCGGAAAATACGGATAATCCTCCCGGTTGGCAAGTGCTTTATTGTTCTTTTTATTATCCATCCCCAACTGTATCGGACAGATTGCGCAAGGCAGCCGGAAGATCGACCAAAACCATAAATATCACATTGACCGTTATGTAGTTCCCCGGCATAGATAACGCGTCGCGCCGCTTCATGCCGTAACGTCAATCAAGGGAAGTCATATGTGCCGCTGGCTGAGCTATATCGGAGATCCGGTTTATCTTGAAAAACTGGTGTTCGAGCCACGCCATTCCCTTGTTGAACAAAGCCTGCATGCCGAACAGGCCAAGACGCCGACCAATGGCGATGGGTTTGGCATCGGCTGGTATGACGAACGCAAGACGCCTGGTCTTTATCGTGAAATCCTGCCAGCCTGGAATGATCCGAACCTGCGGTCGCTTGCCCATCATATCCGATCAGGCATGTTTTTCGCCCATGTCCGGGCATCGACGGGGACCGAAACCAGCCGCACCAACTGCCATCCGTTTGCCCATGACAATTACCTGTTCATGCATAACGGCCAGATCGGGGATTATCCGCTTGTGCGGCGCGTGCTGGAAGCGATGATCGATGATGAATTTTACGCCACCCGCCATGGCACGACCGATAGCGAGCTTATTTTCTGTCTGATGCTGACATTTGGTTTGCGCACCGATCCGCATCGCGCGATCCGCAAAACCATCGAAGTTGTCGAACGTGAAATGAACGAGCGCGGTGCAACTGCACCCTTCCGTTTCACCGCCTGCCTGTCAAATGGCGAGAGCGTTTGTGCCATCCGCCATGCCAGCGATGACAAGCCGCCATCGCTTTACTGGCGCAAGCGTGGGGATCATGTGATTGTCGTGTCCGAACCGCTGGATGCCGAAAGCGATAGCTGGATCGCGGTGGCACCCAACCATACCCTGCATGTTTGCCGTGATTTGAATATCTGCGAAGAACCGACACTGTCGGCGACCGGGTGCAAGGGCGCAGCCTGATCCTAGTTCGCGACGATCACCTGTGATCGGCCCCGAACCAGTTGCTGTTGCAAAATATCGCCCGGTGCGGTGTTAAGCATTACGGTTTTGAAATCCGATGCATGACCATCGCGGCACAGGGCCTTGCGACCGACCTTTTTTTCATCGACCAATAGGATCGCGTGATCGCAGCAGGCGACAAGGGCGCGACGTGCGCGGACTTCGTCCATGTTGAAATCCATCAGGTCCCCGGTTTCCGACATCCCCCCGACACTCACAATCCCGAAATCGGCGCGGTAGGTGCCAAAGAATTCCGCGCTGTCGGCCCCGATGATATCAAGATCGCGGGTGCGGATGGTCCCGCCCGCAAGGCGTAACGTGACATTGGGCGCGTTTTGTAATGTCAGTACCACATGGATATTGTTGGTCAGCACCGTCAGGTTGCGGTGCGAGGCCAGGCTTTGGGCGGCCAGTTCGGCGGTGGTGCCGGTGCCAATCGCGATGGTGCAGCCTTCGGGGATGATATCGGCGAGTTTGGCAGCAAGGGCGCGTTTGCCACTGCGGTTCCAGACTTCGCGTTTTTCATAGGCCGAGTTATCCGGATCGGGCGCCGGACCGGCAAGGCCATGACGGCGGAAGATGCGCCCCTGTTCCTGCAAGTCGCGCAGATCGGTCCGGATTGTCTGGACCGAAACGTTAAAGCGGCGTGCCAGTTCTTCGACCGCCATGAAGCCGCAGGATTTGACAAGGGCGACAATCCGGTCGCGGCGGCGGTCAAGTGGCACGGGATCGGACATTGGTTTCCTTTGATGTTCTTTCGTTCGAAAGCATGTGTTTCGCGATGTCACGGAGTATAGACAGGCTTGGTTGTGTCTGAAAAGCCCGGCAGGCTTGTTGAAACATTTAATTCTTTGCTTTGTCACACAACTGAAATCGAAATCCATATAGCGTCCCCGTCGGATTGTTTTCGAACGAAACCTTCGGGGTGGCCGCAAAGGTACGCCCCACGCAATCAAGGGATGTGGATGATGCGTAACGTTCTTCTTGCTGCCGTGGCTTCGGCTGCGATGATGCTGCCAGTTGTTGGTCAGGCCGCCGAAAAACTGGTTCTTTATACCAGCCAGCCAAATCAGGATGCCCAGACCACCGTCGATGCCTTCAAGGCCGCCTATCCGGATGTTGAAGTCGAATGGGTGCGTGATGGCACCACCAAGCTGATGGCAAAACTGCGTGCCGAGATTGCGGCAGGTGATCCGCGCCCGGATGTTTTGCTGATTGCCGATACGGTGACCCTGGAAGGCATGAAGGGCGAGGGGCTTTTGCAGGCGTATAAATCGCCCGAAGCATCGGCCTATGAAGCCGCCCTTTATGATGCGGACGGTTATTACTATTCGACCAAGCTGATCACGACCGGCATCGTTTATAATACCGGTGTCGAGAAAGCCCCGAAAAGCTGGGCCGATCTTGCCGATCCGGCGATGAAAAATCAGGTCGTGATGCCAAGCCCGCTTTATTCCGGTGCGGCCCTTATTCATCTGTCGACCCTGACGGAAAACAAGGAACTGGGTTGGGATTACTATCAGGCACTGGCCGCGAACGAAGCGCGCGCACAGGGTGGTAATGGCGGCGTGTTCAAGGCCGTTGCATCGGGCGAAAAGCCGTATGGTGTGGTTGTCGATTTCCTTGCGATCCGTGGCAAGGCCGAAGGTTCGCCCGTTGATTTCGTCTTCCCGACCGAGGGTGTCACTTATGTGACCGAGCCGGTTGCGATCATGAAAGACGCCAAAAACGTCGATGCGGCGCACAAGTTTGTTGATTTTGTTCTGTCGAGCAAAGGCCAGGAACTGGTTCTGGACATGGGTTATGTCCCGGCACGCGGCGACATGGCATTGCCGGAAGGTTTCCCGGCACGCAGCGACATCAAGCTGATGGATTTCAATCCGGCCGTGGCACTGGAACAGGCAGAAGCGAACAAGAAAAAGTTCGCGGACATTTTCGGGGCTGAATAATGCAGGCTGCAAGTCGCCTTCGCGGCTTCATGCCCGGCTTTGCAAGCCCAACGGTTGGCAGCCGGTCTTCGGACCGGTTGTTGCCGTGGCTTTTATTGCCGGTGTTCGTGATTTCGATTTTACCGATTGCGCGCCTTGCGATTGAAGGCGTGTTTGTTGGCGGTGTGCCCAGTGCGGATTACATCCGCGATGTTCTGGGCAGTTCGACGACATGGCGGGCAACTGCCAACAGTCTTTATACCGCAGGGCTTGGAACGATCATTTCGCTTTTGATTGGGGGCGCGTTTGCCTTTCTGGTCGCGCTGACCGATATCCGCGCCAAGGCGGTACTGGTTTTCTGTTTCATGATCCCGATGATGATCCCGCCGCAGATCACGGCGTTGGCGTGGGTGCAACTGACCGGACCGAGCAGTGCACTTTTGAATGCGCTTGGCATGGCACCCCCGATGGGATCGCCCCAGCCGTTTTATTCGGCCGAGGGGATTGCGCTTTTGCTGGGGATTCAGCATGCATCAATCGTGTTTTTGACCCTTCGGGCCAATTTGCGCATGCTGCCGCGCGAACAGATCGAAGCAGCCCGTTTGGCGGGTGCGCGTGGTGGACGGCTGTGGTGGCAGATCATATTGCCACTGACCAGTCCCGGTCTGATCGCCGGAACCGCGATGGCGTTTGTCACGGCCCTTGGCAATTTCGGGATACCGGCGATGCTGGGGATACCCGCCAATTATTCGACATTACCGACCCTGATTTATCAGAAACTGGCCGGATTTGGCCCGTCGGTCCTGGGCGAGGTATCGGTGCTGGCGATGTTGATCGGGACGATTGCGATCTTGGGTGTGGCGGTGCATCACCGGTTACTGGGCAAGCGTGACTATCGTCTGATGGGGATGGTGGGGCGGCCACTTGATATCCGGTTGGGCGCACGCAGGACATTGGTTGAAGCGGTGCTTTGGACGGTTTTGATCGCCATTCTGGTGATCCCGTTGATGGCGTTGGTCGCGACCGCACTGGTCCCGGCATTTGGCGTTAAGCTGAGCCTTGCCAATTACAGTTTCGATGCGTTTTACGAAGTCCTGTTTGTCCAGCCATCGACCATCCGGGCGTTCCATAACAGTTTCATGTTGTCGGTTGGGGCGGCGGTGACGCTGGTCGCGATCTGTTTGCCGTTGGCCTATGTGATTGTAAGGCGGCCGACCCGGTTGACCCATATGGTCAATCTTCTGGTCGAGGTGCCCTATGCCTTGCCCGGTGTGGTTCTGGCGATTGCCTGCATTCTTCTGTTCATCCGCATTCCGGTAATCGATGTCAGTTTGTATGGCACGCTTGCGATCATTTTTGTTGCCTATCTGGCACGGTTTCTGGTGATTGCGCTGCGCCCGGTGATGAACAGTTTTTCCCAGCTTGATCCGGCATTGGAAGAGGCGGCACAGGCGTGCGGTGCAGGACTTGGTCGCCGGTTGCGCGATATTCTGCTGCCATTGGCGGCACCGTCGGCAGCGGCTGGGGCGTTGCTGGTGTTTTTGACAGCGTTTAACGAATTGACGGTTTCGGCCCTTCTGTGGTCGGCCGGAAACGAGACGCTGGGCGTTTTGATTTTCAATCTGGATGACAGTGGCGACACCGTTCTGGCCTCGGCCGTGGCGGTATTGGTTGTGCTGGTTGTTGTTGCGTTGATGACCGGTTTCCAACTGGCATCACGCCGTTTGCCCAAGGGAGTTGTACCATGGCAGACATAAATCTTTCGCGGATTACCAAATCTTTTGGCGATTACCGCGCGGTCAATCAGGTATCGCTTGATATCCATGATGGCGAATTTGTTGCTCTTTTGGGGCCGTCGGGCTGTGGCAAGACGACGTTGCTGCGTCTTCTGGCCGGTTTCGAGGAACCTGATCAGGGTGTCATCGCCCTGGGCGGACAGGCAGTTGCCGATCCGGCCAACGGGGTGATGATCAACCCAGAGGCACGCAACCTTGGCATCGTGTTTCAGTCCTATGCGCTTTGGCCGCATATGTCGGTGGCGCGCAATGTCGGTTATCCGTTGGAGGTGCGCGGGCTTGGCCGGGCGGAACGTGATGCGAAAATTGCCGAGGCATTGTCGATTGTCGCCCTTGAACCTTATGCCGACCGCAGCCCGACGGAACTTTCGGGTGGGCAGCGCCAGCGGGTTGCATTGGCGCGATGTCTGGTGATGGAGCCGCGGGCGGTGTTGCTGGACGAACCGCTTGCAAACCTTGATGTGCATCTGCGCGAAACCATGCAGCAGGCATTTCTGGATTTCCATCGCCGGACCGGGGCGACAATGATTTACGTCACCCACGATCAGGCCGAAGCCATGGCCATGGCCGACCGGATTGCGGTGATGGACAAGGGCCGCATTCGTCAGATGGCGGCCCCGGAAACCCTTTACCGTGAACCGGCCGATCATATGGTCGCGGGCTTTGTCGGGGCCGGGGCGGTGTTGCCGATTGGTGACGTATCCATGCGGGGTGCCGGACGGTGTTCGGTGCGATTGGGCGATGCGGCGATCCATGCGCGGATTTGCCAGGAGGCGGCCAGCAATATGAACGAACTTGGTTTGTGTTTGCGGCCAGAGGATGTCTGGGTCGACGAGGCCGGGACATTGCGCGGTTCGGTCGAGGATTGCGTTTATCTGGGCGGTCGGTTCCGGCTTCAGGTGCGGGTCGGTGCCGATCAGGTTTTACCGGTTTATGCGACGCAACGCGCACGGATCGGCGAAGCCGTCGGATTGGTGATTTCCGATGGCTGGGTGTTTAACCGATCAGAAGGTGAGGCCGCCTGATGTCTGCCCGGATGCGTGTTTTATCGGGTCTTGGTGAAAAAGGCCCGGCCTGTTTGCGGTTGGAATTTTTCAATCGGCGCTGGTTGCTGGATTGCGGGGTCGGTCCGGAAAATGACAGCGGTTTTGATCCGGCATGGTTGAACAAGGTTAACGCCGTTTTCATTACTCACGACCATGTCGATCATATCGGTGCCGCGGCGGAGGTGATAGCAGCCGGTTTACCGATTTACTGTACCGAGGTCACGGCGCGATCCCTGCCTGCAGGGGCGAATGTGATCATTCTGCCGCCCTATGGGGAAATCCAGGTTGACGGTGTCACCGTCACCACCGGGCGGACCGGGCATGCCTTTGGCGGGGTGTGGCTGCATTTCGAACTGGGCGGCGGGGTTCTTTACACCGGTGATTTCTGCAAGGAGTCTGATTACTTCCTTTATGACACACCACCGGATGCCGCGACGGTTTTGATGGATGCGTCCTATGGCATGGAACGCCTGACACAACAGGTGCGGATCGACGGACTTTTGACCAAGATGTCCAAACTTGACGGCCAAATCCTGTTTCCCGTACCGCCGAGCGGACGGGCAGCTGAAATGGCATTGCTGTTTGAAAAGCACGGCATGACCGACTGGACGATGGATGCGCGGTGCTATGGACGGGTCAAACAGGTTCTGGGGGATGGCGGATCGGATTATGTATCGTTTGATGCGATCAAAAAACTGCGCGTGCTTAAGGACAAGGCGCGTGATTTCAATCCGGATGCCAGATTGCTTTTGTGCCATGCGCCGTGCGGCACGTATGGCATCGCGGGCGAACTGATTGAAAAATGGGGGCAGGACGGACGGCTGGGCCGCGATGCGCATGTAATCTTTACCGGTTTCATGCCAGCCGAGGCACGCCGCATGGTCGAAAAGGGGCATGCCCATTTCCGGCGCTGGAACGTGCATCCGCTGTTTGATGATGTGGTTGCGATGGCCAATGATTGCCACGCGATGCAGATCGTGCCGCTGTTTAATGGCCGTCCCGAGGACTTTAGCCTTGTCGATGGCTTTGAAGGGCGGTTACAGCTTTCGGATCGGTTTTATCTGTAAATGGGCAATGACCAGACATGATTTATCCTGCAAAGACGTTCGATTTTCCGAAAGTGCCGTTTGTGTTTATCCGGCACGGGGAAACCGATGCCAACAAGGCCGAAATCATCGCCGGGTCAAGCGAGCCGCCATTGAACAATGCCGGTCGCGAACAGGCGCGTGCGATTGCGCCATTGATGGCGATGGGCAAATGGCAGGCGGTTTATGTCAGCCCGCAGGACAGGGCCCGCAAAACAGCCGAGCTGGTTTTGCCCGATTATGATTTGCATATTCTTGACGGGTTGCGCGAACGCCATTGGGGTGACCTTGAAGGCCGCCCGATTGCCGAGGCTGGATCACGGTTCGATACACCGCCCAATGGCGAGGGGTTTGATGCGATGTGTCAGCGGGTATCGTTTGCCATGCAAACCGCCCTGGCCGAGGTAAGCGACCGTTTGACCGTGGTGGTTGCCCATTCCGGTGTCGGGCGTTGCATTCTTTATATGACCGGTTTTGATGCCGAAGGTCCGCGTATTGCAAATGCAACGCCGATTCTGTTCCGCCCGGTCGGAACGGGATGGGAATATGAAAATTTGACCGAAGATCTGATCAGGGAGATTTCCGCGTGACCCAGCCAGAAACCATAATATCCGGTTCGATCAGTAACCCGCGTGATGCGGTGGTGTTCGATATGGATGGCACGCTGGCCTATTTCGATGCCGATGAATTGGGACATCTGGTGCATGGGACGGAAAAGCATTGGGATGCGTTCTTCGACGCAATGGATAAAGCCGCACCGATTGCCGATATCGAACGGCTTTTGCGCGTTTTGCACCAATCCGGGCAGGCGATTGTGATTTGTTCTGGTCGCCCGGCCGGGTGGCAGCACCGGTCCGAAGCATGGCTTCGGGCGCATGGCATTCCGTTTGATGGCATGTATCTGCGCCCGGAAGATGCCGATCACCGCACGGACGAGGAAGTCAAAGAAGACCTTCTGGCACAAATCCGTGCCGACGGCTTCAACCCGTGGCTGGTGGTCGATGATCGCAAGCGCGTGGTCGATAAATGGCGCGATATGGGGTTGACCTGCCTGCAATGTGCGCCGGGGGATTTTTAAGGCCTTGATAGAGAAAGACCGGCGCGTGTGCCGGTCTTTGCTGTTTTAATCAAAAAGCGGTTTGTATTCGCCGTATCCTTCGGCCTCTAGATCGCGGACGGGGATAAAACGCAGCGATGCGGAATTGATGCAATAGCGCAGGCCGCCGGCTTCTTTGGGGCCATCGGGGAAGACATGGCCCAGATGGCTGTCACCATGTTTGGAGCGGACTTCGATCCGGCGCATGCCGTGGGTATTGTCTTCGCGTGCGACGACATGATCTGTTTCGACAGGGCGGGTGAAGCTTGGCCAGCCGCAGCCGGAATCAAACTTGTCGCGGGATGTGAATAACGGCTCGCCCGAGACGATATCAACATAAAGCCCGTCTTCCTTGTGATCCCAGAATTCATTGCGAAACGGTGGTTCGGTGCCGCTGTTTTGCGTGACGTGATACTGGTTGGCGTCAAGGGCTTTGATGGCGTCCGGGTTCTTGGTGTATTTCGTCATGGTTTCTCCGGGAGGCGTTATTTGGTCATGCTTCCGAAGATGGTCGGATTGGGCGCAATGTCCAGTGCCTTCACGGCAAAGTTATGGATTTTGGGACCGGATCACCCTTGGCACCAGGGTTGGCGTTTGGTTTTGCCGTCATAAGGGCGGGCGAGACCCTGATTGATCAGTTCCTGATCGAGTGCCCTGCCGTCAATGCGCACCGATGCGACGACGCGTCCGCCATAACGGCCCCATTCCGGTTCGCAGAATTCAACGCGTTTGGCCGATTTCAGGCTTTGACGGGCGAAATCGCGGGCTTTGCCCGCAAGGGACTTTTCGCTTTCGCATTTGCCGCGTATTTCGGGGGTGTCCACGCCGCGCACACGTACCGACATTTCGGCAATTTCGCCGGGAAGGCTGGGGATATTCACATAGATGGTATCGCCATCATAAGCGTATTCACCGTGCCGTTCGCGCAGCGGCCAGTCATAGCAGGCAGCGATAGCCGAGATGGAGGCCGCGGGCAGAAACATGCTGCAAAGTGTTAGAGGTGCGATGGTGAGTCGGATTGAGGTGCGGGGCATTGGGGTGTTCTTTTGAATTGTCGAAGTCGGATTACAGTTTCAGGCGGGCAAGTATCTGGGCGGCGCGCTGTTCGACCGGGCCTTTGCGGATTTCAATCGGCTCGTAACCGCATTGCAGATAGGTGCGATACAGAACGACATATGTTCTGACGGCGTCCGCGAAGCTTTGTGTTCGCGCGCTGTCGGTTTTGTAGATTTCCGACCATGGCGGCAGGATGAAAACCGTTTTGCGATAGCGATAGGTTTCAATGGCGCGTTTAAGGCCGGGGTCATCGGGTAGGCCGGAAAGTTCCCGATGGGCCAGCGTATCGGGAAGGCCACGATCAAAGAACACGGTTTGCGGGTCCTGACCCATGCCGTGTTGCCATGCGCGGATCGAGCCGCGCGTCATCAACCCGGCATAGGCTTCATTATCGCCCCAGGGCAGGGCATTGCCGCCGCGTTCCTGCTGTTCTTCGATCACGGCGCGCGCGACTTCGCGGCTTATTTCATAGCCGCGTTCATGAAGATAATTGATCAATGTGGTTTTGCCGGCACCGGGCCCGCCGGTGATGACAACAAGATTGGATGGATAAGGCGATTGCATTCGTATTCCCTGCACAAGGCGCACGATATGAAAGCGCTTTGCGGCAAGCTGATGGCGTAAAAATGATTGTTTGGGCCTTTGGGGCAGGACGCCCGAAAGGCATGGGGAGGCAGGGCATTAATCCGCACCGCAAAGACTGTCAATACAGAGATTGCCCGATGGGATCTGCTTTAATAGCAGCTTTCAAGCAGCGTGATCGAACCGGTGCCCGCATGCATGGCGGTTACCGCGCCATCCGGCCCGGTTTCAAAGCGGATGCCCGATGTTTTGGCATCATTTGCCCACCAGGTCAGGTAACGGCCATCTGGGCCTTCATATTCGTGTTCTTCATCGATCAGGTTATCGCCATAGGCCGCACGGACATCATCAATGGTATCGCCAACCTGAATATTATGGCCGGTGCGGATCAGGCTGGTGGCGATATCATATTCATCGGCATAAACCGAAACCCGGGCCAGCTTTTCATCAAGCATCATAAAGCCAAGCCCGGTCGGGCCGCCTGCCGATTGCAGGTGATAACAGGCGTTATTTTCGGTCCCGTCGCGGGTTGATGTCATGGGCTCGACCATGGCTGTACGGACCTGATCCTCGGTCATGCCGATTTTGGCATCGCCATATCCTTCGGGCGACAGGGTCGCAAGCGGGGTGTTTATGGCATCAAGTACAAGGATATCAATGGTGGCGATATCATCGCGTACGGTGACCGCACCAGGTTCGATGCGTTGCGACAAATAGGTCTGAGCACCGGTCTGCTGGTTTTGCCAGCTTTCGGGCAGCAACAGCTTTTCGCGTGGTTCAAGGCACAGGAACTTTGCGCCCTTGAGCTGTTCGGCATGGCTGAATGAAACGTTGGCCGGGATATCCATGCAGATGGTCTGGGGCAGGTCGCTGAACCAGTTGACCGGGGAGCCACGATCATCGCAAATCGTCGGATCAAACCGCAATTCGCAATAGGGCGGGACCGTATCGCGCAGGACCATGTCAAAAACCATCTGACCCTGATCTGCTTCTGTGATCAGGGTTTCCACCATTGTCTCGTCGGGATCAAGGATCTGATAATGCGTCAGGTTCCAGACGAAATTATCGCGCAGATCAAACAGAACATAGGGATCGGTTTCCGGCATCGCGACAGGATTTTGCAGTGCCGTGCTGGCAAAGGCAAAATGGGTCAAGCCCAGTGTCAAAAAGGCAAGTGTTGCTGATTGCATTATCTGTCCGGCGGAATGTTTGGTCTTTGTGTTGAAATCTTGTGCGGAACTTTATGCGAAAGACATGCCATCGCGCCACTCGCTTTTGGTAGAGGACAGGCCCCGGCATGAAATCAGGCATCGGGCTTTTCGATACGGGCAAGAATATGGTCAGAAACCAGCTGCGCGGATGGTGACAGGCGGTGTCCGCGCGCTGTAATCAGGCTGTAGGGTTTGATTTCAATCGTTCCGTCAAACGGCAGTTCGGCAATCATGCCCCCGATGCTTAAAAGCGATGTGACCTCCTCCGCCATCGGTGCGATGGCATCCGTGCCCGACAGGGTGGCAAGGGTAACCAGCAGTGACGCGGAATTCAGACTGGAATGCGGCAGCGGCAGATGGCGCGAGATAAACACGTCTTCGATGGTGCGGCGCATCAGGTTGCCTGGTGGCGGTAATAGCCATTCGAATTTGGCAAGACGGGCCAGTGAAACAGGCTTGTTTTCCGCAAGCAAAGGATGCCCGGCGCGAACCATCAGGCGGATTTTCTCGCTTCGGATTTCGCGGATGTTGAATTGGCGAGGGTCCATATCTTCGGGGACGCGGCCGATGACAAAATCATGATCCCCCGCCAGCAGATCCTTGATCAGCAGATGCGATGGTCCGACCGACACATGTGCTTCAAGCAGGGCGTTGATCGACTGCACCGTGCGGATGGCCGGCACGACAAGATCAACTGCTGCTGCGGTCACAGCGCCGATGAAAACCGTGCCGCCGCCATGCTTGATATCCTCGATCTCGCGTTCGGCTTCGCGGATTTCAATCAGCATGCTGCGCGCGCGCCTCGCCAGTGCGCGTCCAGCATTGGTCATTTCAATGCCGCGCGATCCGCGCACACAAAGCCGGGCTTCAAGAATGGTTTCCATTTCTGATAACAGACGTGATGCTGCGGGCTGCGATGTTTGCAGCATGGCGGCGGCCTGGCTGATCTGCCCGGTTTCTTCCATCGCGACAATCATGCGCAGATGGCTAAGCTTCAGGCCGCGCTGAAACAGATTGCCGGATCGAAACAACAGGGATTTTGCGGAACTCAGCGGTAATGTTTTTGCGGGCTCAGTCATGGGGATCCTCCGTTCCCGGCGAGTTTAATATATCATTATTGATATGCAAGTTTCGAAAATACTTATTTGATTGTTATGTCTGGCCCCGGAATAATGGCGCCGCATCTCGCGGGAAAACGGGATGCATTATCAAGCGAAAACAAAGACGCGGCACATACAGGCAGCTTTGCCTGGAAAGTCGGGCAAAAGGCTGTAAAGGCCGTGTCTTTTAGGGAGGAAAGATATGAAACGTCTCAGTGCCGTAATGGCAGGGGTCGCCTTTGGCGCGGCCGCAATGATGAGCCCGATGATTTCCGGCAGCTATGCACATGCCGATGAAAAAGGATATGTCGGGATCGCGATGCCCACCAAATCCTCGGCACGCTGGATTTCGGACGGCGAGTCCATGGTCAAGCAGTTCGAAGACGCCGGTTACAAAACCGATCTGCAATATGCAGAAGACGATATTCCCAACCAGCTTTCCCAGATTGAAAACATGATCGTCAAAGGCGTTGATGTTCTTGTGATCGCGGCAATCGACGGCACCACGCTTTCGAACGCGCTGGAAAATGCCAAGGCAGCCGGTATTCAGGTGTTCGCCTATGACCGCCTGATCCGTGACACCGCCAATGTTGATTACTATTCGACCTTCGATAACTTCAAAGTCGGCGTTCAGCAGGCAACCTCGCTGGTTGAAGGTCTGACCGCGGCTGGTGAGCCGCCCTATAATGTTGAACTGTTCGGTGGTTCGCCGGATGATAACAACGCCTATTTCTTCTATAACGGTGCGATGTCCGTTCTGCAGCCGCTGATTGATGAAGGCACGGTTGTTGTCAAATCTGGCCAGATGGGCATGGACAAGGTTGGTACCCTTCGCTGGGATGGCGCGGTTGCACAGGCACGTATGGATAACCTGCTGTCGGCTTATTACACCGACGATCAGGTTGATGGCGTTCTGTCGCCCTATGATGGTCTTTCGATCGGCATACTGTCGTCGCTTAAAGGCGTTGGCTATGGTTCCGGCGACATGAAAATGCCGGTTGTTAGCGGTCAGGACGCCGAACTGCCGTCGGTCAAATCGATCCTTGCTGGTGAACAGTATTCCACGATCTTCAAGGATACCCGTGAACTTGCACGCGTCACCGTTTCGATGGTCGACAGTGTTCTTGCCGGTAAAAAGCCGACCATCAACGATACCAAAACCTATGACAACGGTGTGAAGGTTGTTCCTTCCTACCTGCTGGAGCCGGTTATGGTTGATAAATCCAACTGGGAAGAAATCCTGGTGGGTTCGGGTTACTACACCAAGGACGAAGTCCAGTAATCCGTTGATCTGAATGTGACAGAGGGCGGGCTCGCTCTGAAATGCTGGCCCGCCTTTTTCTGTGCTGTCTGAAACTGACGGTAACAGTCAAACAAGACTGCGAGCGAGAATAGCGCCGTTGTGAAAACATCGGCAGTGGGAGGACCGGATGGATACCATCCTGGAAATGCGCAATATCACCAAAACCTTTCCGGGGGTGAAGGCGCTGGACGATGTCAGCCTGAAAGTGGAACGTGGTGAAATCCACGCCCTTTGCGGCGAAAACGGGGCCGGTAAATCGACCCTGATGAAAGTATTGAGCGGCGTTTACCCGATTGGCACCTATGAAGGTGACATCCTTTATGGCGGGGATGTGCAGGAATTCAAGGATATCCGCGACAGCGAAGAACGCGGCATTATCATCATTCATCAGGAACTGGCTCTTGTGCCGTTGCTGTCGATTGCCGAGAACATCTTTCTGGGCAACGAGATTTGCGAAAACGGTGTGATTAACTGGCCCGCGACCTTTGCACGCACGAGCGAGCTTTTGAAAAAAGTCGGGCTTCGCGAAACACCCAGCGAACTGATCACCAATATCGGTGTCGGCAAGCAGCAGCTTGTTGAAATTGCCAAGGCGCTTTCGAAAAAGGTCAAGCTTCTGATCCTTGACGAGCCGACGGCAAGTTTGCAGGAAAATGACAGCCAGAAACTTCTGGACCTGTTGCTTGAATTCAAGGCGCAGGGGATCACATCGATCCTGATTTCGCACAAGCTGAACGAAATCAATCGCGTGGCTGACCGCATCACGGTTATTCGCGATGGCAAGGCGATTTCGACACTTGATGCGCGTGGCGGCAAAATTACCGAAGACGATATCGTCAAGGATATGGTCGGGCGCGATATGGCGCATCGTTATCCGGATCGCACACCTAATATCGGCACGACCAAGCTGATGGAAGTGCGCAACTGGAATGTGACCCATCCGCTCCATCCCGAACGCAAGGTCGTCAAAAATGTCAGTATCGATGTGGCGGCAGGCGAGGTTGTCGGGATTGCCGGTCTGATGGGGGCCGGGCGTACCGAACTTGCCATGAGCATCTTTGGCCGTGCCTATGGCGCGGATATCAGCGGCGAGGTCCTGATTAATGGCAAACCTGCCGATGTGTCGACCGTTGAAAAGGCGATTGCATCGGGTCTTGCCTATGTGACAGAGGATCGCAAGGAAATGGGGCTGGTGCTTGAAGAAAGCATCACGACCAATATCACATTGGCCAATCTTGACGGTGTTGCCGAACACGGCGTCATCAATGAAGGGGCCGAACGTCAGGTGGCCGAAGAATATCGCAGCAAAATCAATATCCGCACCCCGAATGTCGGACAGAAGGCTGTCAATCTTTCGGGGGGTAACCAGCAGAAAGTCGTTTTGGCGAAATGGCTGTTTGCCGGGCCGGAGGTCCTTATTCTGGACGAACCGACGCGTGGCATTGATGTTGGTGCGAAATACGAGATTTATACGATTATCAACCAGCTGGCAGCCGATGGTAAGGGGGTCATCATGATCTCGTCGGAGATGCCGGAGCTTCTGGGCATGTGCGATCGCATCTATGTGATGAACGAGGGTGAGATCAAAGGGCAACTGGCGGCAAATGATGCCGATCAGGAAAAAATCATGCGCATGATCCTGAAAGCGTAAGGAAGCAGACAATGACGGATACTTCTAGCAGCAAATCGATGGGTTATTACCTGCGCACGCATATGCGCGAATATGGCATGGTGGTCGCGCTGATCGCGATTCTGGCCTTCTTCCAGGTGATGACCGATGGCGTGATGCTTAAACCGGTCAACCTGACCAACCTGTTCCTTCAGAACAGCTATATTATCATCATGGCAGTGGGCATGCTGCTGGTGATTGTCGGCGGTCATATCGACCTTTCGGTTGGATCGGTCGTCGGCTTTATCGGTGCGCTCGCCGCGGTGATGATTGTCCATTGGGATTTGCCGACGATTATTGTGATCCCGGCCTGTCTGATCGTCGGTGCGATTATCGGTGCCGCCCAAGGATACTGGGTTGCCTATTGGCGCATTCCGTCCTTTATCGTGACGCTGGCCGGTATGCTGGTGTTTAAAGGTTTGACGCTGGCGCTTCTGGGTGGGGCATCGGTTGGTCCGTTCCCTGACAGCTTCCAGGCGATGTCTTCGGGCTTTCTGCCGGATTTCTTTGCCGGTTTGATCGAAGGCCGCTTTAACATCTTTTCGATGGTTCTGGGCGTTGCAATTGCGGTGATTCTGCCGGTCCTTGGTCTGCGGGCACGCGCCAAGCAGGCGAAGTTCGCCGAGGTTGAAGAACCGATAGCGTTCTTTGCGGCCAAACATGCGATTGCCGGTCTTGCGATCCTGTATGTCACCTATCTTCTGTCGACCTATCGCGGGTTGCCGAACGTTTTGATCGTGATGGCGCTTCTGATTGCGATATTCACCTTCATCACCAACAGCACAACGCTTGGGCGCCGTATCTATGCGCTGGGCGGGAATGAAAAAGCCGCCAAGCTTTCGGGCATCAATACTAAACGCCTGACCTTCCTGACCTTTGCCAATATGGGCATGCTGGCCGCGCTCGCCGGTCTGGTGTTTGCCGCGCGTTTGAATACGGCAACCCCGAAAGCCGGTCTTGCATTCGAGCTTGATGTGATTGCGGCCGTGTTTATCGGTGGCGCATCGATGTCGGGCGGGGTTGGCAAGGTGATCGGTGCGGTGGTTGGCGCGTTGATCATGGGGGTCATGAATAACGGCATGTCGATCATTGGTGTCGGTATCGACTGGCAGCAGGTCATCAAGGGTCTGGTGCTGCTCGCGGCTGTGATCTTTGATGTCTATAACAAGAACAAAGCGTAACAACATGCAGACGAGGAACGGCACGGTTCTGACAGGATCAGTTGCTTGGATAAAGCAATTGCAAAGCCATGCCGTTCAAAGTCCCCCATATGGAATGCCACATCCATATGGAATCGGACCCGTCTCGATAAAAACTCATAAAGGAGAACGGGCATGACGAAGTTCAAACCGGCAGCATGGCCCCGCGTCCTGCGTTCGCAGGAAGGCTGGTTCGGCGGAACCAGCAAGGACAATATCTATCACCGCAGCTGGATGAAGAACCAGGGCCTGCCATCGGACCTGTTTGACGGTCGTCCGGTGATCGGGATTTGCAATACCTGGTCGCAGTTGACGCCCTGCAACGCGCATTTGCGCGATCTGGCGGAACGCGTCAAACACGGTATTTACGAAGCTGGTGGTTTACCGCTTGAATTCCCGGTTTTCTCGCCGGGCGAGAGCACATTGCGCCCGACCGCCATGATGTTCCGTAATTTGTGCGCGATGGATGTCGAGGAAGCGCTGCGCGGAACGCCGCTTGACGGTGTGGTTCTGATGGTGGGCTGCGATAAAACCACCCCAGCCCTTTTGATGGGGGCTGCAAGTGTTGATATCCCGGCGATTGTGGTCACCGGCGGGCCGATGCTGAACGGTAAATGGCGCGGTCAGGATATCGGTTCGGGCACGTCGCTTTGGCAGCTTTCCGAAGACCGCAAGGCCGGCAAGATCAGCACCGAGGACTTCCTTGAAGCCGAAATCGCCATGTCGCGTTCGCCCGGTTCATGCAATACGATGGGCACCGCATCCACCATGGCCAGCATGGCGGAAGCACTGGGCATGGCGCTTTCGGGAAATGCGGCGATTCCGGCCGTGGATAGCCGTCGTCGCGTGATGGCGCATGTGACCGGCCGCCGGATCGTGCAGATGGTCAAGGACGACCTGAAACCATCCGACGTCATGACCAAGGAAGCGTTTGAAAATGCGATCCGGGTCAATGGGGCGATTGGTGGTTCGACCAATGCCGTGATCCATTTGCTCGCCATTGCCGGTCGTGTTGGCATCGACCTGACACTTGATGATTGGGACCGTCTGGGTCGTGATATTCCGACGATTGTGAATCTGCAGCCATCGGGCAAATACCTGATGGAGGAATTCTTCTATGCCGGTGGTTTACCGGTGGTCATCAAGGCACTGGGTGAGGCGGGCAAGCTGCATAATGATGCTTTGACCGTTTCGGGCGACACCATGTGGGAGCAGGTCAAGGATGTTCAGAACTGGAATGACGATGTCATTCGCCCGTTCGAAAAGGCCCTGACCCAAAGCGGTGGCATCGCGGTTGTCAAAGGCAACCTTGCGCCCAATGGTGCGGTGTTGAAGCCGTCGGCGGCAACAGCTTCCTTGCTCACCCATCGTGGTCGTGCCGTGGTGTTTGAGGACATTGATGATTACAAGGCCAAGATCTATGACGAAAGCCTTGATATCGATGAAAACTGCATCATGGTTCTGAAAAACTGCGGGCCGAAAGGCTATCCGGGTATGGCCGAGGTCGGCAATATGGGCTTGCCGCCCAAGGTGCTACGCAAGGGCATTACCGACATGGTGCGTATTTCCGATGCCCGTATGAGCGGCACGGCATATGGCACGGTGGTTCTGCATACATCCCCTGAAGCCGCTGCTGGCGGCCCGTTGGCGGTGGTGCAGAATGGCGACATGATTGAACTGGATGTGCCAAACCGCAAACTGCACCTCGATATCAGTGACGAGGAGCTTAAGAAGCGCCTTGATAATTGGAAATCGACGGTGCCGGTACCGGAAAGCGGTTATGCATCGCTGTATTACAAAAGCGTCATTGGCGCGGACAAGGGGGCCGATTTCGACTTCCTCGTCGGTCATCGCGGCAAGGCGATCCCGAAAGACAGCCATTAGGCCAAAGCTCCCGCAAGACGCGATAGCGTTGATTGCGCACTCCCGACCGGTCGGCAGGAAATTGCTGACCGGTTTTTTTATTCCCCATAGAGGAAAATGCAGCCTGCTTCCCTGTTCAGGGAACGGTATGACGATTTAAGTTTTATGGAAAAAATGGTGGGCGTAACAAGATTCGAACTTGTGACCTCTCCCGTGTGAAGGGAACGCTCTAACCAACTGAGCTATACGCCCGAAAACGGAAATCGCGGCCCGATTGGGCAGCTTGTTCTCCGTCGGTAGCGCGGGGTTATAAGGGGGTGATCAGGGGGTGTCAAGCAGCCTGTTTGACGATTTTTCCGATCTCTTCGGGCAGGTTTTCAAATGCAGTGACAACCCCATCCGCGGCGAGATTTTTTGCACGTGTATCATCGACTTCAAAGGCCACCGCAATGGCCGGAATGCCGAAATTGCGTGCGGCATTCACATCATTGGCATGATCACCAACCATGATCGCGATATCGCCGCGTGCCCGGTCATATCCGGCTTGATCAAGGGCGAATGCCAAATGAGCGCCGTCGGGCTTTTTAACGTGCGTTGCATCGCCGCCGACAATCACGGCAAACAGATCGAAGACACCCAGCCGTTCAAGGATGCGTTTGCAGGGTGCGGTCGGTTTGTTTGATGCCAGACCAATGATCCAGCCATCTGATGCCAGATCGCGAAGGGTTGCTTCGGCATTTTCAAACAGGCGGGTATGGGCATAGTCGGTGTCGATATAACGTGTGGTGAAATCGCCTTCGCAGTCATCGAGCTGTTGACCATCAATCGTGACACCGCGCGCATCAAACGCCCGTTTGGTCAGCATTTTGGTGCCATCGCCCAGCATGGCTTCCAGTTCGGGACGGGCAAGTGGCGCAAGGTCTTGGGCGGCGAGGGTTTCGTTCATCGCAAACAGCAGATCATCCACCCCGTCAATCAGGGTGCCGTCAAGATCGAACAGGATGAATTTTGCCATTTTGCGATGCTGCCTTTGAAAACGAATATCGATTTATCGGACCTTAACCGAACTGGTGTCATTAACAAACGGTAACATCTGCTAACACGAAGTAACAAAACGTGATTCTTTCGGGGCTTTTGCCTTTGGGGATTATAGGTTAGGAGTTGCTTCAAATCGGCTGTGACAGGTTCGGACCGGCATATCGTGACCGGATCGAAAACAAAGGGGACGCCGTGTAACGCATGGCACAACAGGGTTAAAGCATGTCGCGTGAATTAAGTGTGGTGGTTCTGGCTGCGGGTATGGGAACGCGAATGAAAAGCGCGATCCCCAAGGTCATGCACAAGATAGCAGGCAAACCGATGGTCAATCATGTGATTGATACGGCGGCCCATCTGAACGCAACCAAAACCATGGTTGTTGTCGGGCCGGATATGCCCAAGCTGATTGAGGCCGTCTCCCCGCATTCGACATTTGAACAAACTGATCGACTTGGAACCGCACATGCGGTTCTTGCCGCCAAAGAGGCCCTTCGTGGCCTTACGGGCAATGTGCTTGTGCTTTATGCCGACAGTCCGCTTTTTACTACCGAAACCCTCTCACGCCTTGTCGCGGCGCGCGAGCATGGCGATCACGCGGTTGCGGTTTTGGGATTTCGCCCTGAAGACCCGACCGGTTATGGCCGCCTTGTGACCGATCCGGCAAATGGTGAGTTGCTGGCGATTGTTGAAGACAAGGAATGTGACGAAACGCAACGTGCGATCAATTTTTGCAATTCCGGTGTGATGTGCTTCCGTGCTGAAAGCATGATTGAAACCCTTGAAGCGATTGGAAATGCCAATGCCAAGGGCGAATATTACCTGACCGATGCGGTCGAGGTGGCGCGTGCTAACGGCAATAGTTGCGTTGCTGTTGAGGTCGCTGAGGAAGAAACGCTTGGTGTGAATTCCAGAAGCCAGCTTGCCGTGGCCGAAGCCATTATGCAGTCACGCCTGCGCGAGGCGGCAATGGTGAATGGTGCGACCCTGATTGATCCGGGTTCGGTCTATCTGGCCAGCGACACCATATTGGGCCGGGATGTTGTTATCGAGCCGAATGTGTTTTTGGGTCCTGGTGTTACGGTTGGCGATGATGTGACCATCAAGGCCTTCAGCCATCTTGAAAGCTGTGTGGTGGGCGACAAAGCCGATATCGGGCCCTATGCACGTTTGCGACCGGGCGCGGAAATTGGTGCCGGTGCCAGGGTTGGAAATTTTGTCGAGATCAAAAAGGCTGTTGTTGAAGCCGGGGCGAAGGTCAATCACCTCAGCTATATCGGTGATGCCCGTGTCGGGGCAAAGGCCAATATCGGTGCCGGAACCATCACATGCAATTACGACGGATACCGCAAACAGCATACTGATATCGGGGCAGGTGCATTTATCGGTTCCAATTCGGCACTGGTCGCCCCCGTATCCATCGGGGATGGTGCCATTATTGGTGCGGGCAGCACGATTACCGGAACGGTCGAAGCCGATGCCCTGGTGATAGAGCGGGCGCAACGGCTTGATAAACCGGGCTGGGCGCGGGTATTTCGCGAGAAGATGAAGGCCCTTTTGGGTAAGTAATGGCAATTAACGCGCGGCATTTGCGTGCGCGATGGGCAAAATTTCGACGGGGAAGACAACACTATGTGCGGTATTATCGGCATTATCGGCAAGGACAGCGTCAGCGACCGTATTCTTGAGGGGCTTAAACGGCTTGAATATCGGGGCTATGACAGTGCCGGGATTGCAACCCTTGTGAATGGTCATATCGATCGCCGCCGGGCCGAAGGCAAGCTGATCAACCTTGCCAACCGTCTTGCGGAAATGCCGCTGGCGGGGGATGTCGGCATTGGTCACACCCGCTGGGCGACCCACGGTGTGCCGACCGAAAACAATGCCCATCCGCATACCGATGGCAAGGTTGCCGTGGTGCATAACGGCATCATCGAAAATTATCAGGAAATCAAGGCTGAGCTTTCCGGCAAGGGCCGGGCTTTTGCCACTGATACCGACACTGAAGTGATTGTGCATCTGGTTTCCGACTTCCTTGATCAGGGCAAAACCCCGCGTGACGCAGTCGCCGCCACATTACATCGGATTGAGGGTGCCTTTGCGCTGGTAATCATGATTGCTGGGCAGCATGACGTGATTTTTGGCGCGCGCCGTGGCACGCCGCTTGCGGTTGGTTTGGGTGAGGGCGAGATGTATCTTGGCTCGGACGCGATGGCACTGTCGCATCTGACCAACAGGCTGATTTACCTTGAAGAAGGTGATTGGGTCGAAGTGACCCGCGATGGTGTTCAGGTCCGTGACGAGCATGACAATGACGTTACCCGTGAAACAAAGCTTTCGGCTGTTTCCGGAGCCATGATGGGCAAGGGTAACTATAACCATTTCATGCAGAAGGAAATTTTCGAACAGCCAGCCGTGATTGGCGACACGTTGCATGCCTTCATCAATCCGGCGACGCGGACGATCAAGCTGCCCGATATGCCGTTTTCGTTTAACGATGTCAGCCGGTTGACGATTGTGGCGTGCGGCACGTCCTTCTATGCCGGAATGGTGGCAAAGCACTGGATCGAACGCTATGCCGGGCTTGGCGTTGATGTCGATATCGCGTCTGAATTCCGCTATCGGTGCCCGCCGCTTCCAAAAGGGGGCGTGGCGCTATTTCTTTCGCAATCCGGCGAGACGCTTGATACCTTGGCTGCCCTTCGTTATGCGAAGTCAAAGGGGCAGAAAATTGTTTCCATCGTCAATGTTGCCGAAAGCACGATTGCACGCGAAAGCGATGTGGTCTTGCTGACCTATGCCGGGCCGGAAATCGGGGTCGCATCGACCAAGGCCTTTACCACGCAATTGACTGTTCTGGCCTGTCTTGCTGTGACGATCGGGCGCGATAACGGCACTCTTGCCAAGGACGAGGAAGCCGCCATCGTCAACGCGCTGACCGAAGTGCCAAAACATGCGGCCGAAGTCCTTCATCATGACGATGAAATCCGTGAACTTGCGATCAATATCGCTGATGCGCGCGATGTGCTTTATATCGGCCGCGGCCTTGGCTATCCGATTGCGATGGAAGGGGCGCTAAAGCTTAAGGAAATTTCCTATATCCACGCCGAAGGCTATGCGGCGGGCGAGATGAAGCACGGCCCGATTGCCCTGATTGATCAGTCGGTTCCGATCATCGTGATTGCACCGTCCGACGAACTTTTTGAAAAAACCGCATCGAACATGCAGGAAGCGGCCGCACGAGGCGGACGGGTAATTTTCCTGTCTGATGCAGAGGGACTTGCGAAGCTTGGCGAGATGGCATCGGCCACGGTAGAGCTGCCAAAGGTTGCCGATTTTGTTGCGCCAATCCTGTATACTATTCCGGTTCAGATGTTGGCCTATCATGTGGCGGTCCATAAGGGTACGGATGTCGATCAGCCCCGTAACCTCGCCAAATCGGTTACGGTGGAATAAGGTCGATATTTCAGGCGACAGGTTGCACAGGTAGTTGGATAAACGGGCGGGGCCTATGAAAGTCATTGTGACAGGTGGTGCAGGGTTTATCGGGTCGGCGGTCTGCCGACTTTTGGCCGGGCAGAAAAAGATCGAGGTTCTCAACCTTGATAAGCTGACCTATGCGTCTGATTTGCGCACTGTTGAAAGTGTTTCTTCGCTACCCAACTATTGTTTCGTAAAACAGGATATCTGCAATCGGGCGGAACTTGACCGGGTCTTTGAAGATTTTCAACCCGATGCTGTGATGCATCTGGCGGCAGAAAGCCACGTAGACCGTTCGATTGACGGGCCGTCTGAATTTATTCAGACGAATCTTGTTGGTACATTCACCCTGCTGGAAGCAGCACGTGATTATTTCAACGGCTTGTCTGCTGAACGACGGTCGACTTTCCGGTTTCATCATATTTCGACTGACGAGGTGTATGGTTCGCTTGGGGACGAGGGGCTTTTTACAGAAGAAACCCCCTATGCGCCCAATTCGCCATATTCTGCAAGCAAGGCGGGATCGGATCACCTGGTGCGCGCCTGGCATCATACGTATGGGTTGCCGGTGATTATCAGCAATTGTTCGAACAATTACGGGCCCTATCAATTCCCCGAGAAGCTGATCCCCCTGATGATCCTGAATATCTTGCATGGCAAGGCGTTGCCGGTTTATGGCGATGGCAAAAACACGCGGGACTGGCTTCATGTTGAAGACCATGCAGACGCGCTTTTTACCATTTTGACCGAGGGACGAATTGGCGAGAAATACAATGTCGGTGGTTGCAACGAAGTTGCAAATATTGATGTCGTGCGCAGCATATTTGATGTTGTGTCGCGGTTTCAGCCCGATGCTGTGACAGGTGACTTTGAGGCGCAGGTTCGGTTCGTGACCGACCGCCCGGGGCATGACTGGCGGTATGCGATTGATCCATCCAAGACACGCGACGAGCTTGGCTGGGAACCAAAACACAGCTTTGAAAGCGGTCTGGAGCAGACAGTGAAATGGTATCTGGCAAATCGGGCGTGGTGGGAGCCCATCCTGAAAGATAAATATGCAGGTGAGCGGCTCGGAACGGTGAAATAGTGATGATTAATGCACTTGTCTTTGGCGCAAACGGCCAATTGGGAAGAAGTCTGGCGCTATGTGGCGCGGCTTTTCCGAAAGTCCGTTTGACACTCTTGGATCGAAGCAAGTGTGATTTATCTGATCTGTCGACAATTGCTTCGGCCATTCGGGACAATCAACCGCATGTGATCATCAATGCTGCTGCTTATACGGCTGTTGATCTTGCCGAAAATGATCGTGAGAACGCCTATCATATCAACTGCGATGCTGTTGATATGATGGCCCGGGCTGCCGACGATCTTGATATTCCGCTGATCCATTTTTCAACCGATTATGTTTTTGATGGCGCGTCACAGCGCCCATACTGCGAAGATGATCCGGTCGCGCCACTTGGCGTTTACGGTGCCAGCAAACTGGCAGGCGAATGCGCGGTGAGGGCTGCGGCTAAGCGCCACCTTATTTTGCGCACAGCCTGGGTTTACAGTCCGTTTGGCAAGAATTTCGTGAAAACGATGCTGGGATTAATGGCGCAACGTGATGTTCTGACGATTGTGAATGATCAGCATGGATGTCCGACATCGGCAATTGATCTGGCGAATGCGACCTTGCGATTATTACCGGTGATACTTGATCTGAACTTTAACGGGTTTGGGACATACCATCTTGTTTCCGATAATCAGATGACGTGGTTTGATTTCGCCAAACGTATTCAGGATGCAGCGATTGCGCAGTTTGGGGCAAATTGGACTGGGAAAAATTGCAGGATCGATCCGGTAAACTCGGATGCCTTTCCAACGATTGCCAAGCGTCCAGCCTATTCCATAATGTCGACACAGAAATTTACCGATACTTTCGGTTATGGGCTGCCTGATATTTCGGAAAGCCTTCCGACATGTTTGAACAACCTTGAAGCGGGCAGATAGAAAATGCGTAAAGGCATCATTCTTGCGGGCGGAACCGGATCGCGGTTGCATCCGTCGACAATGGTTGTGTCAAAGCAGCTGTTGCCGGTTTACGACAAGCCAATGGTCTATTACCCGCTGACGACATTGATGTTGGCCGGGATCAGGGAAATCCTTTTGATCAGTACGCCGCGCGATTTACCGTTATTTCGTGAGCTGTTGGGTGATGGTCAGAGGTGGGGGCTTCAGATCGAATATGCAGTTCAGGAAGAGCCCCGCGGTCTTGCCGATGCGTTTCGGGTTGGGGCTGCATTTATCGGCGATGACCCGTGCTGTCTGGTTCTGGGGGATAACATATTTTTCGGGCATGGCCTGACCGAGCTTCTGGTCAACGCGATGAAGCAGACCACCGGCGCAACGGTTTTTGCCTATTATGTGCAGGACCCTGAACGTTACGGTGTCGTCGAATTCGATAACAAGGGAATGGCAAAGGGAATTGAAGAAAAGCCGAAAGAGCCGAAATCGAATTATGCCGTGACCGGGATGTATTTCTATGACGCGCAGGTCGTTGAAATCGCAAGATCCATAAAACCATCGGCGCGTGGCGAGCTTGAAATTACCGATGTCAACAATGCGTATCTGGAACGCGGGCAGTTGCATGTGGAAAAGATGGGGCGCGGATATGCCTGGCTTGATACTGGAACCCATGGTGCGATGCTTGATGCCGCAAACTTTGTTGAAACAGTAGAAAAGCGGCAAAGCCTTAAAATTGCTTGTCCCGAAGAAATAGCATTACGCACAGGTCTGATTGATGAGGGGCAATTTGAAAAGCTGATTGATGCCTTTGGTGCCAGCTCGTATCGCGACTATCTAATATCCGTTTTGCGCAGCCTGCATCGGATGTAGACGACAGTTCAGTTTTCGTCTCTAACTGTTTCAAGATACTTTTTGAACGACATCGCATTGGTATCTTTGGCTGACAGTATCAGCTGGCTTTCATCCATCGGCCAGTTGATGCCAAGATCCGGATCGTTCCATAGAATAGCATGCTCGGCCGAAGGGGTGTAAGGCCTGCTGACCTTGTAGACGACTTCTGTGTCGGGGGCGAGCGTCAGAAAACCATGAGCAAATCCGCGCGGAACAAAAATCTGGTTCCAGTCATCGGCGTTGATTTCGGCAATAACCGATTTGCCAAGTGTTGGCGAATTGGGACGAATGTCGACGGCAACGTCTAGGATTCGACCGCGCAGAACCCGAACGAGTTTGTCTTGGGCATACGGTTCGCGCTGGAAATGCAGGCCGCGCAAAACACCGGGGCTTTTGGAAAAGGAATGGTTATCCTGAACGAAATCCTGCGTGATTCCGGCCTGTGAAAACTCCTCCTGATTATAGGTTTCGGAGAAGAATCCCCGCTCGTCTTCGAATTTTCTCGGGAAGAGCAGTTTGACCTCGGGAATTTCCAGAGATTCGATCTTCATAAAATCACCATTTTGGGACCCAAGTGGTCCAGTCGGGCTAATGACCTGCAAGACGAATATCCTACTTAGCATAACTTATAAAGATGCGTTGGGGATTTGGTTAAATCAACGCCAATGAGTTTATGCTGGCGAATGAAGAATTTCGGAAATCGTGTCACAATATTGCCCTTTGTCATGTGAGGTGTCGCGTGATAGGCATGGCATCAGAAAATGATCGTGGCGCGGCGCGTGGGCGAAGCGCGTCGGCTTCATTCTCGCAAGTGCGAGAAAATCCCCAAAATCATGATATTTTTGCGTCCTTTTGCTCTCTTCTGTTGACAAATTCCGATGGCTTCAATACATGCTGTTAGCACTCGCCGGGGGTGAGTGCTAATACGGGCTCATCCCGGTTAGTTTTAGTTTAAAACGAGCCTTAGCTTAAACACGGAGTTGTCTAACATGAAGTTCCGTCCGTTACATGATCGTGTGCTGGTCCGTCGTGTCGAATCCGACACCAAGACTGCCGGTGGCATCATTATCCCGGATACCGCGAAAGAAAAACCGCAGGAAGGCGAGATCATCGCTGTCGGTTCCGGTGTTCGCAAAGAAGACGGCTCGCTTGTCGCGCTTGACGTCAAGGCTGGTGACAAGGTTCTGTTCGGCAAATGGTCGGGCACCGAAGTCAAGGTCGATGGCGAAGAGCTGCTGATCATGAAAGAGTCCGACATTATGGGCATCATGGAATAAGTCAGCCTTTTGGTGACTTAAATCCACGTTCATCCGTCTCATAGAGAGGAAAGAATATTATGGCTGCTAAAGAAGTGAAATTCTCCACCGACGCCCGCGCCAAAATGCTGCGCGGTGTCGACATCCTTGCTGATGCCGTTAAAGTGACGCTCGGCCCGAAAGGCCGTAACGTTGTCATCGAAAAATCCTTTGGCGCACCGCGTGTGACCAAGGACGGTGTTTCGGTGGCCAAGGAAATCGAACTTTCTGACAAGTTCGAAAACATGGGCGCACAGATGCTGCGTGAAGTGGCTTCCAAAACCGCCGATCTGGCTGGTGACGGCACCACCACCGCAACCGTTCTGGCACAGGCAATCGTTCGTGAAGGCAACAAGTCCGTTGCTGCAGGCATGAACCCGATGGACCTGAAACGCGGTATCGATCTTGCGACGACCAAAGTAATTGAAGCCATCCAGAGCCGCGCACGTAAAGTGTCGGGCAAGGACGAAATCGCACAGGTTGGTAACATTTCGGCCAACGGTGACCGTGAAGTCGGCGACATGATCGCTGAAGCCATGGAAAAAGTTGGCAACGAAGGTGTTATCACCGTCGAGGAAGCCAAGGGCCTGCACACCGAACTCGACGTTGTCGAAGGCATGCAGTTTGATCGTGGTTACCTGTCGCCGTACTTCGTAACCAATCCGGAAAAGATGGTTGCCGAACTCGACAACCCGTATGTTCTTCTGTTCGACAAAAAAGTTTCCTCGCTGCAGCCGCTGCTGCCGCTTCTGGAAGCTGCCGTTCAGTCGGGAAAGCCGCTTCTTATCATTGCTGAAGACGTCGAAGGCGAAGCTCTTGCGACCCTCGTCGTCAACAAGCTGCGCGGCGGTCTGAAAATCGCTGCTGTCAAAGCACCGGGCTTCGGCGATCGTCGCAAAGCAATGCTCGAAGACATTGCCATCCTTACCGGTGGTCAGGTTGTCTCAGAAGATCTTGGCATCAAGCTTGAGAGCGTTACGCTCGATATGCTCGGTACCGCGAAATCGATCACCATCACCAAAGAAGAAACCACCATCGTTGATGGTGCCGGTGAGAAAGCCCAGATCGAAGCCCGCGTTGGCCAGATCCGTGCACAGATCGAAGAAACCACTTCGGATTATGACCGCGAGAAACTGCAGGAACGTCTTGCGAAACTCGCTGGCGGTGTTGCCGTGATCAAAATCGGTGGCGCTTCGGAAATCGAAGTGAAAGAACGCAAAGACCGCGTTGACGATGCCCTGCACGCAACTCGCGCTGCTGTTGAAGAAGGTATCGTTGCTGGTGGCGGTACGGCTCTGCTGTACGCGACCCGCGCTCTTGACGGTCTTGAAGGTGTAAACCATGACCAGACCATCGGTGTCGACATCGTTCGTCGCGCGCTGCAGGCTCCGGTCCGTCAGATCGCTCAGAACGCAGGTGTTGATGGCGCAGTTGTCGCTGGCAAGCTGCTTGAGCAGGACGATGTTGAATTCGGCTTCGACGCCCAGAAAGGTGAATACACCAACCTGGTCAAAGCCGGCATCATCGACCCGGCCAAAGTTGTTCGTACTGCCCTGCAGGACGCAGCATCGGTCGCAGGTCTGCTGATCACCACCGAATGCATGATCGCTGAAAAGCCGGAAGATAAATCCTCCGGTGGCGCGCCTGACATGGGCGGCATGGGTGGTATGGGCGGTATGGGCGGTATGGGCTTCTAAGCCTTACCACCAACCGACCTTCTTGCTACGGAAAGGGTCTCGCATTTGCGAGGCCCTTTTTGTTTTTGTATCGATTGCGATAAAAATCCCCGCAATCAGATGAGTTGCGGGGATTTTTCAGATTAACCGAACAGCTTTTTAAGTGTGCGTGGCTGACAGCGCAGATACTGATTGGCCGCCTTGACCTCGGCACCAAGGCTTGCTGCCGCATGCCACGGCCAGCGCGGGTCATAAAGAATGCCACGCGCCAGCGCAATGGCATCGGCCTGACCGGTGAAGACAATGGCCTCTGCCTGTTCTGCTTCGGTAATCAGGCCAACCGCGATGGTGGTCATGCCGGTTTCCGATTTGATGCGATCTGCAAAGGGGACCTGATAGTTCGGGCCAACGGGGATATTCTGATCGATGTGAAGACCGCCAGATGACACATGGATAAAATCGCAACCGCGTTCCTTCAGGACACGGGCCAATTCGACGCTTTGATCAATATCCCAGCCGCCTTCGACCCAATCAGAAGCCGAAATCCGAATGCCGACCGGTTTGGCAGGATCGAAAGCTGCGCGAACTGCATCATAAACCTCGATCACGATCCGCATACGATTTTCAAGCGATCCGCCATAGTCGTCATCGCGTTTGTTGGAATGTGGTGAGAGGAATTGATGGAGCAGGTACCCGTGTGCCCCGTGAATTTCGATGGCATCAAGACCAAGTCGATCCGCGCGCTTGGCCGCATCGGCAAAGCCCTGAATGATTTCGCGGATGCGTGAGGTGTTGAGTGCCTCTGGTTCCGGGTCGCCTGCACGGAACGGAACAGCGGACGGGGCAACAACCTGCCAGCCATTTTCATGATCCGGTGCAATGGCGCCACCACCATCCCAAGGCTTTTCGCAGGATGCCTTACGCCCGGCATGGGCAAGCTGGATGGCAATTGGCATGTCGGAATGGCTGCGCACAGCGGCGAGGGTCTTGCCAAGGGCTGCTTCGGTTTCATCGTCCCATAGTCCAAGATCGCCATAGGTAATGCGGCCTTCGGGTTCAATCGCAGATGCCTCGATTATCAGAAGGCCGGCACCGGATTGGGCAAGATTGCCAAGATGCATGTCGTGCCATGCCGTGGCTTTACCGTTATCGGCGGAATATTGGCACATCGGCGCTATGACAATGCGGTTTTCCAGTTCAAGCTTGCCAAGGCAGAGCTGCGTAAAAAGGTGGCTCATGGAGGTGTCCTGTATCAGTGGGGGCAGGGGTTCCTACCGACAATGACATGAAGCTAGTTGGAAATTGCAGTTCGCGCCATAGGGATCCAAGGCTTTTCCGTCTTGTGGAATGGTCGGCCAGATAAGGACACCGATGAGGGCGAGATAAGGAGCTAAAAAATTTTCAAAAAAATGCGTGCACCTACTTGCGGAAAAATGACCCTGATCTATTTGTTGAATCGAAGGGCCATGGTGGCCTTGTACGCGTCAGGGTTGCAGCATGTCTGGACCTGTGGCGCAAGAACTACCTGTCTGTTTAGGAGGGTAATTATGACTGGTCTTCAGACTGTAAATGGTACTGCTCGTCGTCTGGCTTCGCGTCCGGCATATGGTGATCCGTTTGGTGTTTTCGGACGTGATTTTGATCGTATGATCGGCTCGATCTTTGGACGTGACGGGCTTGTGAATTCTGCTGGTGCAAGTGGTGACGAGGTGTCGCAAAAGATTTTGACCCCGCGCATCGACGTCCACGAAACTGATGACAATATCGAACTTGCCGCCGAACTTCCGGGTGTTGAACAGGACGATGTTGATGTGTCGGTACTTGAAGGTGTCCTGACGATTACGGGTGAAAAGAAATCAACCCGTGAAAGCAATGATGGTGCCCGTGTTATTGAGCGCACCTATGGCAGCTTCAAACGTTCATTCCGTCTACCTGATACCGTCGATGCAGACAAGATTGCGGCATCGTTCAAGAACGGTGTCCTGACGCTCACTCTCCCTAAAGTAGCGGAAGTGAAGCCGGAGCCGCGCAAGATTGCGATTTCCGGGTAAGTTTTGCCTCAACCTTGATGAAGCACCTGAACGGGCGGAGAAATCCGCCCGTCTTTTTTGTCTGCGGTCGCATGGCGATGGTTAGTGAGCCGTGCAGCAATCCATCGGCATTTCAAACACACCGGTTTTATCGAAGGCTTCGAGGGCGGCATGCCAAGGGTCAAGGTCGATGCCCTGTTTGGTGATCCAGTCGGGATTGTAATAGGTATCGCGATAGCGATCACCGCCATCGCACAGAAGGGTAACAACCGATCCGCTTTCGCCGGTCTTTTTCATCTGACTGATCAGTGACAGGGTGGCGATCAGGTTGGTGCCGGTCGACCCGCCGCAGCGACGGCCCATATGTTTTTCCAGATATTGCAGGGCGGCGAAGCTGCCGGCATCCGGTACGCGGATCATGTGATCGACGACGTTGGGATTAAAGCTTGGTTCAACGCGCGGGCGACCGATGCCTTCGACGCGTGATGCCTTTTGCCCGGTGATGTCACATTTGCCGGTTTCATAAGCGTCATAGAAAACAGAGTTTTCCGGATCCGCGACGCAAAGTTCGCATCCCATGCCAAGGATCTGTCCGTAACGGATATAGCGACCAATGGTAGAAGATGTTCCACCCGTACCGGCACCAACAATGATCCAGCGCGGAACAGGGTGGGGTTCGCGTTTGAGCTGGTCAAAGATGCTTTCAGCGATATTGTTGTTACCCCGCCAGTCAGTTGCGCGTTCGGCATAGGTGAACTGGTCCATGTAATGGCCGCCCAGTTCCCGCGCCAGGCGTTGGGATTCGGCATAAATCTGGCCGCTGTGTTCGACCAGATGGCTTTCGCCGCCATAAAAGGCGATCTGATCGATTTTCTGTTGCGATGTTGATTTGGGCATCACCGCAATAAAGCGAAGCCCCAGAAGGCGGGCAAAATAGGCTTCGGACACGGCAGTGGAGCCGCTTGATGCCTCGATGATCGGGGTGTCTTTGGATATCCAGCCATTGCAAAGGCCATACAGGAACAATGAGCGCGCCAGGCGATGCTTCAGGCTGCCGGACGGATGGGTCGATTCATCCTTGAGGTAAAGCCCGATGCCATCAAGTGACGGCAGATCAAGACGGATCAGATGGGTGTCTGCAGACCGGTTGAAGTCGGCTTCGATGATATTGATGGCATCAGCCACCCATTGGCGATCGTAGCTCATGAAAAGTCCTGTATTTCTGTTTGGCGCTGGTGACGCGGATCGTTGAAGGTTTCTTCATGTAGGCGATTATTATACAGAAAACTACCGTAAATTTTGCGAATAAGCTTGCTAACACTTTTTTCAAAGCTAACCTCTAGAATAGAGTTTCGCGATTCTTCCATTTTATCCGGGTGATCTGGTTACCATGGCTAAAAACGACGACGATCCTTTTGCCAAACGTCACGCTGCATCTGAAATCGGGGCGGCGTATGATGTGCCGGTACGCGTATCGACCGTGATCGGCAAAAGCCAGATTCAGGTTGCACAATTGATGCGCCTGACCCGCGGTGCGGTTCTTGAACTGGATCGCAAAGTGGGGGAGCCGGTTGATATTTACGTCAATAACCGGTTGGTGGCACGTGGGGAACTCGTTGTCGTGGATGAAAACCTGGGTGTAACGATCACCGAAGTTGTTAAATCCGGCACCATTATCGAGACCCATCACTAAGAGATTTTCCAAAGAACTCGGCCATTTTGCAAACCACCGGATTGTTGGCAGCCGGTGGTTTTTATTTTTCCCGATGTTGGTTGGAACCGGTGTTGCTGTCTGTGCGTTCTGGAACAAATGCCGATACTGCCTTTAACCTGCCATTTTGTGGTCAAAGGCTGTGTCTTATGTCCCGCTTTTACGCACAACGAGGACAATCTCATGATCAATATTCTGACATCCGGGTTGCTGGCCTTGATCGGACTGGCACTTGGTGCCGGGGGCGTCTGGCTTATTTTGCTGGATGGTAGCTGGTATTATGCATTTGCCGGATTGGCATTTCTGATTGCCGCGGCTCTTTCATTCGCAAAACGACCTGTCGTTTTACCGTTTTACGCACTTTTCATGATCGCAAGCCTTGGCTGGGCCGTTTGGGAAGTCGGGTTTGACTGGTGGCAGTTGGGACCGCGCGGTGGTTTGATTGTCTTGATCGGCCTTTGGCTTGCCATGCCTGCCTATCGCAAGACGCTTCTGGTCGGACAGCCAGTGCCGGAAGTCAAACCAACACGTTCGTTCGTGCTGGAGGGCAGCCTTGTCCTGGCGATTGTTGTTGCGGTGTATTCGATGATGAATAACCCCCATGCAATCGAGGGCCAGTTAAACGACAGCCCGGTTGTTTCCAATCCTGACCTGGGCGGCGATGTTCCGGCAGGTGATTGGCATCAATATGGACGGACACCGTTCGGGCAACGTTATTCGCCTCTTGATCAGATCAACACCGATAATGTTGCGACACTTGAACAGGCGTGGGTTTTTCAGACCGGCGATGTCAGGCGGTCCGAAGACGTGCCTGAAACGACCTATCAGGTGACCCCCCTTAAGATCAATGACACGCTTTATCTGTGTACGCCGCATAGCTGGGCAATGGCGATTGATGCCAAAACCGGGCAGGAAAAATGGCGGTTTGATCCGGAAGTTCCCGATAATACCGACCGGCAGCACCAAACCTGCCGAGGGGTGACATTCTATCAGGATACCGCGATGTCAGCAGATGCATCGTGTGCCGCACGGGTGTATCTGCCGACGTCGGATGCGCGACTGATTGCCCTTGATGCTAATAACGGCGAGATTTGCGCCGACTTTGGTGATCAGGGAACCGTCCATCTGGAAGAGGGCATGCCCTACAACCCGGCCGGATATTATTATTCTACCTCGCCGCCGGTTGTTGCTGATGGCAAGATCATTATTGGCGGCGCGGTGAATGACAATTATTCGACCAAATCCCAGTCGGGTGTCATTCGTGCCTATGACGTCAATAGCGGTGAGCTGGTGTGGAACTGGGATTCTGGCAATCCGGAACAGACCGAACCGATCCCCGAAGGTCAGACCTATACCGCGAATTCACCCAATAGCTGGTCAGTGTCGAGCGCAGATGAGGAGCTCGGCATGATCTATGTGCCGCTGGGCAACAAGGTGCCCGATCAATTGGGTATGGGGCGTAGTGAAGAGGTTGAAACCTATTCATCATCCATCGTTGCGCTTAGCCTTGAAACCGGACAGGTCCAGTGGGTGCGCCAGACGGTGCATCACGACCTTTGGGATATGGATGTTCCGGCCCAGCCCGCGTTGCTCGATATCACCACATCCGATGGTGAAAATGTCCCGGCACTTGTCGGACCGACCAAGCAGGGTGATATCTATGTCCTTGATCGCCGAACGGGCGAACCGATCATTCCGGTTAGGGAAGTTCCCGCACCTGGCGGTGCGATCCCGGAGGATTTCACGGCGCCGACACAGCCGGTATCGGACCTGACCTTCATGCCCGAACCGCTGACGGAAAAGGACATGTGGGGCATTACACTGTTTGATCAGCTGGCATGTCGCATTCAGTTCCATCAGTTGAAATATGAAGGCCGTTACACCCCGCCTTCTTTGGAAGGGACGCTGGTTTATCCCGGTAATTTCGGCACATTCAATTGGGGCAGTGTGGCGATTGATCCCGAAAAACAGATCATGTTCGGCATGCCGACATATCTTGCTTTCACATCGCAATTGATCCCACGCGACGAAGTGCCGCCGCGCGGTACGGAAAAAGCCAGCGAGATGGGGATCAACCGCAATGAAGGCGCGCCTTATGCAGTCAATATGGGGCCATTCCTGTCACCAGTTGGCGTACCGTGCCAGGCTCCGCCATGGGGCTATGTCGCGGGGGCGGACCTTCGCACTGGCGAGGTTGTTTACAAGCATAAAAACGGTACGGTTGAGGACATGACACCCCTGCCATTACCGTTCGAGCTTGGTGTGCCAGGCATCGGTGGTCCGATCATCACCAAGGGTGGTGTGGCGTTCCTTGGTGCGGCGGTTGATAACTACTTCCGTGCCTATGACGTCACCACGGGCAAACAGCTTTGGGAGGCGCGGCTGCCTGCTGGTGGGCAGTCAACGCCGATGACCTACACCACCGATGACGGCACACAATATGTGCTGATCGTTGCTGGTGGGCACGGTTCCATCGGAACCAAGGCCGGTGATTACGTGGTGGCCTATAAACTGCCCTAAGCACGTTTCGAATATCTGTAAAAAGCGTCCGGTTTGTCCGGGCGCTTTTTGTTTGGGACAATTCAAATCGGGAATCGCAACTGGCGTTTTGCGAATTTGTAGGATGCTGATCACCCCAAACTCAACCTTTGGGATCAAGCTGTTCGCAAAAATTTTGCTGATCTTTTGCTTGACCGCAGGGGGAGTAAAAAATGCCTTTGCCGCGAATCATTGGATATCCGGGATTGTAACGGAACTGATACAATCAATTGACGATTTTTTATTCATTCCCACTACATATTGTGTTTTCAATCCGGCTTTGAGCAGGCATAACCATTTTCAAACGGGCATTGGAAACGGCTATTTTTCATGATCTGGCAGGCCGTCAACCGGGGCCGGATCAGGCAAACGCCGTTTGATGAAGATAACAAACAGGAAGCGGATCGCCGCCAACGTGCGACCGTTCAGGTAAGGGGACTACAAGCATGAAGATGCTGGATGTGGTGCAGCACGAAAAAGGTGCGCGCGTTATTGTTGATCGTTCGCGCGATGCATTGCTGACTGACTTTGGCAAGGCGGTTTTGAATGACCGTTATCTGATGCCGGGCGAAAGCTATCAGGATCTGTTTGCGCGCGTTGCCAGCTACTATGGTGACAACGAAGCGCATGCGCAGCGTCTTTATGATTATATTTCCAAGCTCTGGTTCATGCCCGCCACTCCGATCCTGTCGAATGGCGGGACCACGCGAGGCTTGCCGATTTCCTGCTTCCTGAACGAGGCAGACGATAATCTTGGCGGTATTGTGGATATCTGGACAGAGAATGTCTGGCTTGCGGCACGTGGCGGCGGAATCGGTTCGTATTGGGGCAATCTGCGTTCGATTGGCGAGAAGGTCGGCAAGAACGGTAAAACATCGGGCGTGGTGCCGTTTATCCGTGTGATGGACAGCTTGACACTGGCGATCAGTCAGGGATCGTTGCGCCGCGGATCGGCCGCGGTTTATATGCCGGTCAGCCATCCAGAGATCGAAGAGTTTTCCGAGATGCGCCGCCCGACCGGTGGTGACCCGAACCGCAAGACGCCGAACCTGCATCAGGGCGTTGCGATTTCGGATGCCTTCATGCGTGCGGTCGAAAATGATGAAGAATGGGCGCTGACATCCCCCAAAGACGGGCATGTTGTCCGCAAAATCAGCGCGCGTTCATTGTGGATACGGTTGCTGACATCGCGCGTTGAAACAGGCGAGCCCTATATGCTGTTCATCGACACCGTGAACCGTGCGGTGCCGGAACACCACAAGCTGGCCGGGCTTAGTGTTAAGACGTCGAACCTGTGTTCGGAAATCACGTTGCCGACCGGCAAGGATCATCTGGGCGGGGATCGCACTGCTGTTTGCTGCCTGTCGTCGCTGAACCTTGAACATTATCTGACCTGGAAGGATGACACGCAGTTCATCGAAGATATTCTGCGTTTCCTTGATAACGTGCTTCAGGACTTTATCGATCATGCGCCCGATACCATGGCGCGTGCGAAATATTCCGCGATGCGTGAACGTTCGGTTGGTCTTGGCGTGATGGGCTTCCATTCCTTCCTTCAGTCGCAGAAAGTGCCGCTTGAAGGGGTGATGAGCAAGGTCTGGAACAAGCAGATTTTTGATCACTTGAAAAAGCATGCCGATGCTGCGTCCGAGAAGTTGGCGGAAGAACGCGGTTCATGCCCGGATGCGGCCGAATACGGCATCAAAGCCCGTTTCTCGAACAAAACCGCGATTGCGCCGACCGCATCGATTTCGATCATTTGCGGCGGTGCTTCGCCGGGAATCGAGCCGATGGCGGCGAACTCCTACACCCACAAGACGCTTTCGGGCTCGTTTAACGTGCGTAACAAGTATCTTGCCGAGGTTCTGGAAGAAAAAGGTCGGAATAATGAAGAAGTCTGGACATCCATCACGGTGCATGAAGGATCGGTTCAGCATCTTGATTTCCTGTCTGATCTGGAAAAGGACATCTTCAAGACTGCGTTCGAGCTGGATCAGCGCTGGCTGATCGAACTTGCCGGTGATCGCACGCCGATGATTGATCAGGCACAGTCACTGAACATCTTCCTGGCGTCGAATGTTCATAAACGTGACCTGCATCAGATCCATTTCCAGGCATGGAAAAAGGGGGTCAAAAGCCTTTATTACTGCCGGTCGAAATCGATCCAGCGGGCCGAGGTGGTTGCGAACATTCCGGGGCGTGCGAAGTCGAATGATGACGATATGCCAAGCCCGGAAAGCTCGTTTGAAATCCCGGCACTGGTTGCGGCCGCCGCCGCACAGGCATCCAGCGAACCCGATTATGATGAATGTCTCGCCTGCCAGTAAAGCGGCTTTAGCACACAGAAATTTTGCGAGAAGTGACAATATGTCTGACGATAAAGTAATTGATCTTCTGACGGAAAACCCGGTCTACAAGCCGTTCCGTTATCCGTGGGCCTATGAGGCGTGGCTGACCCAGCAGCAAATTCACTGGCTGCCGGAAGAAGTGCCGCTGGCCGATGACGTCAAGGATTGGAACCACACGATTTCCGATGCCGAGCGCAACCTGCTTACGCAGATTTTCCGCTTTTTCACTCAGTCGGATATCGAGGTCAATAACTGCTATATGCGCCATTATACGCGCGTATTCAAACCAACCGAAGTCCAGATGATGCTGGCGGCATTTTCCAACATGGAAACCATCCATGTAGCCGCCTATTCGCACCTTCTTGATACCATTGGCATGCCCGAAGCCGAGTATGAGGCCTTCTTCCAGTACAAGGAAATGAAGGACAAATACGACTATATGCAAATCTGGGGCATTGGTCCGGAAGACGAGTATACCGATGAGCATGGCGACCTGCGTTTAACCACACAGGGCAAGCGGAACATCGCCAAGACGCTTGCGGTGTTTGGCGCCTTTACCGAGGGTTTGCAGCTGTTTGCGTCATTCGCGATGCTGATGAATTTCCCGCGCTTTAACAAGATGAAGGGCATGGGGCAGATTGTCACATGGTCGGTTCGCGATGAAAGCCTGCATTGCGAAAGCATCATCCGCCTGTTTAGGACATTCTGCAAAGAGAACCCGGAAATCTGGGATGAGGAAATGCGCAGCGACCTGATCGAGGCCTGCAAAACCATCGTCAGTCACGAAGATGCGTTTATCGATCTGTCCTTCGAAGCCGGTGCGGTGCAGGGCCTGACAGCGGAAGATATAAAGAAATACATCCGCTATATCGCTGATCGCCGCCTTAGCCAGCTTGGTCTTGAGGAGCAATACGGGATTGAACAGAACCCGTTGCCATGGATGGATGCGATGCTGAATGCGGTCGAGCACACCAACTTCTTTGAAAACCGCGCGACGGAATATTCAAAAGCCGCAACGCGCGGTACTTGGGACGAAGCATTTTCCTGATCCTGGTCACGGAACGAATATCATGCAAAAGGCCGCCTTCGGGTGGCCTTTTGTATTCTGGTTCAGGGAACAGCCAATTCCTGTAGCCGTTTGTCAACACGTCTGATTTCTTCAAGGCGCAGCTTTGGTTCAAGATTGGTAATTGCCGTTGCCGGGTCCATTTCAAGTTCGACACCGGGTGGCAGGGGGCGTGGGCCAAGGGCTGAACGGCGCAGCCAGTAATAGGCATCAGCATAATCCTGTTCTATACCCCAGCCGCGTTCCAGCATCGCGCCGAGCATGAATTGGGCGGCATGCATGCCTTTTTCGGCGGCGATCCTGTAATAATGGGCGGCTTCAACATAGTTTTGTTCCGCTCCACGCCCGTGAAAATACTGTTCGCCAATCAGAAAGGCGGCATCGGTATTGTTCCCGTTGGCATGAAGAGCGCGTTTAAAGAATTCTGTGGCGCGGAACTGGTCATAGCGCAGCCCCCAGCCATTGAAATACATCAGCCCAAGGTAATAGATTGCATTTGCATGATTAGAGCGTGCTGCAAGGGCAAACCAATCTGCCGCCTGTCGGTAGTCCTGTGGTCCGGCAAGACCGCGATAGTAAAGCAGGCCAAGCGCATATTGCGCACGTGGATCGTCTTCCTGTGCGGCAACGCGCCACTGTGCGCGGGCCATTTCATAATTCCCCGCCTGATAGGCCTTGTAACCACTGGTGTAGTCGGCCTGTGCCGGTGGAGCATGAAACGTATATGCCGCCAGAACAAGAAAACCACACAGGATGGTGCGATTGCCGCGATTGGGCGAGAAGAAAGCAAGTATGGAAAGGAGCAAAAGGCGAAACCGATCTTTAACGGGATTTGAACAGCGGGACGACTTTGCGTGCACGTTTTTCAACGGCATCAAGAACGTTCTGGATTTCCGAGCTTTGTTTAATTTTTTCACCGCTGTGAAGTGCTACGAAATGCCCGGCATTCTTGTGATCCGCACCAAGTTTGATGACGGTGAATATGGCTGTTTCGTGTGAGGAACGGAAGATGGAGAACATGGCCATGCCATCAAGGTGATCAATGGCATAGTCGCGCCATGCACCACTTGCGACTTGTCTGGAATAAGTGTTCATGAGCTGCATCAATTCAGTCCGGTCGAAATGCACAAAGCTTTTGGCTTTGCGGTATTGAGCCAGATTGAACAATGTACCCATGTCTTTCTCCGGACGTAATTTCAAAAGGCCGGGGTAGAGCGTTTATGACGCTCTGATGACACGGTAGCGCGGTTTATCCGCAGCCTCAAGTTTGAAAGGGCCGGGATATGAAAATTTTTACAAATATATGTGTGATTTCAGTTGGTTGAGGTGATTACAGGCTGCGTGATCGTGTTGGCGGCCAGTCAACGGTTTGTGCACCGGTGTTATAAGGATCGGGTGTGCGATAGCAGCTGACGGCGGCCAAGGTGCGATAGCAATAAAGTGGCGGTTCCGGGACCGGGTCCTTTTTGCAGTATGATTTGCCATCGATCTTGCGGATGGTCGAACAATCGCGGCCAGTCGAAAGGGAAACGACGTGGTCAATCAGGGTTTTGTCGGTGTTGATGATGCTGACAACGTCGAGCGCGATATACCATTCAACACCGGTGAAGATGTGTGTACCTGCAATGTCGGATGCGGTGGTATCGCAGCCTGCGACCCCGGCACCAAGCAGCGTTGCGAATAATCCAGCCAGAACGCGCTGACGGATTATACGTTTCGCCTCTTGTCGGCTTTGGGCCTTGTGCAAGCTTTTCATCCTGATCTCCGTGCATCGACCGGTCAGTATTTGCCCGGTAGCGATTAAAATTCCGTTTCCCGAATATACAAATGCAATCCATGTGCCGTTTTGGGTGAAGCAGATACTGTTTTTGATGTTGGGACGGATTGGCCACATTTCAGCCGGGTTTGGCAATTAACCGGACGGCAGATTATGATTTTAGCGGCAGATTTTCGTTCGGGTTAAGGTCTGGTCCTGCATCGCAGGCGGCAATTCTTTCCTTTGATGGTTGTTCACTGGATCAAAAACAACGTGATGGGGGGGCAGTTTTGCGCGTGAAATACAGCATTGCGGGATTTAATTGCGATATTGGCGGCTCCTGATGTGCAGCGGACTTGACCCCTTGCGTACTGGCGCGTTAAATCCTTGCCGGAATTAATTCTGACAAGCGGGCAGGTTGCCCGCTTTCTTTTGATCGGATTGGAGCGGTTTTCGTGGTTGATATTTTCCAGGAAGTCGAAGAAGACCTCAAGCGCGAGCGCAATGAAGCGCTGTGGCGCAAATACGGCAAATACATCGTGGGTGTGGCGGCCGTGATCGTGCTGGGTGTTGCCGGACGTGAAGGCTGGAAAAGCTACGAGGAAAATTCGCGCATCGAAAACGGCACGCGCATGGCAAATGCCATTGAACTGGCACAGGCTGGTGAAGAAAAGCAGGATGCGGCACTGGGTGCGCTTGATGCGATCATTGCCGATGGCGATGCCGGTTTTGTCGCCCTTGGTCATTTCCAGAAGGCGGCAATTTATCTTCGCGCCGGGGCGAAAGATTCCGCGGTCGCCGAGCTTGAGGCAATTGCGGGTAACAGCGACGTCGAAAAGATCTATCGCGATCTTGCCGTGGTTCAGATTGCGATGAACAACGCCGACGCATCAAATGCCAAGGATTTGGTTTCGCGTTTGGAACCGATCGCTGTGCCTGAAAATCCCTGGTACTACTCGGCACGTGAAATGATCGCGATGCTTCATATCGCAGCAGGCGAGGTAGAGGCAGCAAAGCCGCTGCTGACCGAGATTGCCGATGACAGCGAAGCACCGTCAGGCATGCGCGCCCGCGCAAGTGAAATTCTGAAAGCCGTTGGCGCCTGATTGGCGGGAATGGCACAGGCAACCTGTTCACAGGGACTGGATCAGAGGATATGGTTTTGAGACCACGCAACATTAAATCCCTTTTGTGCGTCATGGGCATGTCGGTTGCCGTTTCTGCATGCTCAAGCTGGCTTGGAGAATCCGAAGATCCGCCGCTTCCCGGTGAACGCCTTGCGGTTCTTTCGCTTGAAAGCACGGTTCAGCCGGATGCCGAATTGAGCGATCAACGCGTGATCCTGCCGGAACCGGAGCCGATGGAAGACTGGCCGCAGAACGGTGGTCTGCCAAGTCATGCCCTGCATCATGTCGGTCTGGACAACGATGTGCTGCGTCAGGATTGGTCTGTTGGTATCGGGGAAGGATCGATGGATGACAATCTTCTGCTCAATCAAGCGATTGTGGCGCGGGGTGTGGTGTTTACCATTGATGCCGACGCCGTCGTTCGTGCGTTCAGTGCCAAATCGGGCAAGCGTATCTGGTCGCTTGAACTGGCGAAGGACGAGGACGAAGACAGCACGCTTCTGGGCGGTGGTCTGGCCTACGAGAATGGTATTCTTTATGCAACCACCGGCTTTGCTGAGGTAATTGCGATTGATGCTCCCAGTGCAACCGTGATGTGGCGCTCACAGGTAACCGCCCCGATGCGCGGCGCGCCGACGGTTCGTGGTGGGCGCGTGTTCGTTGTGACGGTTGATAACCAGACTGTCGCACTGAACGCAATGACCGGCGAGACACTTTGGAGCCATCGCGGCGCATCTGAAGGTGCTTCCTTTATCGGTGGTGCAAGCCCGGCGGTTGACCAAGGGGTTGTTATTTCGGCTTACACGACCGGTGAAATGTACGCGCTTCGTGTTGAAAACGGTCAGGTGATCTGGTCCGATGCGCTGGCATCGGCGGGGCGCACCGATGCGGTTTCGGCGATTGCCGATATTCGCGGTCTTCCGGTGATTGACAATAATCTGGTGATCGCCACCAGTAATGCCGGTTTGACGGTTGCGATTGACCTTCGCACCGGGTACCGCGTCTGGGAACTGGAAGCCGGAGGCATCCAGTCGCCGTGGGTTGCGGGCGATTATGTTTTCATCCTTACCAACACAAATGACCTGATAGCCTTGCGTCGAGACACCGGACAGGTTAAATGGGTGACTGCTTTGCCGCGTTTTGTCGATCCCGAAGATCAGGAAGGCCCGATGGTATGGACCGGTCCGGTCCTGGTTGGTGACCGGTTGATCGTTGGAAACGAGCAGGGCGAAATCATGACTGTTTCCCCGTATAGTGGCGAGATCATTGGCAAGGATGAAGTTTCCGGCCCGATCACCTTGCCGCCTTCTGTTGCGGGTGACAGTCTTTACTTCCTGACTGCGGATGCCGATCTAATCGCGTATCGCTAACAGGTAGAACACAGTTTTTGCGAAAGATCCGATCTTTTGCCTGATATGCGCGTGCGCCGGAACGGGGTAAACTGCCCCTCGGCGCACATCGCCGTTTTATAACAATGAGTCTGAAAGTCAGATGTCGCTGAAAGTAGCCATTATCGGTCGCCCCAATGTCGGGAAGTCGACCTTGTTTAACCGTCTGGTCGGCAAGAAGCTGGCGCTGGTTGATGACCAGCCGGGCGTCACACGTGATCGCCGTTATGGCAGGGCGCGTCTTGGCCATATGGGTTTCGATATTATCGATACCGCCGGTCTGGAAGAGGCATTTGACGATTCAATCGAAGGCAAAATGCGCCAGCAAAGCGAAATGGCCTTTGAAGAATGTGATATTGCGTTTTTCCTGATCGATGCACGTGCGGGCCTGACCCCGCTTGACAATCACTTTGCCGATTGGCTGCGCAAACGCAAGAAGCCGGTTTATGTGATTGCCAACAAGCACGAGGGCAGGGATCAGGATGCAGGTCTGTACGAGGCTTATGGCCTTGGTCTTGGCGATGTTGCGCCGATTTCAGCCGAGCATGGCCTTGGCATGGAATTGCTGATAGATATCATGCGCCCCCATTGGGAAGAATATCGCGACAAGCAGCGCAAGGCGCGCAAGGAAGGCGATATTGCTGCCATCGATGACGATTTCGAAGATGACGAGATGGACGAGGACGATGGTTCTTTCCCGTCCTTTGAAATCGAATATGACGAAGACGATGAAGGCGAGGAAGAAGTTGTTCGCAAGGACAATTCGAAAATCCAGCTTGCGATTGTCGGCCGTCCAAATGTGGGTAAATCAACCCTTCTGAACCAGCTTTTGGGTGAAAACCGGGTAATGACCGGTCCGCAGGCTGGTTTGACCCGTGACTCGATTGCTGTTGACTGGTCCTATGAAGGCCGTCCGATCCGTCTGGTCGATACCGCCGGAATGCGCCGCAAGAAGAAGATTGATGATCGGGTTGAAAAGCTGTCTGTGACCGATACCTTGCGCGTGATCCGCTATGCGCAGGTGGTTGTCATTATGCTCGATGCGACCAATACGCTTGATAAACAGGACCTGACGATTGCGCGTATGGTTCTGGAAGAAGGTCGTGCGCTTATCATTGCGGTGAACAAGTGGGACGCGGTCAAAGACAAATCCGGTGTGATGTCGGCTTTGCGCGACAAGCTTGATACGTCCTTTGCGCAGGCCAAGGGTATTCCGATCCTGACATTCTCGGCCCTTACCGGTCGCGGGACAGATACCTTGATGCCGACAGTCCTTGATATCTATGATATCTGGAGCCGCCGTATTCCGACCTCGCAGCTGAACCGCTGGCTTGAAGCCATTACCGAACGCCATCTGCCGCCGGTTATTTCCGGCCGTCGTATCCGTCTGCGGTATATGACCCAGGCGAAATCGCGTCCACCAAGCTTCTTTATCAACTGCTCCAAGGCGGCCGAGCTGCCCGAAAGCTATACGCGCTACCTGATTAATGGTCTGCGCGAGGATTTCGACATGCCGGGTGTTCCGATCCGCATTTATCTGCGTAGCAGTGACAACCCCTATGGCAACAAGAAGAAAAAACGATAGGGCCTGAGTGCAGAGGCATCAACGGGGGCAGGAATGCCTCCGTTTTTATTTGGCAGGCTCCAAAAGACGGTCAATGAAATCGGCAGCATTGTCTGACTGCCAGTCGACCAACCCGGTTACATAACCAAGAATATGGCCATCACGATCAAGGGCATATGTGATCGGCAGACCATAAAGGGCAAACTCGGCATTCTTTGGATTGTCATGGTTGCTATAAGCGGTTTCGCCGTTCGGATCGACGAAAAGGTCAATATTTTCAAGGCCCAAACGGCGGTAAAAGGGAATGGCAGCCAACAACCCGTCTTCATCTATCGAGACCGGAATGATGACAAGGTCATCATTGGAATGGTCATAGGCCAACTGATCAAGCGACGGCATTTCAGCCATACAGGGCAGGCACCAGCTGGCCCAGAAATTTACCAGTACCACCTTGCCGCGATAGGTCGTGATACTGGTCTGCTGATTTCGCCGGTCATAAAATCGGGTGTTGCGCGCAATCCGTTTTGGATCAAGTTCGACAAACTGGCTGCTTTCGCCAATCAGCGACAGGGGTGACGTTTCAGTCCCCCCGATGGCAGGTGCCGTGATAGTAAATATTACAGAAACGATGAGGCAGCGCAAAAATCGCATCGGGTATCCGTGGCATGATTAAACCGGATGTTCCGACTAACCGTTGATGTTGGCAAAGACAAGACAGAGCCGATCAATCCGTTGTGATCAATACCGGGTGATCGGCCCTGTTGCAGGTATTTGTAATCCTTATGCAAATAATGGCGGGTTTAGTCGGGCGAAGCCTTCCTGGATGTAATAAGGGTAATGCGGGTAGGGTGGTTGCCTTTTGCTGACGGCATCAAGGCGGGCAATTTGTTCGCTGGAAAGAGACCAGCCAACCGCCCCCAGATTGTCGCGCAATTGCTGTTCATTGCGTGCCCCGATAATCACAGATGCCACCGTAGGGCGGTGCAGCAGCCAGTTGATGGCAATCTGTGGGACGGTTTTGCCGGTTTCGGCACTTAGTTCATCAAGCACATCGACAATGTCATAGAGATGGTCTTCATCAACCGGCGGGCCGAATTGTGCGGTTTGATGCAGGCGGCTGCCATCAGGGATCTGCGTGCCGCGGCGGATTTTACCGGTCAACCGGCCCCAGCCCAAGGGGCTCCAGACCAGTGCGCCAAGTCCCTGATCCTGCGCCAGCGGCATCAGGTCCCATTCGTAATCGCGCCCGACCAGTGAATAGTAAACCTGATGGGCGACATAGCGGCTGTAACCAAGGTGATCAGATACGGCGAGTGATTTCATGATCTGCCACCCGGCAAAATTTGAAACGCCGATATAACGCAGCTTCCCGGCGCGTACGAGGTCATCCAGCGTTGACAGGACTTCCTCGACCGGGGTGAAGGCGTCAAAGGCGTGAAGTTGCAGCAGATCAATGTAATCGGTCCCCAATCGTTTCAGGGCGGCATCGGTTGCCATGATCAGGCGGTGGCGCGAGGTGCCAAAGTCATTCGGGCCATCGCCAACCGGCAAGGCCAGTTTGGTCGACAGGATGATTTTGTCGCGGCGTCCTTTAATGGCTTCGCCCAGAACCTGTTCGGACGCACCGTCGGAATAGACGTCGGCACTGTCGAACATGTTCAAGCCTGCTTCCAGGCTGATATCGATCATGCGGCTGGCTTCGCGGGCGTCAATTGTACCCCATGCACCGAACAGGGGGCCCTGGCCGCCAAAGGTACCGGCCCCAAAGCTGAGTGCCGGGACACGCAAACCGGAATTCCCCAATTGTCTGTATTCCATTGTTTTCTCCTTCACTGGAAATGGTTTATGAGGGGAATATGGACAAATGGCTTATTTTCAACTAGTGCTATCCGAAGAAGAAGATTTGTGAGTTGAATTCACTGTGGCGCGACTTGAAACCAACCGATCCGGCGAGATGGAAGTCTTCGTGCGTGTTGTTGAACGCGGCGGGTTTTCTGCTGCGGCACGTGATTTCAACATGACACCATCCGCCGTCAGCAAGCTTGTCGGTCGTTTGGAAGACCGGCTGGGTACGCGATTGTTTAACCGGTCGACCCGCAAGCTGCATCTGACATCCGAAGGGCAGCGGTTTTATGAACGCGCACTTGATATCATTGCGGATATTAATGAGGCAGAACAGGAAGTCGCAACCGCAATGGCACCGCGCGGGCGGTTGCGCGTAACGGCCAACGTGCCTGTCGGGTTGCATCGTCTTTTACCGTTGGTGCCGCTGTTTCGGGAACGGTATCCCGATATCACGCTGGACGTGACAGTCAGCGACAAGGTGATGGACCTGTATGAGGAACGTGCCGATGTGGCGATCCGAAGTGGTCCGTTACAGTCATCCGGACTGATTGCGCGCAAGCTTGGGCAATGCCGGATGGCAATTGCCGCCTCCCCGTCATATCTTGAAAAACACGGACGACCAACGACCGTGGATGCGCTGCAAAGCCATACATTGATCGGATACAATTTTCAGCGTGTTCTTCCTGACTGGCCGTTTCGGGTAAACGGGCAGGACGTTTCGGTAACCCCGGGTGGTGTGTTTGACGTTGCGGATGCCGAAAGTGCGCGTCAGTTGGCCCTTGCAGGGGGCGGTATCGTGCGGCTTGCAAGGTTCCACATCGATGCGGAAGTCGCGGATGGCAGGCTTGAAGTTTTACTGGATGAATTTTATCCCGGCGGCGGTGTCGATATTAACGCCGTTTATATTGGCGGGCGAGGGCATTTACCCGCCCGTGTTCGAGCATTTTTGGATTTCTGCGCCGAAAACATCCGTCTGAATTGAAAAAAACACGCGTTGATTATTGCGTTGAACAAGTGGGGCGCGTTGCAGGACAAGGCCGATGAGATGTCGGTGCTCCTTTTCGCACATGGGGTCGTGCAAAACGGTTTGCAGTTTCGTTGATACGCTTGTCTCGTGGCATAGGCTTCTTTACAGTCGCAACGCTGCACCGTTTGGAGCCAAGCAAGCAACCTAAGGACTTTATATGCACCAGCATTTTTCTTTTACTCGCCCTTTGGGGCTATCCTTTGCCGTTGGAATCGCATTGGCGGTAGGATTTTCGGGTTTCGGTGTGGTTTGGGCGCAGAATGACACCAACGCCGGCGCTGCTAATATTGTTTATCCGGAAATGGATGCCCTGCGCGGTAAAAAGCTGTTTGCCGAGCGTGGTTGTGTTGTTTGCCACGCCGTGAATAATGTCGGCGGAGATATCGGACCGGGGTTTGATGCCAGCAATATCGATCAGTCATTAAACCCGTTCGATTTTTTTGCGCGGATGTGGCATGGCGCGGATGAGATGCTGCATTTGCAGCGCGCTGATCTTGGCTATCAGATTGATTTCAACGGTCAGGATCTGGCCGATATCTATGCTTTCGCGCATGACAGAGAGGCACAGGAAAGCTTCACCGAGGATGATCTGAGCGACCGTATTCGTGAGATCATCGATAATGGTCCGTCGGTCACATTTGAATAGTAAGTCCCCGGATTACGCAAATACCAAAAAGGCCGGACATATGCCCGGCCTTTGTCATTTCAGGTCACTTTGGCTTAGTATGCGTTGACGACCTCGGCATGTTTTGTGCAATCGGTTGCGGCCAGATCGACAAACACATCGGTGATGCTTTCAGCTGTCGGAAGGGTTTCCGGGTCTTCACCCGGATAGGCCTCTGCGCGCATCTTTGTGCGGATGCGGCCCGGATTGACCAGATTAACACGCAGGGGCGTTTCTTCGACTTCCTGGGCATAGGACAGCACCAGACTTTCCAGCGCGGCCTTGGTCGACGCATAAAGGCCCCAGAAAGCACGTCCCTTGGACGAGGCATTCGAGGTCACAAAGATCGCTCGACCAGCATCGGAAAGACGCAGAAGTTTATCGACACTGCGGATCAGGCGGAAATTCGCCGTGACATTCGTCGCATAAGTGTTTTCAAAAACCTGTGTATCGATATGGCCGACCGGGGCAAGTTCCCCCAGAAGACCGGCATTGCCGACGACGATGTCCAGTTTGCCAAAGCGTTCATAGATCGATGCTCCCATGGCATCGATCTTTTCATACATGGTCAAATCCATGGGCAGCAAAACAAGTTTGCCGCCATCAGCCCGGATTTCATCATCAAGTTCTTCGAGCGCACCGACATTACGACCCAGCGCAATAACAGTGGCACCTTCGGCAGCAAAACGTTTTGCAACCGCGCGACCGATCCCGTGCGAGGCTCCTGTGATCAGGGCAACGCGGCCTTCAAGGCGCTTCGCATCACTCATGCGGACTGCCTTTCGACAAGCTGGCTAAGTTTGCGGTCCTTGTTTTCGGCCTGATGATCGACCAAACGGATCGGATAATCACCGGTGAAGCAGGCATCACAGAAGGCCGGACTGTCATTGTCGCGTCCCGTGAGACCGGCTGCGCGATAAAGGCCGTCAATGGTGACAAAGGCAAGGCTGTCGACACCAATGATCTTTGCCATGCTTTCGATGTCGTGATTGGCCGCCATCAGTTTTTCCTTCGACGGTGTATCAACACCATAGAAGCACGGATTGGTGGTTGGCGGGCTTGCGATGCGCATATGCACTTCGGCAGCACCAGCCTGACGGACCAGATCGACAATCTTGGTCGAGGTGGTACCGCGAACAATGGAATCGTCGACCAGAATAACGCGTTTGCCCTTAAGCTTGCCGGGGTTGGCGTTGTGTTTCAGCTTCACGCCAAGGTGGCGGATCTGATCGGTCGGCTCGATGAAGGTACGACCGACATAGTGGTTGCGGATGATGCCCAGTTCGAACGGGACGCCACTTGCCTCGGCATAGCCAAGCGCGGACGGAACACCTGAATCGGGGATCGGTACGACCACATCGGCATCAACACCGGATTCCAGTGCCAGTTCGCGACCGATATTCTTGCGCACGTCATAAACGCTTGTGCCTTCGACGATGCTGTCGGGGCGGGCGAAATAGACATGTTCGAAAATGCAGAAACGCGATTTGACCGGTTTGAACGGCTTGATCGATTTGAGGCCGTCATCCGTGATTTCAACGATTTCGCCAGGTTCGACGTCGCGAATGAATTCCGCGCCAACGATATCAAGGCCAACCGTTTCCGATGACAGAATATAGCTTTCATTCAGCTTGCCCAGAACCAGCGGACGTACACCCAAGGGATCACGTACACCGATCAGCTTTTTCTGGGTCATGACCACAAGGCTGTATGCGCCTTCGACCTGACGAATGGCATCAATCAGGCGATCCACGATTTTTTCATACAGGCTGGTTGCGATCAGGTGAATGAATGTTTCGGTGTCCGAGGTCGACTGGAAGATCGAACCACGTTTTACAAGACGCTCCCGCACGGCAAGTGCGTTGGTCAGGTTCCCGTTATGGGCAATCGCCAGACCGCCGAATTCGAAATCTGCAAAGAGTGGCTGCACGTTGCGAAGGCCTTTGCCCCCGGCCGTGGAATAGCGCACATGGCCGATGGCACGGTGGCCTTGCAGGCTTTTTATTACGTCTTCAGAACCGAAGATATCGCCGACCTGACCGGATGCCCGGTGCGCAGGAAAATCTTCGCCGTCATAGGAAACGATGCCGGCGGCTTCCTGTCCGCGATGCTGAAGCGCATGCAGGCCAAGGGCCGTCAGGGCCGCCGCATCGGGCGATCCGAAAACACCGAAAACACCGCATTCTTCACGCAGCTTGTCGTCGTCAAATGGATTGGTGGTCAGCATGAGTGGGTTCCGCTCTCTCGCCGGTGGCGCAGGATACCGCACCCATGCGAAACCCTATCGCCTCACTCGTTGGTGGTCGCCTCAATCAGACGATCCAAATCATCGCGCGAGGGCCTTGTATACCCGTTTAGGGGCTTGGGTCCAGCACCTTTTGGCTCAGGACCCAGAAGTTGACGGTATGTCTGGTCGTTGATTTCCGCATCACGTTGCGCACGGGCAATTTCTTCGGCGGTTGTGTCAAAGATTTCATTGGGCATTGCGCGCATCAGCAGAAACGCACCTTCTTCCAGAACCGGGCGGGTACGGGCGTCTCGAACCCAGTCTGGCTGCGAGGTAGCCGGCAAAAGCCATGACAGGGCCAGAAAACCAATACAGGCGATAAGCCCGCCACGCAGAAGCCCGAAGACAAAGCCAAGCGTGCTATCGAGGCTATCAAGACCGGAATTCTGAACGGCACGACCAATACGCCCGCTGATGAAGGAAAAGATCAGAAAGCTTATCAGAAACAAGCCAACCCCGGTGGCCAGATCGGCAATCAGTTCGGAAGGAATCAGATCACGCACATAGGGGCGCGCGACCGGATAACCATACAATGCGCAAAGACCAGCCCCGACCCAGCCCATCATCGACAGGGTTTCATGGATAAAGCCGCGGAAAAATGCAAACAGACCGGAGATCAGGACAATGCCTACTATCACCAGATCGAATACGTCCCGTGCACCAAGATCGGGTAGGCTGGAAAAGTCCATAATTTCGTAAATCCTGTTGGTCAGTCAGTTCGCAGTACGCGCACAAAAAAGCCGGGCAACGATCAATACATGCCTTCGCGCGGACGCACCTTGTCACGAACATCGTCGCCGAAGAGATTTACCAAATCCTGAAGATGGCCGATTTCACGCTGGTTAAGGCCCTTGATCGTGATCTTCTTCTTGCCGTTGCCACCGGTTCGCGGGCTATAGGCATTTACAAAGCCGAGTTTGGCGGCTTCTTTAAGGCGTGATTCGATTTGACCGACAGGGCGGACTTCGCCCGAAAGGCCGACTTCGCCGACAATAACGGTTTCGGCAGGAACCGGCGCATCTGCGACGGCAGATATAAGGGCAGCCGCCACGGCAAGGTCGGCGGCGGGTTCGCCCACACGCATACCACCGGCAACGTTCAGGTAAACGTCAAATTGGCTAAGGGGCAAGCCACAGCGCGCATCCAGAACCGCAAGGATCATGTTCATACGCGCCGAATCCCAGCCGACAACCGCCCGACGTGGCGTGGCGAGTGCAGATTGCGCGACCAGCGCCTGAATTTCCACCAGCATCGGGCGGGTGCCTTCAAGCCCGGCAAACACGGCGGTGCCCGATACCGGGGCTTCGCGGTCGGCAAGGAAAAGGGCGGACGGGTTCGGGACTTCGACAAGGCCCGCATCGCCCATTTCAAACACGCCAATTTCATCGGTCGCACCAAAACGGTTTTTAACCGCGCGCAGAATGCGGAACTGATGGCCGCGTTCGCCTTCGAAATATAGAACCGTGTCGACCATGTGTTCCAGAACACGGGGACCGGCAATCTGGCCTTCCTTGGTGACGTGACCGACAAGGATCACGGCAAAACCCTTGCGCTTGGCAAGGCGGATCAGTTCAAGTGCACAGGCGCGGACCTGCGATACGGTACCCGGGGCACTGTCGAGCGTATCGGCATACATCGTCTGAATGGAATCGATGACCACGACTTCATGTGAACTTTGATCCAGTGTCGCGATGATATCGCGCAGGCTGGTTGCGGCGGCAAAATCGACCTTTGATTTTTCAAGTCCAAGACGGGCGGCACGCATGCGCACCTGATCAACCGCTTCCTCGCCCGAGATATAGGCACATTTATGTCTGGTCGACAGGACGCCAACGGCCTGCAACAGGATCGTTGATTTACCGATCCCAGGATCGCCGCCAACCAAAAGGGCAGAGCCAGGAACAAGGCCGCCACCAACCGCACGATCAAGTTCGGCAATGCCGGTTATGATGCGGGGCGGGCTTGCACTTTCACCTTCAAGGGCGACGAAATCAAGCTGTTTGCCCTTCGACCCGGTCGCGATGCCACCGGTTGCCTTGGGGCTGGCTTCAATGCGTTCTTCCTCGATCGAATTCCATTCGCCGCAGGCATCGCAACGTCCGGTCCATTTCCGGTATTCTGCACCGCAATTCTGGCAGATGAAACGACTTTGGGTTTTGGCCACAGGTGGCTCCGCGCATGAGGATGGAACGAAACAGGCGAAGGGGCTGATCGTGATCAGAGATGCTTCAGATCAAGATCCAGAGGACCTTCGATATCACCCGAAACGAACTGTTGCAAATAGGGGTTATCGGCATTGTCGATTTCAGAAACCGGACCATCCCAGATGATTTTGCCCTGATATAGCATGGCAACGCGATCAGCGATTTTGCGCGCGCTTGCCATGTCATGGGTGATGGTCATCGCACAGGCACCAAGCTCGCGGGTGCATTTGACGATCAGATCATTGATCACGTCACCCATGATCGGGTCGATGCCAGTGGTCGGTTCATCAAAAAACAGGATTTCCGGTTCGGTGGCAATGGCGCGTGCCAAACCGACACGTTTTTGCATGCCGCCCGAAAGAGATGCAGGGGACATATTGGCGACTTCGGGGCCAAGGCCGACATCGGAAAGTCTTGCTATGGCAATGTCACGGGCCTGTTTGCGTTTCATGCCGCGGCCTTCGATCAGACCGAAGGCGACATTTTCCCAAACAGGCACGGAGTCAAACAACGCGGCCCCCTGAAACAGCATGCCGGTATGATCAAGCATGTCTTCACGGGCGGACCGCGATGCCCCGACCATTTCAACACCGTTGACCTTGATGGATCCTTGTTCAGGTGTCAGCAAACCCAGAACGCATTTCAGTGTAACGGACTTACCAGTACCAGAGCCGCCGATGATGGCAACGGATTCTCCCGGGCCGACATCAAGATTGACCCCCTGGAGCACCTTTTTGGGGCCAAAGGACTTGTGTACATCACGAAGCGAGATTTTGGCTGTGTCGCTCATATCCCGACCTTAGCGTGTGAAGAAAAGTTCGGTGACGATGTAGTTCGATATCAGAATCAGGATAGAGCTTGAAACCACAGCATTGGTTGTGGCTTGCCCGACGCCTTGTGCGCCACCACGCGAATGATATCCGTGATAGCAACCCATAAGCGTGATCAGGAAGCCGAAGACCGCCGCCTTGACCAGACCCGAAACAACATCAAGCTGTTCAAGATACTGGAAGGTGTTGCGGATATAGGAACCGTCATTGAAGCCGAGCTTGTTCACCCCGACAAGATATCCGCCCAGCACCCCGATGATATCCCCGATCAGGACCAGCACGGGCAGGGTCAGCAGCCCGGCAATGACACGTGGGACCACCAGATATTTGAACGGGTTGGTCGACAGGGTCACCAATGCGTCGATCTGTTCGGTGACGCGCATGGTACCGATTTCAGCCGCAATCGCCGCCCCGACACGACCGGCCACCATCAGGCCGGCCAAAACCGGGCCCAGTTCGCGGGTCATCGAAATGACGACAACCGTGGCAACCGCACTTTCGGCAGAAAAGCGTGAAAAGCCTGAATAGGATTGCAGGGCCAGAACCATCCCGGCAAACAGCGTCGTCATGGCGACGACCGGCAACGAGAAATAGCCAATCTCGCGCATCTGTTTGAAAATCAGTCGGAAATAGAATGGCGGCGTTACCATATGGCCAATGGTGCGCCCGGCAAATACCGTTACGCGACCAACGAGAGCCAAAAAGGCAAGGAACATACGGCCAACCGGCGCAAAGATCGGCATTGGAATTATTATTTCCCCTGTTGCAGGCCAGTCATTGACTGTTGGCCGATTTCTTCAAGTCAGCTTTCTGTATAGACCCGCCGATAGCGATGTCCAAGAGAAGTCAGTATTTCATAACCGATTGTACCCGCAGCACTTGCGATGTCGTCAACTGTCATTTTGTCATCAATCAACGGAATCATATCGCCCGGCTGCAACGGCTTGCCCGGAAGATCGGTGATATCAATACTGATTGCATCCATCGAAACCCGTCCGACATACGGGACTTCATGCCCTTTGATGCGCAGTTTTCCTGAATTCGAAAGCGAACGCAGCCATCCATCGGCATAACCAACGGCAACTGTCGCAATGCGGCTGGCTCGTTCCGCGCGCCAGGTGCTGCCATAACCAACCGCCTCGCCAGCGACGATCTGACGCACCTGAAGTACCTTTGCGGTCAGTTTTACCACCGGACGCATCGGGTTGGTGGTTTCGGGGGTCGGGTTTCCACCCCAAAGCGCAAAGCCCGGACGGCAGAATTCGAGGTGATAATCGTTGTTACGGAAAATCGCCGAGGAATTGCAGAAACCGCGCGGAGCAGGCGGCAGGCGGCGATACCATTTCATGAACAGTTCGTACTGTTCGGCAGTGACCGGATTTTCAAGCTCGTCGGCGGCGACCGGGTGGGTCATATATCCCGCTTTTTCGAAGCCGTATAAAAGAGACGAATAACGATCCACCAGTTCGCCGATCTCGCGCGGGGCAAGACCCAAACGGTTCATCCCGGTATCAAGATGAATGAAGGCCGGTGCGGGGCGTTCATGTTCACGGCAAAGATTTGACCAGCGTTCGATCTGACCAAGGTCATTGAGAACCGGAATGACATCATTTTCGATAAAGAATTCTTCGTCGCCGGGCAGGACACCGTTCAGAACAGCAATGCGACCACCGCCACGCAGAAGCGGGAACAGGTCGGCTGCTTCGTTTGCCTGTGCGACAAAGAAAAGACGGCAACCCTGCTTTTTGAGAACAGGCACAATGGTTTGTGCGCCAAGGCCATAAGCATCTGCTTTGACAACAGCGCCACAAGTCCGCCCTTTGTAGCGTTTCTTGATGATCTGGTAGTTGTCAGCAATCGCCTTCAGATTGATCTGAAGTTCGGCACACTCAGCAGCACGGCCGGCGGCGGGAAGAACGCTCATTCGCAATACCCCGTGGAGTCCGTTTCGGTTTCAGGCTCAAGGCCTATTCATATTCTTCTTCGATATGGTCAAGGTCGCCAAACTTGGTGTAGTTCCCGTCAAAGAACAGGCGTACGTTGCCCACCGGGCCGTGACGCTGTTTGGCGATAATGACTTCTGCGGTGTTATAGACGTGGTTCAGGCGATCCTGCCACTGGGAGTAACGTTCGCCGAACTTGTCGGTAGCTTCTTCCGGACGTTGTGCCGGTTCTGCACGTTCGAGATAATATTGTTCACGGTAAATGAACATCACAACGTCGGCGTCCTGCTCGATCGAGCCCGATTCACGCAAATCCGACAACTGCGGACGTTTGTCTTCGCGCTGTTCGACGGCACGTGAAAGCTGCGACAGGGCTAGAACCGGAACTTCGAGTTCCTTGGCGATTGCCTTTAGCATACGGGTGATTTCGGAAACTTCCTGTACGCGGCCATCGCCGCGGAAGTTGGTTGGCGGTGCCAGAAGTTGCAGGTAATCGACGACGATCATCGCAAGGCCGTGCTGACGTTTCAGGCGGCGGCAACGTGTGCGCAGGGTCGAAACCGGAAGAGCCGGCGTATCATCGATATAAAGCGGAACGGTATTGAGTTCCTGAGTGGCAACCACAAGACGCTGGAAATCGTCTTCGTTCAAATCGCCGCGGCGCATGTTGTCGCCCGAAACCTCGGCCGCCTGGGACAGAAGTCGCCCAGCCAGCTGTTCTGCCGCCATCTCGAGCGAGAAAACCGCGACAGCGCCGGTCTTGAGTTCGTCGCCCGCCTCGGCACCGGTTTTTCGGTTCTGATGCGATGCAATGGCGGCGTTAAATGCCACGTTCATTGCAAGCGCGGTTTTACCCATTGATGGACGTCCGGCAAGGATCAGCAAGTCAGAAGCGTGCAGACCGCCAAGCTTACGGTCGATATCGCGCAGGCCAGTGGTTACACCAACAACCTTTCCGGCATTTTTATAGGCGTGTTCAATGTTTTCGTATGCCTTGGTCAGGGCAGGGCCGAATGCAACGAAACCGGATTCAGCAGCACCCGCCGTCGCCAGAGAGAAAAGTTTCTGTTCGGCTTTCTCGATCTGGTTGGCGGCGTCAGTTTCGATTTCGTAGCGATAGGCTTCGTTGACGGTGTCTTCGCCGATTTCAATCAGTTCGCGGCGCAGATACAGGTCGTATACCAGTTTGCCGTAATCGCCGGCATTGATAACCGAGACAAGGTTGTTTGACAGTTCGGCCAGATATTGCGCGCCACCGATTTCAGCCAGATGTTCGTCCTGCCGAAAGAACGCCGACAGGGTCACCGGGTTGGCTAGCTGACCGCGTTCGATCAATTTGCCGCAGGCTTCAAAAATACGGCCATGGCGGGCGTCCGCGAAATGTTCGGGACGCAGTATATCTGAAACGCGTTCGTAAGCGGCGTTATTGTTCAGGATGGCGCCAAGCAGTGCTGCCTCTGCCTCGAAGTTATGAGGCGGAGTCCGTTCGAGCACCATTTCAGTGTTGCCACCGTGGTTTTCTTCGAGGGGTGCGAACAGGGCATCTAGCTGGGGATCAGTCATGGCGTAAAAAGGTATCAGTCATCTTGTTGGGCTGAAAGGGCTAATCGGTATAACTCATAGCCGGTATTCCGCAAGCGCAGAGGTCGCCTTCGGTGTAAAAAGCTGAAATATATTACAAAACCATAAGAAAACGGCGCATCCTTGCGGATACGCCGTTTCCAAACTGGCTTTGAATGAAAGACAACGATTAAACGTTGGCTTCTTCTTCGCCTTCAGCTTCGTCAGCAAAGTCTTCCGGAACGTCTTCTTCGAAGAGTTCTTCAGCAGCTTCCAGAGCTTCTTCGGCTTCCATTTCGTCGATGGTGCCCAGAACGGCGCCGCCCTTACGAAGCTGCTCGACGGCATCTTCTTCGGAACGTGCGACGTTGGCGGTCACTTCAACGGAAACTTCCGGGTGCAGGTTGATTTTGACCTGGTGCAGACCAAGGGTCTTGATCGGCTGATCAAGAACGACCTGGGTGCGCGCAACGGTAAAGCCTGCTTCGGTAACCGCGTTCGAGATATCACGTGCGGTAACCGAACCGTAAAGGTGACCAACATCGGATGCCTGACGAACGAGGGTGACAGCAACGTCGCCCATGTTCTCGGCAACCGCTTCGGCTTCTTTGCGGCGGTCAAGGTTGTCAGCTTCGAGCTGTGCTTTTTTAGCTTCGAAAACTGCCAGATTTGCTTTGTTTGCGCGAAGGGCCATGCCCTTCGGAAGCAAACGGTTGCGGGCATGGCCCGGCTTGACGGTGACTACGTCACCCATCTGACCGAGTTTTTCTACCCGCTGGAGCAGAATAACTTCCATCACCGATCCTCCTCATTGCTACGGGTCATCGGTTGTTTCCCCCGCAGCCTGATTAAATGCTCAACAATTCCAAGTCCGGTGATCGCGATAAACGACCATGTGGACAGAACCGCGACGATATAGAATACCGTCAGTATCATACGTTTTTGCGGCCAACGGGCTGCCTGCCCGTGCACCAGTGCCAATCCCTGAATCAGGAACGGCACTGCCAGCACCACCGCGACGTTTCGCGCCACATAGGCCAAAGATCCATCGGCAAAGCCGACCAGAAATCCAGCCAGGGCGAACGCAAACAGTGACCATCCAGGCAAGGCCATCGAGGCCAGATCGGGCGACGGACGCAAATTGCGACCGGACCGCACCAGAATTGCCTGTGCGATCGCAGCATTGGCAAACAGCATAAGAAGCCAGCTTACCGCCACAATCGCCGGGAAATACGTTTGGAACATGTCGATGATATTCTGAAGTTCGGGCGTCATAGGGACCCCCATTTCTGAATACATCTGACCCAGGAACTGCGAAATGAATTCCTGGATGTCCAAACCTTCCGCCGTTACGCTGCCGGTGATGACAATCATCACCATTGCAATCATGACGGCCATGGCGCTTACCACTATTCCGGTCGGAACAAAGCCCGGTTTCCCGGTTTCGTCCTTGCGGATGACCAGCGCCAAGCGGGTCAACAACATCGCCGGTCCGGCAAACACGACCATAAAGACCGTGAAAGGCAGCAGTCCCCCCAGTAGAACAAGGGCACTACATGCGGCAATTGCCGCAACCAGCAGGCGTTTTGGACCTTGCCACAATCCGATAAGAAAAAGTGGCAGGTGCCCGAAATATGAAAGCAACAGAGCCAGCGGATTACCTGACAATACAAGCAGGAACAGGACAGAACTGCCCAAACCTGCACCGACTGCCATTAAAATGTTACGCGACATCAGTTACTCCAGGCCCGAGACCGCAAGAGGGTCTCTTGCCGACTGCCTCAGACCTGATCTGAATACGGCAGCAGCGCCAGGAAACGGGCACGTTTAATGGCTTTCGCCAGTTCGCGCTGTTTCTTGGCCGAAACCGCAGTGATACGGCTCGGAACGATTTTGCCGCGTTCGGAAACGAAACGCTGCAGCAGTTTGACATCTTTGTAGTCAATCTTCGGCGCATCCGCACCCGAGAACGGGCAGGTTTTGCGGCGACGGAAAAACAGACGACGTCCAGCCATAATAAATTCTCCTCGCTATCTGTTAGCCGTGCTGACGGGGACCGCCACGGCGATTACCGCCACGGCCGCCGCGCTCGTCGCGGTTACGCAGAATGGCTGACTGTTCTTCTTCGAACTCTTCAACCTTGACAGTCATCTGACGCAGAACGTCCTCGTTCAGGCGCATCTGACGCTCGTATTCCGCAATCGTGGCGTTGTCGGCTTCGATCTGGAAGAGAGTATAGTGACCTTTGCGGTTCTTCTTGACACGGTATGTCAGGGAACGCAGGCCCCAATATTCGGTTTTGGCAATTTTGCCACCAAGACCTTCAACGGTCTGGGCCAGTTTTTCATTCAGGGCTTCGACCTGTGCGGTCGAGAAGTCCTGACGTGCGATAAACACGCTCTCGTACTTATTCATAATACTCCTATTACTCCTTTTGGCTTGTCTCTTCCTCGCATGACCTCGTGCCATGCAGGCATAGCCGGGCAACCCCGGCAAGGAGCCGTGAGACGGCGGAATATACACTTTTCCACAGGGCATGCAACCGTAAATGCCCCATCAAACTTCTGCTGAAAACCGCGCGAAACCTGCCATCATGAACGGTATGGGGATTGATGGTTCTTTAATAGTGGTAAACCGCAGAAAACCGGCCTTTTGTGTCATTCAGTGCAGAATTGAATAGCATTTGTATATATCAGGTTGGATGCTTGATGCTTTGCGGGCAAGAACGCGCCGGAAGCAAACAGGCCACGTTGCACTGCGCAACAAGGTTTTGTTTTCGGCGTTTGGCAAGTCTGTTACCTTTCGGGGCAACAAAGCGACGGAAAGTCGCATGACAATGTCGTCTGTTCTTGACACAGGGCTTGCGGGCAGTATCAAGGGTAGCTCGAAAAAAGGGATCTGACCGAACCGGGTCCTTACGAAAGCAGACAAGGGTAAATTACACATAATGACACGCGCATTCGTTTTCCCCGGTCAGGGGTCGCAAGCGGTAGGTATGGGCAAGGAACTGGCAGATGCATTTCCGGTTGCCCGCGAAGTTTTTCAGGAAGTTGATGACGCTCTTTCGCAGAAACTCAGCACCCTGATGTTCGAAGGTCCTGAAAACGAATTGACACTGACGGAGAATGCGCAGCCTGCTCTGATGACTGTCAGTCTTGCGGTTACCCGTGTTCTTGAATCCGAAGGCGGTTTCAAGCTTGCTGATAAATGTGATCTGGTTGCGGGCCATTCGCTGGGTGAATATTCGGCCCTTGCAGCTGCGGGCACCTTTGGGATTGCAGATGCGGCTCGCCTTCTGAAAATTCGTGGGCAGGCGATGCAGGCCGCTGTGCCGGTTGGTGTCGGCGCGATGGCAGCTCTTCTTGGGCTTAACTATGTCGACGCCGTTGCTGTTGCCGAAGAAGCTGCGCAAGGTGATGTCTGTACCGCTGCAAATGACAATGCCGACGGACAGGTTGTTGTTTCGGGCCATAAGGCGGCCGTTGAGCGCGCGATCGAGATAGCCAAGGAAAAGGGGGCAAAACGCGCTGTTTTGCTGCCGGTGTCGGCACCGTTCCATTGCCCGTTGATGCAACCGGCTGCAGACCGTATGGCCGAAGCACTGGCGTCTGTGGCGATGAATGCCCCCGGTAAACCGGTTGTCGCAAACGTGATTGCGGAAAAAACTGCTGATCCGGAAACCATTCGTAAACTCCTTGTGGAGCAGGTTTGCGGAACCGTGCGCTGGCGTGAGTCTGTTCTTTATATGAAAGAGCAGGGTGTCACCGATCTGGTGGAGCTGGGCGCGGGTAAAGTTTTGAGTGGTATGGTTCGCCGTATCGACCGCGATCTTACCGGTTTGGCCGTTAATGGCCCGGCCGATATCGAAAGCTTCCTCGGCACGCTTTAAGCGTTGCTCGAAACAGACGAACCCAAAGGGATAGATTGATGTTTGATCTTGCAGGCAAGACCGCACTTGTAACCGGCGCGACTGGTGGTATCGGCGGTGAAATTGCCAAAATTCTGGCTGCGGCCGGTGCAAAGGTTGCTCTTTCGGGCACGCGCGTAGAACGCCTTCTGGCTGTTGCCGCAGAAATTGGTGAAAATGCTGTTGTCGTTCCGGGTAACCTTTCTGACCCGGAATCGGTTGCAGGTCTGATCAAGGATGCCGAAGAAGCCCTTGGCGGTCAGCTTGACATTCTGGTCAATAATGCCGGTATTACCCGTGATCAGCTCGCGATGCGCATGAAAGACGAAGACTGGCAGGCGGTTCTCGATGTGAACTTGACGGCTGCTTTCAAGCTTGCGCGAAACGCGTTGCGCGGGATGATGAAACGCCGTCATGGCCGTATTATCAATATTACCTCGATCGTTGGTGTGACAGGGAATCCGGGCCAGACCAACTATTCGGCAGCGAAGGCCGGAATGATCGGATGGTCAAAATCCTTGGCACAGGAAGTTGCATCGCGCGGAATTACTGTTAACTGTGTTGCACCGGGGTTCATTACCACGGCGATGACAGACGAGCTTGATGACGGACAGAAAGAAAAGCTTCTGGCCAATGTTCCTGCCGGGCGCATGGGGGAAAGCAAAGAGATCGCAGCAGCGGTTCTGTATCTGGCAAGCGACGAAGCCGCTTATGTCACGGGGCAGACCTTGCATGTGAATGGCGGAATGGCGATGATTTAACCCGTTGCGGGTTGCTTGCTTTTCTGTTTAAAAGAGGCCGCTATAGAAAATCACGAAACCGGCAATTGCGGTTGTCGGATTCCGGTCCTCGCAAATTCCTTCAATAGGGGGAAGGCGCGAAGAACCAATCAAAACCAACTGACAGAAAACCTATTGAAGGATTTGAGCTATGAGTGATGTCGCAGATCGCGTGAAGAAGATCGTTGTCGAGCACCTCGGTGTCGAGGAAGACAAGGTCACCGAAAACGCAAGCTTCATCGACGATCTGGGCGCCGACAGCCTGGACACTGTCGAGCTGGTCATGGCGTTTGAAGAAGAATTCGGTTGCGAAATTCCTGATGACGCAGCAGAAAAAATTCTGACCGTTAAAGACGCGATCGACTTCATCGAAAAGGCGAACGGCTAATCTTGCCGTGAGACATGGGCGCCAGAGGGCATCCTCAGGCGCCCTTTTCGTCTTTGCTGTATTCATAAAATAAAGGCGTAGTGCGGGATGAGACGCGTAGTTGTTACCGGTATTGGTGCTGTTACTCCGCTTGCCAGCGGCGCACAGAACACCTGGCAGAAATTGCTGGACGGCCAATCCGGAATCAAAAGCATCGACACTTTCGATGTGTCCGATATCCCGGCCAAGATCGCTGGCCTTGTGCCGCGCGGTGTGGGTGACGGACTTTTCAACGCGGAAGATCATGTCTCGATCAAAGACATGAAAAAAATGGACGATTTCATCGTCTATGGTGTTGCCGCTGCCGATCAGGCACTGGCCGATTCCGGCTGGAAGCCCGAAACTGATGAAGACCAGGAAAATACTGGTGTTTTGATCGGTTCGGGTATTGGTGGTTTGCCGAAGATCTCCGAAGCCACGGAGCTGGTGAATAACGGCAAAACCCGCCGTGTCAGCCCATTTTTCATTCCGTCCTGCCTGATCAATCTGGTTTCCGGCCAGGTTTCGATCAAACATGGCCTTAAAGGCCCGAACCATGCTGTCGTTACGGCATGTTCAACCGGTGCGCACGCCATTGGCGACGCATCGCGCATGATCATGCTGGGCGATGCCGATGTTATGGTTGCCGGGGGGGCTGAAGCCGCTGTTTGCCGGTTGGGTATGGCGGGCTTTGCGGCGGCGCGTGCCTTGTCCACCGGTTACAACGATACCCCGACCGAAGCATCGCGCCCCTGGGATCAGGGCCGTGACGGTTTTGTCATGGGGGAAGGTGCCGGTTGTGTGGTGCTTGAAGAATACGAGCACGCCAAAGCCCGTGGCGCTAGAATCTATGCCGAAGTTGCCGGTTATGGCATGTCGGGTGACGCTTATCACATCACGGCACCTGCCGAAGACGGCAATGGTGGTTTCCGTTCGATGCGCAATGCCCTTCGCAATGCGGGCGTTAACCCGGAAGACGTCGATTATGTGAACGCACATGGTACGTCGACTCCGTTGGGTGATGAAATCGAACTCGGTGCGGTAAAACGTCTGTTCGGGGATTCGGTATCGAAACTTTCGATGTCCTCGACCAAATCGGCAACCGGCCATCTTCTTGGCGCAGCAGGTGCGATCGAGGCTGTGTTCTCGATCCTTGCAATCCATGAAGGTATTGTTCCGCCGACCCTTAACCTGCGTAATCCTTCCGAAGCTTGCCTCGGAATTGATCTGGTTCCGCTTGAAGCGAAGAAACGCAAGGTCAATGTCGCCCTGTCGAACTCGTTCGGCTTTGGCGGTACCAATGCTTCGCTGGTCTTCAAAGGCGTGTAAGACAGCAGATTCAACCTGACAGAGGGAAACCCCTTGAAGCGTTTTCTGCTTGTTCTTGGCTTTTTATGCATCACCGCCGCGCTCACCATTGGTGGGGCGGCGGTGTATGTTTATGTGCAGTATACATCGCCCAGCAAGCTGGCGCAGGGCAGTGATATTGTCATTCCGCAGGGTACCGGTGTTCGCGGGATTGCGGACATCTTTCGCCGCCAAAATATTATTCAGGAACCGCTTGTGTTTCTGCTTGGTGTCCGCATCGCCGGTCTTGATCGGGCATTGCGCGCAGGAGAATATCATTTTCCTGCGCGTGTCAGCCCCAAACAGGCCGCAGAAATTCTTGCGACCGGTGATACTGTAAAACGGTTTGTGACGATCCCTGAAGGGCTGCGCTCAAGCGAGATCGTCACCCGTATCAATCTTGTAGATGGTCTCATTGGTGAAATTTCTGATGTTCCGCCTGATGGTATGCTTCTGCCAGAGACCTATCAGTTTTCGTTCGGTGATACGAAACAAAGCATCATTGATCGTATGGCAGCAGCACATGATGCGCTGGTAACCCAGTTATGGCCGGGACGAGAAGCCAATCTGCCGTATGATACCATCGAAGAAGCGATTGTTCTGGCATCGATTGTAGAACGGGAAACCGGTGTTGCTGCGGAACGTCCACGTGTTGCGGGGGTTTTTGTCAACCGGCTCAGAATGAATATGCGTTTGCAGTCCGATCCGACGGTCGCTTATGCAATCAGCCCGGATGAACCGCTTGACCGTGCCTTGACGCGTGCTGATTTGAAATTCGATAGTCCCTACAATACTTATGTGTCATCCGGGTTACCACCGGGACCGATAACAAATCCTGGACGTGACGCGATCTATGCCGTTTTGCATCCTGCCGAAACTGACGAGGTTTATTTCGTCGCGGATGGAACGGGCGGTCATGCCTTTGCCCGGACTTTGGACGAGCATAACCGCAATGTCACGCGTTGGCGCCGCATCCGGGATCGCCAATAAGTAACTGGTTATCCCCGTTTTTATTGACGCGGCTGTATATGTTCGGACGTTGATGCCAGTCTTTGGCGCGTTTGGCTTTTCGATGCCTTTCGCGGGATGCGCGATGCCGCCATGTCCAGCAGTGATTGAGGGACCATTTTCAGAACACCAACCAGAATGTTCATTTGCCAGGGAAAAGCTATCATTCCCTTGTTCTTCGACAGGCCTTTATCAATCTTGATTGCGGCCTTGTCGGCCTGCATGAAGAATGGCATGGGAAAGTCGTTGGCATCGGTAATGCGGCTTTTGACAAATCCCGGACAAATCACATTCACCTTTATCCCGAAGGGGGCAAGGGCACCCCGGAGTCCTTCACCATACGTCCTTACGGCGGCCTTGCTGGCACAGTAAGCCGGGGCGGACGGAAGACCACGCCAAGATGCCTGCGATGAAACCAGTGCGATCTGGCCGTGCCTACGTGCGGACATGAAGGCGATGGCAGGATCAATCGTGTTGAGAACACCCGCAACATTGGTTGCAAAAATATCGCGTACCTGATCGGGGTCTTCACCCTCGCTGCCGGTTCCGGCTGAAATACCCGCATTGGCGACAATCAGGCTCAGCGGTGTAATCTGGTCGCATTTGGTAACATATTCAGCCATCGTTTCGCGTTCGGTCACATCAAGCACATCGGCAAATACATTTGCCCCTGCAGCGCGGCATTCATTTTCGACCAGTTTCAAACGTGTTTGGTCCCGGCCGCTGATAAACAGGGTGACCCCGGTGCGGGCATAGTGACGCGCAAGGGCGGCCCCGATGCCCGAGCTGGCACCGGTAATCAGGATGGCGTGGTATTGCAGTGACATGGTTGCTCGTGATCCCGTTGGACGTGTTCCGAATTGTTCGCGCGGAACATGGGACAGCATTAGGGCAGCATTATGAAATGCGGGCAATAACTGTCTGTCTTGATGATCGATCATCAAACGACAATCCCTTGGCGCGCCGAGGCACAAACGTTATAAACGGGCAACCGACAATTCAGACTGGATAAGAATATGACCGTATCAAGCATGACCGGGTTCGCCCGCACCGACGGCGGTGCAGAAGGCTTTGGCTGGACCTGGGAGCTTCGCAGTGTCAATGGCAAGGGATTGGACGTTCGTACGCGCCTTAACGGTGGCTTTGAACGTCTGGAGCCTGTTGTACGAGACGCCGTTGTCAAACGGTTCAAGCGAGGCAATATGGGGGTCACGTTAAATGTTGTCCGCCCCGGGGAAACCAGTGCCTATCGCATTAACCGCGATCTACTTGCCGAATTGGTTGCGCTGGCCGAGGAATTTGATCGCGCCAGTAGCCTTTCGGCCGGGACGATTGCAGATTTGATGAATGTGCGTGGCGTTCTTGAAGCGGTCGAACATCAGGAAGACGACGACAGTCGCGAAAATCTGGATGCCGCGATTCTTGAAAGCTTTGGCGAGGCGCTTGATCAACTGGCAGCACATCGTGCCGAAGAAGGGGCGAAGCTTGACGAAATGCTGCGTGGTCATATTGATCGTATCGAGGAAGCCGTCCTGAGAGCTGAAAATTGCGCGTCCGTTCGAAGCGATGCGATCAAGGCAAAGCTCAAGCGTCAGATCGATGAGCTGATGGAAACAGACAAGTTCGATCCCGAACGGCTTCATCAGGAAGCAGTTTTGCTTGCGACCAAGGCGGATGTTCGGGAGGAAATTGATCGACTTAAAGCCCATATCATCGCCGCACGCGACATGATCCAAAAAGGCGGTGCGATTGGCCGTAAACTTGATTTCCAATGTCAGGAATTCAATCGTGAAGCCAATACGCTTTGTTCCAAGGCGAATGATATTGAACTGACCAGTTGCGGCATGGAGCTTAAGGTCATAATCGATCAACTGCGCGAGCAGGTTCAGAACGTTGAATAAGGACAATCCGATGACGGATCAGGCAAAACGTCGTGGTGTGATGCTGGTATTCTGTGCCCCTTCAGGGGCAGGGAAAACCACGATCACACGCCAGATTTTGGAAAAAGACAGCCAGATTTCTCTTTCGGTTTCTGCGACAACACGTGCAGCGCGTCCGGGCGAGGAAGAGGGGATACATTACTTCTTCAAGTCCGTTGATGCCTTCAAGCATATGATCGCCGATGATGAATTGCTGGAATGGGCGGAAGTGTTTGGCAACTATTATGGCACGCCTAGCGGCCCGGTCGAAAAGGCGCTTTCCGAAGGCCACGATGTTCTGTTTGACATTGACTGGCAAGGCGCGCGGCAAATACGTGAGAAGGGTGGGGATGATGTTGTTTCTGTTTTCATCCTGCCGCCCTCGTCGGCCGAGCTTGAACGCCGTCTTCGTGACCGGGGACAGGATGCTGATGATGTGATCATGAAGCGTATGGCAAAAGCCGGTGCCGAAATCAGCCATTGGGAAGAATTTGACTATGTTCTGATCAATGATGACCTTGAACGTTGTCTTGCCGATGTACAACATATCATTGGTGCAGAACGCGTTAAACGCGAACGCCAATCCGAACTCCCGGGGTTCGTTAAAAAGCTTTTGACAGATTGATGATCCGAAATGGTCGCCTGATCAGGCGGCCATTTCGTCATGAACAAGTGTTAGTCGAACGAAATCGGCTACACTTAATTCTTCGGCACGTGCTGTCTCGGTAATTTGTGCACGTTCCAACAACATTCCGACATCCATGTTCAATGTCTTCAGGCTGGCGCGCAGCATCTTGCGCCTTTGGCCAAAGGCTGCCTGTGTGATCTTGCCCAGACTGACAAGATTTACAGCTTTGCCGCGATCTGCTTTGGGACGCAGTTGAACGACAGCTGAGGTTACCTTGGGCGGTGGGGTGAAGGCACTACGGTGCACATCAAAAAGTATCTGGCAGTCACATAAATACTGACACAGGACCGAAAGGCGGCCATAGGCCTTGCTTTTCGGGGCGGCGACAACGCGCTCTGCTACTTCTTTCTGGAACATCAAAGTCAGGCTGGCAAACTGATCAATCTGCATCAGCCAGCCCAGCAAAAGTTGCGTGCCCACGTTATAGGGAAGGTTGGCGACAATCTTTCGCGGAGCCGGGCCGAGTGACGTAACATCAACGTCAAGCGCATCCCCATCGATCACATGAAGCGCCCCCGGATAGTGATTGCTGATTTGTTCAAGAACCGGTTGGCAACGGGGATCACGTTCGATAACCGTCAAGTTCTTTGCGCCATGATAAAGCAAGGAGCGCGTCAGACCGCCGGGACCTGGACCGATTTCAATTACTGTTGCGTCATTCAGTGGTGCGGCCGCGCGCGCGATCCGCCCGGTCAGGTTCAGATCAAAAAGGAAATTCTGGCCAAACTTCTTTTGCGCGGACAGTCCATGCGTTGCAATGACGTCGCGCAAGGGGGGAAGCCCATCATTGGCAAGGCTGGCGGTTTCGTCTTTCTGGTCTGACACGATGTCAGGCTCCTTGTGAGGCAGCGTTGCCGGCTACTCGTTTATGTGCCATCTCAGCCGCCATTTTGATGGCCGCGATCAGGCTGTCAGGCCGTGCGATGCCTTTACCTGCGATATCAAGAGCCGTCCCGTGATCAGGGGACGTTCTGATAAAGGGCAATCCTAGCGTGACGTTCACACCGCCATGGAAATCAAGTGTTTTGACCGGAATCAGAGCCTGATCATGATAGGGACATAGGGCGACATCGTAGTTTGCACGTGCCTCGGCATGGAACATGGTATCTGCGGGGAGGGGCCCAACGACATCAAACCCCTCATCCTGCAATGCCTTTATGGCAGGGCGCATTATCCTGATTTCTTCGTCGCCCATTGATCCATCTTCACCTGCATGCGGGTTTAAGCCGGCAATCGCAAGCCTTGGTTTTTCCAGACCAAAATCCCGTTGCAACGACTTTGACGTGATGCGGACCAATTGTTTGATCATTTCACTGGTAAGTTGCTTTGGCACTTCCGAAAGGGCGATGTGGATTGTCATCGGTACGACGCGCAATTGACTATTGGCCAACATCATAACCGGGATGGTGCCCGGACCACAAAGCTCTGCCAGAAATTCGGTATGGCCGGGATGTTTGAAACCGGCCTGATAAAGCGCGCTCTTCTGGATCGGGTTGGTTACCACAGCACTTGCTGTTCCTGATCGCGTCAAGTTAACGGCATGGGTAATGCTGTCTATGACAATAGATGCGGTTTTGCTGGATGCCGTTCCATGTTTGATATCTTGTGCTGTGCCGGGAATTTCAAAAACCGGAAGGGCGTCCTCGAAGAACTTACCTGTTTGGCTGACCTCGTTTATCACCTTGGTTTTTACCCGCAGCCCAAGACTTTCGATGGTTTGATCCATGATTGTCTTGGGACTGAGAATGAAAAATGGAGGAAGTACATGGTCTTTGCGCGACAGCCACGCCTTGAGGGCGAGCTCCGGGCCGATGCCGCCCGGTTCTCCCAGTGTCATTGCAATCGGCTTGATGTTGCTCATCGGCTGGCGTCCTTTCCGGATTACATCCGGATATCGATAAACGCATTGCGGCGCAATTCACGCAGTTTACGGCGCGCCAGAATTTCGAGGCGTTCCATTTCAAGACGTTGGCGTATGCTTTCCCGATCCGGAAGAGTACTTTCTTCTGTCTTGTCGCAAACCATGACAAGCAGGGCACCGCCATCAACCTTGATCAGATCGGAAATACCGCCTTTATCCAGATTTGCGACGGCATTGCGTACAGGTCCTGCAAGATCGTTTGGTGATATGCCTTCGGTCTTTCCGCTCATGTCCGAACCAAGGTCAACCGCGACATTTGCCAATGATTGGCAACTATCGGCAGTTTCTTTGGCATTTTGCAGGATACCAAGTTTGGAGTTGACCTCATCTTGAGGCGTGTTGGCTGCAATTGGAACAAAGAGCTGATATAGATCAAGCCGGACATCTGTCAGGGCATTGGCATCTCCCCGACGGCGTTCAAGCAGTTTCAGGATGTAATATCCGCGAATGGTTCTGATAGGATCACTTACATCGCCCGGCTGCATCTGGTTAATGGCCTGCTGCAATTCTCCGGCCATTTCACCGGAATAAAGCCAGCCCAGGTTACCACCGTTTGCTGCACTTGAGCTTGCCGAAAACTGTCTCGCCAGACCGCCGAAATTAGCCCCCTGTTCAAGGGCCCGGATCACCTCGCGGGCATTCTGGTAAACTTTGGTTTCGTCCTGCGGATTATCGACAGGCAGGAAAATTTCCTGAACATTGTTACGCGGCTTGCCCTGGTTGCTGCGAATACGTTCGAGGTTGTCATCAATTTCTGTATCGGAAATCTCGATTTCGCGACGCATGGAACCCAAAAGTTTCTGCCATGCAATTTGGGGACGGATCTGGTTTCTTATGGTTTCTGGTGCGATACCATTCTGAGCCAGAAACTGGTCAAGCCCACCCGTTGGCAATCCTGAATTTTGCTCGATCAGGGTTTTGGCGCGATCAATATCTGCGTCCGTCACCTCAAAGCCGCGACGTTCAGATTCCTGCAGTTGCAGCTTTTCATTAATCAACTGCTGTAAAATCTGTGGTGCCATCTCCTGGCTTCGTTGCGGGCTCATCGGAATATTGGAAGAGGCAGCGACAAGCTTGATACGTTCTACCAGATCGACCACCGAAATCGGGGCATCATTGACGACAGCTGCGACGCCGATCGTGCTTTGAGCTCTTGCTGTCGATATCGAAACAGCAGCAAAAAGCATGACAGCAATTGCTGCGACGAGATGAGAAAGTCTGGTGCTATGCAAAGTTATACTGCCTTATAATCCGGCTGCTGACGCAAATTCGCCAAGTGTTTTGAATACAAGTCGGAAAAGAATCTCATCCGACTGACCAAGGTCCTGATCTTCGTAGAATGTTCTTCTGACCCGTCCGTCAAACACGAAGCATTCGTCTTCGTAAACAAAGCCGAAACCGTATTCAAGAGGGTCGTTCTGATCAAGATCATAGCGACTATATGCCATCCCCGACCAGAATTCGCTGAACTGGCGCTCCGCGCGGAAGTAAATTTCTTCGCGTTGTCCTAACTCGTTGCTGCCAGCGTCTTCAGCAAAGTGAACGTAATCCAGATTAAGGCGTAACGTTTCCTTTTCACCCAAACCTGCTGATACCTGATTTCGGCGTGTCGAGAAATCTTCATTATCAAGCCGGAAGCGATAGGTCAGGTCGACATATTTGTTTGGAGAGACGGTTACTCTGCCGACATAATCCGACAGATGATCTTCGAGGCCTGAGCCTTCTTCAAAGGTATCGCCCTTGTTGGCGCGATAGCTTTGACCGAACATGGCACTGGTATATCCTCCTTCCTCGCCGTAGACCCCCCATTCAAGGCCGTAGCTGGTTCTAAAACCGTCTTCTGCACGGTCGATACCGCTATATCTGTCATGTGAGAAAATATTGATGTCATCAAACTCGAATGACTGGGAGTCTTCATTCGGAATCTCGTTCGGGTTTCCGCCGTTTGGCGACCATGCGGCCATGACAATCGGTTTGACGATATGATGGTAGCTGCCCTGATTGTTCACAAATGGCATATTCCAGTCTACGGCTGCCAATGGAAGAATTCGGCCTGCATATCCGTCGTAATCCTGTTGACCGTCTCTTGATACATCCGAAACCAGGTAATTGTCGGTGCGAATGGACATCGAGAGCTTTGTTACGTCCCCAAGTGATCCGATATAGGGCAGTGCCCAGCCTGCTTTGGCGGAAAGGCGATGAGAGTCCGCCCCTTCTTCCCGGGTGAGTGACAAGGCATCCAAATCAAGGGTGGTGTAACTGCCATATTTCGCCGGAGCCGTTTGACCGTGGAATTGTGCGTGTGGCAAAATGATGGGTGTCGTATCCCGATCATCTTCGGCTTTTAGCCCTTGGAAATAATAGCCGTCGACACGGCTATAACTGGCCCCTCTGAAACCCTCGGTGAACAGGTTGGAGGTCAAAACAGATGGTGAGCCAAAACCATATCGGCTCATATAGGTCTTTTCAGAAGCCTGTTCTGCATCAAATCCCCACCGCCATGTTTTATCGATGTCAAAGCGGCCTTTTGCATCAATGTGCCCCTGAAAGTCGTCCGTATCGTCACTGGTAACACTACTGACAACTTCCATTTCACCGCTGTCAAAGCGTTGGCGATACTCACTGGCGAGAACCGGGCCTTCGTCCGTTGTGTAGATAGGACGAAGGGTCAGATCCTTGCTTTGATCAATAGCCCAATAATAGGGCAATTCGAAGAACGATCCGACATAACTCGTGCTACCAAAAGATGGTGCCAAAAGACCTGATTGACGTTTAACTGTTGGATCAGGATGCTGGAAATACGGCGAATAAAGAACCGGAATTCCTGCAAATTCCAGTCGGGCATCTTCGTATTCCACGGTTTTTTCTTTGGCATCGTGAAGAACACGGGCTGCTTTGATGCGCCAAAGCGGTGGTGTTTCCGGATCGTCTTCGCAAACCTTGCAAGGAGAGTAAACCGCCTTGGCAATTTCGGTAAAATTCCCGCCGCTTCTGCGCGCGCCGGTACCGGCAATTCGAGTGTTTTCATCAAGAAGAACATAAATGTCTTCAACAATGCCTTCCTTGAAATCACCCGAGAGTTCGACATGACTTGCAAACGTCACTTCACCGGTTGGTTCGGTAATACTGACATTGCCAGACGCCGTCAGCACGTCCTGTGATCTGTCATAGCTGACTGTATCTGCCAGCAAAATACGACCATCCCGCGAGATTTCGACATTGCCGCGCGCTGTTACCGTTTGAAGTTCCCGGTTATAGTCAACTTCATCCGCACTGAAAAGAATCTTGGACTGTTCGTCGTTTGCAGTGGTCACTTCATCGGACTGCTGTGCCTTGGCGGCAATCGAATATGTTCCGGCCAAAGCAAATGCACAGCCCAGGATGGTCCCCGTTGCCAGTCTTTTTATCATTCCCCCTGTATGAGCCATTCAGCTAGCCGTCCTCCAGATGAAGCAAGGTGGAAACTCCCAATAGCAAAGATATACCTGCAGGTGCCCAAGCCGACAAGACGGGCGGGATTCCACCTGAAACGCCAAGTGCTGAAATGACATCGGTACAAAAATAAAGAATGAAACCGGTCGCAACACCCCCACCGATAACAAGAGATGCGCGGCGACGTCGAGAAAATTTAAGACAGAATGCAGCGGCAATCAGAACCATTGCGCAAAGCAGCAATGGACGCGACAGCAAACTGTGAAAATGGATGCGATGGCGAGTTGCGTTGAAGCCGGCGCGTTCCAAAAGGTTGATAAACGGCTTCAGGTCCCAGAACGACATCGTTTCGGGAGATGCAAAACTGTCCTGGATTTTTCGTGCGGTCAGATTTGTGGGCAACATCAATTCGGATGAAAACTCACTAGTCTGTCCCGGATGGAAGGTCCATGCGTCATAGAAACGCCATGTGCCGGGCTCGAGAACTGCACGCTGCGCATCAATTCTGGTTGTGAAATCATCCGCATTCTGAAAACGGAAAACGGTGACGTTCCGCAAGTCAACTCTATCTGTTGCCTGCCCACGAACTTCGCGGGCATATATTACGGCCTGTCCATCCTGCGTGCCCTGACGCAGCCATAATCCGTTTGACGAGAGATTCATGACACTGCTGTTGCCCTGAAGATATCGGGCCTCGAGCGTTTCGTATCTTTGTAGCAAAATTGAAGATAGCGGATTAAGCGCCATAACCTGAATGGAGCCTAGTAAAATCGCGCACATGATTGGCGGAAGTAGGAATTGCCAGGCAGAAACACCTGCTGCACGTGTGACGACAAGCTCCTGATTGCCAGTAAGCTTCCAGAACGAAAACATCGATCCGAACAAGACAGCAAACGGCAGGACCTTCTCTGTCATGAATGGAATTCGACTGGTTGCCATTTGAAACACGATACCAACCGTCGCATCTGGGCGTCCACCGGCGCGACGCAGCAACTCGATTGTATCGCCGATCAGGATCAATCCGATCAAAAGGGCGAGAATTCCCAGAATCGATATCAGAACATGTTTGCCGAAATACCAGGTTAGGGTCGGTGAGATTCTCATGCTGGAACCTCGTCCCGGCTTCCAGCCTTCGCACGGATTTGCGGTCCGCGGAATGTCCAGTAGAGGCCCCCTGCGATTGGAAGAAGCGCATTCAAATACATAAGGGGGACAAGGTCGGGATTCTTTGCAGCAAGGTTCTTCATTGCAATGCTGATCACCTGGAAGACGATCATAATTGCAATCGCAAATAAAAGGCGCCCGGTCTGCCCCCTGCGAGAGAAGCTGCTTGAAACCAGAACTGCCAGTGCAATGCTTGCAAAGCCGATGGAGTATAGCGGTGAAAGTAGCCGATCATGTCCTTCAGCGCGAAATGAGCCAATGTCATTCGGCAAAACATCAGGCGGCATGGTTGTTAGAAGATTGGATACGCTTCGTTCACGCGCTTCTCTGTAACGAAGGGCCGGATCTTCTGCATTATGCGCAATATCGACAGCATAGCGGTCAAAATAGAGGATCGACATCGTGCCGTCCTTCGTGTTGACTTCCTGGCGGTTTCCATCAAGCAATACGATCCGCGGACCATTTTCCGTGCGAACGAGCGCACCATTTTTGGCCATCATTGTGGCCTGTTTGTTTGGATCTCTGGCATCATGGACAAGAATGCCAAGTAGCTCGTTATCCTGCCCGACTTCCCGGATATAGACTGTCAGACCGTCAAGGTCGGTAAAGCTGCCTTCCTGCAGCAAAACGGATGAGAAATCGTTGCGGATTGAGAACTGCAGTTCTTTGAATTGCTGGTAGCTGTAAGGCAGATAAAACAGCGTCAGGAAATAACCGAAAGCGGCGGTCAGCAATGCTAGTATGAGTGTCGGTTTTGCAAGAGCCCACTGGCTTAACCCGGCGGATCGCATAACGATCAACTCGCGGTCCTGAATAAGTTTGTTATATGTGAAAACTACAACGAAAAAGAGCGAGATCGGTAAAATAATCGCCAAAAAGCTTGGAAGCAGCAGAGATGTTAGCTGCAAAAATACCGATACCGAAAGGCCGCGGTTCACAATCATTTCAATGAAACGCAGGCTTTGCGACAGCCAAATGACACATAGCAAGCCAAGTGTCACAAACACCATCATGATGAACTGCTGTTTCAGCATATATCGGGTTAAACGATTCATTGGCCGGATTATAGAGAAGCGTTCAAAAACCGAAACAGGAAATTAGGGGTAAATCCCGGCAATTACACTGTTACGCGACGGGGCTGGCTGATTGCAGTGGAGTATGCTGCAAACGATTGCCGTTAAAGGCGAAAGTAACCTCTTCTGGAGAATCTGTTCCGGAAGAGGTTGGGTGGATTTCAACGGCAACGCTGTGTCAGAATAATGGCGCGGTTTCATGCAGCAATTCGTGTCGTGTATTGGCGATCTGCTGTGCCATGAAATCGGATTCGGGAACGATTTGCGCCAAAAAGAAGTTACAGCTTAGGCCCTTTGCTTTGGCAAAGCCCTCTTCAATGTCGCTATCGGTCAGTTTTTCCAAAGAGCGGAACATTAACCAACCTGCCACACAAATCGAAGTCTGCCGGAGGTAGGGGGAGGCGATAGCCTGAGCGAGGCCAGATGAGTTTTTGCACCTGGAGAGGATATCTTCTGTGGTTTGTTCCAGTTGATCGATGGCATGGCCGAACATCCGCGCCGCTTTAGACAAATTGTCATCAAGATGCGGCTTGGATACAGACATACGCATTTCGGTAATCAGTGACCGCATCGCGGCTCCGTTATCACGAAGGAGCTTCCGGCCGATCAGATCCAGTGCCTGAATGCCATTTGTGCCTTCGTAAATTGGGGCAATTCTCGCGTCACGCAGATGCTGGGCTGCGCCTGTTTCCTCGATAAAGCCCATACCGCCATGAACCTGAATGCCAAGGGATGCGTTTTCCACGCCCAGATCCGTTGACCATCCCTTGACCATTGGGATCAGAAGGTTTGCGCGCGTTTGCGCCTTCGTGCGTTCATTTTCGTCTTCATGATGATGAGCAATATCAAGTTGCGCCGCGGCATAAAGTGAAAGCGCGCGGGCGGCTTCGGCGGTTGAGCGCATTCGGATCAGCATGCGCTGGACGTCGCCGTGATGAATGATGCTTTCATCCTGCCCGGTCGTCGGAGATTTCCCCTGTTTGCGATCGCGTGCGTAGGATACAGCTTGCTGATAGGCGCGTTCTGAAATCGCGACGCCCTGTTGCCCGACAGCGAGACGGGCGTTGTTCATCATTGTGAACATGCACGCCAAACCGTGGCCTTTGTGTCCGACCAGATAGCCCTTGGCGCCCCCGTTGTCTCCAAAGGAAAGAACAGCCGTCGGGCTTCCATGGATACCAAGCTTATGTTCGAGTGATACACATTTCACATCGTTACGCTCTCCTGGTGTGCCATCGGCGTTTACAACGAACTTCGGCACAATGAATAGCGATATACCTTTGACCCCGTCTGGCGCGTCCGGTGTCCGGGCAAGCACAAGATGAACTATGTTGCTTGTCATCTCGTGATCGCCATAGGTGATAAAAATCTTTTGTCCGGTAATCCGGTACGAACCGTCATCTTCTGGCTCGGCCGTGCTGCGAACCTTTGAAAGGTCGGAACCGGCCTGCGGTTCGGTAAGGTTCATCGTGCCGGTCCATTCGCCACTTATCATGCGTGACAGATAAATTGCGCGTTGCTCGTCCGATCCATGTGCGGTCAGAAGTTCAATGGCGCCGGCGGTAAGCATGGGGCACAGGGCAAAGGCCATATTCGCTGAATGCCAAAGCTCTCCTACGGCGGCACCCAAAAGCAACGGCAACCCCATGCCGCCCTCGGTCTGCGGGGCGCTTATGCCCTGCCAGCCGCCTTCACAGAATTTATCATAGGCATCCTTCCAGCCGGTCGGAGTTCTAACATGGCCATCAGTTTGAAGAACCGAACCTTCCTGATCCCCAATACGGTTTAAGGGCGCCAGTACGCCAGAAGCCAGTTTCCCTGCTTCTTCAAGAATGGCATCGACAAGGTCCGGACTGGTTTCTGCGAAGGCCGGGATATCCGAAACGGTTTGCAAACCGATCACATTGTGGATCAGGAACCGCAGATCATGGAGTGGTGGCGTATAGTCGCTCATGGAAAAAGACGTCTCCCTGAATTGTGAGGCGCCCGCTCGGTATCGCCCTCGTTTCGGGGCTTTGTTGCTATATAGCATAATCACAAGGGGGGAGAAGATCGAGTCTGTTTCCTTCTGAAAGTACCAAATTACTCTAAGCTATTAGTTGGATGTTCTTCTGGAAAACCAGCGAGTGTTGCGCCGCACTACTGGCGGTAATATATAATGGTTCCGATATAAATCAGGTGTGAAAACCGTTGCAGGGTCGCCATTCGGGCTTTGGCAAGCTAGACTGCCCTTCCGGTGATCGGGACACGAACTGAAGAACAAGAAAACACAGGAGTATGGCGGTGCTGCGCAAAGGAATATTACCGATTTTGCTTGCGGTGGTGATTTCATTTGCCGGAACGAGGTTGGTGGCGTGTGCCGGTCCGGTTTGGCCAAGCGATGATGAACAGCAGTTTCTGGATGCCTACCGCGACTATGTCGACGAAAGTGCGACCAGCGACCAATATGATCGCGCCGATAAACTGTTCGTCGAAGCGGTTCAGGTTCTTTCCGATACCTATGTGGAAAATATTGATCGCCCGGCGTTTGTCGAGCGCGCGATTGCCAGTTTGCCAAATCTTGAAACTGATGATCACACGCCAGACGGCATCGTTGGTGCAGTACTCGACGAAAGCCTGCACGACCTGGACCCGCATAGCGCATATATGACCGACGATATGTTCCGCCGTTTGCAGGAAAGTACCGAGGGAAGTTTTGCCGGTGTTGGCATCGTGATTTCGCAGGACGAGGACAAACTGATCCGTATCGTGTCACCGATTGACGATACACCTGCCGCACGGGCTGGCCTGCAACCCAATGACAGGATCACGCATATTGATGGTCATGAAATGAAGGGCGAGCCCATTGCCGAGGCTGTCCGTCTTATGCGCGGTCGCATCGGCGACCCGGTGACACTGTCGATACAGCGCAAGCAGGAAAACTTTGACGTCACCGTGAAACGTGCACGGATCGAGGTGCCGTCGGTTACCGCATCAATCATCGATAACGATTTGGCCTACATCCGTGTGTCGCGTTTTGATGCCAGCACATTGGATCAGACACGCGAATATCTTGAAATGCTGGAAAACAGGATTGGCTCACCGCGGGGCGTAATCGTTGATTTGCGACGCAACCCGGGTGGATTGCTTGATAGTGCCGCCGATATCGCCGATCAATTCCTGAGCAAGGGGCTGATTGTTGCGACCGAAGGGCGGGGCGAACGTAAATTGCGCAGCTATGAAGCAGACAGCAGCGATTATTTTGACGGTGCGCCCATGGCTATTCTGCTTGACCGTGGATCGGCGTCGGGCGCCGAATTGATGGCGGCCGCCCTGCGTGAAAACGGGCGAGGTGTCATCATCGGCGAACAGTCGTTTGGTAAAGGTTCAATGCAACGCATCATGCCGTTGACTTCTGGCGGTGGTCTTAAAATCACGACTGGTTATTACACGACGCCGGAAAACCACATCGTCCAGGGCAATGGTGTTGTCCCGGATATCGAAGTCAAACTTCCTGATGCCGAAGAGTTCGAGCGGGAGGTTGATCTTGAGCACGCCTTGCCGCCGCGTCGCCGCGATCCGCGCAAGGTTCTTGCATCAATGGATGCAGCAAGTTGCGAACGCGATATAGAGGTTACCCGTATCGGCAAATCTGCAACAAATGATAACCCGTTGGACGCCGAAGGCGATGGCGAGGCCAAAGCCAAGGAATTGCAGCGTGATACTGTTCTTGAATGTGCCGTGGGCTATTTCAGTGACGGTAAGCTTGCTGTGTATAGGGATCAGGTGGAGCCACTTTTGCGCGCGGGGCTCTAATTGCGATAAATTGTCAAAAAACGCGGCCCTGCAAAAGGCCGCGTTTTTTTTGTGTTTTGAAAGCTCTGCGGTGCTGCTTATCCACGCGCCAGAAGATCAATCAGGCTGGATGTATCCCAACGGTTTCCTCCACGCTCCTGAACCTGCGCATAGAATTGATCAACAAGCGCGGTTACCGGCAGGCGCGCGCCATTGCGCTTCGATTCTTCAAGGCAGATTCCAAGATCTTTACGCATCCAGTCAACGGCAAAGCCAAAGTCAAACTTGTCTTCGACCATTGTCTTGCCTCGGTTTTCCATCTGCCAGCTGCCAGCGGCACCTTTCGAAATCACATCAAGAACCTTTTCCATATCAAGGCCAGCCTTGCGACCGAAATTCACACCTTCGGAAAGACCCTGAACAAGGCCTGCGATGCAAATCTGATTCACCATCTTGGTCAGTTGGCCCGATCCGCTTTCACCCATCAGTTTGCAGGAGCGCGCAAACGCGTCAATAACCGGTGCCGCGCGGTCAAATGCCGCCTGATCACCGCCGCACATGACGGTAAGAATGCCGTTTTCAGCACCCGCCTGTCCGCCCGATACGGGGGCATCGATAAAGGAAACACCGGCATCTTTGGCGGCCGCATATAGTTCGCGGGCGACATCGGCTGATGCTGTTGTGTTGTCAATCATCACAGCATTTTTTGCCGCCCCGGCAAGAGCACCGGTCTCGCCGAGGACGACGCTTCGCAGATCGTCGTCATTGCCAACGCAAATAAAAACAAATTCTGCCCCGTTGGCGGCTTCGGCCGGGGTAGGGGCGGATTTTCCGCCATATTCGCCCGCCCATTTATCTGCTTTTGCGGCGGTGCGGTTGAAAACAGTAACGTCGTGCCCTGCCTTTTGCAGGTGGCCGGCCATGGGATAGCCCATGACGCCCAGCCCGATAAATGCACATTTTGCCATTTCGTGCCTCCCGTGAATTGGTCGTACCAGTAAAGGAGGCAGCCTTCCGAATGTCAATGCAAGGGAATGTCACGGAGACAATGTTTCCACGATCCGGAATACATATCGGTCATATCTCAGTCGTCGAGTGCCAGTTCCTCGCTTACGGTGTGGATGATCCGGCGATCATAGGTCAGAAGTTCTGATCGTTTTCCCGGATATTCGAACTGGGACAGGTAATACCGGATGGCATTGACGCGCGCACGTTTCTTGTCATCGGATTTGACAATGATCCAAGGACTGTCGGTGGTCGAGGTATGGAAAAACATCTCGGTCTTTGCTTCGGTGTAGGCATCCCAAAGATTTTGCGATGCCAGATCAACCGGGCTTAGTTTCCATTGTTTAAGCGGGTCTTGTTTGCGCTGATCAAACCGGCGCGCCTGTTCTTTTTTACTGACCGAAAAATAGAACTTGGTCATGTGAATGTCGGAACGGATCAGCATGCGCTCGAGCGCCGGGACAGATTGCAGGAATTCGCTGACTTCGAACATGTTGCAGAATCCCATGACACGTTCAACCATCGCCCGGTTATACCAGGACCGGTCAAACAGGACGATTTCGCCGCCAGATGGCAGATGTTCAACGTAGCGCTGGAAATACCATTGAGTCAGTTCCCGGTCATTCGGTTTCCCGAGCGCAACCACACGTGCGCCACGCGGGTTCAGATGTTCTGTGAAGCGTTTTATCGTGCCACCTTTTCCAGCGGCATCGCGGCCTTCGAAAATCACCAGTGATTTGATGTTCTCAGCCTTAACCCAGTTTTGCAGCTTGAGAAGTTCGATATGCAATGGCGCAATGAGTTCAAGATACTGTTTGCCATGCATCTTTTTCACGCGTGCTTTGGGATCGGCGTCGATGTCAGGCGGGACATAGTCTCCGGGGGTGTCTGATTCCGGGGAAATGCTTTTCTTTGACGGGCGATCATCAAGGCGATCCATCGTCATGCTTTCAGCATCAAGTAAAAAACGATCACGGGCTTCGCTATCAAGGCTGGAAAGATCGGGATGCTGTTTCGAAGCCTTGCGGCTGCGCGCCGTATTTTTCACCGCCTTGCGGATCGAATTGTCACCGCTTTCCGTCTTTTTCGTCGGATTGTCTTTCTGTTTCGCCGCCATACTGTAGATGCCCTGCAACTTTAATGGGAAATTACAGTGACATAAATGCGCCATGATCGAAAGGGGGCGCAAGGAGGTAGATCAAATCCGGTTCACGGATAGGGTTTCGATCATGGCGCAGGTGGGGCGATGTCAAAGCGGATAGGATTTCCGGTATTCGGCCTCGGCATCACTTCGCGACAGACCGATATCAGAAAGCTGGGCGTCACTTAGTCGCATGAGAGCGCGACGCTGTGCGCGTTTGGCAAGCGTATCCGCGATTGTGCTGAATACTGTGTTGATAACGTTTTGCAGCGATGTGGTTGGCGGGTTTGTGGCTCTGGTGTTGGTGTGGCCAGAAGGCGTCTGGCAATATGCATGTGCCATAATCGTTCTCCTGAATTGAGTTCTTCTAATGGAGTTTACGTTTGTTGAAGCCATACTCCTCTTAAATCAGGTAGGTGACAAACGAGTATTTCTCGGGTTATGTATTAGATTATCTAATGATTGTGGATTTGAGGCGAACATGCGCTTACCCCCATTGCAGTCTTTGCGTGCCTTCGATGCCGCTGCGCGACATTTGAATTTTACCCGCGCCGCCGAGGAACTTTTCGTTACCCAAGGGGCGATCAGTCAGCAGATCCGTCAGCTCGAAGAATATCTTGGATTTCGTTTGTTTTTCCGTTTGCCAAGGCGGTTGCAACTGACCGAGGAGGGGGATCGTCTGGCGAGGGCAACGTTTGAAGGCTTTTCACGCATCGCAGGCGAAATCGACAGCCTTCGCGCTGTGGAAGAAGCCGGTGTTGTCACCGTCAGCGTATTGCAATCTTTCGCTGTCAAATGGCTGGTGCCGCGGCTTGGGCATTTTCGTGAAGCACATCCTGATATTGATGTTCGCATCCACGCTGATGATCGATTGGTTGATTTCCGCAATGAAGGTATTGATCTTGCTGTTCGTTTCGGCCGAGGCCGGTATCCCAATCTTTATACCGAACTGCTGATGCGTGATGAAGTTTTCCCGGTTTGCAGCCCGGATTATCTGGCATCAAGTCCGCCGCTGAACCGGCCTGCGGATATTGCCGGTCATCAGCTACTGCATGACGCCACATCGCATATTGAGCAACCGCGCGCTGCGGATTGGCAATTCTGGCTGGAAGGTGTCGGGGTTAAGGGAATTGATTTGCGACGCGGGCTTCGTTTCAATTCTGGCGACATGGTCATTCAGGCAGCCCTGATGGGGCACGGGGTTGGCATGGCGCGAACCAGTCTTGCCGCGCAGGACCTGAAAGCCGGTTTGCTTGTTCGCCCATTTCCGCAAACCGTTGCGTCAAGTTACGCCTATTATCTGACCTGTCCCGAGGAAAACCTGAACCGGCCGCGTGTACAATCCTTTATTCGCTGGCTGAAGGACGAAGTTGCCGCAACCCTCAAGGATATCGAGGAAAACCAGCCGGCCTTGACTGTCATCACCCCCGATCCGGGAAAATCGTAATCCGGCTCAGAGAAGGCCGAGCTCGCGCAATTCATCTGCCATGTCTTCGGGAAGTGCTTCTGCGCCACCGGCCTGCTTTTCATCTGGCGGACATTTGTCTTCTGAAAGGTAACGCCACCCCTGAAAGGCGCGGTGCGGCCATGTGCGCGTTTCGAAAAGTTCCGGGTCCAGGACGATGCGGCAATGCTTGATGCGCTCATCGTCAATGAATTCTTCCAGATCGACAATGCGCTGACGTGCGCGAATTGCCCCCTTGATCACCCAATAGATCGATCCGCCGGCCAGTATTTCCGCTTTGCGTTTCGGAGTCATTCGGGTGGTATGATAAATTCGTCCATGAAGGTTCCCGAAATAGGCCTGCCATTGGCGCAGGGTTTCGGGGCTTTCCGTACCAACACTTAGTTTGATCAGATGGAGGGGCATGGTTTGGTCATGTTCTTTCAGGCGAGACAGGATGTTATCTGACCTAGAAGTCATGGGGAATTTGGTCAAGTGCTGAGTATTAATAACATTAATAATTTGTATTTATATGTATTTCACAAAAAAACTTGACCAATAGTCGGTAATCATCCAAATTCTGGTGCAGAAAATGTCCATAGACAGGACATCACCAGAGAGATTTACAGGCTGAGAGAACCGAATGTCCCTGCAAGTTGTCACGGCAAACCGTCTTGATGACGGGTTGGTGGTTTTCCTGACCGCGGAAGGCGGTTGGAGTGAAGACATCGATCAGTCTCGCGTTGCCGACGGAAAAGAGGCGGGTGACGCCTTGCTGGCAGAGGCCAGTGCACCTGAGCTCGATACTGTCATTGTCGGACCTTATCTGATCGAGGTGGAGCAACAGGACGGTGGACTGGTTCCGACAAAATACCGTGAAGTTCTGCGCACCAAGGGTCCCAGTGTGCGGCAGGATCTCGGCTATCAGGCCGGGTAAGGAGAGGATACATCATGTATCGCTATGATGATTTTGACCGCCAGCTGGTGCTGGAACGTACCGAGCAGTTCCGTGAACAGGTAAAACGTCGTCTTTCGGGCGATATTACCGAAGACCAGTTCCGCCCACTGCGCCTGATGAACGGTGTTTACCTTCAACTGCATGCCTACATGCTGCGCGTTGCTGTTCCCTATGGAACGTTGCGCGCGGATCAATTGCGCCAGCTTGGCTATATCGCGCGCCGTTATGACAAGGGATACGGACATTTCACGACCCGGCAGAATATCCAGTATAACTGGCCGAAGCTTGATGAAATTCCCGATGCATTGCTTGATCTTGCCAAGGTCGAAATGCATGCGATCCAGACATCGGGCAACTGCATCCGCAACACGACAACCGACCAGTACGCAGGGGCTGCCGCCGACGAGATCGAAGATCCGCGGCCCTATTGCGAACTGATCCGCCAGTGGTCAACGTTCCATCCGGAATTCACCTATCTGCCGCGCAAATTCAAAATCGCGGTGACCGGGTCGCCAAATGACCGTGCCGCAGTAAAGGTCCATGATATCGGACTTCGCATGCATCAGAATGATGCGGGCGAGGTCGGGTTCGAGGTCATCGTGGGCGGTGGGCTTGGCCGCACGCCATTCGTCGGTAAAACCGTGCGTGACTTTATCGGCAAGAACGATCTGTTTTCGTATCTTGAGGCGATCCTGCGGGTTTATAACCGCTTTGGCCGTCGTGACAATAAGTACAAGGCACGCATCAAAATCCTCGTCCATGAAATCGGGGTCGAGGAAATGCAGCGCCTGGTCGAGGAAGAATGGGCGCAGATCAAGGACGGATCTCTGCGCGTCGATGATGCTGAAATTGCGCATTACATCGAACAGTTCTCCCCTCCGGCATTTGAAACCCTTTCCGACGATGATGCCGAGTTTGAACGTCGTAAGGCCGAAAATCGGGAATTCTCCAACTGGGTGCGTTCGAACGTCATTGCGCATAAGCAACCGGGTTATGCGATTGCCAACGTATCGCTGAAGCCGATTGGTGGTATTCCGGGCGATGCAACCGATACCCAGATGGAACTGGTTGCCGATCTGTCGGAGCAGTACAGTTTTGGTGATGTCCGTGTAACCCACGAACAGAATCTGGTTTTGCCGCACGTGAAAAGAGCCGATTTGTTCTCGCTTTGGGCGGAGCTGAAAAACGCCAATCTGGCAACGGCAAATCTTGGCTATGTTACCGACATCATTTCCTGCCCGGGGCTGGATTATTGCGCACTGGCAACGGCGCGTTCGATCCCGCTGTCACAGCGCATTTCGGAACGGTTTTCTGATCTGGATCGCCAGCATGATATCGGTGAGCTCAAGATCAAGATTTCCGGCTGCATCAATGCCTGCGGGCATCACCATGTTGGTCATATCGGTATTCTGGGCCTCGATAAACGTGGCAAGGAATTCTATCAGATCACCCTTGGTGGCGATGCCAGCGAGAATGCCGAAATCGGCAAAATCGCCGGTGCCGGTTTCTCCGAGGCCGAAGTCGTCGATGCCATTGAAAGTCTGGTGACCAAATATCTTGGCATTCGCGAAACCGGCGAACGTTTTATCGATACCTATCGCCGTGTCGGCATGGACCCGTTCAAGGAGGTGCTTTATGGCGATCGTTAAGAATGACAGTGTGATTGAGCAGGAATGGATCACGCTTGACGCCGAAGCCGACCTTCCGCCGGGCGAGGAAAACATTATCGTGCCGCTCGCGCGTTTTAAGGAAGAACGCGAAACGCTGATCGGCCGCAATGGTGGTCTTGGCGTGCAGCTTAACCCCGGCGATGCGCCGGAAGATCTGGCAAACGATCTGGATCGTCTTTCGATCATCACCGTCAATTTCCCGGCCTATACCGACGGGCGTGGATATTCCTATGCGCGTGTTCTGCGCGAACGTCTTGGTTTCAAGGGTGAACTTCGTGCAATTGGTGACGTGTTGCGCGACCAGATTCTTTACATGCATCGCTGCGGATTTGATGCATATGAGTTGAAAAATGACGACGATGTATCGCTGACAAAAGTGCGCGCCGCATTAAAGGAAATGACGGTTTATTATCAACCGACAGGGGATGGGCGGGTTACGGCTGCATCGCTTCGTGAACGGCGTCGGGCGGCTCTTAAATCGGCGTCCTGATTCCATCTGGTTTGATCAAGCCAGGCTTTAAATAGCATTCCCGTTAAGGCGCCCGTTGCGGGCGTCTTTTCTTTTGCCCTTATAATGCCGGTATTTTCTGTCAGTGATGGCGGTACCCCAGTTGTAATTTCTGGGTAGGGAATTGATATCGGCGGCTCAATGATTATTCTTTTGTATATAAAAAACTGCCCAGAGTTCACCTTTAGAGTGGTGTTGTGATCGGTTTCAAGCTATACACTTATTAGCTGTTTAAGTGCCTTTGCGTGGCAACCATTGTAAAATGCTTGGTTGTCCTTCGGGCTAAAAAGGAGAGCCCGAAAACATCAGTCCCAACAACAGGATGCAATCCTGCCAAGCGGATTGGGGAATTCACGCATCTCCTGACAGTTGGCATCGGTAACGGCCGATGCAAGGAAGCAGGTTCGCATTTCTGGGTTCAACAGGAAAAGGCAACCAATGTCGATTGAGCAAAGCCTGACAGGGATTGGTGATAGCTGCGTGATTACGCGGGATTTTACGCGTTACGATCACGGCTATCAGGACAAGGCGCTCAAATATATCGATTATCTGGGGGCGCTATCGCTGGCGTTGCGTAAATTTTCCGAATATAGCCGGACAATGCTGGCGTCCCAGCAATTGTATATCTACGCCAAATGGCTGGCGCGATACACGGCATACTGGCCGGAACTTGACCAACTTGTCGACAGACTGGAAAACAGCTTTGACGATGTTGACCAAAGCTATGTCGCAACTCAGTCTTCGGTTGATGGTTCGTGGGGGTGGAAATATAACGAATTCCACCACAAATTTGATGCAACCATTGTGCGTTTGCATGAATTGTCCAATGAAGGCCGCGCGCCGCGTTATCCGCTGCATTTCCTAGAACCGATTGCAACGGCTCCGGCAATGCGAAACTATCTGGAAAAGCTTCTTGTTTCCGATATTGCCACCACCGGGCGCAATCAGCGCGATGAATTCGGCAGTGTGATCTGCTGTCTGGCGCAGCTTTGTTTCAAGCCGTCCTTGCGACGCTATGCGCAGAAACATGTGCGCGGCATCGATCTTGATCAAAACTATGTTGATGCCTTCCGCAACTTCCTTGATGAAATCCAGAACCCCGAAACCGGTTACTGGGGCCCTTGGTACATTTCGGATGGCAAAACCCATCGTTATGATGATCTCAGCTATACTTTTCATATCGTGTCATATCGCAAGGGGCGCGTCGGACATTGGTCCGATATCATCCGCACCACTCTTGAAAGCCGCCAGATGGAATATCCGCAAGGATGGCTCAGCCGCGGTGAATTTAATAATCACAACAACTATGATGTCGCGAAAATCTTTCGCTATGGGTGGCCGCATATGCAGTCGGCAGAACGGGCCTTGGCGCGCGAGCAGATTGCCGCCATGCTTGATTGGTGTGTTGGGCATTCCCTTAAGCCCGATGGCAGCTTCGTCCCTGACAGTCGTTTCTATAACTCGCTTGAGTCCTGTTATTATTTTGGTGTCTCGTTTCTGGACGAAGTTGGATATTTTCAGCCTTCTAAACGTTTCTGGACCCAGCAGAAATTTCCTTATGCGCCGGTTTTGCAGTCTCGCATCGGGCGCAAGCTGGAAGAGTTCGATGCCGAAAATCCGAGCGTGATTGCCGCCAAATGGAAAATCGGCCCGGATGCCGCCAGAATATCGGCATCGTCAGTGAACCGCGAAGGACTTTCACGTATGCCGCTGCTTTCCGGGGATGATTGTGCAACCACCGAAGAACGCGAATTTGAATTTATCCTGCGGCCAAATAATGATGGCTGAACGCGCTTCTCAGCTCTGCATAGTGTGAAATTCGATGGCTATGCAGTCGCAATATTTTGTCTCGGGTTCAATCCTGCGTCACATCTTTTCAATGGCGCATACCAGCATGCTTGCGCTGGTGGCGATGGTTCTGGTTGATGCGCTTGATCTGTTTTTCCTGAGCCTTCTGAGGGATGTGGAAATCATTGCTGGTCTTGGCTTTGCCTGGCCGATTATCTTTTTCACACTTGCCGTGTCGCTTGGCATATCGACCGCAATGACAGCACTTGTTTCCCGTGCCGAGGGGCTTGGTGATCGGGACCGGGCAAAAGTCTATGCTACACATGTTCTGGTATTCGGTCTTGTGCTATCGGGCGTGATGACGGTCGTCTTGTGGCTGTCGGCACCTTGGATGCTTGATATGTTCGGGGCGACCGGCAAGGCCCGTGATATCGGCATCACTTATGTACAGATCGTGATCCTGTGCTTGCCGGTTCTGGTGCTTAGCATGTCATCGGGCGCGTTGTTGCGTGCCATCGGGGCAAAGCAGCGCGCCATGTGGTCGAAAATGGCCGGGGCGGCGGTCAATGCAGTCCTCGATCCGATTTTCATCTTTGGTTTTGATTGGGGTGTCGAAGGGGCGGCATGGGCAACCGTCGTGTCACGGATCGTAATCATGGCAGTTGCCTTTTACGGTGTTCGAAACGTTCATCACATGCTTGGCCTGTTTGATGCGAATCTTTTCCGCAAGGACATCCGCGATATTGCCCGTGTAACCGTACCAGTAGGATTGGCAAAGGTTGGCCCGCCAATTGCCAGCGCCTTTATCATGTCCAGCATGGCAAAGTATGGGCCCGATGCGGTGGCCGCCATGGCGATCATTGAACGTATCGCGCCATTCGTCTTTGTTGGCTACATGGCGTTACCCCAGGCAATCGGCCCGATCATCGGCCAGAATTTTGCTGCGGCAAAGGCCGAACGGGTGCGTAGCATCTGGCATAATGTCTGGGCACTGGTGGCGGTTTACGGGGTTATTGTCTGCGCTGCCCTGTTCCTGTTTCAAAGCCAGATTGCGGTGCTTTTCAGCGCGACCGATCAAACAACGGCGTATCTATCGATTTTTTGCAGTTTTACAGCCCCCTTTTATATGTTCCTCGGTCTGCAATTTTCATCACATACCTTTTTTAACGTTACCGGGCGCCCCAATCTCGCGATGATCTTCGATCTTGCGAAGGAACTGCTGGGGGTGATCCCGCTGGTATGGCTTGGCAGTTATTATTTGGGCGCAACCGGTGTTTTGTTCGGGCAGGCCGCCGGAATTGTTCTTTTTGGAACCATCACCGGAATCGTCAGTTACCGTCTGGCCCGCCGCATGGGGGGCATCTGATAGGGAGGGTGGCTTGCAGACAGCTTATGGTAGTTCTAAGATTTTATAACCAAAGAATATTCCGCTGACGGCGCTCAATGCCCTGAAAATGGCCCGCTAAAGTGCGGTTTTCTTTTGCTGTCTGAACACAGCTGTTCTGGTTGAATTTATTCCATACCAAACAACATAAAGGAGTGCGTCTGCATCTTTGGAGGGAAACATGTTAATTTTAAAAAGACTTAAAATAGCGCCTAAAATCTTTGGTGGCTTCGGGCTCGTTCTTTTGCTTCTGGTGTCGATATCCATACTGGGGTTCGTCACGTTAACCGGGATAGGTAGCGATTTTGATAGATACCGATCTATTGCAATACAGTCTAACGAGGCAGGCCGGGTACAGGCCAACATGCTCGAAGCCAGGGTTGGCGTTAGAGACTATCTGCTGACCGGGCGGCAAACAGCCATCAGCACTGTGCTCACGCGTCTGCAAACAGCATCTGAATTGAATGAAAAACTCGGCACGCTGGTTGATCAGGGTGCGCGAAAAGCCCTCATCGAGGAAACGAACGATGATTTGGCTGACTATCTTCAAGTCTTTCAATCAGTTGTCAAAATTCCGGCTGGTGATCCTCAAAGAGACCAGCTTGTTATTGAAGGTCTGGACCGTATCGGTCCAGAGGTTGCATCCAATCTTGAAAACCTGAAACTTGAAATCAGGCAAGAGCAGGATAAGCTCGGGCCGATGGTTACCGAGGATATCCAGAATACCATCATGCTTGTGACGTCAATTTCAGTTGCTGCGGTGGTTTGCGGTATTGGTGCTGCTTGGCTGATTGGGACGGGAATATCCAATCCTATCCGGAATATTACGGAAGCCATGACGGTTCTTGCCGCCGGCGATAAAGAAACACCAATCCCCGGGCAGGATCATAAGGATGAAATCGGCGATATGGCCAAAGCCGTGCTGGTTTTCAAAGAAAACATGATCCGGGCTGAACAGCTTGCCGCACAGGAGGCCGAGGCACAAAAGCGAAGAGAAGCCCGCGTGAAAGTCATCGAGAAGCTTACCAATGATTTCGATGCCGACATGTCTCTGGTGCTGAAAAGCGTATCATCTGCGGCAACAGAAATGCAGGCAACAGCTTCATCTATGACAGCAACGGCAGAAGAAACCAATCGTCAGTCAACTGTGGTCGCAGCGGCGGCTGAACAGGCATCCAACAATGTTCAAACCGTTGCGAGTGCATCCGAGGAATTGAGTGCTTCGATTTCGGAGATCAGTCATCAGGTCAATCAATCATCGCAAGTTGCAAACAAGGCTGTTTCCGAGGCGGAAAATACCAATGCTCAGGTACGCGGCCTTGCGGAAGCTGCCCAGAAGATTGGTGATGTGGTTGGGTTGATTAGCGATATTGCTGCGCAGACCAACCTTTTGGCATTGAATGCAACGATTGAAGCTGCGCGGGCAGGTGAGGCAGGGAAAGGTTTTGCTGTTGTTGCTGCCGAGGTCAAAAATCTCGCAAACGCGACATCAAAAGCAACCGAAGAGATTACTGCCCAGATCACAGGAATTCAGGCGGAAACAGAAGGTGCGGTGGTTGCGATTGACTCTATTGGCGGTACGATTGCTGAGATCAGCGAAATTGCGGCAACGATTGCAAGTGCTGTGGAACAGCAGGGGGCTGCCACCGAAGAAATCACCCGAAATGTTCAGCAAGCATCAGCCGGAACAAGCGAGGTAACCGAAAACATTCATGGTGTTAACGAGGCGGCGACATCAACCGGCGCCGCTGCCGAGCAAGTGTTGAATGCATCGGGTGAGCTGTCTGAGCAGGCAGAAACCTTGCGTCTGAAAGTTGAATCTTTCCTGACAGCGGTCAAGGCAGCTTAATCTTCGTTTTGTTTAAACTGCATCAACACACACGGACCATCGCCGGTTTCATATTCGGTATTACCGATGAAACCGGCGGCCTCGTAACTTTTTCGCGCCCGCACATTTTCCGGATCCGGGTCAATCGCGACCATTGGTGCGCCGCGTTCGATCAGCATTTGCGCCAATAATCGCAAAAACATTTTGCCGTGGCCGCATCCCATCATGTCGGGCACGCCAATGAAGGCATCAATGCATCGTGTACCCTTGGGAAGGTGAGCAAAATGGGGCTGCGGCCATTGATGCGCGTCATAATGCTGGGCAAAGGCGAATGGTCGATTGCGATAGGATACAATGAGCGTCGCCATTTCCGGCAGTTCGATATCCTCGGTGATCAGTTCGATCTGCTCGTCCGGTGCACCCCACCATCGCGCCACTTCGGGTACCCGCAACCAGCGTCGTATCATGGGCAAATCGCTGGGGACGGCCCGCCGGAAACGATATGTCTCGGCGGCGGCCATGCGATCAGATCCCGACAGTGTCGCGTTTGGCAGCAAGCGCCAGATTGGCCTTTGATCCGGACTGGCGGCCGATTTTTCCGGTAATCCAGCTACCTGTTTCGGCAAGCTTTTCAAGGTCGACACCGGTTTCGATGCCAAGACCGTTCAGCATATAGACGACGTCTTCGGTCGCAACATTGCCACTGGCCCCTTTGGCATAGGGGCATCCGCCAAGACCGGCGACGGAGCTATCAATCGTGGCAACCCCCATCTGCAATACGGCCAGAAGATTTGCCAATGCCTGGCCATATGTATCATGGAAGTGGGCGGCAAGTTTTTCGATGGCAACCTGATTTGCAACGGCTTCGATCATGGCCTGTGCTTTGCCCGGTGTGCCGGTGCCGATGGTATCGCCCAGACTGATTTCATAAGCCCCCATATCAAACAGGGCTTTGGCGACGTCTGTAACCTTCTGTGGGGCAATTTCACCCTCGTAAGGGCATCCGAGAACACAGGAAACATACCCGCGCACGGCGATGTTGGCATCACGCGCTGCGGCGACCATCGGACGGAACCGATCAAGGCTCTCAGCGATGGAACAATTGATATTCTTCTGCGAAAAGCTCTCCGATGCCGCACCAAAAACTGCAACTTCGGTTGCACCTGCTGCGATGGCGGCTTCAAGCCCTTTGAGGTTGGGGGCCAGAACCGGATAGGTGACGCCCGGTTTACGCAAAATACGGGCCATGACGTCGGATGCATCGGCCATTTGTGGGACCCATTTCGGGCTGACAAAGGCGGTGGCTTCGATCACCGAAAGGCCTGCATTGCAAAGGCGATGGATCAGTTCGACCTTGATGTTGGTCGCAACCATCACCTTTTCGTTCTGCAACCCGTCACGCGGACCGACTTCAACGATTTTGACATGCGTGGGCAAGCCCGAAAGGCGGGGCATTCTATTCGGCCTCCTCGATGGCGATCAATTCCGCGCCATCATCAACCTGATCGCCAACGGCAAAGAATATCTCGCGGACCGAGCCCGAAACCGGTGCTGAAATAGTGTGTTCCATTTTCATTGCTTCCATCACCACAAGCTTGTCGCCTGCGGCAACAGATTGCCCCGGTTCCGCCAGCACGGCAATGATTTTACCCGGCATCGGCGCTGTTAACCCGCCACCGGCACCTTCCTGCCCGCCTGCGGCGGCAACCGGATCAAAAATCTCCAACCGGTCGGAACGTCCATCGCGGAAGATCGTCAGTCGATTGCCATCGTGAAGGACACTTGCGCGTTTGCGCACCTGATCAAGTGTTGCATGAATGGTCCCATCACTGCCGAATTCGGCATGGGCCGTAACCGAATTGCCGTCAGGCATATCGATGACATAACCGTGCGTGCGGTAATGCACCCTGATTTTCAGTTCTGCACCGTCATGGCGCAGGATCAGATTATGGTGGTTGTCATCATTCATCCGCCATCCCGATGTGCTGTGCCACGGGGAATAGGGGTCGCTGCTTTGCGCCGCATGGCTTTTGGCCTCGGCATCGCGACGCATCAGAATATCAAGGGTGGCAAAGGCCAATGCGTCATTATCAGGCACCGCAGGGGCAGGGATCAGATCGTCAAGATACTGGCCGATGAAACCGGTTTCGACTTCGCCGCGTTCAAAGGCCGGATGACGCGCAATATTGGCAAGAAAACCGGTATTGGTTGTTACGCCGACAATCTGTACATCGTTAAGTGCGGTTGCCATCCGGCGCAGTGCCGATATGCGATCCGTATCCCAGGTGATCAGCTTTGCGATCATCGGGTCATAATGAATGGAAACCTCGCCGCCTTCGTAAACGCCGGTATCTACTCGCACGTGACCATTGGCTGCGGGCATGCGCATATGCACAAGTGTGCCGGTGGCGGGCAGGAAATCATTATGCGGGTCTTCGGCATACAGTCGGACTTCGAAGGCATGGCCGTTAATGGTCAGTTCTTCCTGTGCCTTGGGCAGCTTTTCACCGTCAGCAACACGCAATTGCCATTCAACAAGGTCTTCGCCGGTGATCATCTCGGTCACTGGATGTTCTACCTGAAGGCGTGTGTTCATTTCCATGAAATAGAACGCTCCAGACGCATCTAGCAGGAATTCGACCGTACCAGCCCCCTGATAACCAATCGCCTTTGCGGCATCAACGGCGGCCTTGCCCATCTGTGCCCGAAGATCTTCGGGCATGTTCGGGGCCGGGGCCTCTTCAATGACTTTCTGGTGGCGACGTTGCAGGGAACAGTCGCGTTCAAACAGGTAAACCGCATTGCCATGACTATCGGCAAAGACCTGAATTTCAACATGGCGTGGTTTGACGATCAGCTTTTCAATCAGGCAATGATCGTCGCCAAAGCTGCTGGCGGCTTCTCGTTTGCAACTGACAAGGGCATCCTTGAAATCGACGGGTTTTTCAACCGCCCGCATGCCTTTGCCGCCGCCACCCGCCGATGCCTTGATCAGAACCGGATATCCGATCTTGTCTGCTTCTGCGGCCAGAATATCCGGGTCCTGATCTTCGCCGTGATAACCGGGAACCAGCGGAACACCCGCCTTGCCCATGATTTTCTTGGCTTCGGATTTCGATCCCATCGCGCGGATCGCACTTGCCGGTGGGCCAACAAAGACGCAGCCCGCTTTTTCAAGGGCATCTGCAAACCCTGCATTTTCCGACAGGAAACCATAACCCGGGTGAACCGCATCTGCCCCCGATTGTGCAATGACATCAAGCAAACGATCAACGCGCAAATAGCTGTCTTTCGGGGCTGGACCGCCGATGTGATAGGCCTCGTCGGCCCGTTGGACATGCAGGGCATTGGCATCCGCGTCGGAATAAACCGCGACGGTTTGGATGCCCATGCGGCGTGCGGTTTCAATCACGCGGCAGGCAATTTCACCACGGTTGGCGATCAGTATTTTGCGCGGCATGATTAATTCTCACTCCACTTCGCGGGGCGTTTTTCAAGAAATGCACTGACACCTTCACGGCCTTCGGCACTTGCGCGCTGATCGGCAATACGTCGTGCGGTATCGTCAATGACATCATCGTCAATCGGTTTGTTGGCAACCGCATAAATCAGCGATTTTGCTGCATCCATGGCACCCGGGCCATTCGCCAGCAAAAGCTTTGCCATGGCGTCGCCACGCGCTATCAGATCGTCACCTGAAACAATTTCATGGACCAATCCGATGGCGTGGGCGGTAGCGGCATCAAAACGCTCCGCTGTCAGAAAATAACGACGGGCGTGCGAGACGCCAATGGCCTCAACCACATAGGGAGAAATAACCGCTGGGATCAGGCCCAGTTTGACCTCTGACAGGCAGAAACTGGCGCGATCAGACGCAATCACAATGTCGCAACATGCTGCCAGCCCAACCCCACCACCAAAGGCCGCCCCGTTGATGAGCCCGATGGTTGGTTTTGACGCAAAGTTCAAAACCTTCATCAGTTTTGCAAGCTTGCGGGAATCTTCAAGATTTTCGTCATGGCTGTAACCGGCCATGCGCTTCATCCAATTCAGGTCGGCCCCGGCAGAAAAGCTTTTGCCAGCGCCGGACAGAATGATTACCCGCACAAGCGGGTCGGCATTCAGCGATTCCAGCTTGGCCGTCAGATCGCCGATCAGGATATCATCAAACGCGTTGTGGATTTCCGGACGGTTCAGCGTGATGCGGGCAACGCCCGATGCGCTGATCTGGCACATCACGGCATCGGTTGATGGATTGGTGTTATCGGTGTTTACATTGCTCATGCCAGCCTCACATCCGGAACACGCCAAAGCGCGTTTCCTCGACCGGTTTGTTAAGTGCTGCCGAAAGACCAAGGCCAAGAACCATGCGGGTATCCGCCGGATCAATCACCCCATCGTCCCAAAGTCGCGCAGACGCGTAATAGGGATGACCCTGTTCTTCATACTGGTCGCGGATCGGGCCTTTGAAGGCTTCCTGTTCTTCTATGGGCCATGTTTCACCGCGCTTTTCCTGTGCATCGGCGCGGATTTGGGTCAAAACATTTGCCGCCTGTTCCCCGCCCATGACTGAAATTCTTGCATTTGGCCACATCCAAAGGAAGCGGGGGCTATAAGCACGGCCACACATGCCATAGTTGCCCGCACCAAATGATCCACCGATCAGGACGGTAAATTTGGGAACCTTGGCGGTCGCAACGGCGGTCACAAGCTTTGCACCATCCTTGGCAATGCCGCCACTTTCATATTTGCGTCCGATCATGAAGCCTGTGATGTTTTGCAAGAAGACCAGTGGAATACCGCGCTGGCAACACAGTTCGATGAAATGCGCACCTTTAAGCGCACTTTCGGAAAACAGGATGCCGTTATTGGCAATGATCCCGACCGGATAGCCGAAAATGCGGGCAAAGCCGGTAACCAGTGTCGTACCATACTGGGCCTTGAATTCATCAAAGTCCGATCCGTCTACGATGCGGGCAATGACTTCGCGCACGTCGTAGGGTTTCTTGGAATCGCTTGGAATAACGCCATAAATTTCGCGCGGGTCATAGGCGGGGTCGCGCGGCGTGGTCAGGGTCAAACCGGGATTTTTCGTCCAGTTCAGGTTCTTGACGATATTGCGCGCAATCGACAATGCGTGGGCATCGTCCTGTGCATAGTGATCGGTCACGCCCGATGTCTTGCAATGAACATCCGCACCGCCAAGGTCCTCGGCTGAGACAACTTCGCCGGTTGCGGCCTTCACCAGGGGCGGGCCGCCCAAGAAAATCGTGCCCTGTTTACGAACGATAATGCTTTCGTCGGACATGGCCGGTACATAGGCACCACCCGCCGTACAGGACCCCATGACAACCGCGATTTGCGGAATGCCTTTGGAAGACATGGTTGCCTGATTGAAAAAGATGCGGCCGAAATGGTCGCGATCCGGGAAAACATCATCCTGCCGTGGCAGGTTCGCCCCGCCGCTATCGACCAGATAAATGCAGGGCAGATTGTTTTCGAGCGCGATTTCCTGCGCGCGAAGGTGCTTCTTCACCGTCATCGGGTAATAGGAGCCGCCTTTGACCGTGGCATCATTGGCAACGATGACGCATTCAACGCCTGAAACCCGACCAATCCCGGTGATGATGCCCGCAGCAGGAACGTCTTCATCCTCATACATGCCATAGGCGGCAAGCTGTGACAGTTCAAGGAACGGGGACCCGATATCCAGCAATTGACGGATACGTTCACGGGGCAGAAGTTTGCCGCGCCCTGTGTGCCGGTCGCGCGCGCGTTCACCACCGCCAAGTTTGATCTGCGTGATCTGATCACGCAGATCGGCAACCAGTTGTTCCATCTGTTCGGCATTGTTGCGGAAATCTTCCGAGCGGGGATTTATCGCAGATTTCAGAACCGTCATCGTCAATTGACACCGTTTGTTGCCGGGGCTGTTTATGCAAGGAAACGGCCCCGTGATGAATGGCGTTTATGACTGCTGTTATGGTGGAAGTTTACGTAAACGTCAAGATTAAATAGGTAATCCAGTACCGAATTTACGTATATCAAAAATGGACAGTATATTGGGATCGCGAAATGATATTTCGAGTGAGGGAAAGTGTCGCAAAATTCGTATATATTTTAATTGGTTATGGATTTTTGATGGGCACGTTTTCTGATCGGATCAGTCGTCGATCTGCTTGCGCAGTTTGATCCAGCGTTCAAGATGTTCAAGCCGGTCATTGCCAAAAAATGCTTCGTCTTCATAGAAAAAGAACGGCGACCCGAAGGCGCCGCGTGCGATGGCTTCGTCGGTAACTTCGCGGACGTGTTGTTTCCATTTCGGGTTTTCGACGGCAGCGCGGATTTCCCCCGCATTGATGGAGTGCCGGGTGGCTGTGGCAAAGACAACTTCCGGGTCCGACATATCAAGCCCGTCGGCAAAATATCCGCGATAGACATCCTTGGCGAACTTGATCGCCAATGCGGGCTTGGTTGATGCAATCCAGTAATAGGCGCGGGTCGGGACCAGTGCGGCATAGGGGAATTTTTCGGGGATGCAGAATGGCGTGTTCTGCATCTTTGCGCAGCGTTCCATGTCGTGCCTGAAATAGTCGCCGCGGATTGGCTGGTCCAGCAGCGGGCTTTGTCCAGTCTGCTTGAAGGCTGCCCCGATCATGAATGGATACCAATTGACCGTAACGCCGGTTCTGGCCTCAAAGGCGTCTATGCGCTCCGCCGCAAGGTAACCATAGGGTGACGAGAAATCGAAATAGAAAGTGACTTCCGACATGTTGTGGGGCCCGTAAATAATGACGCGAAACGGTGTGCCACGTGGCGATACCGGCAAAGCCATCGGCAGGATGGCTTGGTCATAGTGTGCCACTAAGCATTTGTATTGCAATAAAAATGATGGAATTTACGGGATCGTTATGCCGGGGCGGACTTTTACTTCTTCCATGACGACATATGTATGAGTCTGGCTCACGCCCTGAACCGAAGACAGGCGTTCAAGGAATTCACGATAGGCATACATATCAGCAACCCGCAGTTTCATCAGGTAATCAAAACCACCTGCCACCATGTGGCATTCTTCGATTTCCGGCAATTTGCGGATCGCGGTTGCGAAAACGTCAAACACGTCCGGGGTTGTTCGATCAAGCGTGATTTCGACGAAAACCACCAGCGACTGGTTAAGCTTACGGGGATCGAGCAGGGCCATATAGCCGGTGATGAAGCCGTGTTGTTCAAGGCGACGGACACGTTCAAGGCAAGGTGTCGGGCTAAGATTGACGCGGCGTGACAGTTCGACATTCGACATGCGTCCGTCGTTTTGAAGTTCGCGCAGGATCTGTTTGTCGATCTTGTCCAGGCTTTTATGATTCTTCTGCATTTCTATCTATTAACCAGTGATAATGACTGCACTAAAAGTTTTTCTGTGGATGATATATCGTATTTTTAGCGAAAATGGCAGCACATTTTTTGAGTGCATATATATTGTCTGTGGCCACATGAGGAGAAAACTCTGCGTTCCCATAAGGAACCGGAGGATCGCATTTGCAGGGAGAAGCCATCGCCATGTTTCGCATTGATATGCCCCAGGCTAACGAAATCCGCGCCAAAATTCGCGAAACCTATCGCACTGACGAAGAAGCCGTTGTCGAGCGCATGATCAATGCCGCCCGACTGGCACCCGAGCAGTCAGCCCGTGTTCAGGATCGCGCCTATCAGTTGGTCGCCCGTGTCCGCAAAGCCGACAATGGCAAAAGCGGCATCGATGCACTGCTTCATGAATATGAGCTATCCAGCAAGGAAGGCGTCATCCTGATGTGCCTTGCAGAGGCACTTTTGCGCGTTCCCGATGCGGTGACCGCTGATAAACTTATTCAGGACAAGCTGTTTGACGCCAACTGGCAAAGCCATCTGGGCCATTCCGACAGCTTCTTTGTCAATGCATCGACCTGGGGGCTGATGCTGACGGGGAAGGTGATCAAGTTCGGCAAGGCGGAAAAGGCCGATCCGGGCGCATTGCTTAAGCGCATGATCGCACGTTCGGGTGAACCGGTCATCCGTAAGGCATTCAACCATGCCATGCGCATTATGGGGCGTCAGTTCGTTATGGGCCGCACAATCGCAGAGGCCGCCGAACGGGCAAAAGCAAACGAAGAAAAAGGCTATCGTTATTCCTATGACATGCTGGGCGAGGCCGCCCGCACCATGGAAGATGCTGATCGCTATTTCAAATCCTATGTTGATGCGATCAACGATATTGGCAAGGTCGCCAATAACCGTGGCCCGATCAACAGCCCGGGTATCTCGGTAAAACTTTCCGCGATCCATCCGCGTTACGATTTCGCCAATTATGACCGTGTCATGAATGAACTTGTGCCGCGCCTCAAACAGCTTGCGCTACTGGCCAAGAAATATGACATCGGTTTCACCGTCGATGCCGAGGAAGCCAACCGCCTGGACCTGTCACTTGATGTGATCGGGGCGGTCTTTGCCGACCCTGATCTTGATGGCTGGGAAGGCTATGGTTTGGCGGTGCAGGCCTATCAAAAACGGGCGTATCACGTGCTTGAATGGCTTGCCGACCTGTCGGTCAAGGTTGGCCGCAAAATGATGGTGCGCCTTGTCAAAGGGGCCTATTGGGATACCGAGGTCAAAAACAGTCAGGAAAACGGATTCGAAGGTTATCCGGTCTTTACCCGCAAGGCAGCAACCGATGTTTCCTATCTGGCGTGCGCGCGTTTCATGCTGTCGCGTCGTGATGCATTTTATTGCCAGTTCGCCAGCCACAATGCCCACACGGTGGCATCGGTTCTGGAAATGGCCGGCAATGACCGGACATTTGAATTCCAGCGGCTGCATGGCATGGGAGAAGCCCTTTACGAACAGATCGTCGATAGAAACGGTGAAAACGTGCCGTGCCGTGTTTATGCACCGGTTGGCACCCACGAGGATTTGCTGGCCTATCTCGTCCGCCGTTTGCTTGAAAATGGTGCCAATACCAGCTTTGTAAACCGCATTCAGGACGAGCAGCTCCCGATTGAGGAAATGATTGCCGATCCGGTGGAAAAGATGGCCGCCCTGCCACGCAAGGCCCATCCGAAAATTCCGGCACCGATTGATCTTTATGGTGTGGGGCGCGTCAATTCCAAGGGCATTGATCTGACCGATACGACCAAGCTTCTGCCGCTGGCGGAAAAGCTGGCCTCGATTCAGGGTAAAATCTGGCATGCTGCGCCGCTGATTGATGGCAAGCTTGTCTCGGGCGAGGCTATTGATGTCCTCAATCCGTCAAACCGGAACGAAAAAGTCGGCGAACTGGTTCAGGCCGGTGAAGCCGATGTCGAGGCCGCGATTGTTGCCGCCTCCAAAGGTTATGAAATCTGGAACAAGACCGCGGCGACTGAGCGTGCCGCGTGCCTGCGCCGTCTTGGTGATCTTCTTGAAGACAACATGGACGAATTCATCGCGCTCTGTCAGCGCGAAGCAGGAAAGCTCTATTCCGACGGTGTTGCCGAAGTACGCGAAGCTGTCGATTTCTGCCGTTATTATGCCAACAGGGCAGAAGAAAGCTTCCGCGAGGGCAGCATCCTTGAAGGGCGCGGCATTTTCGTCTGCATCAGTCCGTGGAACTTCCCGCTTGCGATTTTCCTGGGCCAGGTCAGTGCTGCACTTGCCGCCGGGAATGCCGTGATTGCCAAACCGGCCGAACAGACGTCGCTTGTCGCGGCTAAGGCCGCCGAACTTATTCTTGCTGCGGGCGTGCCGGGGGCGGCATTCACGCTGTTGCCGGGGCCGGGCCGGGTGATTGGCAACATCCTGATCAATGACCCGCGTATTGCGGGGGTGGCATTTACCGGTTCGACTGAAACGGCGCAGGTCATAAATCAGGCGCTGGCAAAGCGCCCGGGTGTTCCGTTGCCTTTGATCGCCGAAACCGGTGGCCAGAATGCGATGATTGTCGATTCAACCGCATTGCCGGAACAGGTTGTTCAGGATGCGATCATTTCCGGATTCCAGTCCGCCGGGCAGCGTTGCTCGGCCCTGCGCGTCTTGTTCGTTCAGGAAGACATCGCCGATAAACTTTGCCACATGCTGGTCGGGGCGATGAAGGAACTGCGTGTTGGTGACCCGAAATTTCTTGATATCGACGTCGGACCGGTAATTGACGAAAAATCGCGCAAAAACCTTGTCGCGCATGCCGAACGCATGACCAAGGAAGCCAAGCTGCTGCATGCCTGTAACATCTTGCCCGAATGCAATGACGGCACGTTCTTTGCCCCGCATTGCTTCGAAATTCCGTCGCTTGATGTTCTTGAACGTGAGGTGTTTGGCCCGGTTGTTCACGTTGTTCGCTACAAGGCGCGCAATCTGGACACAGTTCTCGATCAGATCAATGCGTCCGGTTATGGCCTGACCATGGGCATCCATTCCCGTATCGACAGCACCGTGCGCCAGATTTCGCAAAAGCTGCGTGTTGGCAACTGCTATGTGAACCGCAACATGATTGGGGCTGTTGTTGGCGTGCAGCCGTTCGGCGGTCAGGGTAAATCTGGTACCGGCCCGAAAGCAGGCGGTCCGCACTATGTCGAACGCTTTGCCAAGCCGGTGACTGAAGCCGGTCAAAAGGCCGCTGGTAGTGCCGCCATTGCCGATGACCGCTCGCCTATCGTGATTAAGACATCGCTGGCAGACGAGGAATACCGCTTCCTGCAGGCAGCACAGGTCAAATGGCAGGCGACGGATGGCAATGAACGTGTTCGTCTTCTGGAAAATTTCGCGGCCAAACTGGCAGCCGCCCCGGTCAGCGAATTGTCGGAAAATGCCGAACTGATCGCGAATTTTGCCGCAATTTCGGAAAACGGCTTTGTTGCGCCGACCCGGATGCCCGGGCCGACCGGTGAAACCAACGACCTTTATATGCTGGGACGTGGTGTCTATCTGGTTCAGGCCGAAAAGGATGCCGAGCCATCCCGGATTATCCGTCATATCGCCGCAGCCCTTGCTGCGGGCAATGCGGTAATTGTGGCAGGCGATCAGAAATGGCTTGGTGATCTTCCGGTATTTGCGCTCGAAGCAGGCCTCCCGATAAAGCTTATCGGCGTTGTGTCATCTAAGGTCGGCATTGCCGTGATGTATGATGGCGATGTCGCCGGTGTGTCCTGTGTTGCGCCGCTTGATCGTGTAACGGCTTTCAAGCAGCTTCTGGCAAAACGTGACGGGGCGATCCTGTCGCTGATTTCCGATAGCGGTGCTGACGATGACGGTGCGTTGCCTGACGAAACATTCCTGCATCGTTTTGCGACCGAAAAAACCATTACCATCAATACGACGGCGGCGGGCGGCAACGCATCACTGATGTCGATGGAAGAAAACTGATCTTACGGATCGCTATATCCGTCACCAGAGACCGGGGTATATCGCCCCGGTCTCAGACTGCTGACAAAGTCCTCGCCATTGGCGGGGACTTTTGATTCAATGGGGAATGCTTAAGAAACCCAGCCCACATCAAACCGAACTAGAGATGGTGACACTCGACAGTTTGGTCCCCAGCGATCATTTGCTTCGTAAGATCGATGCCGTGATCGATTTCAGTTTTATCCATGCGCGCGTGGC